>JBKCTV010000058.1:0-24300 GCA_046318595.1 Burkholderiaceae bacterium | reverse complement strand
CATCAGTTGTCGTTTGGCGCCGGCGGGGTTGGTCAGCGGGCCCAGGATATTGAAAATGGTACGGATACCGAGTTCGCGCCGCACCGGCGCGGCATGCTTCATGGCCTCATGGTGCCGGGGGGCGAACATGAAGCCGATGCCGGTATCAGACAAACAACGTGCGACCTGGGCCGGCGTCAGTTCGAGCGCCACACCGAAGGCTTCCAACACATCGGCGCTGCCGGACGAAGACGACACGCTGCGCCCGCCATGCTTGGCGATGCGCACACCACCCGCCGCCGCGACGAACATCGCCGCAGTTGAGATATTGAAGGTCTGCGCGCCATCGCCGCCGGTACCGCACAAGTCGAGCAGATCGTCGGTATCGCCGACCTCGACCGACACCGCCAACTCGCGCATGACCTGGGCCGCCGCAGCGATTTCGCCGATGGTTTCTTTTTTGACGCGTAGCGCGACCGTCAATGCGGCGATTTGCACAGCGGTCAACTCACCGCCCATCAAACGACGAAACAGCGTCAGCATTTCGTCGCGAAAGATTTCCCGATGCTCGACCAGGCGACTAAGCGCTTCGCTGACGGTGATATCGCTCATGCGTCCGACCTTAAAAAATTGCGCAGCAAATCGTGGCCGTGCTCGCTGAGAATCGATTCGGGATGAAACTGCACGCCCTCGACATTCAACTCGCGGTGGCGAACGCCCATGATTTCGCCGTCCTCGGTCCAGGCGGTGATTTCCAGGCAATCCGGCAGGCGCGCACGTTCGATGGCCAGCGAATGGTAACGAATACACGTCAGCGGATCAGGCAAGCCACGGAAAATACCGGTAGAAACATGCCGTACCGGGGAAGTCTTACCATGCATGATCTCGCGGGCACGCACGATGTGCCCGCCAAACGCCTCGCCGATCGCCTGGTGCCCGAGACAAACGCCCAGCAAGGGAATCTGCCCGGCGAAACGTCGAATCAAAGGGACCGATATCCCGGCTTGCGCCGGCGCGCACGGACCGGGCGAAATGCAAATGCGCGCAGGTGCGAGCTGCGCGATGGCGTCGAGCGTGATGGCGTCGTTGCGGTAGACGCGCACGTCCTCCCCTAGCTCGCCAAAATACTGCACGAGGTTATAGGTGAAGGAATCGTAGTTATCGATCATTAGTAGCATAGTGAGGTTCCCCTTGTATTTCGTCTGCCAAAGGATGGATTTCATGCTACCAGTTTTCCCGCTGTTGCTCACTGAGCCAGTTCTCCATGTCTCCTGATTCCACGCGTAGACACTCTCCCACCCCAGCACTTTTTCCAGGGGCTCGGCAAACGTCGCCTACACCAGACGGTCTTCGCTATTGATGTCGGTATAGGCCATGGATCGTTTTCTATCGGACAGCCGCCCGTTGCATAAAGGACATTGCTGATGCCTGTCCTTTATGAAAGCCACAGAAAATCAGTGCATTACGACTAATGCCGGGCTGCGGGGTAATTGGCGTCATGAAAACTCCCCGGCTCTTGTCCTTTATGGGACGGATTGTCGAGGCGATATCGTCGCCAGCGGCGCTCTCCCTCATAGGCCACCAATCCCTGCTCGATCAAATCGTCCAACGCTCGCTTCACCGTCTTGGCCGAAATCTCGGCCCCGATCCGCCGATTAACCTCCGAACTGGACGAATTCGGGTAACGCGTTAAATCCTCCACGATCAACGCGCTCAGGCGATGTGGCGTGATCCGCGTCAAGGTCGTCTTGCGATCCAACTTGGCCCCACGCAACCACTCAGGCCCAACGAAGTAACGCATGCCGGAGGTTTTGCCAGTTGTCAGCACCAAGCCAGAGCCGATAAGGCGCCCTAACCATGCGGCCAGTTCATCAGCGCCATTTGTTTCAAGCAGATCGCCCAGCTCCTTGGCTGTCATACCCTCGGTCTGTGCCAATACACCCAGCATTATTCGCTCGCGCTGCGTCAGCTGAAATTGTGCGTCGGCTTCGGTGAGCAGTCGCATCACTTCCGGCTTTGCAATGCGCCGCTGTATCGTCACCTTGACCCAATCGCTGCCTTCCTCTGGCACAGGCGCAGGCCGCCCCTGAGACAGTAGCCGATCGTAGATCAAGTCGAATCCGCTGCCCTCGCGCTCCATCAACCCCAAGTCATGGAATACACGCGCCAGTGCTTCGTTGCGGCGACGGCTGGCATGGAGAATATTGCGCGGTGTCACCCCCAGCGGCAGGCGGCCCGGGTTCACCACCTCCAGGCGTCCGGGGTGCAGGTTCAGATAAATATCGCCTTGCTGGGTGTAGGGCCGGTGCACCAGTGCATTCACCAGCAGCTCGCGCACCACTTTCTCGTCATAGGCCGGCACACTGCGCCGATACAAGCCCTCGGCCACCTCATAGCTTTCGCGAAAATCTGGCACCTCGCGCCAGATTGCGTCCACCAGCTCAATCGGTGACAGTTCGCAATCATCCCAAACCCACTTGTTGATCTTCTGGCTTTGCTCGTCATATTTGATGGCCTGCACGATCGGTGCGGTGCCCTGTGCACGCCGGCTTGCCGTCAAGCCCAGAAGCAACACGCCAAGACGGGTCAGCGTAGCGCCCTGGGCCAGCCCGTAATGCGTCAGCAACTCGTCCGGGCTTTTCTCCTTCACAGAGTTCTTCACCCGATCCGAGCCTCGGATGCCCGCGACAAAGCGATTCAGCTTGCCCACATCGGCACTGCCGCGCGGTACATCACTCTCCATGGTCTCCCAAGGCCGACCCGGACGCTCATTAGCCAGACGCAGCACATCATCACCGAGCACCGGCTGGCAGGTGTCGCCAACGCGTAGGAAATATCGGCCATCACGCGTCGAGGCCACAGCAGGCGACCGCCAGAACCATTGGCAAAGCACACGCAATCCTGGGCGAGCGAATCCCACTCCGCATTCTTGGCGGTGATCGTCCGCAGGGACTTGAGATCGGTGTGCTGGTCTTCGCGAGTCACGCAGGATTCCTTTTCCCGTTATTGCCGGATGACATCAGCGCCGCCTTCTTGGGAGCGCTACAGGCTTTGCTGGCTGGTAGGCTTTTAATCCTGCATCCCCTGTGAGTATCTCAACGAAATATCCTGCCTTGGCGTAAAACTCGGCCACATCCTTGATCGTCGCATCACCAATCGAAAGGCACCCATTGGCAAGCTGGGGCCAACTATCGGCCAGTGCACGAAGATTTGCTGTGCCCCACAACTGTGACTGGTCTGTAAAAGCTGCCCAGGGAGACTTTGCTTCTGCTGCTTCGCGCAAATAGCTAGCCAAATCTGATGCGCGCTCAAACCTATGGCTTGGCGCCTGGGCAATGTGATTGCCCGTTTCAATCAGCGTAGCAATAGGCAGCACGAATGTGCTTTTCTTCAATCGTTCCTGCTCGAGCAGTGCATCAATCCGGGCGTGATCCCAGCGATCATTGACTGGCCCGGCTTCATCCTTGCCGGGCACTTTCAACCAGCAACACAGCACGGAAGTATCCAGAATGAGAACGCGCTTACTCATCTACGTTCCCCACAAGTGCAGTGGCCGACTGCTCGGTGGCAATGCTCTGCTCAATCAGGCCCTGGCTGGACAAGCGTCCAATTGGGCCTTGGGCCAAGAGTTTTGGCAATTGCGCGATGTCTTCCAGCAAGGTCAGGACACTATAGCCAGTAGAGGGGTCGCGATTCGCAACGGTTATCACAAAAGCTATTGTCGCTTATATCGGTCAACCCTGGAAACCTTGCCGAGCGCTTTGCGGTGTCGCAGATAAACCCCTCGCGTGCGTCGTAGCTAAGCAGAAGGATTTGACACGGGGCCGGTGCCGTCGGCGATTTCGGGCAAGTGTTCAAGTTCGAGGGCGGCCTTAGCCACCAGATGCTCGGGCAAGGGTTTTTGCACCGATACGCCGAGTTTTTCAAATTCTTTGGCTTGACCGATCAGATTGCCCTTGCCGGTATAGAGTTGTCCCATGGCGGTGCCGAAGGACTCTTTCGCTTTGTCGAGCTGCTTGCCGACGGCTTCCATGCTGTCAAGAAAGCTGACGAGTTTTTTGTAGACCTTGCCGGCACGATCGGCGAGTTCGGCCGTGTGGGCGTTCTGTTCCTCGAAGCGCCAGAGCTGGCGAACGATGTTCAGGCTGGTGAGCAAGGTGGTCGGCGTGGCGACCAGCACGTTCTGCTCGATGGCCTTCTGAAACAGAGTGTCGTCGGCACGCAGGGCTTCGACGAAAGCCGATTCGATCGGGATAAACATGAAGACCATCTCGGGGGTGTTGAGGCCGGGCAACTCGAAGTAGGCGCGGTTCGAGAGTTCCTGAATACGGCTGGCGATGGCATTGACGTGTTCCTGCAGAGCCTGCTGGCGATCCAGATCGTCCTCGGCATTGACGTAGCGGGTATAGGCATTCAGCGAAACCTTGGCGTCGACGACCAGATGCTTGGCCTGCGGCAGATAGATCACCACATCTGGGCGCTTGCGCCCGTCTTCGGTGTTGAAGCTGACTTCGCGTTTGAAATCCTTGCCTTCGCGCAGACCGGAGCGGTCGAGCACATTGCCGAGCACGAGTTCGCCCCAGTTGCCCTGCTTCTTGGCCTGCCCCTTGAGGGCGGTCGCCAGACTGTGGGCCTCTTCGGTCATTTGACGGTTCAGGTCTTTGAGTTGTGACAGCTCGGCCTTGAGCGTGGCTTGCTGCTCGGTGTCCTTGGTGTGAATCTCCTCCACCTTGGCCTTGAACTCAGTCATGCGCTCTTTGAGCGGATTGAGCAGTTGGCCGATGTTTGTCTGGTTCTGCTCGGTGAAGCGCTTTGATTTTTCTTCAAGGATGTCGTTTGCCAGGCTCTTGAACTGATTGGACAAGGCTTCCTTGGCTTCGAGCAAGAGCGCCTGCTTTTCCGCAGCCTGGCTACGCTCGGCATCAAGCCGGATCCTCAATTCGGCGAGTTCGGTGCTCAGTGCGCTTATTTTCGACTCGGCCTCCGTCAGCGTGGCTTCGAGGCCGGGCATACGGCTGGCGCGTTCGGTCAGCGTGGCAACATCAACGGCGAGCTCGGCACGGCCTTGTTCAATGGCAGCCGCAATCCGCCCCCGAGTCAGCAGCCAGGCGACGGCTACGCCGATGGTGAGACCGATACCGAAAGCAATGAGGGTGAGAAGTTGGCTGTCCATGAGATTGTCCTGATCTTGTTATTAGTTGGCGCGTGGCTCGCTTGGCGGGATTATTCTGCGTTTTGACGGGCATGCGAACTCATATCTGCCCGCCCACGCCCTTGAATTTCTCCACAAAAGCGGCAATTTTTTGGAAAACACTCTGCTTTTTTGCCAGGTATTGCGGATTGAGCGGGCTCATCTTGGGCAAAACGGCATTCAGCTCAGTGCCATTTTCAGTGGCAAACTCACGTTTTAGCGAGGCGGCGATGTAGCGTTTGGCCGCCTCTGAATTCAGGTTCTCGGCACTGATCAGGGCTTGCGCCTCACGCTGCTGTTCCGCCTGGGCAAAAGAGAAGAAGGCCTCGATCACAGTAGCCTTGTCGCCAATTTGATCGAGGTCGGTATGGTTAATAAAGTCGACCAGCAGCCCCTCCTTGGCACGGCTGCCCAAGCTTGCGCGAATCACGCGGCGCACGTCCTCCACCAGCGTGGCTTTGTCCTTGATTTTTTTGTTATTCTCAAAAATCAGCTCCAGGATGTAATCCAGGTTGATTTCCTGCGACTTCAGCAGGTCCACCTCGAACACCACATCATCCCAATCGATAGTGGATTTTTCCTTTTCAGCGGAAGATTTTTCCCGGCGCAGCCAATCGCGAACGTCGTTATAGGTCGAACGGTAGTCCTGGATTTTGCGCTCGGCAGGCATCTGAATGGTTTGCATTGCTGCCAAACCAGCGGCGTCCAGACAGTGCTTGGTCTTGAATGCCTCGACTGCCGCCGCGTCGTTCATATCAATGTTTTGCAAAGCCTTCAAGCCCGCAAATTCATCGTAGTTTTGCAGCACGTTCTCAACACGCAAATACTCGCCGAACAATTTCGCAAAAGCTTTTTTGTCAGACTCTTTTTCAATCGCTGCGGGGTCTGGAAAGCGCTGCTCCAGCTCTTTAACAACGTCGACAAAGCCACGTCGGGCCTCACCGGTCACCACATCGGTGAAACCTTCGATGTATTCCTTGTAGCTCTTCTCCAGCACCACGTTCTTGGTGTTTTTGTCGCCAAACAAGGTAATGGCGTCGATGGTGGCTTGCTCCAAATCGCGGAAGGTGACGATATTGCCAAACGTCTTGGTGGCATCAAAAATTCGGTTGGTGCGCGAATAGGCCTGTATTAAGCCGTGGTAGCGCAGGTTCTTGTCCACAAACAAGGTGTTCAGCGTAGGGGCATCAAAACCGGTCAAAAACATGCCCACGACAATCAGCAAGTCGACCTCCCTGGCTTTAACCTGCTTGGCCAAATCGCGGTAATAGTTTTGAAAGCCATTGCTGTCGACACTGAAATTGGTCTTGAACAAGGCGTTGTAGTCGGCGATGGCGGCGGTCAAAAACTCCTTGGCGCTGCTGTTCATGGCAGACACATCGAGGCTCTCGTCTTGGATGTCGCCCACGGCGTCTTGCTCTTCATTGGCCGCAAACGAGAAAATGGTGGCGACTTTCAGTGGCTTATCGCTACTTTTTTGCAAATCCTTGAACGAATCGTAATACAGCTTGGCCGCATCCACACTACTCACAGCAAACATGGCATTGAAGCCTCTGGCACCAGCCTGCAAGCGATGGGTTTTCTGCCGAAAATTGTTCAGAATGTACTGGGTAATCTCGCGGATGCGGTCGGGGTGCAGCAACGCTTGCTTGTTTTCTGCGGCGCTGAGCTTTTTTTCATCCTGCTCGGTTTCAATGGCCTTGAACTGCGGGCGCACATCGTTGTAGTCCACCTTGAACTTCAGCACCTTTTCATCGCGAATGGCGTCGGTGATCACATACGAATGCAATTCACGGCCAAACACACTGGCGGTAGTGTCTGCGCCGAGGGCGTTTTGCGCAAAGATCGGCGTACCGGTAAAACCAAACTGATAAAACCGCTTGAATTTTTTCTTCAGGTTCTTTTGTGCTTCGCCGAACTGGCTACGGTGGCACTCATCAAAAATAAACACCACCTGCTTGCCGTAGATGGGCAAGTCGCTTTCGCCTTTCATCAGGTTGTTGAGCTTCTGGATGGTGGTGACGATGATCTTGTTGTCGTCCTTATCCAGGTTGCGCTTGAGGCCTGCCGTGCTGTCAGAACCATTCACGCTGTCCGGCGAAAACCGCTGGTATTCCTTCATGGTCTGATAGTCCAGATCCTTGCGGTCCACCACGAAAAACACTTTCTCGACAAACTCAAGCTCGGTGGCCAAACGTGCCGCTTTGAAACTGGTCAGGGTCTTGCCCGAGCCGGTGGTGTGCCAAATGAAACCGCCACTCTCTGTGTTGCTCCAGCTTTTAGCCTGATACGCGCACTTGATTTTCCAGAGAATACGCTCGGTGGCGGCAATCTGGTACGGACGCATCACCAGCAGCGTATCGCTGACATCGAAGACCGAGTAGCGCAGCAGCACTTTCAGCAGCGTCTCTTTCTGGAAAAAAGTGGCGGTAAAGTCTTTCAGGTCCTTGATGAGGCTGTTATCCGACTTCGCCCAGTTCATCGTAAAGTCAAAACTGTTTTTACTGCGCTGGGTGGTATTGGCAAAGTAGCGGCTGTCGGTGCCGTTGGAGATCACAAACAGTTGCAAATATTTGAACAAGGACTGCGCGCCGTTGAAGCTCTCTTTGCTGTAGCGATGGACTTGGTTAAACGCTTCGCGAATCGCCACACCGCGCTTTTTTAACTCCACCTGTACCAGTGGCAAACCATTGACCAAAATCGTCACGTCATAGCGGTTGGCATGCGACCCTGTTTGCTCGAACTGCTTGATCGCCTGCAATTTGTTTCGGGCGATATTCTTTTTGTCCAGCAAATAGATGTTTTGGATATGCCCATCGTCAAACACAAAATCGTGAATGTAGTCATCGTGAATCTTGCGGGTTTTCTCGACGATGCCATCGCTGGGCTTGTCTAAAAACGTCTCGACAAATCGCTGCCATTCGCCATCCGAAAACCGCACATCGTTCAAGGCTTGCAAGGCGTCGCGTAAATTGGCCAGCAGCTTGTGGGGCGTGTTGAGGTCTGGTGAGTATTCATAACCCTGATTCTGCAAATCTTGGATGAACTCCCGCTCCAGATCGTATTCGCTCTGGTAGCTTTCAGCGACCTTCCATTCCTTGGTGTATTTATCCAGCACGATGAAGTTGTTGGATTCAGCGATGGGGGTGTAGTCGCTCATGCTTGCGCGTCCTTTTTTTGCAGCAGCCTCTTCACCTCGCGGTCAAAATCGGATTCGATGCGCTGCTGTTTATTAAACTTGTATTCCTTGATCAGCGCCGCCGCCCAGATGCGAAACTGCGTGGCCTGTGACGAGTTAACGCGGTAGCCGACCGAGATCACGGCGTCGAGGTTGTAATACTTTACCTGCTGCGTCTGTGTCAGACCCACCACGGCGCCGTGCTCAGTGGTTGTTTCCAAAATGGAAATAACCATATCCTCAGCAAGTTCGCCACTGTCAAAGATATTTTTCAGATGCTTGGAAATAGCCGCCACCCCCACACCAAACAACTCGGCCATGCGCTTTTGCGTGAGCCAAATGCTCTCATTGCTGAGCAGCACCTCCACCTTGATCGCGCCATTCGGGGCGGTGTAGAGCAGAAACTCCGTGGTTTGGTCGCGCAGGCTTAGCTTAGGCATAGGTTTCAGGTTTCGCTTGCTTATACAAAATTTCGTTTGAATTTTTCGTGATTTTTGATATTGCTTTGAAGGTCTGCTGCATCCCAGATTTGCAGCTCCCATGGAAAATAGAAGTTACTCTTGTTTTTGAAGTAAATATGCAAGCCTTTGTAGCCCTCTTTGTCGCGCAAATACCAGTTTTTCAGGCTCAAATCATCTTGCCAGTCGTCCAGCAACGCCATCACAGAGTTGATTTCATCTGCTGTGAGAATAATCCGGGCGCCAAAAATATCATTTAACCAGTTATTCACAGGGTATTGCTCTTGCCGGGCTGAGAAACGCTCAATTTTGTCGTCAATACTTTCTCTGGTTTTGACGCGGTAAAAGTATTTAATATCGATATCCGCCGTCATCAGGTAATCATTCACGCATTCGTGCAATGTCAGGCGATATTTATAAACATGGCTTGCTGGCACATGGGAAATGGTCTTCGAAAGATTGATCTTTTCGATCTTTCCCGTTGCAAAATACTCATTGGAAAAATCAAAATGCACACGGTTGATTTCGCTGACCAGTTGTTTAATTTTTTGAATTTTTTCCATGTCAGACGTCCTTCAGCAAAACAAAATGCTCGACCAGCCGAATCATCAACTCTTTTTGCTCTGGTTTGCTTTCTGCCACCAACAAGGCCAGCGCAACGAGTGTGTTGTCGTTAATCAGTTGCTCCACAGGTTTGGCCAGCAAATGCTGGTTTAAACGCAAGTACCACAAAAACAGAAACGAGCCGCTGCGCTTGTTGCCGTCGGCCAAGGGGTGGTTTTTGATGACGAAGTACAGCAAATGCGCAGCACGGCTGGCCACATGCGGGTAGAACCATTCGTCGCCAAAGCCTTGTTCAATGGTGGAAATGGCCGAGGCCAAGCCTTCGCCGCGCACTTGGCCAAACAATTCGGTGGCCTCACCTTTGGCCATGAGGGCAGTCTTGAGCGCTGTAATGGCGGCCAATACATCGGGCAAATGCAAGGCTTGCATGTCCGTTTGCCTGTGGGGAAGCGCGGCTAGGCTTTGCTCATCATAGCCTTGCAGCAAGCTCCAACTGCGGGCGTAGTCTGAAATGACCGACAGCACCGCCGAACCTTCGGGCTGCACCAGTTGCTGATTGGTCAAGGTGTGGGTGAGCAGTTGAATGACCTGTTCAAACTCAACGCCTCGTGCTTGCAAACGGCTTTGGTTCAGGGTGTAGCCGTCAACCAAGTGCTGTTTCAGGGTGCGGGTGGCCCAAATGCGAAACTGGGTAGCGCGGCTGGAATTGACGCGGTAACCGACGGAAATAACGGCATCGAGGTTATAGTGTTTGATTTGGCGTTGAACCTGTCGCTTGCCTTCTTGGCGAACTACTAAGAAATCCTTAGCAGTTGCTGTTTCATCAAGCTCCTGATCTGTAAAGATATTTCTAAGGTGCATCAAAACGTTTTCAGGACTTGTTTCAAACAAGTTGCCCATTTGGAGTTGACTCAGCCATAGGGTTTCTTGTTCCAGTTTGATGTTCAGTTGCACTTGCCCATCGGCACTGGTGAAAATTTGAATTTGTGGCTCGGGTGTTGACATGAATGTTTATCCTTGTGTGTTCGGCTTGGGAAAGCTCAACAGCAAACTGCGGTAATGTGCGTATTGTTTTTGGCGCAGTTCGATTTCGCGGGGCAAGCCTTCGGTGATGGAGCTCGTCAGCGCATCGAATTTATCGAGGACGGTGACGATGCGGGCTTGTTCTGTGAGCGACGGGAAAGGCAGCTTTAATTGTTCAAAAGTAGCCAGATTAATATTACTTTGCGCGCTACTCTTTTCTTTCCCTTTTTCTTCCAGCTTGTTTTTTACTGATTGAAGGAGGTATTCGACATAGTCGGTACTGGTTTTTTGGGGGTCAGCGACAAAGCCAATGACGCTGTCAGGGAAACAGGCATCAAAGCCCAATATAGATGTTTCCGCAATATTCGCTGCAATCGTGATGCAGAGTGTTCCCTTGGGCCACAACTTGCTTTGCTTTAGGCCAAGCACGCTGTAGGTTTGACTGTATTCCATGATGATGTGCGATGCGCTCCTGATGTCGCCTGTTTGTATGAAAGGTATATTGCCTCCGTACAACTTCCCGTCGTTTCTCGGTCGATGCTTAGATTTACCGCGCCCAAAATCAAGTGCCATCTCCGGCAAATTTTTCCACTCCACTTCCCCATCTTCAAAACTCAGCAACTGGTCGCGGTAGTGCTTGTATTGTTGTTTGCGGGTTGTAAGCTCGGTTGTAAGCTCGGTTGTAAGCGAGGTAAATGCGTCCAAAATGCGGGCGATTTCGGCTTGGATTTCAAGCGATTTTGGGGGGTTGTCTGGGCAGGGGATGGGGATTTCAATTTCCACCATGCTGCCCTTGGTTAACTTCGCACGGCCACCGCCAGTGAGAAACGGAATGAAATTAACAATAGACAAGTAGTGATACAAAAACCTTGTGTTGACTGCCTGAGTACCACGCACAACATGAACGTGATTGTTTGCCCAAAATTTTCCCTCAGCGTATTGAATAGAGTAGTTTTCTAGACTTGCAGAGCCATCCTCCGCAATCAAAACAAACACACCATCGTGCGTGTGCCCATCTACGTAGTCTTGAATGTTGTTTGCACCGTAGTATGGAATCTCGCCCGGCTGCCGCAATGAAGCCTTTACTGGCGTTCTACCGCTATTGGCAATTTCAAAGAATCGCTCATCGCCCAACGCCGTCCACTCAACCCCCGCCCCATCCAACAGCTTGTCCAAAAAGTTCACGCCGCTCATGCCTCGCCTCCCTGCAATTCCCGCTCGATTTGCTCAATGCTGGGCAGGCTGCTCCCAAGGTTTTCCGGCAGGGCGCGGGTGAGTTCGTAGCTGGAAACGCCGATGGGTTTATCGACGCCGCGCAGGGCGTATTCCGCCAGCACGCGGTTGGGTTGCTGACAAAGGATCAGACCGATGGTGGGTTGATCGGTTTCGTGGCGGAGTTGGTCATCCACCACGTTGCAGTAGAAGTTGATTTTTCCGGCGTATTCGGGTTTGAAGTCACCGCGTTTGAGGTCGATCACCACGTAGCAGCGCAGCTTGAGGTGATAAAACAGCAGGTCGATGTAGAAGTCTTGATCGCCGATATCGAGGTGGTATTGCCGCCCGACAAAAGCAAAGCCTTGGCCGAGCTCCAGCAAGAATTTTTCCAGATGGGTGACCAGACCGGTTTCCAGTTCGCGCTCGTGAAATCCGGACGCCAGGGTCAGAAAATCGAACAGATAAGGGTCTTTGAGGGTTTGTTGAACCAGGTCGGACTCAGGCGCTGGCAGGCGGCTGGCGAAGTTGCTGATGGTTCGCCCCTGGCGCTGGTGGGCGGCGGACTCGATCTGCATGACCAGGATGTTGCGGCTCCAGCCGTGCTGCAAGGTGGCTTGCATGTACCAGCGGCGGGTAGGCAAGTCTTTGACCTTGGCCATCAACTCGGCGTGGTGCCCCCAGGGGATGGCTTGCACTAGCTTCGCCTCAAATTGTGCCGCAGCTTGTGGCACTTCTGGAGCGGTATCGGTTTGTGCCACAGCTTGTGGCACAAAGTCCAGCTTAGGGTATTCGCGGTAGAAGGCCAGCATGCGCTTGATGTTGCGCTCGGAAAATCCTTTCTCCTCGGGCAGTTCGTTGTGCAGGTCGGCAGCCAGGCGCGGTATCACACCCGCACCCCAGCCTTCTTTTTTCTGGCGGCGATCGATCAACGCACCAATGTCCCAGTAAAGGCGGATCAGCTCGGCATTGACCGCCAGCACAGCCCGCGTTTGGGCGTGGCGGACCCGCTGCTTAACGTCGCTGAGCAGTTCAGCGTAGCCCAGGGGCAATGCGTGTGGCACCTCACTCACGCTTCACCTCCTTCAATCTCGGCCACTATCGCGTCAATTTCTTTGCGCAGTTGGTCGATTTTGGCGACGGTGATTTTCAGCTCGGCGTTGAGCTTTGTGATATCCACCACTTCGCGGGTGTCTTTGGCCTCCACATAGCTGCTCACCGACAGGTTGTAGTCGTTGGCGGCGATGTCGGCATGGCTGACCGCGCGGGCAAAATGATCCACGTTGGCCTTGCTGTCGAACACCTGCATGATCTGCTCGATGTGCGCATCCAGCAGCACGTTATTGTTGGTTTCTTTTTTGAACAAGCCGCTGGCGTCGATGAACTGGGTGGTGGTATCAAGCTTGTGTTTGGACAGCACGAGAATGGTCACGGCAATGGTGGTGCCAAAAAACAGGTTGGACGCCAGCGATATCACCGTTTCCACATAGTTGTTGTCCACCAGATATTGACGGATTTTTTGCTCGGCTCCGCCCCGGTAAAAAATGCCGGGGAAGCAAACGATGGCCGCGCGGCCTTTGCTTGACAGGTAACTGAGTGCATGGAGTACAAAGGCGAAGTCGGCTTTGGATTTCGGGGCAAGTACGCCTGCAGGGGCAAAGCGGTCGTCGTTGATGAGGGTGGGGTCGTCGCTGCCGATCCACTTCACCGAATACGGCGGGTTGGAAACGATGGCGTCAAACGGTTTGTCGTCCTTGAAATGAGGGTCACGCAGCGTGTCGCCCAGGTGGATGTTGAACTTGTCGTAGTTGACGTTGTGCAGGAACATGTTCATGCGCGCCAGGTTGTAGGTGGTGTGGTTCAGCTCCTGCCCCCAAAAGCCGTCTTCGATCAAGTGCTGGTCAAAGTGCTTTTTGGCTTGCAGCAACAATGAGCCCGAGCCACAAGCGGGGTCGTAAATTTTGTTGACGCTGGTTTGTTTGTGCATCGCGAGCATGGCAATCAGCTTGGAAACATGCTGGGGCGTGAAAAACTCACCGCCGGATTTGCCCGCATTGGCGGCGTAGTTGGAAATGAGGAATTCGTAGGCATCGCCAAAGAGGTCGATTTGACTGCTTTCAAAGTCACCGAAGCTCAGTTCAGCCACGCCCTTGAGCACAGCGGCCAAACGCGTGTTTTTGTCTTTGACGGTATTGCCAAGCTTGTTACTGGTGGTGTCGAAGTCGGCAAACAGGCCGCGGATGTCGCGCTCCGACGGATAGCCCAGGGCGGAGTTTTCAATCGCTGAAAAAATGGCCGCCAGGTCGGTGTTCAGGCGCTCGTTGGTGTTCGCATTGGCAGCCACCGTGGCGAATAGCTGGCTGGGATAGATGAAGTAGCCCTTGGTTTTGATGGCGTCGTCTTTGGTGTCGTGACCGATGACGGCATCGTCCAGCTTTGCGTAATCGATGCTGTCGTCACCGCCTTCAATGTAGTTGGCGAAGTTTTCGCTGATGAAGCGATAAAACAAGGTGCCAAGCACATACTGCTTGAAATCCCAGCCGTCGACCGCGCCTCGGACATCGTTGGCGATTTGCCAGATCTGGCGTTGTAGGGCTGCACGTTGTTGGTTGCTTGTCATCGTAAAAGTCCGGTTTCAATTGCTTGGGTTTGGCTGAAGCACAAGGCGCGAGCCAAGATGGCTGCTCATCGAGTGGCCTCTGGCGCTGGATAAGGCCGAGCCGACGCGGTATTTCCTGTCCAACTGTTCTGCCGATGTGACGTTCGAAATCCTGGTCGATACCGTCAAAATGCGCCGTGGGGGCCTGGCACTGTATTCACACGGCAAAATGATACTATGTTCGGTGGCCTCCGCTTTCTGAGCGAATTTCAAGAAACGAATATTTTGCCCACTAGATTGCCCAATACACCCGCTACGTATCGCCCCTGGCTGCCCTTGCTCGGCTGGCTGCTCATCAGCTTCACCGCCGCAGCCATCGGCGGCTGGGCCTCGCGCGACGCCGCTGGCTTCTACAGCCAACTCGTTCAGCCCGTCTGGGCGCCAGCGGCGTGGCTGTTCGGCCCCGCATGGACTGTGCTTTATACACTCATGGCTATCGCCGCCTGGTTGGTCAGGCAAAGCGATGTGTCTCGCGAGCGCACCCGCGCCACATGGTTGTTCCTGCTTCAGTTGGGCGCTAATGCGCTCTGGACCTGGGTGTTTTTTGCATGGCGCGCAGGTGGGTGGGCGCTGGTCGAGATCGCCATCCTATGGCTGCTGATCGGTGCCACGGTCGCAAGCTTCTGGCGCATCCGGCCAAAAGCAGCGTGGCTGCTGCTGCCATACTGGGCGTGGGTCAGCTTTGCGGCAGCGCTGAACTTTACACTTTGGCGGCTCAACCCGGCTTTGCTGTAAAGTCAACGCAGCACGAGATCCAACCCCTCTTGAACCTGCTCGGCGGCGCGGATGACGGCGCGCGCCTTGTTCTCGGTTTCTTCCCATTCTTTCTCGGGTACCGAGTCGGCGACGATGCCGGCCCCGGCCTGCACATACAAGATGCCGTCTTTGACGACCCCGGTGCGAATCGCAATCGCCACGTCCATCGCGCCGGAAAAGCTCAGGTAACCGCATGCGCCACCGTAGACACCGCGCCGGGTCGGTTCGAGCTCGTCGATGATTTGCATGGCGCGGATTTTGGGCGCGCCGGATAAGGTGCCGGCGGGAAAAGTCGCGCGCAGCACGTCCATGACACTCACGCCCGGCCGCAAGGTCGCCTGAACATTCGACACGATGTGCATGACATGCGAATACCGCTCGATGACCATTTTTTCGGTCAATCGCACCGAGCCGGTGGTCGCGATGCGCCCGAGGTCATTGCGCGCCAGGTCGATCAACATGACATGCTCGGCGATTTCCTTGGCGTCCTGCAAGAGGTCGACCGCCAGCGCTTCGTCGGCGCTGGCGGTGGCGCCGCGCGGCCGCGTTCCGGCAATCGGTCGCAAGGTCACCAACATGTCGCCGGGCACCTCCGTCGGCTCCTGGCGAACGAGAATTTCCGGCGACGAGCCGACCACCTGAAAATCGCCGAAATCGTAGTAGAACATATACGGCGACGGGTTCAGCGAGCGCAAGGCGCGGTACAGGCTGAGCGGCGCGTCAGTGAATGCCTTGGTCAGGCGCTGGCCGAGAACCACCTGCATGACGTCACCCGCCGCAATGTATTCCTTGGCCTTCGCGACCGCCGCGAGATAATCGTTTTTGGCGAAACCGCGCTCGACGGCCGTGGCGGCACTGGGCGGGCTCGACGGGATCGCCACCGGCTGGCGCAGACGCTGCAACAAGGCGCGCAGCTCCGCCTGCGCGGCGCGCCACGCGCCGGGCTGCGCCGGATCGGCATAGACGATCAGATAAATCTTGCCTTTGAGGTTGTCGATCACGGCCAGGCGGTCGGTCAACATCAACAGGATGTCCGGCAGATGCAAGTCGTCGATCGGCTGCTGCGCCGCCAGCCGCGGCTCGATGAAACGGACGGTGTCATAGCCGAAATAGCCGGCCAGACCACCGCAAAACCTCGGCAGGCCGGGCATATCGGGCACCCGAAAACGCGCATGATACTGCTCGATGAAGCGCAGCGGGTCTTCCCGGGAAGACTCGACCGCCACTCCGTCGGTCCATACCTCGGTCAGCCCGTTTCGTACCGTCAAGCGGGTGCGCGACGCCAGGCCAACGAAAGAATAGCGCCCGAAGCGTTCGCCACCGACCACCGACTCCAACAGGAAGGTATTCGCTTCGTTGGCGAGCTTCAGATACAGGGACAGCGGCGTATCCAGATCGGCGAAACACTCGACCAGCAAGGGGATGCGGTTATAGCCCTCGGCGGCCAGCGCGGCAAAGGCCGCTTCGGTCAAGGGGGCGCTCATATGCCTGGCGGCCGCAGTACGAAAACCGGCTCCAGCGCCGTTCGCATTTGGTCGATGACGGCGCGATAGTCCGGCTGCCCGAAAATCGCCGAACCGGCGACAAAGGTGTCAGCCCCGGCCTGCGCGATCGCAGCAATGTTATCGACTTTCACGCCGCCATCGACTTCGAGTCGGATCGGCTGGCCGCCAGCGGCGCAGTGCGCGTCGATCCGGGCACGAACTTCGCGGATTTTGCCGAGCGCCTGCGGAATGAAACTTTGCCCACCAAAGCCCGGGTTGACCGACATGATGAGCACGAGGTCGAGCTTGTGCATGATATGGTCGAGCCATTGCACCGGCGTTGCGGGGTTGAGCACGACACCCGCCTGACAGCCATGCTCGCGAATCAGGCCCAACGTGCGGTCCAGGTGATCCGTGCCTTCGGGATGAACGCTGATCAGATTGGCTCCGGCTTTGGCGAAGTCGGGAATGATGCGATCGGCCGGCCGAACCATTAGATGGACATCAATCGGCGCCGCCGTGTGCGGGCGCAGGGCGGCGCACACCAGTGGGCCGATGGTGAGATTTGGAACGTAATGATTGTCCATCACGTCGAAATGGATCCAGTCCGCTCCGGCATCGACGACGTGGCGCACTTCCTCGCCCAGCCGGGCAAAATCGGCCGATAAAATGCTGGGGGCGATCAAAAACGAACGCATGGCTTTTCCTTGGACGGACATCAGAGGATAATCGAACGGTTTTCCATCAGCCGTATTTTAGCCTCATGAGCGCAAACAAGCAGTATCAGTTCGATGTACGCGTCAAAACCGAATACCTCGAGGAACAGTCCGATGCCTTGCACGGGCCTTATGTCTTCGCGTATACCATCCGCATCCGGAACACCGGCGCATTCACGGCCAAGCTGCTGTCGCGCCATTGGATCATCAAGGATGCCACCGACCATGTAGAGGAGGTCGAAGGCCCGGGCGTGGTCGGCCAGCAACCGGTGTTGCGGCCTGGAGAAAGCTTCGAATACACCAGCGGCTGCCCGTTGGCCACGCCGATCGGTTTCATGAAAGGCATCTATCACTGCCTGGCTGAGGACGGCACGGCTTTTCAGGTGCCAATCGACGAGTTTTTGCTGTCAATGCCGCGTACGCTGCATTGAGTTAGGATGCTAAGAAAAATTTTGACCCGCTGGCGTCTGGCCTTTGCTTATTCGGTGGCCGGGCTGCGCGCCGCGTTCCAGCACGAAGCGGCGTTTCGCGAGGAAGTATGGCTGGCCTGCGTACTGCTGCCATTGGCGATCTGGATGCCGACCGGCATACTGGAAAAACTGTGGCTGATCGGCAGCGTATTGCTGGTCATGATCACCGAACTGCTCAACTCGGCGCTTGAGGCGCTCACCGACCGGGTATCGCTGGAAACCCACCCCCTGGCCAAACGCGTCAAGGACATCGGAAGCGCCGCAGTGCTCCTGGCGCTGTTGCATGCGGTGCTGGTGTGGGGAGCCATCGTTTATACAATCGTTACCTAAACGATGAGCCAGAGCAGCCGTACAGGGCCGCGTCAATCAACCCCGCCCGAAGGCTGTTTCGCTTTTAGCGCACCACGTTTATAGCGACTCGCCGCCAACTGATAATACGCAATCGCTTCCTGCACATGCGCGGCATCCGGCTCCGCCGGCGTCGACTCGAAACTGACCGGGGAGACGCGAAACGCAGTGATTCGGCGCTGCGGCGACAGCACGGTCAGCAAACCGGCACGCAAATACCCGAGCTCTTGGTAATTACTAATGAAAGCGCGGTCGGGCGGCTTGCCCTGTTGCAGCAAAGACTGCCCAAAAAACCGCTCGCGGCCGGGCTGCCCGACGGCATCGAGCAAGGTCGGCGGCAAATCGATCTGACTGACCATCGGCCGATAACGGCCAGCCGGCAATAAAGCCGGCGCGTAAAAAATCAGCGGAATGTGATACTTGTCCACCGGCAAGCGGGTTTTACCGGCCACCGAGGCACAATGGTCGGCGACGATCACGAACAAGGTGTCCTTGAACCATGGTTTGCTGCGCGCCCGCTCGATGAACCGGCCGATCGCATAGTCGGTATATTTGACCGCGCCATCGCGGCCGCCTGGCGACGGAATGTCGATGCGCCCCGGCGGATAGGTGAAGGGCCGATGGTTCGAGGTGGTCATGATATGCGCAAAAAACGGCTGACCGCGCCGAAAGCTGTCGTCCAGCCGCGGCAGACTTTGATCGAACAAAACCTCGTCGGCCACACCCCAGACGTTTTCGAAAGCCTCGCCCGGCGAGGGAAAGTCCGTCCGGTCGACGATCCGGTAATCGTTGGCCCGAAAATAGGCGTTCATGTTGTCGAAATAACCATATCCGCCATACACGAAATACGATGCATAGCCCCGGTCATGCAAGAGCTGACCGACCGTCGACAGATGCTCGTTGCCGGGGCGGCGCACGATGGCCTGGCCGGGAATCGGCGGCGTGCCGATCGATAAGGCCTCCAGGCCACGAACCGTGCGAGTCCCCGTGGCGAAAGCGTTTTCGAATAGCATGCTCTGGCGCGCCAAGGCGTCGAGGTGGGGCGTCAGGCCCTGCTTGGAGCCGTAGGCGCCAACAAAAGAAGCCGACAGGCTTTCGACAGAAATGAGCACGACGTTGCGCGGGCGGCGGGTGAACTGCAGCAGCGCGGCGGCAGCGCCGTGGCTTGTCACCAAACTTGAACTCGCACGCGTCGATTGCAGAACATCGATGGCCTTTTGTTCGGGTAAAACCGCATAAAAGCGTTCGTAGTCGAGCTCGTTGCGTCGCAAGGCGGCGCCCAGCGTATAGATGCCGTTTCGGGCCAACTCCTGGGCATAAGCATTCTTCAGGCTATCGGCCTGCTCCAGCCTCGTCATGGAAACGGCGGCGATCGGCAGGACGATGGCCGCGAGCAGCCAGCCGAACCGTTGATACCAGGCCACTCCTTGCCAGCGCGCCGCCAGCACGGCGCGCCGAAAAAAGAACACCAGCAGCAAAGCCACCAGCCCGACTGCGGTCAGCAACCAACCGACCGGGTACGATTCGCGAATATTGCCGATGACTTCATGGGTATACAACAGGTAATCGACCGCGATGAAGTTGAAACGTGTCGAAAACTCCAGCCAGAACGTGAGCTCGGCCAGCGCCCCGAACAGCAGCAAGGCCAACCACCACCACGTCCAGATCAGGCTCAGCACGGCTGCCACGCGGCTGGCACGCCAGCCATTCGGGAGCAAGGCCTTGAACAGGCAGAACGGGACGACCAGACAAGCGATGACGGCGAGGTCGAACCACCAACCGATCAGGAACAGCGGCAGCCAGGCCGATGGCTCGACCTGGCCCCATCCAGTCATGCCGAGCAGAATGAGACGCGTCAGCGTAAATACCGCCAGCGCAGCCAGAACGAAAAAACCGACGGCGGAGACGCGGCGGAGACGAATCAACAAAGTGCTGAGCATAGGGTTATTGGTGATCTTCAGACGATTTGGATGCGGGCGGAGCCGCAGGAGGGTCCTGGCGGTGCGACATTGTCCAGGCCATAATACCGACGATGATCGCCAACGCCAGCAACATTTCAAAAATTAGCCAAGCCATGAAAGTTATACCTCATCGACGCATGCTCGCCGCTGTGTTGTGTGTTGCAATAAGCGGCTGCGCCGCACCGCCAGCCGTCAACCGCCCGTCGATAACGCTTCCTGCACCGCAGCCGGCCGGGCTGCAACAAGTCACTTTGAGCAATGTGCCCGGCTGGCCGGGACCGGCACCCGACGAAATCGTGCGCCAGTTGGCGCGGCAGTGCGCCATTGTACGGAAAAAACCTGCGACGCCGATGAGCGATGCGGTATGCAGCATGGCGGCACTGCAGGGCAGCGCGCCGCCGATGGCCGCCGAGCCGGCCAAACGCTGGATCGAGCGTTATTTTACAGCTTACGAAGTACTGCCCGGCGACGAGCGGAGCCTGTTCACGGGCTATTACGAGCCCGAGCTGCGCGGCAGCCTGCAAGCGGATCAGATTTACCGCACGCCTTTATACGGCGCGCCCCCTGACCTATTGACGGTGCAGCTTGCAACGCTGTACCCGGCGCTGAAAAACCAGCGAGTGCGCGGCCGGCTCGACGGCAACAAAGTAGTGCCCTATTTTTCCCGGGCGGACATGGCGCGTGGCCAGACCGGCCAGGCACAAGCACTGGTCTGGATCGACGATCCGCTGGACGCATTCTTGCTCGAAGTCCAGGGCTCGGGCCGGGTTACGCTGCCGGACGGGCAGTCCTGGCGCCTGGGCTATGCCGATCAGAACGGTCACCCTTACGTCGCCATCGGCAAGAAACTGGTCGAATGGGGTGAACTGCCAGCCAGCGAGGCAACGATTCCAGGTATCCGCAGCTGGGCGCGCGCGCACCCCGGGCGAGTGCGCGAACTGCTCGACCAGAACCCGAGCGTGGTGTTTTTTCGGAAAACGCCGTTGACCGACCCTATGGTCGGCCCTAATGGCTCGCTGGGTGTGCCGCTGACGCCGGAACGTTCGCTGGCGGTGGACCCCAGTGTGGTACCGCTGGGCAGCATGGTGTTTCTGGATACGACGCGGCCCGATGGCGCCCCGTTTCAGCGTTTGCTGCTGGCGCAGGACACCGGCGGCGCAATCAAAGGCCGCGTCCGTGGCGATATCTTTTGGGGCTGGGGCAGCCAAGCAGGCGAGCTGGCCGGTGTAACACGCCAGTCCGGCCGCCTGTGGCTGATCTGGCCCAAAGGGCTGGCACCGCCTCAGGCAGCGCCGGTTACGGCGTCGGAGTAGCAGACGCACCGGCCGCCAACGCGCGGCTGGCCTGCGCCATGCGTGCTTCGAAGCTGCTGGGGGAAATCGCTCCAGCGGCCCGCGTGCCGTCACCGAAAATGATTGTAGGCGTACCTGTGACATTCAAGCGTTTACCAAGATCCTGCAAACGCTCGGCCGGTGCGTTGCAATTGCCGTCATTGTTGGGCAGACGGTTACGCAGCATCCAGTCGTCCCAGGCGCGGTTTTTGTCGGCAGCGCATAGCAACTGCCGGGTTTTGCTCAAGGAGTCAGGCCCGAGCATAGCCAATACGAAGGTATAAATAGTCGCGTCGTCGGTCTCGAGCAAGGTTTTGCGGAAGCGCTTGCAGTAACTGCAATTCGGATCCTCGAACACGGCAACCTGGCGCGTACCTTTGCCGCGAACGGTTTTGAGGGCGAGCTCCAGCGGCAAATCCTGAAAGCGGATTGCGTTGAGCCGGTTCAGGCGATCTTCAGTCAAGTTTTCCAAGGTCTTCGGATCGAAAATACTGCCGGACATGATGTTGGTTACTTTGGCATCGGTGTACAGCAAGCTATTGCCAACCTTGACTTCGTACAAGCCACCGAAATACGGGCTGCGGTACACGGCCGATACTTTGTTGTTCGCGCCGAGTGCCGCTTCGACCGCCTTGCGGATGTAATCGGCCTGCTCGCGCGGCACGGGTTGCGACAAATCCTCGGCAGCAAGCACAGTCGGGGTCGAAATGAGCAGACCAAGCGCGAGCATAGCGCCCGTACCGACGTGGAGCGCGCGTTTGAAGAGTTTTTTCATGGTCGTGGCCGAAATGATCTGAGTAACATTTTACCCTGCATTTTTCCTCAGACTTACCCCCGCATGGCCTGCTCGATCAGCCAGCGTTTCACGGCGGGCAGGCGATTCAGCATGTCCATGCCAGTGGCGCGCAGCCGGTCGGCACCGGGGAGGCGGACACGAAACGCATCGTGCAACAGGTCGGTAACAGCGTGCAAGGGTTTGAACCCGACGCGGCGGCGGCGCTCCCAACGGCGCCACTCCAGCTCGGCCAGCCAGCCAGTCGACGATACGCCTTGCTGAGCCAAGCGCTCGGCCAGCTCCGCGATATCATCCAGACCGGCATTCAAACCCTGCCCAGCAAGCGGATGGATTTGATGCGCCGCGTCGCCGACCAGCACAACGCCATCGCGCACCCAGCAGGGCGCCACACCGTGGCGTAAGGGATAGGCATGAATTTTCCCCATCGGCAACAAATCGCCGTAGTACTCGCCGACCTGCCCATCGGCCTGTGCAAGAACAGCCGCCGCCAGTTCGGCGGGCGTAAGCTGCTTGAGCTCGGCAGCGCGCAGCAGCGGCACCGACCAGACCAGCGAGACGTGATTACCCGGTAAAGGCAACAGTGCCAGCACCTCGTCATCGAGAAACCACTGGCGCGCATGGCCGGCATGCGGCCACTCGCAGGAAAAAGTGCATACCAGGGCCTCGGCATTGTAGGACTGCACCTCGAAGTCCAGGCCGGCCTGGCCCCGCACGAAGGAATGCGCGCCGTCGGCCGCAATCACACCCATGACGTCGAGATCAAAACCGTCGCCGTGCAAAGCCCAGCCACCGGCGCGACGCCGCATACCTTGCAAAGCTGCCGGCAGCCGGCGAATACTCGCTGCGAACGGCAACGCACCCTGCAGCGCAGCGAGCAAAGATTGCTGCTCGACGATCCAGCTCAGGGCCGGTAACGCCGCATCATGCGCATGAAAGGTCAAACGTCCGGCAGCACTGCCCGCTCCACTCCACACATCCATCGCGGTCACCGGTTGGCGACGGGCGCTGGGCATGGCCTGCCACACAGCAAGGTTTTCCAACAGTTCACGGCTGCGCGCCGATAATGCAAATACGCGTGGGTCCCAGGGCTGCTCGGTACTCGGATCAAAAACCGAGGTCTGCGGGCCGATCAGATACACGGTGGAGGCCCCGGCACGCGCCAAGGCCAGCGCGGCAGCCTGCCCGACCACGCCAGCACCGACGACAGCAATCGCGGTCGGCGACTTCGACACTGCCGCAAGACGGGAGGAGCTGGGAAAATGAGACATGAGAATGTTTGATCAAACGACGGAACAACCATCTTACCGCAGACGATGCGCCGTCTAATTTGCGAATGTTAGGCGTTTTCAGTTATCATGCCGCGCTTGGTGGAAATTTTTATTTTTATTCATCAAGACGTGGCCAAGTAGCTCAGTCGGTAGAGCAGAGGACTGAAAATCCTTGTGTCGGTGGTTCGATTCCGCCCTTGGCCACCATATTCAAAGCCCAACCCTTCTCGGTTGGGCTTTTTCACATCTGGGGTTTCCCGACGTTGCACGGGGATTCCACCAGTTTTGCGTGTGCCACAGGCGGTGGTGTGCTAACAAGAAAACGCCTGCCAAGGCGCCCGGTTCGACCCTTTTCTGGTCTCTTTT
Source organism: Burkholderiaceae bacterium (assembly GCA_046318595.1). GTDB lineage: Bacteria > Pseudomonadota > Gammaproteobacteria > Burkholderiales > Burkholderiaceae_B > DAITMV01. The sequence continues at coordinate 540 of JBKCTV010000058.1, read as the reverse complement.
CTCAAAAAATCGGCCAGAACTTTGCCAGCCGAGCACGCGCAGAAACCCTTTCGTGACAAGCGCTTGCGATTGATGCGTTGCATCGGGTTCGACGCATGGACCACTTGCTGCAATAGTCAAACCCGATGACTGTAGGGGCAGCGATCGTCAGCCCTTGGGCGGGTGCGGATCGTTGCCGTAGCTGTTGCGCTCGCGGATGCGACCATTCTCGCCATGAATCAACACCTCGCTACGCTGGTTGATGGCGATGTCACGAGCGGCCCGTTCGGCCTCGGACTGGGTACGGTGATGCGAGGTGTCACGCTGGTTGTTTTCGCCACGCACGGCCCAGCCGTCGTCGCGCTTCACTACATGTTGGTTTTTGCCTGCCATTTCAAAATCCTTTCAAGGTTGGGTGGATGCTGGAAGTAAGGGAGAAGTTAGGCTGTCGAGTCACCCCCTTTCCAAAATCAGAAACTCGTCTTTGAGCCAGTAGTGCCCCTTATCGTCCTTGTCGACGAAAGTGGCAAATACCGGCTTATGGCGTTTAAAAATTTCTGC
>JBKCTV010000057.1:0-18747 GCA_046318595.1 Burkholderiaceae bacterium | reverse complement strand
CCTTGGTGCTGAAGTACCAGCCAGTACCTGGCACACCGTCATTGCCTTGGAGTCAGGCTCCGTATTGCTTGAGGTGAAGGCCGGTCCGTTTGATCCAAGCATGCCCAAGGACCTCGCACCGTGGGCTCCTGAAGAGGGCGCTTCGAATGCCCGGCCATATCTTCAAGATCTGATTTCTAGGCTTGGTGCGTGGAATTCTTGATTTCAAGCTACGCGCGTTTCGGAAAATTCAGGCGGTTCTGACTTCGTTTAGTAGATCTCGGTGTCGATCCAGCAGTTTGAAAAGCTTAACCAAAGCCAGCGGCGGCTTGGTTTTGCCGTTTTCGTAGCGTGAGAATGCATTAATGCCGCCACCAAAAATTTCACCTGCTTCACGCTGGCCAAGGTCAAGTTTTTTGCGCACAGTAATAATGAACCCAGGGTCAACAATGGCTGCGTTTACCTGCTTATTGAACGCCTGCATCTCGCGCATAACGCGTTCCGTTTCGGCCATGTCTGTGATCGACTCATCGCAGGCGGAGCAAAAATCGGCTGTTACCGCCGGAATGGTAGTAGTTTCGCCTTTGTAGGTGTAGGGCAAGTCTCGCGTATCGTGAATTAGTTCGGCCGCATGGCAAACAGGACATTTCATCGTCATAGCTCCGGCGAGTTCCAACCCCAAAGCAGAGGCTATTGGAAGAATCTAACCTACTTGGTTTTTATTGGCAAGTAGGTTAGAGATTAAAATCTTTGATCATGCAGAGGCCAGTTCGCGTGACGGTTCAGGATGCTTAACAAGCAGGCGCGAACAGTGCGTATTCCAGCCAAACTGAACACCGATTCCACGCCAAACTGGACAGTCTGGCGAGGTTGTAGAAAGGCGCCAAACAAAAAATCACCTCCCGGCAGCTTTGTCGCCCGTTACGCATCCCTGCAGGGTAACGGAGGAAAATAGGATCATGGCAGCCCATACCAGGTTGAACGTCCAGCGCCGTGACGGACAATGAGCTTCTTCTCGACCAGATTGCGGAAGTGCTCTTTGAGCGTGTTGCTGCTTGCCCCTGTGGCGCGCACCATGCCACGCATGGTCACGCGACCTTGGTCGCGGACATAATCGAGAATCTTGACGGCCAGCTCGGGCAGATCGGCGACGACGGTTTTTTCGCGCTCGACCTTGACGGCGAGGCGGCGCTGCTGCTGCTGCAAGGCGCGCATGAAGAACATAAGCCAGGGCTGCCAATCCGGCTTGTCCGTGCGGATTGTGCCTTGGGTTCGGCGCAAGGCCAGATAGTAGCCTTCCTTGCTGTTCTCGATAACGCTTTCAAGCGAGCTGTACGGCACATAGGCATAACCACGCCCTGCAACAAGAGCAGCGTCGTCAGGATGCGGCTCAAGCGACCGTTGCCGTCCTGGAATGGGTGGATTTCCAGGAACACGACGATAAACACAGCGACAATCAGCAGCGGATGAAGCCGGCCGAGATCACGGGCTTCATTCAGCCAAGTAACAAGCTCGCCCATGAAGCGCGGCGTGTCAAACGGCGTGGCCGTCTCGAACACGATGGCGAGTTGTTTACCCGTATTATCACCGGATTCCACCCGATTAGAAATATCAAAACCACTTGTGAATTGGCGGGGGAGCTGGGAGGCTGCACTCCAACGCGTGCGCTCATGCGAGCAACGCTTGGACGCAACTAAGCGAACGCTGTCAGCTGCGCCCAGCCCGGACTTTGGCGGTCTCGCACAAGATCTGTTCCAGTGTTGGCACGGTTTCTGCCTGTGTTGCCGCCGGCCTCATACTGCATATATATGACGCGCAAAATGGCGGCTCAGAAAAGACGATGCCCCCGGGGGCATGCTTGCGCAGAGGTCACACCGGGGGCTTGCTTCGGTCAAACAATAACGCATTCCTCATGGTTAAGCAAGCTTCACAAGAACAACAAGACAATCGAGGATGGTCGCAGCCATGCCATCTTGTTGAAGGCGCAGAAAAATGCTGTAAAGCACTGGCCCAAAGGCAAGGCTTTGCCGCCCGGCAAAGTAATCGCCGAGCTGACTTTCGGCTTCTGGCTGCAATTGACCGACGCCAAGCTGGAACATAAGCTCTGGGTGCCCTACTTGCACAAAGCCTTCGCGCCTCGCAAGGCTCCCAAGCGGGCAGTTCTCAATCAAAAGTTGGAAAAGCTACGGCAGCTCAGAAACCGAGTCGCGCACCACGAGCCGATTTTTCACCTTGATTTACTCGAAGCGCATCGACGCATTCTCGAGGTCAGCTTGCTCCTGTGCCAGGCCACTGCGAATGTGATGGACAGGGCAAGCACCGTGCGCCGGGAGGTGATGGGGCTGACCAAATACTGTCGGCGTCGAGGCCTCTAAACCGGATAACAACCCCTAACGGGGCTGCACGGGAATTTTGCAGGGACGGCTACTTAATTTGGAGTTGCAAAAGGAAATTTTATTGGCCAGCTCACAAGCCAAGTTCGCTATGAGAGCCCAGGCGCACGAGTTGCAGTACGGTATCGTCAGGCTTGCGATAAATCAGCACCAAGTCAGGCTTAACATGACAATCTCGGTGATCGTTCCAGTCGCCTGTCAGCGCGTGGTCGCGGTGCTTCCGTTCTCGGCCAGTGACTGATCGTTTGCTAAAACCGTAATGAGGGCAATAAAATCATTTTGCAGCGCTTGCCGATGTGGGCCTTTGGCCTCGCGTTTCAGATCTCGCTTGAACTGGTTAGACTGTTTAATTGTCCGCATCAAGCACCGCTTGTATTTCGTCAAGCGCTACAGTTTCCAGATTGTTACGGCGCGCATCTTTCATCGCTTCAATGGTGGTTGCATTTGGCACCAGGGGTTCAAAGGGCAATGCCTTTTCGCGCGCAACGCGAGTTAGTAGGATGCGAAAAGCATCCGATATGGTCAGACCCATTGCTGCGAGCACCACAGTCGCCTCTTCTTTGATGTGCTCGTCGATACGAGCACGAACAACGGCATTTGCAGACATGATTTATTTCCTTCAAACGGGTGTGCTACATTGTAGCTCATAGGTTTGAAGGAACGCAATGGTTTTGCTTTTCCCGTCAACTCGTGTTTTTGATCATGCAGATGCCTGTTCCCGTAACAGTTCAGGATGCTTAACAATCAGGCGCAACAGGCACAACACCCCGCCGGGCGCCGCAAAGCGGCCTTGTTCCCAATCCCTTGGTCCCGGCCCGACCCGTCATAAAACGACGCCATATAAGTGCGGATTTAGGCAGCCGTTAACACCTCGCGCTTGTAATCGCGTTTGAAGGCTGAGGCGCGATCAATCGTCCGCATGCAAGTCTGCCATCAGGTCATCAACGCTGGCGAAACGCTTGCCTTTCCCGGCCTCAAGCTCCGCAATGGCCTTGCGCGTGGTGGCGTTAGGGGCTTTGACATCGAAAGGCATCCGGCGCTCATCAGCAATCCGCAGCATCAGCAAACGGATGGCATCAGAGATGGACAACCCCATTGCTGCGAGCGCATCAGCGGCGCGCTCCTTGGTGCTTGTGTCGATGCGAGCGCGGACATAGGTATCGGCGGTGCTCATGGTGAATTCCCTTGAAGGTTTCAGAAGTCCTATTGTGATCGCATTGTGACTACAAATCAAGGGCGATGCTGGTTTGCTTACCTTGCTCATGCGAGCAACGCTTGGACGCAACTAAGCGAACGCTGTCAGCTGCGCCCAGCCCGGACTTTGGCGGTCTCGCACAAGATCTGTTCCAGTTTTGGCACGGTTTCTGCCTGTGTTGCCGCCGGGTTCTAGACAAAATGAGTCATTTGTACTAACATTGAGTCCACTGTACATCTGAAGGAGGGTTTGCCATGACTGCCACTACTATCGCACGTTCGGCCCGGCTCGGCCTGCGCGCGACACCTGAGCAGGAAACCGTTCTGCGTCGCGCCGCCGAGGTCGCACACAAATCGTTAACTGATTTCATTCTCGATGCCGCTTACCAAGCGGCCGAGCACACCTTGCTCGATCAGAGATTGTTTATGGTTTCCGGCAGTCAGTACCAAGCGCTCCTGGAAATGCTGGATCGACCGGAGTCTGACAACCCTGGTCTGGCCAATTTGTTCTCCCGGCGTCCGGTGTGGGCAGAAAAATGAGTCTATCGGCACCACAGTCACTGGATGCGAATCATCGGCTGGAAGAATTTGACTGCGGAAAACAGGCCCTCACCGACTGGCTGTTGCGCCACGCACGCCAAGCTCAAGGTAGCGGTTCAGCGAAAACATTCGTCGCCTGTGATGGAAGTCGCGTTGCCGGGTACTTCAGTTTGACCGTTGGGCAAATCGACACGCTCGACGCTCCCGAGCGGATTCGTCGCGGGATGGGCCAGTACCCGATTCCGCTGGTCATTCTGGCGCGGCTTGCTGTCGATCTCGATTACCAAAAACAAGGTCTTGGTTTCAGCCTGCTGCAAGACGCTATTCGCCGAACGGTTGCAATTGCAGAGCATGCAGGTATTCGGGCTCTTCTGACACACCCCATCGACGAAGATGCAGATGCGTTCTATCGTCGTTTTGGCTTCGAGTCGACACCAGCACACGAACGGCAACTGATTCTGTTGCTCAAAGATGCACGCCGTTTTGCTGGTACACCGCAATGAAATCGAACGGGCGCAAGCATGAGGGAAGTGGGCGTGACAGCATAGCGCTCGAAGTAATTCTCCAACACCTTGATGCGCACCCTGAAGTTTTGCGTCCCATCGATGCCGGAATTGTGGGACGCCTCTACGCACTGATCGAAGGTGGTGCTGAGGCGACTGGTTTCGAACCAACCCTCAAAGCTCCTGGGTAATGCTGGGTATCAATGAGGAAAGATTCGGGTGACTGCCCCAATCAAAACCCCACCTCTTTCTGATGGCGCACTGCCAATACCGTGACGAAGCGCTGACCAACCCGGTAACGAACCAGATAGCCGCTGTCGCCAAAATCGATGATCCAGTCACGGAATTCATCTTCCATGTCTTCAACGGGGCGCCCCACGCCCGACTGTTTCTCCAGCACTTTGACAGCTTGGCGAATAGCCTTCACGGCGCGTTTTGCAGCGTCAAGGTCCTTGGGCTTGAGAAAGTCATAGAGCCGCTTGACATCCAGCAGCGCTGCCGGAGACCAAATCAGGCGTGACATTCGGGCGGCTCAACGTCATTGCCTTGTTCGAGCTGAGCCATCCAGGCATCTGCCTCATCGGCGGCCGCATGCAATCCGTTTTCACGAAATTCTTCCCAAGCTTTGAGAGTATCTTGGCGGAACGCCTCTCGCTTCTCTTCTCTATCGACGTACTGCGTAATCGCCTCGCGCATCAGCCAATGTGACGTACGCTGACGCGCATCCGCCAGGCGCTTCACTCGGGCTTTGATGTCTTCGTCGATCTTGATCGCCACAGGGCGAACAGCGGCAGCGGTCATGTGACTTATCCCTTAAGAGTAGTTTAAGGTATTACCTTACCATACTATCTCCAGCTTAGCCACAGCATGTTGATGCTGCCTGACCTGCGCCCCTCATAATCGAGCACTTTTTGCCCATCAGAGATGGACAACCCCATTGCCGCGAGCGCATTAGCGGCGCGCTTCTTGGTACTTCTGTCGATGCGAGCGCGGACATAGGTATCTCTCGTTTGAACTGGTTAGAGTGTTTAATTGTCCGCATCAAGCACCGCTTGTATTTCGTCAAGCGTCACAGTTTCCAGATTGTTACGGCGCGCATCTTTGATCGCTTCAATGGTGGTTGCATTTGGCACCAGGGGTTCAAAGGGCAATGCCTTTTCGCGCGCAACGCGACTTAGTAGGATGCGAAAAGCAAGTTCAGTAAGCAGTTGACAGATACGGTTCTGTGAGATATCTTTGAGATATCAAATAGGAGAAAACATCATGACAGCCGCTACGGCTCAAATTGCTTTTCGTTACCGCTCGCAGGACAGTGCAACTGGTGTGACGCGCGCCACTGCTAAGCGCTTGGCCGAAGTGCTGGGCGTGGATGAAACACAAGTGATTCATCTGGCACTGCATGAACTCGCCACCAAAGTCCTGCCTCAATACGAAGCGGACGATGGCGCGCTGACCAAAGCCCAACTCCGCCAAATCAAAAAATCAGCGCCCAAGGCAAAAAGCGCTCAGGTGCGCAGCAGCCTCTTTGAAATGGAAAGCACTTGATGCGGTGGTGGCCAGAACCCACCGCAGGCGATATCGCCTGGTGCCACTTTCCAGACAATGTGCATCCAAAGCCAAAACCACGTCCCGGCCTGATCACTTTGACCAAGGAAGACAATGAGGGCAGGGTTTTCGTGAGCGTGGCGTACGGAACGAGTCAAAAGACGGATCGGCTCTACAGCGGCGAATTCCGAATCACCAAGAATGAACATCCCGCCGCTTACGCAAGTGCGGGTCTGAGCTATGACACCAAGTTTGATCTGAGCAAGATGCTCGAGCTTCCGTACAACGACGACTATTTTTCGGTACCGCCCCATGCTCAGCATGGGCAGATTCCCAAGTTGGGAATCTTGCACCCGAGCATGGTCCGGATCGCTGCTGCTGCTTTTGCAGCCACCCGAAAATAGCACCGCGCTTCTGGGTTTCGCGGGCGCGAAAACGTTCACACGGAATCTTAAGGAGTCTGCTGAGCCATGTGTTTGACTCGTAAAATTTCTACAGTATGCAAATCGTGCAGTACACGATAAAAAACAAGGTGGTTTTGGTGGACGACAAGTTCTCGTACATAGTTCGGCAATCCGGGGCGCCCGATCCGACCAAGCTCTGGGTGCCGCGTTAGCGGCAACGTTTTAGATTGTAGTTGCTGAGCGAAACTACGCGCTATAGTCGGGCTATCTTTGCCAATGTATCGAACAATCGTGCGTAAATCTTCGCGAGCCCGCGGTTGCCATTCAATTTTGTAAACAAGCTTTGTCATACATCAATCGGTCACTGTGCGCGCCATATTCATCTGCTTATGTTGATTTTCCAGATCTGTAATATCGGCTTCCAATTCAGCCATAACCTCGTCATGGGAAAAATTAGCCCGTGGGTCATCGACCGCAGCCTGAATCTCCGCAGCAAGCCACGTCGAATAGGCAGCGGCTTGATGCGCACTGCGCATAGCGTCGGCTCGGCCTCGATTGCCTGATAATTCCTCTTTTTCTGCTGGGTTCCATTCACTGGCGTCAAACTGACCGATGGTAATACCAACATCGCGTAGCACATTCAAAGCCGAAATAGGATTACCAAATCGACGCGGCTCGCTGCTGCGGGCTTTTGCCAGCAAAGCAGCAGTGCCATTACAGGTGTCAATCTGTACAAAAAACGCACCGCCCTTTCCTTTGAGTGTTACACCCGATATGCCGCCGGCGTTGCTCGCCACACGTAGCTGTTCGATAGTCATACTCTGCATGAGCATTTCTTCCACTGCGATGATATTCTTAAGGTGTATTGTGCACAGATTGTAGGAATTGTGCAAATCTAATTTGATTTAGAGATTTTCGCGCCCGCGAAAATGTCCCCAATCAGCCGCCCTAGGCATGGCAAACGCCCGACCTTTTTTTGGCGATGGGCTTATCTGTGAATGGCTTTGCTGCGCCGCGTTTTTAGAGGTGGCCCCAGGAAATTGGACCGGTGGGATGAGTGATAGCCTTGCTTTCACGCGTGCACCGCCAGATTTACCTGTTCCCGGACGGCTCTAGCGTACCTTGCGTGCGCCCTCGGAACCAGAAATCACATCGCCAGCTTGCGAGTTGATCGCAATTTTTCGCCAAAGAAGAAAATGTAGAAGGCGACAACCAGCCGGTTGGCACCATCCTCGGCGCTTATCAGGACCACCATTTTCTTGTTGTGACTTTGTGTTCTCTCAAAAATATGGTGAGCCTCTTTTGAGACTCTTTTTCAAGTTTTGTCTCGAGGCCGGTTATTTCTTCTTCAGTGTTCTTGATTTTAGTTTTTAATTCGTTATATTCCGCTTTGGTTTCTGCAAGTTTGCCACGAACTTCACTTTGTTTTTCTTTCGGCAGTTTTACAAACTCCGAAGGTTTGTTTTTATTTTCTAGGGATCTCTCGGTTTGTAGCAAAGGCAATGTTTTGTCGTTGCTTTCTTTAATTTCATTTTTCAGTCTGTCAATTTCTTTTTGCAGTTTCTGTTCTTGTTCGTTTGGCGTTTCTGAAGTTAGCGCTTGCCTTATTTCATCTTTAGTTGATTGGTATTTTTCACAAAGACCACTGTAGGTGTCTTGTAGTTCTTTTTTTTGTTTATTTGTTGCGGTATTCCCCGGGGCTTTATCGAATTTCGCCTTGCTTTCATTCCTTTTAGCTAAAATGTCTTTTAGCTCCTCTACTTTTTTCATTAATTTTGAATCTAACACGGGAGTTTTTTCTGCGAAAAATAATTTTTTTGCTTTCGAAAAAAGCGTACTAAGTCGGGATTTTAGATCGGAATGCGGGCTTTGTTGAGAAAGCCCACCTTGGTTGACGCTGCGGGCTGATGTTAGTCGGCTAAGGTTATTGGAAGTTCCGAACATTTTATACCTTTAAAAAATTTAAAAAATTTATGTAACCGATTGGACGCTATCGAATCAATGAGCGATTTGCCACGCTTCGATTTCTTCCCGCACTTCCGCTTGTACGGCGATCAGGCTTTTCAACATATCGATGATGTCCAGTGGCTCGAAATGGTCGCCATAAAAACGCTGCTTGAGCATGACGTATTGGTGCTCGGTGTCCAGCGCGAACCACCGCGGCATGGCATGCGCACGCGCCATTTCTGTATTGCTGATCAGTAAAGCATATAAAGTGTTCGGATCGGTGTCTCCGGTCCAGGGTAGAATACCGAGTGAAATATCCAGCCAGCTCAGATTACCTTCCTGCCCCGCATCGAAATGCACCAGCCAGTTTTGGAAGTGAAACGCATTGGGTGTCGCGGTGCTGCGGAAATCGAAAACCGGCAGGCGGTCGAGCAAAACCATGAACGAATCCGTGTGCATGTTGCCTCACTAATTTAGTTAAGAAAATTGTTGTTATCTTCTTATCTGTGGCAAATGCGTAAAATTAGTTCAAAAAATTTGCGGCGCGGCCCCGGGGCAGATTTGAATTGGTTTGGTCTCGCAGATAACCGAGACGACGCACGGATGCGTTTGGCGTAGACAATGGTCGAAGCATCATTTGGTCGCAGCAATGCGGCGGCATTTGATAGCCAAACCATCTCATGAATTTTCTCCCTAGAGTTGGCCGATCGGCGGCCTCCCGAAGTGGAACAATGTGTTCATGAATGGCAAAAACAGCGCTAGGCCCAGCATTGTTAGCCCGCATGCCACAACCCACCACAAGGCCGCATTGGGCAGTCTCACCGAGCTGAGTAAAGGCAGTGACCAGGAACGATTAATGAAAATCAGCCAGATGTCCCCGATAATCATGGCGCTAAAAGTCAGCGCTCTGGCTTGTTCATTCTCGAGCCCAGACCGTTGCGCTGCCAGATAGACCGCGAGCAATACGGCGAACAATCCTACCCCTTGTTGCAGGCCCCGCATCAACAGCTTCCGGTCCAATATTTTTGCGTCCGCTGGGCGTGGCGGTCTGCGCATTACATCGGATTCTTCCGGCTCCGCTTCAAATACGATCGAGCAGGTCGGATCAATCATTAACTCAAAGAACACAATATGCACCGGCAGCAAGATGAGCGGCCATCCCATCATTACTGGTAGCATCGACATGCCGGCAATCGGGATGTGTGCGGCGACGACGAACACCACTGCCTTGCGGATATTATCGACGATGCGACGGCCTAGCCTAACCGCAGCCACGATCGAGCTGAAATCGTCATCCAGCAAAACCAGCGCAGCCGATTCGCGCGCTACATCGGTGCCGCGACCGCCCATCGCAATGCCAATATGCGCGGCTTTCAGCGCCGGTGCGTCGTTGACGCCATCGCCAGTCATCGCAACGATTTCACCGGCGCTCTTCAATGCTGTTACCAGCCGCAGTTTCTGCTCGGGCTGCACGCGGCAAAAAACATTGACTTGTCCCAGTCGTCGCTGTAGTTGTGCGTCGTCCATCGTATCCAGATCCGCACCCGTAATCACCCCGCCGCTGGAATCCAGCCCACTTTGAGCCGCAATGCTCAGTGCGGTCGCCGGATAATCGCCGGTAATCATGATGACGCGGATGCCGGCAGCAAGACATTCCGTGATTGCCGGACGGGCGGTTGGACGCAAGGGGTCGGCCAGAGCAATCAGACCGACGAAGCGAAAATCGAAATCATGCTGGATCGCCGGTAAGTCATGTTGCTGGAATGATGCCTTGGCAACTGCCAGCACCCGTAGCCCTTGTTCTGCCACCCGATTCACTTGCACGCCGATGCTTTGTGTCTGCTCGCTGTCCAGATGGCATAAATCGAAGATTGCTTCCGGCGCGCCCTTGGCGGCAATCACGTAATCGACACGGTCGGGCGATTGCCAGACACGGGACATCGCCAGTAGTTCTGGCGAAAGCGGATACTCTTCAACCAGCGTCCAGGTGTCGTGGATATGCTCGGTGCCGGCAAGTGCGGCATGCCCGGTCTGCTGAATTGCTTTCTCCATTGGATCAAACGGATCCCGGTGGCTGGACAGCATTGCAAATTCCAGCATTTCGTGGAATGCCTCTGGAAAGTTCTCGGGCATCGAAGCAGCCGCATCCTGGAATGCATGCACCTCGTCATCGACGATGATCTGCGCGACCGCCATGCGGTTTTGCGTCAGGGTGCCCGTCTTGTCGACACACAGAACCGTCGCCGCGCCGAGCATCTCGATTGCGGAAATACGGCGCGTCAGCACCTGCTTCTTGGCGATCCGCCACGCACCAAGGCCAAGAAAGATGGTCAAGATCAGCGGTAATTCTGCGGGCAGTAACGACATCGCCATCGTCAGGCCAGCAAGAATACCGTTGAGCCAGTCGCCGCGCGTGATGCCATACCAGACCGTCAGCAGGATCACGAGAACGATGCTGGACAGTGCCACTATTTTGACAGCGTGCGCAGTCTCCTGCTGCAAGTGACTGGGCTCGACTTCCAGCGTGAACAGCGCCTTGCCGATGCGCCCCAGCGCAGTTTTTTCGCCGGTCGCCAGCACAAGCGCTTTACCCTTTCCCTGTACGACCAGTGAACCGGAATATACGAAGGGATTATCGTCGCCGCCGGGCGGCGCCATTTCAATCGTTGCATCGGCTTTCTCTCGTTTCCTTACCGGTACCGATTCACCGCTCAGCAAGGATTCATCAATCGTCATGTTCTGGCTTACGAACAGCACCGCGTCAGCCGGTATGCGGTCGCCTTCGGCCAGAAAAATGATGTCGCCTCGCACGACATCGCGTCCCGGAATACGTTTTTGTTCGCCGTCGCGCAACACCAGCGCTCGCGGACTGGACAGGTCGCGCAAGGCCTCCAGCGCCCGTTCGCTCTTGCGCTCTTGCGCAAAGCTCATACCCATGATGATGGCAACCGAGCCAAGCAGAATATAGGCATCCTGGTTGCTGCCCAATAGCAGGTAAATACTGCCGCAGGCAATCAGCAAAATGAACATCGGCTCGCGCAATACAGCCCAGGCCATGGCAAATAGCGAACGCGGCTTGGCGGAAGGCAGGTCGTTCCATCCTTCGGTTTGAAGACGCTGTTGCGCCTCAGTGCTGCTTAGGCCGCTTAGTACATCGCTCGTATTGGGCATTAAATTCCCTTAGTCAATTTGCGCGAAAGCACGATCGATGCTGACAGATGGCCCACCAACGAATTGACGGGCGATTTGTTGGACGATAAATAATTCAGGGTTGGTCGCGACAAAACTTGCCGGGGACAACCCATCGAGCATTTGCTGTGCCAGGAAAGACATGCTGCGTCCGACATGCATGGGCAGGCCTGGTATCTCTTGAGTGCCGTGGTGGTACTCAACTAAACCCGCTCAATTTTAGGAGAATCTCACACCAAGCATGTTTACTTACCTACCTTCGTATTCTGCTCGTCTGTGCTGTGTCCCGCTTATGGCCCATGCGGTTAAAGATGAGCTGTTTGCAGTTAACTTATTAATTTTTCGTCCGATGGAAATGAGCTTATTTTAAAAATTCTCCTTATGCGGCGTGGCGCACAGATCGATAAAATTAATTAACTTAGGATGAATTACTTAAAAGCGCATAGGAAACAAAATGAAAACAGATATTCAAACGCAACAAGATGTCATGGCTGAACTAAAATGGGAGCCGTCGGTCAATGCGGCTCAGATAGGCGTTGAAGTTAAGGATGGTGTCGTGACTTTGGTTGGACATGTGCAAAGCTTCGCGGAAAAATGGGCGGCCGAGCGCGCGGCCCAGTCGGTGTCGGGCGTCAAGGCCATCGCTGTCGAAATGGATGTGAATTTGCCGGGTGACTGTCACCGCACCGACGCGGACATCGCACAGTCTGTAAGCCGCGCGCTGGAATACACGGCGTTTTTACCAAAAGATACTGTCAAGGTTAAAGTTGAAAATGGCTGGGTGAGTTTATCGGGTCAAGTGGAATGGGGGTATCAAAAACAACGGGTCAGCCGGGAAGTTCGTTACCTGATCGGTGTTCGGGGTGTCAGCGACAATATTTCTATCAAGCCCTCCGTATCGTCTAATACGGTTAAGTTCGATATCGAGGCTTCACTGAAAAGACGCGCGCATGCCGATGCTGAAAAAATTTCTGTCGCGGTGCACGGCAGCGACGTAACGCTGTCGGGCAAGGTCGGTAGCTGGTCACAGCGCGAACTGGCGAAAAACTCGGCTTGGGGAACGCCGGGCGTGACCAATGTCGTTGACAACATGACCCTGGCATACTGATTCCGTTTCTGTTGCGCATGACAGAGTTTGCGGGTCTGACGGGGCTATGTCTGCGACTGCGGTACTACTCAGCCTATGTCGCGTGGATATTTCTGCAAGGATGTTGTTCAACGCGATCCATCAAGATTGCTCGGCAGTTCCACCGCACGACCTGTCGTTGGTAGACACGAGATACCGTCGATGTCCGGCCATGTCCGGTCTGTTCGCTGGAAAACGGTTCCGGCACCCTTGCCAATGCGCAAGAGCAAGCCCGCTTCTTCCAACTCAACCAGGTCACGGCGTGCCTGCCGGTCCGAGACGTCCGTTGCAAACCGCTGGTGGTATTCACCAGGGCGAATTTGTTCCCCACGCCCTAGTTGCGTAAGCAAGGCTTGCTGGCGAGGATTGGCGGACAGGAGTTCTGCCTCTTGCCCGGTCCGCCCAAAAATCGTGAGCGTAACGCCAGTTGGTCGATCAATCCACTTCGGTGCCGGCAAGCTGTGATCCTGACAGGCATTGATGATCAGTTGGCCACCACGCCCAATTCGTTCCATCAATCCACGCAAGTAGAACACATGAGCGATGTCCGGATTGGTCGGCAGTGAAGGGTGGTTTTTCTTCAGGTCAGAAGGCAGCAGCCCCTCGGGGAAGTGTCCGGAATTCCAGATCTCGATTCGATTCGGATAGATGCCCACCGTCACGCCTCCGGAAAATCCGGAATAGTCACGGTGCGCAAACGCATTGACCAAACCCTCACGAAGGGCCTCGAAAGGGTACTCTGGCCGATCAGTGCGGCGCACATCGCCAGACTGGAAACGAGCCTCCCAGCGAACGTGCTGCGACAGAATCTCAAAAGCCTGCTCAAATACCTTGACCAGCGGCCCCTGTAGCATCCGATCATCCAGATAGGCATCACCACTTTTGTCCGATGCAAAGCGGGTGACCCGAACCCGAGTTTGCGGGTGGCGAAGTGCAGGATTTTTTGCAAACAAGACGTCGGCCGCCTGGGTAAAACCTTTCGCCGAATAAACGGCCAGCGCCTGCAAAATCTCAATATCGTCAGCCTCAATATCGTCAGCCTCATTAGCGAACGCAAAACGGTCAGTTTGAACGACCATCCAGATATTCGCCGGGCATTTGCAGATTTTGACATTGAGTCGGTCGATATCGTCTACACATGCGGCACTACCGGGCCAGCGGCGCGCAAAGAATTGATCATTTACTCGTGGGCGCTTCAGAAATGGCCGGCTTGTCTATTTTGAGCCGCCAAGTGCAATTAAAATCCCTGCCGAACGGGCCTGCCTATTCGATTGCGAACTGTCAATCAAAAGCGACTTTTTCTAAAGCCGCCTGTTAAGCGGTGAATTTACGTTTTGCGGAGCAGAGCGAAAAATGCGGAGCAAAGTAAAACGCATTTTTTCCCGCAAACCCGCATGAATACTGGTGGGTCGTGCAGGACTTGAACCTGCGACCAACGGATTAAAAGTCCGCTGCTCTACCAACTGAGCTAACGACCCTGCGCATCGGATGAAGTTCTGATGAGGAGGAGTTTGGTTGCCGATCAGGCTGCCAACCAAAGACCGCGATTATGCAAAATTTATCCGCCCCGGTCAAGTTGGGTTTTGGCTGCTTTACCGGTGAGTCAAGCCATCCTGAGCAAATAAGGATCGGCAATCCTGAACCGTTTCAGGAGTCGCGTCTCCAGGCTTTCCATGAGCCGGGCTTGTTCATCGGTATCGTGGTCGTGGCCTTGCGCGTGCAGGCAGCCATGGACGACGAGGTGCGCCAGGTGGTCCCGCAAGGCTTTGCCTTGCTCGGCAGCTTCGCGTGCCACGACTGGCAGGCAGATGGCGATGTCGGCCATGCACACCGTGTCCGCGCCCGGCACACCGACCGGGGCCACGAACGGAAAGGTCAGCACGTTGGTCGCATAGTCTTTTTGCCGGTATTCGAGATTCAAGGCCCGGCCTTCCGCCTCGCCCACGAAACGGAAGGTGAACGCGGCAGGGGACTGAAGCGTCGCCAGCACCCAGCGCCGTAGCTGCGCCCGCTCGACCGGCAACGCCCCGGCTGCGGCGTCGCATTGGATGGCGAGCTGCAAGGTATGTGTCATGCGCGGGCGGTTTCTTGCTGGAACCGGTCGTAGGCGTCGATGATGCGCGCCACCAGCGGGTGCCGGACCACGTCGCTGCTCGTGAAGTGCGTCATGGCGATGCCTTTGACGGCACGCAAAATCGTTTGCGCCTGAATCAAGCCGCTGGTCTGGCCGCGCGGCAGATCGATTTGCGTGACGTCGCCGGTGATCACCGCACGGCTGCCGAAACCGATGCGCGTCAAGAACATTTTCATTTGTTCGGGCGTGGTGTTTTGCGCCTCGTCCAGGATGACGAAGGCATGGTTCAGCGTGCGGCAGCGCATATAGGAGAGCGGCGCGACTTCTATCATGTTTTTTTCGAACATTTTCTGCACGCGGTCGAACCCCGCCAAGTCGTACAGCGCGTCGTACAGCGGCCGCAGGTAGGGGTCGACTTTTTGCGCCAGGTCGCCGGGTAAAAACCCCAGACGCTCGCCGGCCTCGACCGCCGGCCGCGTCAGGACGATGCGCTTGACCAGGTCGCGCTCCAGTGCATCGACCGCGCACGCCACGGCCAGGTAAGTTTTTCCCGTGCCCGCCGGACCGATGCCGAAGCTCAGGTCGTGGCTGAGAATCTGTGTGAGGTACTCGTGCTGGCGCGGCGTGCGGGCCTGCAGCTCGCCACGGCGTGTCCGCAGTGTCAACGGGTCCGAGCTCGGCAGCGAGGCGGCGCCCGGCGCCACGGCCTGCGCGGCGCGGGTTTCGACCAAGGCCAACTGCACCTGATCGATGCTCAGTGGGCGTCGGCTGTCGTCGAACAGTTTATTGATCAGATCGAGCGTTTGGCTGCGCCCGGCCGGCGGGCCGTCGACCTGCAGGCGGGCGCCACGCCGGGTGATTTTGACGTCCAGCGCGTTTTCGATTTGCCGCAAGTTTTCGTCGAGCGGGCCGCAGAGGTTGGCCAGGCGTTCGTTGTCGTCGGTCGGGGCGGTCCAGGGCTCGGCGGAGGATTTCATGTGTTGTCGTTTTCTCGAAAAGTCGGTTCGGGGCGCCGTTGGCGAATCGCTTGCGCCATGTCGGCGGCGGCGTGGCGGGCGGCAACTGCAAAGTCCGTGCCCGCGCCGGCATACAAAATGGCGCGCGCAGCGTTGATCAGCAAACCATGGCCCTGGCGGTCGCAACCGCTCCGCATGACGGCGGCCAGATTGCCGCCCTGCGCGCCGATGCCCGGCACCAGCAGCGGCATGTCGCCAACCAGCGCACGCACGGTGGCCAGCTCTTCGGGATAGGTGGCGCCGACGACCAGGCCGGTCTGACCATGCTGGTTCCAGTGCTGCGCCGCGCGGCGCGCGACGTGCTGGTAGACCGGTGTGCCATCGGCGGTCGTGAGAAACTGTAAATCGTTACCGCCTGGGTTCGACGTGCGGCACAGCAAAAAAATACCGCGGTCCGGGTAGTCGAAATACGGTTCGATCGAGTCGCTGCCCATGTAAGGGCTGAGTGTGACGGCGTCTGCGGCGTAGCGCTCGAAGGCTTCGCGGGCGTATTGCCTGGCGGTGGCGCCGATGTCGCCGCGTTTCGCATCGAGCACGACGACGGCTTGCGGCGCGGCCTGTCGAATATGCTGGATCAGCCGTTCGAGCACGGCCTCCAGGCCGAGCGCGGCAAAATAGGCGATCTGTGGTTTGAACGCGCAGGCGAACTCGGCCGTGGCGTCGACGATTGCCATGCAAAAGCGTTCGATGCCCGCGTGGTCGCGGGAAATGCCCGCCGGCAGACGTGCCAGGTCCGGGTCGAGGCCGACGCACAGCATCGAGTCGGTCTGGCGCCAGGCGTTTTGCAGGCGGTCGGTGAAGGTGGTTGTCATGGTGCCAGGGTGCGGTAGTCGTGCGCGAAATAAACCAGGGTTGGCTGGGCGCTGTATTCGCAACCCAGCACTTCGCCGACCAGAATGATGTGGTCGCCTTCGTCGTAGAGCGAGCGCAGCCGGCAGTCGAAGTAAGCCGCGCAACCCGGCAGACGCGGCGCGTCCCGGGCGGCGTCGAGGGTCAGCCCGGCGAACCTGTCGCCTTTGAAGCGCGAGAAGTGCTCGGCCAGCGGCTGTTGGTCGGCCGCCAGAATGTTGACGCAATAATGCCGGCTGACTTCGAAAGCCGGAAAAGACTTCGACTGTTTGGCCAGCGACCATAAAACCAGCGGCGGATGGAGCGACACGGAGTTGAACGAATTGACGGTCAGACCGACCGGCGCCCGCGCGGCGTCCCAGGTCGTCATGATCGTGACGCCGGTGGCGAAACGGCTCATACTTTCGCGAAAAGCATGGCTGTCGGGCGCGAGGCCCGGCGGGGGGGGCTTTGGCATGCGGGACGAAATCCGGTAACGGCCCTGCCGGAAGCGGCAGTGGCCAAAGCCGTATTGTGCCAAATCGCATCGGCCTTGTCCGGCGCGATTACAATGCGCGATTGTGTCGTCGGGGACGAGAGCCGTGTCTTTGCTGAAATTCGAATGTCTGGCCACCAGCGATGGCGCCCGCCGTGGCCGCCTGCACTTTGCGCATGGCAGCGTCGAAACGCCGATTTTTATGCCGGTCGGCACCTATGGCACGGTCAAGGGGATGACGCCGGCGGCGTTGGAGGCGCTGCCCGCGCAGATCATTCTCGGCAATACCTTCCATTTATGGCTGCGGCCGGGGCTGGATGTGGTGCGTGCGGTCGGCGGCTTGCATCGTTTCATGGCGTGGGAAAAACCGATCTTGACCGACTCGGGCGGCTTCCAGGTGTTCAGCCTGGGCGCTTTGCGCAAAATCGCCGAGGAGGGTGTTGCTTTCCGCTCGCCGATCAACGGCGACAAGCTGTTTCTCACGCCCGAGTTGTCGATGGAGATTCAGTCCGTGCTGGGGTCCGACGTGGTCATGATTTTCGATGAATGCACGCCGTACCCGGCCACGCGCGACGAGGCGGCGCGCTCCATGCATCTGTCGCTGCGCTGGGCGGCGCGGTCGCGCCAGGCGCACGATGCGCTGAACAACCAGAACGCGTTGTTCGGCATCGTGCAGGGAGGCATGTACGAAGACCTGCGCGACGAGTCGCTCGCCGGGCTGACCGCTATCGGCTTCGATGGCTACGCGATCGGCGGTCTGTCGGTCGGCGAACCGAAGGACGACATGCTGCGTGTGCTGGCGCATGTGGCGCCGCGTCTGCCGATTGGCAAACCGCGCTACCTGATGGGGGTCGGCACGCCGGAGGACCTGGTGGACGCCGTGGCGCATGGGATCGACATGTTCGACTGCGTCATGCCCACGCGCAACGCGCGCAACGGCTGGCTGTTCACGCGCCACGGCGACATCCGCATCCGTAACGCCCGGCATCGCGCCGACCCGAGGCCGCTGGACGAGACGTGCGCCTGCTATACTTGCCGGCACTTTTCGCGGGCGTATCTGCACCATCTGGATCGCAGCAAGGAAATGCTTGGCGGGCAGTTGAACACGATTCATAACCTGCATTATTACCTCGACCTGATGACGAAGATGCGCACCGCGATCGAAGTGGGTGCGTTCGCGGCGTTTCGGCAGATGTTTGCGATGGAGCGGGCGCAGGGTGTGGATCGCGGGCTGTAGCAACCATCCTTGCGCTTGCCGGCGCTGTGTCCGGGTGAAGGCTTTCTAAAAGATCGCTTATTTGCATGAAAATGTGACGCTCGTGCCTCTGAAATCCTTATCAGGGAACTTTTTGAGGAAAAGTGCAACTTAGAATATTCCATTCATCAAACCCTTGGCGTCATGTATACTCGATCACCCTCAAACTCTTTCTCTTTTACAGAAGCATCGATTTTCGGTTTCGACTCAGATGATGAAACTGCGCCAAGCAATCGAGCGGACCATTCCGTGTCCGAC
>JBKCTV010000056.1:0-66937 GCA_046318595.1 Burkholderiaceae bacterium | reverse complement strand
TGCGGTTCTCTGCCTCGCCACGCTGGCAGTAGAGTCCGTCGTACAACAGTTTGGCCGGGTGGTCGAGGTTGGTGACGACGAACCGCGGGTTGTTACCTTGACTGCCGAACTCCAGGCGCGTCACGATTCGCCGCGGCTGATGCCAACTGTCGGCGGCGTAACGGAATTCGTGAATGGCGCGTTGCTTCTGCTGCGTCTGGGCATAGCGCGTTGCCAACGCCTCCTCCCAGTCGATCACAGCGCGTTGCAGGCGGTTGTTGCGCGCCACACCGATCACATAACCCACGTTGCGGCGCTCGCACCAGCGGATCAGGCGCTGGCGGCAAAAGCCCGAGTCACCGCGCACGATGATACGCATCGCAGGCCAGCATTGCCGCAAGCGTGTGACCAGCAGCTTGATGACCGCAGCGGCGTGCCTGGCCCCGTCGATCCGGCTGTTGCGCAGCACGCAGGCCAGCATGGCACGGCCTGCGAACACGTAGAGCGGCAAATAGCAGTAGTGGTCGTAATAGCCGTGAAACTCGCTATGCTCCTGGTTGCCATGCAACGGGATATCGGATGCATCGATGTCCAGGATCAGCTCCTCGGGCGGCGTCGTCTGGGCGGCGATGAACTGTTCGACCAGCACCCGGTTCAAGGCCACCACATCGGCGCGACTGGCGCGGCGCTCCATGCGGCACAGGGTCGGGCTGCTGCCCAGCACCTCGCCTGTGCCTACGGCCGTCTGCATCAATGGGTCGCTGCGCAACGCAGCGTGGTCGTTGAGGTCCTCGTAGCCGCAGCACAGTGCGTAGAGCCGTTGCGCCACCAGGTCGCGTAGCTCGTGCGTGATGAGGTCTTGAGCGCGTGGATCGTGTAAGGCCGCGGCCACCTGCGCTGACAGACCAAGGCGGCGGTCCACCTGCCGCAACAGCAACAGGCCCCCGTCAGAGCTGATCGCTCCGCCCGAAAAGTCGGCTTCGATCTGGCAGCGGCCCAAGCGGCCAAAGTTCATGTGGTCTGCGGTACAATTTGGCATCGGCGAAGTTGCATGGATATCGGCTTAAGAACCTTATTTTATGCGGCTTTTGGCCCTTCGCCGACCTTTCTTCTATGAAATATCCGGGTTAAAGCAAAAGACCAGCCGCATCGCCGAGGCCCGCAAAACTTTAACCGAGCAGTTCAAACGGCCGAGCGAAAACGCATCACCACCCCGGCCCGCCGATTCGGAAAAGAACGGAATTATGGGCTTATTCAGGAACCGCCGCCCGGCTGCTTGAGCGCAAAAAACCACGGCAGCGGGCGCTCGTAGAAAGTCGGGAGGCTGACGACGAACCGTTCTGATAAAATGCCGTCGCTAAAAAGAATTCTGGGGGCCTTGATGGCCCAATGTCGTTAAGTTAAGCCGTTTGAGTCCGCGGCCTGCAACTTTTCAGGGTCTGATGTAGAGTCTTGTCAATGTACCATTCCAACCCCGTCGTCGATTCAGGCCCTGCTACAGCATCTCAGCCAGGTTTTAAACTCCGCATCTTTTTGCGCAGAACACCGAATCGGTGAAAGCTCTTTCACGCGCAAACGCTGTTTGACGTTACCGACAGTAGTTTTGTTTTTGCTGCAACAGACCGGCGGGCAGGCGCTGCAAGACGGCTTGGACAGTTTCTTCATGCTGCTGCGCGGTTACACGCAATGCATGCGCAGCGTCACCAAGAGTGCGCTGAGTCAAGCCCGCAAGAAGCTGCGCGCATCGGCGTTCGTGGCGTTGAATCGGTTATGGGTGGCGAGTTGGCATGAACAGGGTGTGTTCGATGATTGGCATGGACTGCGGGTGGTGGCGGCCGACGGAACATGCTTGCGACTGCCGAATTTGCCAGAGAATACGCACGCCTACGGGGTCGGGCCTTGCCAGGACGGATCTGTGGCGATGGCGCGCTGTGTGGCGCTTTTTTCAGTGGCGAGCCGTCAATGGCTGGAGGTAATCGTGGGTCGTTACGACGAGGGTGAACGTGAGTTGCTGCTGCGGGCACTCGACCAACTCAAACCGAGCGATATTTTGGTGCTTGATCGCGGGTATCCAGCCTGGTGGTTATTTGCGGCATTGCAGGTGCGCAACATCACGTTTTGCGCACGCATCGAGGGCTGTGGCTGGAAAGACGTCGAGCGTCTGGTTCGCAGCGACCGTCAGGAATGCGTGATCCACCATAAACTCTCGGCCCAAGACCGCAAAAAGTTGTCCGAGCACGGCTTGCCTACCGCGGCACTGCTGACCCTGCGGCTCATCAAAGTGGTGTTGCCCAATGGCTGTATCGAAGTGCTGGTCACTTCGCTGCTGGACAAAGAGCGCTACCCGGCAGACAGTTTCAGCCAGCTCTACCATAGCCGATGGGGCATAGAAGAAGGCTTCAAGCTGGTCAAACAACGCCAGCACCTGGAAGGCTTCAGTGGCGAGTTACCGGAATCCATCGCCCAGGAAATTCAAGCCAAGATTTTGCTGCACAACATCACCCAGGCCGTCTGCCACACGGCCCAACAGCAATTGCAGGCCGACAAACGCACGCGTTGGCAGGTCAACCGTGCCTACGCATTTAAGCAAATCGGCCGCGTTCTCATCTTCGGTTTCAAGGCCGGCCAGTTGGGTTTTAAGAGCAGCCTCGAAGCACTGATCTCGCTGCTGACCAAAACACTCGAGCTTGTTCGGCCCAATCGATCGTTCCGCAGAAAACATTCCGTCGGTGGGGCGCAACGATCTCGGAAAACGTATCGATGAACGCTCGCAGATTTCTTAACTTAATGACATTGCTTGATGGCCCCCGTTTCGTTTGCGGCACCGAGCGTGATAAAACGCCGCCAGATAAGTGCGGATTCAGGCAGCCGTTAACAAGTAGAACATAACCGCCGGTTCACTCCAAATATCCCACACTCTCGGGGCGATTGACTGGGCGATGAAGAGCTAACCCAGGGGTGCCGGGTGACTTCTTCTTTAGCAGCAGTGCTACTGATTAGCGCGCCATCTCAATCAATTCAATATTCTTCTTGAGCAAATCATTGATAAGGGCGTTGTAGTCCACCCCTTTGGCACTGGCCAGCGCGGCCAGGGCGGTTTGCACCTTCTGATCCAGATACACCGGCAAATTTAGCTGCGCGCCAGCCCTGTAAAACTGCCCGCGCTTGGCTCCAGAAAAATCAATCTCTGCGGGCATATCGTCGTCATCGTGTGTGGCTTGTGCGTTCATGGTGTTCACCTCAATAAGTGCGGTTGCTTTGGTTGAAATTAACGGGGTTCGTTCTCATACTGCTGACGTGCCTTGATGGGGTCCCATGTGGCGTCCAGTTGAATATCGCTCATGCGCTCATTCCTTTAGCTGCGCTCACCGTGCCAGCGCCTGCAAATGTTTCTTGGTTAAAAAGGCATCGAGCAACCGTTTGACTACTTGCTTATCGTCATCGGACAGGCGCTTCACCTCATGGAATTGTTGCAGCAGCTCGTGGTCTTCAAAGCGGGCCTTGGCCAAATCATCGGCGGCACCTTCGAGCAAATAGTCACTGGTCACCCCCAGCACATCGGCCAAGCGCTTGAGCGTATCGCCCGATGGCCGCGAGGCCCCGCGCTCATAGCGCCCTATGTGCGTGTAGTGCAACTCTGCCAGCTTGCCCAGCTCGGTTTGCGACAAATTCTTTTGCTTGCGCAGCTCACGTAGGCGCAGTGCAAAACCTTCCAGTATCTCAGTCATATCAAGCGCTCCAGTCGCTAACGTGGCGTTGTTTAGAGTGATTTTGCCGGATTTTTTGCCTAAAATCCATGCCTTTATGCTTTATAGTAAAGCGTTAATGCTTTATACGATAAAGCATGATGGCCGGATTGTTAAGCATCAATGCTTTATTCAAAATCGAGCGCGCCACCGGACGCCTTGCTGACAGGCGAGCGGCATCGCCGAGGCCCGCAAAATCAACACCCCTGCCGTTGAAACTCCCATGTCGGCAAGTCGCCAACACTTTGCACCGCCGCCGGGCTGACCGGAATACCCCAGGTTGCAAAAAACGGTGCCAAATTACGCCCGGTTGCGCGCGACAGACGCGTCAGCCATTGATCGCGCTTCTGGGCGTCGGTTCGCGGTCGGGCGCTGGCGGCCAGGCCCGCATAGTCGGCAAACACCCGCTGGTAGGCCTCCCAGCCGAAGGCGTCGGCGACTTCGCGATACAGGATGAGCGCCAGAAACGGGTCCGCTTTCCACGCATCGAACGACGCCCCCTGGCACAGGTACTCGCGCTTCTTGCGCATTTTGACGGCTTCCGAAAACTCCGGAAAAACCGTCTCGGCGCGCACGTTGTAGACCGTGTCGTAGGCATGCAGGGTGAACAAATTAACGGTCACCTCCTCGGTGCCAGCGAAAGTCCAGGCGGCATCTTGATGGTTGTGGCCCAGCTCGTGCATCGGGCCCCAGGCAGTCGCGCCGGGTGGGGTAGCGGTGATCCGTAAAAAATCTTTTTGCTGCGGGAGCATTCCCATGATCGGATAGCCCGAATGCATATAGGCTTTTGGCAGATAAAGCTGTTCGTCGAACACCAGTCGCATCGGATAACGCTCGGCGGCGGCTTGCTGGGCCAGTGTCTGGTTGGCCTGTTGCACGCGGTCCCAGAAATCGAGCAGCGCCTGGGGGTCGTCGAGCGCGCGCGCGGCTTCGGTCTGCAAGGTGACGATCAGATAGCGGCCTTCGAGCTCGGTCCACGGTACGCTGCTGGCCCGCACTTGCCGTCGCCACGCGGCGATGTCCGTCACCCCGGAAATAAAGCGCGGCGTTTGCACGACCCCCGAAAACTTGACGTTGAACGGTCGGGTTAGCGCCCGGCCCTCTTTTTGCAGGTAAATCAGACCGCCGAATGAATTGCCTACCGTGACCGTTGCGGCGTTCAGCGGAAACACCCGGTCGACGACCGGCGGCCGTTGCCAGCGCGGCAGTGCGGTCAACGCATACGCGTGCGCGCCGATGCGCACACTGAGGCCCGAGCCGGTCAGCGCCGTCGGCAACGCGATGGTGACTTTTTCGCCGGGGGGGGCGTAGAGGCCGGTACTGATCCAGTGTTTTTTGCGGATGCCGGCTACCGTCAGCACGCTGTCGATGCGCGGTGCGGTGGCTGGTACCCGGCCCGGGAAAAACGCCGTGGTGGGCGGTTTGAGGTCGCCCACCGGCATTTGCGACAGCAGCAGCACACCGATCCTGCTGAGCGGCTGATCGTCGAGCGCGGCTTTACGCAAGGCGCGTGCGCGCAGCGTCGTCAGCTTGGCGGTCAGCGGCGACGCGTCGGGCAGCGCGGCGAGCCCTTTGAGCAAAGTGCTCACTGCGGTTTGAGCGTCCGGGGTGTCGGCGGTCGTGGTGTTCTGAAAATAGTCGAGCGCCTGCGACAGATTGAGGAGCTTTTCTCCAGGCACCGGCGCTTGCACCGCGTAGAGTTTACCGATCGTACCGCCGCCCCATACCAGGCCGGCCTCCCTCAAGAGTCGATTGCCCGGGTAATCATTGGCCAGTGTCAATCCCGGGTGCAACTGCTGCCAACCCCAGCCCACGCCTGCCGCAACGATGCCGCCGCCGTTGGCCAGGTAGTTGCGTAGAACGTCCTGGTCGGCTGGTTCGGTGACGCTGCCGGCTTCAAGCAACACCGTCGCCACGTTTTCCAGGTGGGCCGTGCGCAAGGGCAAACCGAGTCGTTTGAGCGGCAGGTTTTGTGTGTCCGCCCAGGAGGCGGTCTCCTCGAGCTGCAACACGCCGACCTTGTCGGCGCCTTGCGCGCGGCGTGGGGCACCGGTCCAGCGGATGATATTCATGAGCAGGCGGGCGCCATCGGCCTGCGACAAGGTGGCCGGTCGCAAAAACGCCTCGTGCCCCAAGGCCACGGCCCGCCCGCGCCCGGCCGTGCTGGCCGCGATGACCGCCTGATGGCCGCCGCCGTTTTCCTGGCCGAGCAGTAGCGCAAATGCCTGCGGAGCGGCCATGACGATGGGCCCGGGCACGGCGTCTGGCGCCACCCGCACGACCCCGACCCCAGCCTGCAGCTCGGTGCGGGCTGCCGCGAGCATCGGTAGCTCCGGCTCGACGTCGGGCGCTGGCGACTGCGCCAAGCCGGTCATGGCAGTGGAAAGCGAAATCACGACGGCCATGACGATCCTACCTCCGCGCATCATGTGCCTGATTGTAGCTTGCGTTTGAGCACTTCGTTGACCTGCGCCGGGTTGGCCTTGCCCTGCGCGGCTTTCATGACGAGGCCGACGAGCGAATTAAAGGCTTTTTCCTTACCGGCACGGTATTCGGCCACCGGGACGGGATTGGCGGCCATGACTTGGTCGACCAGACTTTCGATGGCGCCGGCATCGGAGATTTGTCGCAAACCACGGGCTTCGATGATGGCGTCGGCGTCGCCGTCGGCTTCACCCTGCCACAGCGCGGCGAATACCTCCTTGGCGAGCTTGTTGGACAAGGTGCCGTCCAGCACGCGCGCCAATAGTTTGGCAAGCTGCGCCGCGCCCAGGGGGCACTCGGCGAGCGGGCGGTCGTCGCGGTTCAACTGCGAAGCGACCTCGCCCATGAGCCAATTCGCGGCCAGCTTGGCGCCATTGATCGGTTCGCCTGGCAGGGCGGCGACCACTGCTTCGAAATAATCGGCCACCTCGCGGCTGGCCGTTAAAACCGCCGCATCATAGGCGGACAGGCCGAAAGTATCGATGTAACGTTGTCGACGCGCGGCCGGCAATTCGGGGAGCGCCGCGCGTACCGTTGCGATCCAGTCCGGGCCGATCACTAGAGGCGGCAGGTCAGGGTCGGGAAAGTAGCGGTAGTCCTGCGCATCCTCTTTACTGCGCATCGGCCGGGTCTCGTTGCGATCGGGGTCGTAGAGCCGCGTTTCCTGCACCACTGTTCCGCCGTCCTCGAGGAGGTCGATCTGCCGCCGGGCCTCGTGCACGATCGCCTGTTGCAAAAACCGGAACGAGTTGAGGTTTTTGATTTCGCAGCGCGTACCAAGCGGCTGGCCCGCACGCCGCACCGAGACGTTGGCGTCGCAGCGGAAGCTGCCCTCCTGCATGTTGCCGTCGCAAATGCCCAGCCAGCGCACCAGACCGTGCAGGGCCTTGGCATAAGCCACGGCTTCTTCGGCCGAAGCCATATCCGGCTCGGTGACGATTTCCAGCAAGGGCGTGCCCGCCCGGTTCAAGTCGATGCCGGACTGACCGGCGAAGTCTTCGTGCAGACTCTTACCGGCGTCTTCCTCGAGGTGCGCGCGGGTCAGGCGCACGGTTTTTAGCGCGTCGCCGAGCACGATGTCGAGACTGCCGCCCTGCACCACCGGAATCTCGAACTGGCTGATCTGATAGCCCTTGGGCAGGTCCGGGTAAAAATAATTTTTCCGGGCGAACACCGAGACCGGCGCGATCGTCGCGCCCACGGCCAAGCCGAAGCGGATCGCATGTTCGACTGCCTGCCGGTTCAGCACCGGCAGCACTCCCGGCAAGGCCAGGTCAACCGCGCACGCCTGGGTGTTCGGCGCGGCGCCGAAAGCGGTGCTGGCACCCGAAAAAATTTTCGAGACCGTTGCCAACTGCGCGTGCGTTTCCAAGCCGATGACGACTTCCCATGCGCCGTTCATGCGTTTCCTTTCAGCGCGGGACGGCGCGTATGCCAATCGGTGGCCCGTTGAAAATGATCGGCGGCCTGCAACAGCTCGGCCTCCGCGAAGTAATTGCCGATGAGCTGCAAGCCGACCGGCCGCTCGTGCGCGCCGAACCCCACCGGCACCGACATGCCAGGCAAGCCGGCAAGACTCGCGCCCAGGGTAAAGATATCGGCCAGGTACATCTGGAGCGGGTCGCTGGCTTTCTCGCCCAGATTCCATGCGACGGTCGGGCTGACCGGCCCGGCGATTACGTCACAGCGGGCAAATGCCGCCTGAAAATCCTGCGCGATCAGCCGACGAATTTTTTGCGCCTGCAAATAATATGCGTCGTAATAACCATGCGACAGCACATAACTGCCGATCAGAATGCGCCGCTTGACCTCGGTGCCAAAGCCTTCGGCCCGGGTTCGTTCGTACATGTCTGCCAAGTTCGTATACTCGGCCGCCCGATGGCCGTAGCGCACCCCGTCGAAACGCGCCAGATTGGACGACGCCTCGGCCGGCGCGATCACGTAGTACGCGGGGATCGACAAGGCCGTGCGCGGCAGGCTGACCTCGACCAGTTCGGCGCCGAGGGCGGTGAACTGCGCCAGCGCATCGTCCAGCGCCGACCGGACGTCCGGGCTCAAACCGTCGGCAAAGTATTCCTGGGGCAGGCCGATGCGCAGGCCCATCAGGGGTCGGCTTTCATTCGCATCCTGTGTGCGCGGGCGGCCCAGCGAGCTTGAGAAATCTTTTGTCGACAGTTCAATACTCGTTGCGTCGCGCTCGTCGAACCCGGCCATTGCCGTCAGCGCCAGGGCGCAGTCGGCAGCCGACGCCGCCATCGGCCCGGCCTGGTCGAGGCTCGACGCATACGCGATCATGCCGTAACGCGACACGCGGCCATACGTCGGCTTGATGCCGGTGATGCCGCACAGGGCGGCTGGCTGGCGGATCGACCCCCCTGTGTCGGTGCCGGTCGCCAGCGGTGCGATACCGGCTGCCACGGCCACGGCCGAGCCGCCCGACGAGCCGCCCGGCACCGCCGCATCGTCCCACGGATTCTTGCAGGGCCCAAACGCTGAGTTCTCGTTCGATGAGCCCATCGCGAACTCGTCGCAATTCGCTTTGCCGATGCACACCGCGCCGGCTTGCATGAGCTTCTCGACGACCGTCGCGTCGAACGGGCTCAGATAGCCGCGCAAAATGTTCGAGCAGGCTGTGGTTGGCCAGTCGCGCGTCACAAAGACGTCCTTGTGCACCAGCGGAATGCCTAGCAAAGCGCCGCGCTCGCCGGCCGTCAACCGCGCGTCGGCGGCGCGCGCCTGGGCGAGTGTCGCCTCAGCCGACACGCTCACCAGCGCATTCAAATGTTTCAACGCCTCTGCCCGGTCGAGCGCGGCTTGCGCCAGTTCGACCGCCGACGTTTGCCGCGCGTCCAGGGCTGCGCGCATCTCCGTCAAGTTTTGCATCATTCGAGCACCCGCGGCACCAGGAACAGACCACCCTCGACTGCAGGCGCGTTGCGTTGATTGGCGGCGCGTTGGTCGGCTTCGGTCACACGGTCATCGCGTAACCGCAACGGCATCATTCCGCTCTGCGCAACCGGATGCGCGAGCGGCTCCACCCCGGTTGTGTCCTGACCTGACAACTGTTCGAATAGCGCCAGCATGCCATTGAGCTGACTGAGTGTCGCTGCCTGCTCGGCGGGCGAAACGGCTAGGCGCGAGAGCTGCGCCAGCCGCTCGATTTCTTTATAGTTCAAAGACATATATATCGGATGCCATCGGAAAACGCGGTTATTTTGGGCCGGATGGGTGGTTTTGGTCGCCGTATCCGGATCGACATAGGTTATCATCCCGCGCTTGCTTAGGTAAAAAGAGCGACTGAATATGTTTGGGTTTTTACGCAGCTATCTATCGGACGATCTGGCTATCGACCTTGGAACGGCAAACACATTGATTTACGCGCGCAGCAAAGGGATCGTCCTGGATGAGCCGTCCGTCGTCGCCATTCGACAGGAGGGCGGTCCAAACGGCAAGAAAACGATCACTGCGGTGGGCCGCGAAGCCAAGCAGATGCTGGGCAAGGTTCCCGGCAACATCGAAGCCATCCGGCCCATGAAAGACGGCGTCATCGCGGATTTCACCGTCACCGAGCAGATGCTCAAGCAGTTCATCAAGATGGTGCACGAAAGCCGGGTGTTCTCGCCCAGCCCCCGCATCATCATCTGCGTGCCCTGCGGCTCGACCCAGGTCGAGCGGCGTGCCATCCGCGAATCGGCGCTCGGAGCGGGCGCCTCGCAGGTCTATCTGATCGAAGAGCCGATGGCGGCCGCCATCGGCGCCGGCCTGCCTGTTTACGAAGCGTCGGGGTCGATGGTGGTCGATATCGGCGGCGGCACCACCGAGGTCGGGATTATTTCGCTCGGCGGCATCGTCTATGCGGGCAGCGTCAGGGTCGGCGGTGACAAGTTCGACGAATCGATCATCAACTACATTCGTCGCAACTACGGCATGCTGATCGGCGACCCCACCGCCGAGTACATCAAGAAACAAATCGGCTCCGCTTTTCCGGGTTCGGAAGTGCGCGATATGGAAGTCAAGGGCCGTAACCTGTCCGAAGGCATCCCGCGCAGCTTCACCATATCTTCGAACGAAATCCTCGAAGCACTGACCGAGCCGCTCAACTCCATCGTCTCGGCCGTCAAGTCGGCGCTCGAACAGACGCCGCCCGAGCTGGGTGCCGACATCGCCGAACGCGGCATGATGTTGACCGGGGGCGGTGCCTTGCTGCGCGACCTCGACCGCCTATTGATGGAAGAAACCGGCTTGCCGGTGCACGTCGACGAAGACCCCTTGACCTGCGTCGTGCGCGGCTGCGGCATGGCGCTCGAACGCATGGACAAGCTTGGTACGATTTTCACCAACGAATGAGCTGCTTGACTGCAGGGGCGGCAAGCCGGATGGCGTGTTGATGGTGGACGCCTGCTCGGCCGAAACCGTCCTGCGTCGACTCGAACGGGCTTGCGTTTCCAAAGCGAGCTTCGCATGAACGCTTCTCGGCTCCGCTGATCGGCCCAAAAACGCGCCATGGAATACGCTCCGCCACCGCTATTCAAACAAGGCCCGTCGGCCATGGTCCGACTGGCCTTCTTCCTTGCTTTGTCGATTGCCGTACTGGTCGTGGACGTCCGCTATCGGGCACTCGATCGCCTGCGCACGGCCGTGTCGGTGGTGCTGCACCCCTTGCAGCTTGTGGCCAACCTGCCGGTGCAGTTATGGTTCGGCACTAGCGAATATTTCGTGTCGGTCGCCACCTTGCAGCGCGACAATGCGCAGTTACGGCGCCAGCATTTGATCGACAAACAAATCCTCCATCAATCGCGTACCCTGCAGGGCGAAAACAACCAGCTGCGCAAGCTGATGGGCGCCGCCGAGGTCAACCCCGTCAAGTCCGTGCTGGCGCTCATTCAGTTCGATGCCCGCGATCCGTTCGCGCGCAAGATAATCGTCGACAAAGGCACCTTGGCCGGCGTGCAAGCGGGCCAGCCGGTCATCGACGATCAGGGGGTCATCGGTCAGGTGACGCGCAGTTATCCGCTGCAGTCGGAAGTCACGCTCGTTACCGACAAATACCAAACCGTGCCCGTGCAGGTGGAACGCAACGGCCTGCGCAGCGTGGCCTACGGCGGCTTGGCTGGTGGCCTGCTGGAGCTTCGTTTCATGGCGGCGAATGCCGATGTCCAGGAAAACGACCTGCTCGTCACCTCCGGGATAGATGGTATCTATCCGTCTGGCCTGCCCGTGGCCAAAGTCCTCAAGGTCGAGCGTAACTCGTCGTATGCGTTCGCAAAAATATTCTGCGTGCCGCTGGCGGGCGTCGACCGTTTTCGCTATGTGCTCATTCTGGGGGTCGACGCCCTGCTGCCGGCCGCAGTCCTGCCGGAAAACGACGACAAACCCAAAAGTCGGGCAGGGCGGAAAACGGCTGTCAAAAATTAGTGCTGCTCCCCGTTGAATACGAAGCGCGCACGCAGGCCTTGCGATCTGATTAAGTGCTATCAACACGAAGTCGAATAAGTTGCACCCGCGGCGCGCTGTGCAACTGTTTTATTTTAGAGAACGATCGTCACGCAAGGGCCTCAGAATGGCCCGGCCCGCTTGTTTTCGCCACATTTTACGGATTTACTGATTGTCGTTTGCGTTACAATCTAGGGCTTTTTCCCTTGCGTATCGTCAAGGGCTTGGCATTATTCTCACTCTTTCCACGGCAAATTGATGTGGATTCATGCTGAAAATTAACAACCGTATTGCACTTGGCTCCACAGCGCCTCACGCCATTCTGCGCCCGGTCAACCCGATTTTCATTGCGTTTTCGTTCGGCGTGGCCCTGACGCTGAATCTTCTGCCCTGGGGGCGCATGTGGGTGGTGCCCGATTTTTTAGCGCTCGTTTTAGTGTTTTGGAACGTCAAGCAGCCGCGCAAGGTCGGCATGGGTTTGGCTTGGCTGTTCGGTATGCTGATGGACGTACACGCCGGCAGCATGCTCGGCGAGCATGCCCTGGCCTACACCCTGCTGGCGTATTTCGCGATCGCGCTGCATCGCCGCGTACCCTGGTTTTCGGCCTGGGGGCAGGCGGCCCACGTGCTGCCGCTGTTCGTCGGCGCGCAACTGGTCATGTTCATCATTCGCTTACTGTCCGGCGGTATGGCGCCGCCCTGGTGGCTGTATCTGCAGGGGCTGGCCACGGCCGTCCTCTGGCCGCTGGTCAGTTGGCTGTTGCTCGCACCGCAGCACCGTGCCCATAACCGCGATGACACCAGGCCTCTCTGACCGATGACCGAATTCCGCCATCCGCAGTATGCTTTGCGTCAGTTCCGCTTCCGGCTTGCCGTGGCGGTGAGCTTCGTGCTGATCTGCTTTTTATGTCTGGTCGCGCGCTTTGCGTGGTTACAGGTGGTGCGATACAGTAAATATCACGCCCAGGCCGAGGACAACCGGATTTCGGTGATTCCCATCGTCCCGAACCGCGGCCTGATCCTCGACCGTAACGGTGTGCTGCTTGCCAACAACTACTCCGCGTATACGCTGGAGATCACGGCCAGCAAGGTTTCCGACCTCGATCAGACCATCGACGAACTGTCGACCATCGTCGACATTCAGGCGCGCGATCGCAAACGCTTCAAGAAACTGTTGGAAGAGGCGAAAAATTTCGAGTCCCTGCCCATCCGCACCCGCCTGACCGACGAGGAAGTGGCACGGTTTTCCGCCCGCCGCTATCATTTTCCCGGAGTCGAGGTCAAAGCCCGGTTATTTCGCCAATACCCGCAAAACATGACGGCCGCCCACGTCATCGGTTACATCGGCCGCGTATCGCAAAAAGACGTCGAGCGTCTGGATGAGTCGAACGACGCCGACAATTACCGCGGCACGCATTACGTCGGCAAGGAAGGCATCGAGAAAAGCTACGAACGCATCCTGCACGGACAAACCGGCTTCGAGGAAGTCGAAACATCCGCCGGCGGGCGCGCCGTACGCACCTTGTCTCAGTCTAATCCGACGCCCGGCGACAATTTGATTTTGTCGCTCGATATCCGCCTCCAGCAAGTCGCCGAACACGCCTTCGGTAACAAACGCGGCGCCCTGGTTGCCATCGAACCGTCGACTGGCGACGTGCTGGCCTGGGTCAGCATGCCGGCCTACGATCCCAATCTGTTTGTCGAGGGGATCGATGCCGACAACTGGAAACTGCTCAACGAATCGCCCGATCGGCCCCTCATCAACCGCCCGCTGTCGGGCACTTACCCGCCGGGCTCCACCTTCAAGCCCTTCATGGCGCTGGCCGCGCTGGAGATGAACAAACGCTCGCCCGGTCAGGCCATCATGGATCCTGGCTATTTCATGTTCGGCGGCCATAAGTTTCGCGACGACAAGGAAGGCGGCCACGGCTATGTGAACATGTACACGTCGATCGTCCATTCCTGCGACACCTATTACTACATGCTGGCCAACGATCTGGGCATCGACAATATTGCCAGCTTCATGCAGCCGTTCGGGTTCGGGCGCCTGACCGGTATCGACTTGGTCGGTGAGCGGCGCGGTGTGCTGCCCTCGACCGCCTGGAAACGCAAAGCCTACAAACGCCCCGAGCTGAAACGCTGGTATGCGGGCGAAACCGTGTCGGTTGCCATCGGCCAGGGCTATAATTCCTATACGCCTTTGCAACTGGCGCACGCGACGGCCGTGCTGGCCAACGGGGGCGTGGTTATGAAGCCGCACTTGGTCAAGACCGTCGAAGACAGCGTCAGCGGCCGGCGGACCTTGACGGTCGCGCGCGAAAGCAACCGCATTCCCCTGAATCCCCGAAATATCGACATCATTCGTCGCGCCATGATCGGCGTCAATCAGGAAGGCACCTCGGCCAAAGTGTTCGCCGGTGCGGAATACATCTCCGCAGGCAAAACCGGCACGGCGCAGGTCTACACCATGAAGCAAAACGAGAAGTACGACGAGAAGCGTGTTCACGAGCGTCTGCGCGACCACGCCTTATTCATCAGCTTCGCCCCGGCCGATGCGCCGAAAATTGCCTTGGCCGTCCTCGTCGAGAATGGCGGCTTCGGGGCGCAGGCCGCCGCGCCGATCGCGCGCACCGTCCTCGATTATTATTTGCTCGGCCGCGTGCCGGAGGCCCTGAAGCCGGGCTTCGCCAACCCCACCGAGGACACCGCTCAAAACGAAGAGCCCCGCCCATGACCTCGCGCCTGACCCATCAAACCTTATGGCAGCGCGTGGGGCCCTACTTCAAAGTATTCGACCTGCAACTCAGCCTGATTCTGCTTTGTATCGTCGCGCTGGCACTGGTGACGCAGTACAGCGCCGCTTACGACTATCCGGGCCGCTGGATGGATCAGGCGCGTAATTTCGTCATCGCTTTTGTCGTGTTGTGGGTCGCCGCCAATGTCGCACCGCAGACTCTGCTGAAGATTGCCGTGCCGATGTATGTCATCGGCCTGATGCTCTTACTGTGTGTCGCCACGTTTGGCGATGTTTCCAAAGGCGCACGCCGCTGGCTGCACATCGGCGTCACACGGATTCAGCCGTCAGAGCTCATGAAAATCGCCATGCCGCTGATGCTGGCGTGGTTCTTTCAACAACGCGAAACCGCGATCCGTTTTCGCGATCATCTGATCGCAGCCGGCCTGCTGATCGTCCCGGCCTTGTTTATTTTGCGTCAGCCGGATCTGGGCACGGCGCTTCTGGTGATCGCCGCCGGGTTTTACGTGATCTTTTTCGCAGGCTTGTCCTGGAAGCTCTTGATCGGCCTGCTCGTCAGCGCCCTGTCCAGCCTGCCACTGGTCTGGGTGCTGATGCACGATTACCAGCGGCAACGCGTTCTGATGCTGATCGACCCATCCAAGGACCCGCTCGGCAAGGGGTTTCACATCATTCAGTCGACCATCGCGGTCGGCTCGGGCGGGCTCACCGGCAAGGGCTTCCTACAAGGCACTCAGACCCACCTGGAGTTTCTGCCGGAGCGCACCACGGATTTTATTTTTGCCGTGTATTCCGAGGAATTCGGGCTGATCGGCAATGTCCTGCTGCTCAGCCTGTATTTTTTACTGGTTTGCCGTGGGCTGATCATCGCGGCCAGCGCGCCGACCCTGTTTTCCCGCCTGCTGGCCGGCAGCATCACCTTGATTTTCTTTACCTATGCCTTCGTGAACATGGGCATGGTCAGCGGCATTCTGCCTGTCGTCGGCGTGCCGCTGCCCTTGATGAGCTACGGCGGCACGGCGCTTGTTACCTTGGGGCTGGGGGCGGGTATTTTGATGAGTATCAGCCGCCACCGGAAGCTTGTGCAGACGTGAGCTTGGCCGGCGACTTTCGAAGTGGCTTCAGCGGCAGAAGCGTTAGCCCATAATTATTTGACCGGCACCGGCTGGTTGCCCGGCACGGCGACCGCCGTGACGCTGTTTTTAGCGCTCCCCGACACCAACCTGTCTGAATACGTCAAATAGACGAGTGCATTGCGCGCCTTATCCACGAACCGCACCACATGCAGCGTCTTGAAAACCAGCGAGCGGCGCTCGGAAAATATTTCATCCTTTTGTGGAATCGACCCGCCGAACACGATCGGCCCGACCTGTCGGCAGGCAATCGCCGCATCCGAGGTGTCTTCCGCAAGCCCGGCCGCGCCTTTCAAGCCGCCGGTTTTCGCGCGCGAGACGTAGCAGGTGACGCCCTTGACTTGCGGATCGTCGAACGCTTCCACCACGACTTTGTCCGACCCGAAGACCTTGAAGTTGGTGTTGACGCTGCCGATTTCCTCGGCAAACGCCATGGTTCCGGTCAAGCACAACAAACAGGCCAAAACGGCGGCTCTTCCGCGAAGTAATCGATGGGCTTGGTGGCTCAGAACAGGCAAGGGCATCATGCAGCGGCATTCTACGCTAAGTGCTCGTTTTCTTGGTCTGCCATCTGCCGCAGACGAGCCGCCTGCAGCTCGGTTTCGAATAGCACCCCACGGGCTTTTTTCACATCCTTGTACAGGTCTTCGCCGAATAAACGCCCGATCGGGTGCTTGTTGCCAGGGGTTACTCCAAAATAATCGAATAATTGAGTTTCGAAGGCTTCTTTCCCGCCGTTGTCGCCAAGCTGCGCAGCTTGCAACGCCTCGCAACCCTGCAGTGCGTGGACGTCTTTTTGCATGTCTTCATTGAGCGCGCGTAAAAAGTTTTTATAACTATCGACCCACTCTGCTTCCGCTCCACTAACATCTTTCGGAAGGCCCAGCGTCGCGTTGTCCATGACTTCTTGCCGCGCTGCGATTTTGTCGTTCAAAAATGCCATTCTTGCGTCGATATCCTGTTTCAGGGCATCGTGCAGGATTTGTCGCCGGCCAGGGTTGTCTGCACAGCCGTCGTACCACTTTTGGATGTCATGAACGGACAAAATAGGTCCCCGCCCAAACCAATGTTGAACACGATGCCAGCCATTGATGGTGGAGCTGTTCCGGGGTCTTTTACCGCCGAGGTCGTCGCCGATTTTATCGAGCAGACTGGGCTTTTTGAGCTTGCCCAAAATATCGCCATCCGTTCCTTTAAGGAAGGATTTGCGCACATCCAGCCATTCCAGGCACTTTGCTCTCAAAGCCAACCCCGCGGGAGCGCCGGACGCGCTGGGCTGGCAATCGAGTGCCGCCAGAAAATGCCGGTCCACGCCGGCGTGGTCTAAGAACGTGTGGTTGGCGTACCGCTGCTGTTTGCCCAGACGGTAAAAAGAGACCAACGCCGAAATGCCCATGCCCAAAGCGACAAGCCCCCCAACCACGGCAACCGTTATGAACACGGGCGGCGTCGCCAGGGCGGATATTCCGCCTAACACCGCCAAGCCGATGGCTGTTGCTTTAACGGCGGCGCTGGCCGTATAAAGACCGCTGAAAACCAGAAAATTTTTATTCCAGCGGTTGATTTTTGTCATGAAGTTGATGCGGCGGTCGCCATGCGTTGCGATGAAGTCTGTGTATTTTGTGGCGCGTAGCCGGATTAGGGTTTTTTTGGTCAACGCATAATCGCGCTTGAGCTGCCTTTTTTTGATGGAAGATTTCCTCGTCAGAAAACCCGCCATGATCGTCGACATCACCCCCACCACCGGCGCGGCGAATGTGCTGCCGAGGCCGACGGCGAAAGCCGTTTTCGCAGCCGCCGCATTCCCGGCGATCATGGCTTGCGCATTTCCAAGCGCATAGGTCTGCGCGCCTAAAAAGCTGCCTCCGGCATTGGCAGCGTCGATGCCTAGAGAGATTTTCGAGCCCGCATCGGCACCGGCCTGCGCTGCGCCTATGGCGCCGGACAGAGTCGATGTGATGCCGACGCTCAGGTCCGCCCGCGCGTGTTGGAGGCCCCGGTCGAAGGTTTTGATACGCGACCGTTCGGTCAACTGCGCATGCGCCAGATCGCGAACCCGATCAGCTTGGTTTGTCTCGCTGGCCAAGGTTTGCAGACCATCCTGCTTGCTCTGGGCGGCGCGTTTTTGGGTATTCAGGCTGTTGAGCGTTTTATGTGCAACATGGGTTTTGGCGATGCCGACGCCAACCGTGATGAGGCCAGCCACACCGGCTAACGAACTGATGCCCAGGCTCGCCGCCAAGTCGCTCAGATCGGTTGGCGTGGCACCGGCAACGACCGCAGCCTCAGGGGCAGCCTTCAATATTTGTGCTGGCAACTCGTAGTGGCTGGTGTAGAGCTGATGCAAGCCATGGCTATGCACGAAGCCTATTTGTTCGCCGACCGCATAAGCATTACGCGCCACCGGGTCGAGCGCGGCGAATGCTGCTGCGATACCGCCGCCTTCGTTGGTGACGGGTATTGCCTTGGCGTTGGCCCGCACGACGGCTTGACTGCGCGGCAACCGATGGTTTGTGGATATGGGGGCCATTAGGCTTTCCGATAAGCTAAAATAAAAATCGAACAACCCCCGCTTTCGTCGAAAAAAACCAACAAACAAGCCGCCCAGGTTATTGACTTTTAAAAAGAATTTTTAATTAGTTTGAATTCTAACTGCCCCAGCCACCGTTGCAAAGCTTTTTCGGCTGCGCAGCGCCGCAAATCAGCGTTTTTTCAATGCATCCGCTTTATCCGCGGCCTGGGTACGGCAGCGCGCTCAAGCCCGACATGGTCTAAAATCCGTCCTGGCTCACGAAAGGCATCGCCATGTTGTTGGGACTGAAAAAAGTCAGTTACCGGATCGGTTCGCACGTTTTGCTCGATCAGGTTGATTTCTCCTTGCTCGCCCGCGAGCGCGTCGCTTTGGTAGGGCGCAACGGTGCGGGTAAAACCACCCTGTTCCGCATTTTGGCCGGAATCATCAAGCCCGAGGACGGCGAAGTCGTCATCGCCGACGGGGTGGTGGTTCGCAGCCTGGACCAGCAGGTGCCACAGGCTCAGCAAGGTTCGGTATTCGACATGGTGTCGGCCGGTCTGGGCGAGCAGGGTCTGCTGCTGGCACAGTATCACGACTGTTTACTGCACCATACGGACGACCTCGAGAAGCTCGGCGACCTGCAAAGCGCGCTTGACGCCTGCAACGGCTGGAACCTGGAGAGCCGCGTGCACAGCGTCCTGACCCGGCTCAAGCTCGATCCCGATGCCGCGTTCGCTGATCTGTCGGGGGGGCTGAAACGCCGCGTCATGCTGGCTCAGGCGCTGGTGGTCGAGCCCGATGTGCTGCTGCTGGACGAGCCGACCAACCATCTCGACATTCCGAGCATCGAGCAGCTCGAGACCCTACTGGCCGGTTTCAACGGCGCCGTCCTGTTCGTCAGCCACGACAGGGCTTTCATGCGGCGGCTCGCCACCCGCGTCTGCGACCTCGACCGTGGCTACCTGTCGAGTTGGAGCGATGGCTACGACGGCTACCTCAAAGGTAAGGCCGAAGCCTTGCATGCCGAAGAAAAACAAACCGCCTTGTTCGACAAAAAGCTCGCCCAGGAAGAGGTCTGGATCCGTCGCGGCGTGGAGGCCCGCCGCACGCGCAACGAAGGCCGGGTGCGTGCCTTGAAGGATATGCGGGAACAGTTCCAGAGCCGCCGGCGGCAGTTGGGCACGGCCAATATCGTCGTCCAGGAGGCGGAACGCAGCGGCAAGCTGGTGGCGGAAGCCAAACACATCAGCCTGGCGTTCGGCGAGCGCTGCATCGTGCGCGGTTTCGACACGATCGTGCTGCGCGGTGACAAGATCGGCATCATCGGCCCGAACGGCTGCGGTAAAACGACGTTGCTGCAGATGCTGCTGGGCCAGCTGGTGCCCGACAGCGGCAGCGTTCGGCACGGGGCCCGCCTGGAAATCGCCTATTTCGACCAGCTACGCAGCCCCATGAGCGGGGACCGTACCGCACTCGATCTGATCGGCGACGGTAAGGAGTACATCACCATCAATAACCAGCCGCGCCACGTCATCGGTTACCTGCAGGACTTTCTGTTCACGCCCGACCGTGCCCGGCAGCCGGTTCGCACCCTGTCCGGCGGCGAACGCGCGCGCCTGTTGCTCGCGCAGATGTTCTCCGTGCCGTCGAACGTACTCGTGCTCGATGAGCCGACCAACGACCTCGACATCGAGACCCTCGACTTGCTCGAAGAGCGGCTCGCCGACTACGGCGGCACAGTTCTGCTCGTCAGCCACGACCGCGATTTCATCGACCGCGTCGTGACGCGCAGCTTCGTGTTCGAAGGCGATGGCATGGTCGGCGACTTCGTCGGCGGCTACGAAGACTGGCTGCGCCAGCGCACGAGCGACCCCTGGGCCGACGGCAAAGCGGCGCGCAGCGACAAAAAGCCCGCGTCTGCGAGCGCGGCTGCCGCTGTTGAGCCTGGCGTGGAAAGTCCCAAAAAGCGCAGCTTCAAGGAACAGCGCGAACTTGAGGTGTTGCCGCGGACCATTGAAACCCTGGAGAGCGAGCAGACCAGACTCGTTGGCGAAATGAATGCCGATGGGTTTTTTCGACGGCCACGCGCCGACATCGATGTGCTGCAGGCGCGGTTGGCCGAGATCGAACGCTTACTGCAAGCTGCCTATGCGCGCTGGACAGAGCTCGATGGCTGACGGAAGTCAAAACCACTCGACCAGGCTGATCCCCGCACCCACATAGGTCGCATTGTGGTTATAGTCGATCAGGCTTTCGCCATACCCGGACGATACCTGCACATGGCCGCGCAGGCTGGCTGCCAGCGGAAAGCCCCAGTCCAGCGAAGCAAAGCCGTGCGAGTGGTTGCCGCCCCGCAGGCTGTGCTGTCCTTGTCCAGTTCCCAGCGCTTGTCGAGCCAGGAACCCGTGGCGCCTTCGGCATCCGGGTACAGTAAAAAGCCGCTTCCCGCCTGGCGTCGGCCGGTATCGGTTCGACTGGCGTGGCCATGGAAAAACATACCCATGCCGAAAGGCCCGCGGTCCCGATGGACCGGCGCATGGTTGCTGAAGAGAACATGCTGACTTTCTGAAAGAGGTGCCGAAAAAACGCTATCTGAAACTGAAACGATGGCCGCATTTTTCTGCGAACCTCATCTTGCTACTGGTAGCTTGTCGGACCTGAAGCCCGTCGGCTCTGAGCAGGAGCGGTACTGTTTGTGTATAAGCCCACGGATCAGCTTGGTGGTCGAGGCGATATCCTCGCTGCAATCAATGAATGAAATTAGACGCTAGCTCGCCTGTAGCGCCCGATCAATCAGGGCGTTCAGTTGTTCGAAATCCGGCTCACCGACGTATTTTTTAAGAATTTTCCCTTGCCGGTCGATCAGAAAAGTAGTTGGCGTCGCGTCGATACCGCCATATTGCCTCGCCGCTTCGCCATCGAGGTCGAGCGCGACCTTGAATGGCAGTTGTCGGGTCGTGGCGAAGTTGACGACATAGCTCGGCACGTCGTATTTCATCGCCACGGCGACGGTTTCGAAGCCCCGCAGTTGGAACCGTCGATAGGTCGCCACGAGTTTTGGCATTTCCTTGACGCAGGTTGTGCAGTTCGTCGCCCAGAAGTTGACCAGCATGACCTTGCCGCGGTACTGCGCCGTGCCGAACACGTCACCAGTGATGGTGCGGAAGCTAACCTCTGGAGCCCTGTCGCCACAGGCGGTACAAAGTAACAAGACGGCAGCCAGCGCCGCCGCCCCGGGTCTGCGCAACAGTAGTCTCTGGCTGGTCGACGGCGGCAGCATGCTGCTCATGGTCGAGGGCTGCTGGATTCTTTGGCGGGCGACAGGGTCATGCGTCGCAGAGAGTCTTCGCTGATGACGTCGACCACTTTCACGACCTTGACCACACCAGGCACATCTGCGGCGATTTCGGCGGCGCGTTGCGCTTCCCGGGCCGTTACCGTGCCCATCAGATAGACCACGCCGCGGTCGGTGGTCACTTTGAAGGCGTTCGTAAAAACGTCCTTGGCGTCGATCATCGCGGCTTTGACCTTGCCGGTGATGAGTGTGTCGTTGGACCGGTTGGCCATCGAGCTGACGCCGTCGACGACGATCTCGTTGAGTACGCCCTTGATGTTCTCGATCTGCGCGACTTCCCGCTCGATGCCGCGGCGCGTAGCGTCGTCTGGCGCTTCGCCAGTGAGGAGGGCTCGGCCGTTGAAAACGGTGACACTGGCATGTACGCCATTGAAGCGGGTAGCGATGCGCGTGACGGCTTTGGCCTGAATGGTTTTATCCTCGACCTGGGTACCAATGGTGCGGCGGTCGGTCGTTGCCATCGTGCCTCCGGCTAACCCGGCGGCTGCCAATGGGAAACAGCCCTGCAGTGCGGGCGTGAGACAGGCTGCAATCAACAAACCGGCGGTCAACCGAACGGGAAATCTCTTATGCATCGTCGTCTCCGAGGAGCAGCATGTCGATGCCATCGCATAAACAATGAATGCTCAGTAAATGAACTTCCTGAATGCGCGCCGTGCGCTCGGCCGGTACGCAAATATGAACGTCGTTGTCGCCCAGCACTTCGGCCATTTTGCCGCCGCCCTTGCCGGTGAGCGCAACGACGGGCATGTCCCGGCTTTGCGCCACGGCTATAGCTTTCAGCACATTGGCGGAATTACCGCTTGTGGAAATCGCCAGGAGGATGTCGCCGGGCTGGCCGAGTGCACCGAGCTGCTTGGAAAAAACCTCTTCGAAACTGTAGTCGTTGCCGATCGCAGTGAGCGCTGAGGTGTCGGTCGTCAAGGCCAGTGCGGCCAGGCCGGGACGCTCGCGCTCGAAGCGCCCGACCAGCTCGGCGGCGAAATGCTGACAGTCTGCGGCCGAGCCACCATTGCCGCAGGCGAGAATCTTGTTGCCGTTGGTGAGCGCGTTGACCATGATTTCCACGGCGACCGACAAGGATCCGGCCAACGCTTCGACCGACCGCTGCTTGACGGCGACGCTGTCGTCGAATTGACGCGTGATGCGTTCGATGAGATCCATACGAGACGTGTCTAACTAAAAGGCTACCTTAACACGGCATTATAACCAGCCCGTTTCGGTCCATGCATTGCAGACCCAGACCGGTTCGCCGTTTTGCTCGAATGTCACCACGTCGAACCGCAGATGTGTGAAGCGCCGGTGGCCGGTGCGCTCCCACCAAGCCTGCGCGGCATGGGTGATTTTACGGCGCTTGCGATGGTCGATGCTGTCGGCGGCGCTGCCATGCCCGGCGCAGCGGCGGCGGCGCACCTCGACGATCACGGCGGTGCGGCCGCAGGCCATGATGAGGTCGATCTCGCCACAGCGAAACCCGACATTGGCGTCGACTGCTTGCAGGCCGCGTTCGATCAGCCAGGCGGCGGCGCGCTGTTCCCAGGCTTCGCCTTCCTGCCGTTTGTCGAGCGCCGTGCGAACCATCGCCGACTTGCCCCCCGTCGCAGCCGCGACGATTGCCGCGCGCCACGGTACGCGCCGGCCCGTGCCGGCGGGTTTGCCCTTGCGCCAAGGAAGCATGACAATATCCGGATGAACGAGATCGAACATGCTAACGCAGTGCAGCGCGCCACCCTCTATGTAGTGGCCACCCCCATCGGCAATCTGAGTGATACCAGTCCGCGCATGCGCGCGGTGCTGGCGCAGGTCGACGCCATTGCCGCCGAGGACACGCGGCACACGGCGCAGTTGCTGAGCCTGCTCGGTCTGAAAAAGCCCTTGCTGGCCTGCCATCACTACAACGAAACCGAGGCTGCGACGCGGATCATCGCGCAGCTTGCGGCGGGCGATGCGCTCGCGCTGGTCAGCGATGCCGGCACCCCGGCTGTCTCCGACCCGGGTGCGCTGGTGGTGCGGCGGGTCGCCGAAGCAGGCTTTACCGTGGTGCCCGTGCCGGGGCCGAGCAGCGTCCTGGCGGCCGTTGCGGCCAGCGGCTTGGTTGACGGGCCGTTTTACTTTGCCGGGTTCATGCCGGCGAAAGGGCAGCCACGCCAACAGGCGTTGAAGGCGCTCGGCGCACGGACCGAGGCGGTCGTGTTGTTTGAGGCGCCGCATCGCATCGTCGAGCTGTTCGACGGGTTGGTCGCGGCAGGCGCACATGCACGTGCCTGCTGTGTAGGACGCGAAATGACCAAGCGGTTCGAGCATTTTTACCGCGGCACGGTCGCGCAGGTGCTGGCTTTTTTGCGTGGCGACAGTCACGGCGAACGGGGGGAGTT
Source organism: Burkholderiaceae bacterium (assembly GCA_046318595.1). Classification (GTDB taxonomy): domain Bacteria; phylum Pseudomonadota; class Gammaproteobacteria; order Burkholderiales; family Burkholderiaceae_B; genus DAITMV01. The sequence goes on along the minus strand of JBKCTV010000056.1, from coordinate 43,162 downwards.
CGCTATTGTCCTGGGCGCGCAGGCCGGCACGACCGAAAATACCGCCGATCCTAGGGTAAACACCGAGACCTTATTGGCGCTTTTATTGCCATACTTGCCGCTCAAGACCGCCGTGCAGTTAGTGGTCCAGATCAACGGCGCAGCGAAAAATCAGGTCTACGACTTAGCTTTGCAGATGCAGCGCCCAGCCCCACCCTGAGCTCGAAAAGGATGAGTCATGCGATGCACCGTCAAACAGGGTTTACTGGTGTTATTGCTGGCTTGGGGGGGGCAGGCCGATCTGGCGCTGGCGGCCAAAGCCAAACCGCGCGCCGCCGAGTCTAAAGCGAGCTCGAGAAACGTGTCATCGCCACTTCTCGTCCAGGCGCAGGCCTTGGATAAACGGGCGCTGGAGTACGACACGCATGGTCAACTGCCCGAGGCGGAAAATTTATACGCGCAGGCGCTGGCTTTGCGGGAACGCGCGCTCGGCCAGGACCACCCAGATGTGGTGCAGTCGCTTTACAACCTCGCCTCGGTGCGGCACGATCAAAATAAAATCGATTCGGCGATTGGTTTATATGAACAGACGGCGCGTCTTCAAGAAAAGCTCAACGGCGCCAACGACCCGGGTCTGGCGCTGACCCTGTATCAGCTTGGTCTCGCGCACAACAGCCGCCTACAAACCGCATCGGCCAGGGCTGCGCTGCAACGCTCTCTGGCGATTCGCAGCAAAATCGCAGCCGATCCGCTCGATACGGCCGACAGTTTGTTTGCGCTCGGCCAGGTCGAGGAAAACGCCAATCAGCTCGCCGAGGCGCAGGATTACTATCGCCGTGCCTTGGCGATCCGAGAACGGACGTTGGGCCCGAATCATGTGGAGATCGCGAATGCGCTGTATGCCGTGGCGACGACTTACCGCAAGCAAAACCAGCATGCCACTGCCATTCCGCTAGAAGATCGCGCCGAGGCGATGCTCAATCGCCTGAGCGCCCGGACGCCATGAACAGGCCGAACAGCGCCGCCATCGATGGCACGCCCCGTTTGTCGCTTTACGGGGACGAGTTCGCTGCCGGCCAGGAGCCGGCCGCATAGTAGTTGTCATGATCATGGCGTTCTCGGCGCCTGTTGGCCATAGGTCGCATGGTCAGTATGGTTGAAATCTAGGGCGATCGTCGTGAAGCCAGCAGTGGGTGCAAGGCGCAGTTGTTCAGGTGTAGAATCCAAAGAGGGGCGAGTGGCGGTAGGCATTTTTTACGATTTGGTTTCTAGTCAGTTCCAGTTATATCAAATGCTTACAGTGCAACTCGCCCTCTTTATGCAAAGGATAGTTATTGACAGAGTCAATAGACTTTCTACCCATCAATCTATGAAATCCAGCCAATCCGACCGGAGATTCCAGTGAAATTCTTCCCCAATTCATTCCGCATATGTGCAGCAATCAGTTTCGCAGCTTTGAGCCTGACTGGTTGCGGCGGTGGTGGTGATCAAGTCCAAGGCGCCGTGACTGCGTTCGAAACGGACCCGTTCACCGGCAGCACCGCCTTGGCAACACCAGGCCGCCAGGTTTTCGCCGGCCTGGAAAAGACGCTTCCCAGCTTCGAGGTCAACACGGATGGCTTTGCCTTTGTTGCCAGGGCCTTCGTCCTTGGGGGCCCTCTCAGCTTCGTGAATGCGCCGTCCTCAGGGATTCCTGCAAGTGGTGCGAACGTGATCGTCCTTCAGGACACTGACGACGACAATAATCCGGCCACCCCCTTCGCGGCAGGCAATGCCGCGACGGTGATCGCCGGAAAGGTTGCCACCGATGCTGCCGGATTTTTCATCTACCACAACAGCACTCTGAAGGTGAATCGGCTGGTGTTTTCAACCAACCTCAACGACCCTGCCGCCGACCTGAGCGTGCTGGCCAGAATCGCTTCCCCCACGGAACAAAGTGCTATCAATGCACTGCCCGGATTCAGGGGAGCCAACTTCTCAGTCAAATGAGAAAAGATAAGAAAAATCGGCAGTTTCATCGTGTCGAACTGCGCTATAAAAGCCCGACCGGCTCCTAGGCCGCCTCGTCGATCGAGGTGATAGGCGGACTGTTCACGCTTTTCTTGGCGTTCTCGATGGCGGCGCGGACCCGGTCCAGAATCGTTTTTTTGGCCTTCCGGGACAGCAGGCTGCGTGCCTGCACAAATCCCTCGTCGCGCATGTTCAGTTCAAAGCAATTCTCCACCACGGAAGCGTGCAGCTCAGTGGAGGGCAGACGCTTGCGGCTCGGATGGAAAATGGCGATCAACTGCTGCAAGTGCGCATGCGCCTCATTGAGCTTGCTATTTCGGATCGACTTGCTGATATCGATTAATAAACGCGCAGCCTGCAGCTCTTCACCCTTGACGCTCAGCTGCATATTCAGCGCGACGCATTCAGCTTCCTGCAGGCGTCCTTCGGCGATTAGCACCGATGACAGGCTCACGAAATCGTCGGCGCTGCATTGCACACTGCCTTTGGAACGGTTGATCGCTTTTTGCAGGTACAACGTGGTGCGTTCGACGTCATTGGTCCGGGTAGCCAGATCGGCCAGCTTGCGCAGGCGGTCGATGTTTTGCAGGGCTGCATCACCCAGGCCTTCGAGCAGCTCGATCGCCTCGGTGCCGCGGTCCTGCTCGACCATAACATCGGCCAGCAAGTCGTGGGCGTGGATGTAGTTCGGTGTTTGTTGAATCACCTGGCGCAGTTCGAACTCGGCCGCATCATATTGTTTTTGCTGAATCTTGATCTTGGCCAGCGCCATGTGCATCCAGGGCACCGGGTAACGCCGGATAGCCTCTTCCAGTTTGTAGACGGCTTGCGTTTGGTCGTTGAGCCGCAAAAGCAGAGCGATATTCAACCGCAGAATCTCGGAGAGGTAGTCGGGTTGCTTATCGATGAGGGCATCGCAGTGCACCAGCGCATCGTCGTACCGGCTTTCGGCGGTCGCAATGTAAATCGGTTGCAACACGGCCTTGCGCTGAAAAAGTTGTACGATGCGGGCCGCCAGGTCAGTCTCGGTAAACGGTTTGATGATGTAAGCGTCCGGCTCGAACTCGGCCGCGCCGAACACGGCATGGTAACGCTGTTCGGCGGTGATTATCGCAAAAGAAGTCTTCCAGTGCTGGCGCGAGGAGGCCCGTAACTCTTCGAGCAGCTGCTGCCCTGTGCATTGATCGCTCAAATGAAATTCGCTCAGTATCAGGTCGGGCGATTCCTCCGCGACTAGACGCATGACTTCCGCCGGGGTGCTGGCAAAATAGATCCGGTTGCACCCGAGCGAAGCCACGCATTGTTGCACCACATGGCGGGTGGCCTGGGCATCGTCCGCGATCACTACGGTCATGCCCAGCAGCGGTTGGGTCATTGATGTGTCATTTGTCGTCATGCAAATGTCAACGGCAGTTCCATGCGAAACATTAGGCCACCTGGACCGCCCAATCCATCGCCATAGCGGGTGGCCTTGGGGGGCGACCGGCGCGCAGCGCATCAGAACAAGGGTTTGACGCCGAGCGGATGGCTGGTGACCGTAGGGGGCTTAACTTCACCAGCCGCGGCTGTGTCGACATGCCCCTCAGCTGAACGGCTGGTGGTCAGTCACCATACATTTTTTGCTTGAGCTCGCGTCGCTGCTGCGCTTCCAGCGACAGGTTGGCCGTCGGCCGGGCGATGAGCCGGGCGACGCCAATCGGTTCGCCGGTTTCTTCGCACCAACCATAATCGTTGTTGTCGATTTTCGCCAGCGCCTGCTGCACTTTTTTGAGCAGTTTACGCTCGCGATCGCGGGTGCGCAGTTCGAGCGCGTGCTCCTCCTCGATCGTGGCGCGGTCGGCCGGGTCAGGAACGATCACGGTTTCGCGCAAATGCTCTGTGGTTTCGCCGGCATTGCTCAGCAGTTCCTTTTCCATGTCCTGCAGCTTTTTCCGAAAAAATTCGAGCTGCAGCGGGTTCATGTAGTCGGCTTCTGGCATCGCCAGAACGTCCTGATCGGTCAGCATTTCATTTTTTTTCGTTTTCATACGTCGCCTCTGAGAGTGAGGTTCCTTCGGGGTTGAAAAGTGTTTTCGAAAAGCAATCAGCGGACCAGGCATTGCTCCAGGCTCTTGACGAACAGCTCGCGCGGCAGCTTGCGACCGATGAAAACTATTTTACTGCCGCGCTTTTCCTGCGGCTGCCAGGGTCGCCCTGGCTCGGCGCCCATCAGCATGTGCACGCCTTGGAACAGCATTTTATGGTTGTTGCCACGCATGTTCAAGATACCTTTAAACCGCAACATGTCCTGTCCGTATACTTGCGTGATGGCGCCCATGAAATCTTCGAAACGCTTCGGATCGAAGGGCCGATCGGCCGTGAATACGAAAGAGCCGATCTCGTCGTTGTGCGAATGCGTATCGGTCGCCAGAAAGTCCGGAGCGATGTCGAGCACCGAATTCAGGTTGAAGCCCCGCACGTCGAGCAGACGATCGATCGCCGCCTGACCGAAATCGCTGACCATGAGCTGCGCTCGGGCGTTCATCCGAACCAGCCGCGCGCGCAGCGCTGCAACCTCTTCTGGCGTGCATAGGTCGGTTTTGGACAACAGGATCCGGTCGGCGAAGCCCACTTGCTGCTGCGCCTCGCGATGCTCGTCCAACTGCTGCATCCCGTGCTTGGCATCGACCACGGTGATGACGGCATCGAGCAAAAAATGCTCCGCCACCGCCTCATCGACAAAAAACGTCTGCGCCACCGGGCCCGGGTCTGCCATACCGGTCGTTTCGATGACGACGCGTTCGAAGCGGACGTCGCCACTGGCGCGGCGCGCCTGGAGCTGCCCCAGGATCCGGACCAGGTCTCCCCGGACCGTGCAGCAGAGGCAGCCATTGTTCATCTCGACGATGGTTTCCTGCGCGTCCTGCAGCAGAATATCGTTGTCTACACCTTCCTCGCCGAACTCGTTTTCGATGACTGCGATGCGTTGCCCGTGCTGTTCCTTCAAAATGCGGTTGAGCAGGGTCGTCTTGCCGCTGCCGAGAAAACCGGTCAGGATGGTGACGGGGATGAGTTGTTGTACAGTGCGGTTCATGGCTGTGCGCAGTCCACCATTTGAATTTGCAAAGAGGCGGGGCATTAGAGCACGATGTGGGGGCGCTTGGCAATTGAATGATGAAACCGATCCGCCGGACCTACCGGCTACCATCTCAGCCGCGCTCCCGCGGCGGGCGGCGCGCATCGCGCAGCTCATTTTGCAGGGGTTCGACCGGCATTACGCTTTGTTTCGTGCCAGCGCGCGGCAGGCCAAATCGGCGTTCGAGCGCGGCGACTGGCGCCACATTCAGCAACTGGCCCGCGACCGGATCGCCTTTTACGACCAGCGCGTCCAGGAGAGCGTTGATGCGCTACAGGCGACGTTCCGCAGCGAACGGCTGGCTGACCTTAACTGGCAGTCCGTCAAGACCCACTACATCATTCTGCTTGCCGAGCATCGCCAGCCCGAACTGGCAGAAACTTTCTATAACTCGGTGATCACCCGAATCTTGCATCGGGATTATTTCCATAACCAGTTTTTATTCGTGAGGCCTGCGGTCTCGACCGAGTACGTCGAAGCCGACCCGGTTTCTTACCGCAGCTACTATCCCCTGACCACGGGTCTAAGACGTGCCCTGCGGCAAGTATTCGACGATCTGGCGCTCAGCTGCCCGTTCGAGAACCTGGAGCGCGACATCCGCCGGCTGATCCGCCGTGCCCGGCAGGCCTTCGCCCGGCCGCTGAACATCGACCAGGACTGCCAGGTCCAGGTATTGTCGAGTCTATTTTTTCGCAATAAAGGCGCTTATCTCATCGGCCGCCTTGTCAACGGCAACTCGCCGGTGCCGTTCGCCGTGCCGCTTTTGCGACGTGCCGATGGCAGCTTGTTTGTCGATACGGTTTTGTTCGACGGTCAGCACATCGCCCTGCTTTTCAGCTTCACCCGGGCCTATTTTTTGGTCGATATGGATGTGCCGGCCGCGTATGTGCAGTTCCTGCGTACCTTACTGCCCAATAAACCAAAAGCCGAGATGTACACCGCGTTGGGTTTGCAGAAACAGGGGAAAACCCTTTTTTACCGCGATTTTTTGCATCATTTGCGGCACTCTCACGATCTTTTCACGATCGCGCCCGGCATTCGCGGTTTGGTGATGATGGTGTTTACGCTTCCATCCTATCCTTACGTCTTCAAACTCATCAAAGACATCATCGCGCCTTCCAAAGACATCGACCGGGCCGGCGTCGTGCATAAATATCAGATGGTCAAGGAGCACGACCGCGTCGGGCGAATGGCCGACACCTGGGAATACTCGCAAGTCGCTTTGCCGCTGGAACGCTTCGCTCCCGGGCTGCTGGCGGAGCTACGGAACAGCTGCGCCTCATCGCTCGAGATCGAAAGCGGGACGCTGATTTTGCGGCACCTCTACATAGAGCGGCGCATGACACCGCTCAATATTTATTTGCAGCAGGCCAACGACGCCGAGCTCGAACATGGCATCGTCGAATACGGCAATGCAATCCGGCAATTGGCGGCCGCGAATATTTTTCCGGGCGATATGCTGTACAAGAACTTTGGCGTGACCCGCCTGGGGCGTGTGGTGTTTTACGACTACGATGAGATCGAGTACATGACTGACTGCCGGTTCCGGGATATTCCGCCGGCGCCCAACCCGGAAGCGGAACTCAGTGCGGAACCGTGGTACTCGGTCGCGCCGAACGATGTTTTTCCCGAGCAGTTCGGGCCGTTTTTACTGGGCAATGACCGTATTCGCCGGTACTTGCTGCAGCACCATGCGGATTTGTTGACCTGTGCGTTTTGGCGCGATCGCCAGCAGGCGGTGCTCGACGGCTATGTGGAGGACATTTCCCCCTACCCCGAGTCTATTCGATTCGGCTAACTCATGGCGAGGTGGGCTCCCCAACTCATCGATTTTTGCAAGCCTTGCATGTTTACCAGGGCGATGTGTGGAGGAGTCGACGCCTTGATGCTATGCTAACCCCCCAATCGGGTAAATACGTAAAGAATCCAACAAGATAAGATGATTCATTGGCATTCGATGGTTTGGCAAGGCGGACGATGAAACAAGGGCTGCAATTCGTCTTTGGAATATTGATGATGGTTTTGGGCGGCACGGCGGTGGTCCGGGCCCAGTCGGTGGGTCTCGTCGATACGATCGGCGCGAACCTGAACGAGCAGATCATCCGGGTTCCCATCGACACGTCGCCCGTGACCGAGCTGGAAGTAACGATGTTCCGCCCGCCCGGTGGCGGCCCATTTCCAGTTTTGGTGATCAATCACGGCAAGTCGGTCGGCAGCCCGCGTCAGCAGCCCCGTGCCCGATACTATGCCGTGGCGCGCGAGTTCGTGCGGCGCGGTTATCTGGTCGTGTTGCCGATGCGCAGGGGGTTTTCGGGCAGTGGCGGCCAGTATGTCTCGGCCGGTTGCAACATGCAGGCCAATGCGCAAATGCAGGCGGCCGACGTCGCCGGCGTCATTCAATGGCTGGCTAAATACAGCGATGCCGACATCCGCAATACGATGGTGTTCGGGCAATCGTACGGCGGTTTGGCAACCGTCGCCCTGACCACCTACAGGGAATTACCGATCAAGCTGGCCGTTAATTTCGCCGGCGGCTTGAAAGTCACGTCTTCACCACGGCCGTGTAATTGGCAGTATGAGCTGGTCGATGCGATGGCCGAGTTCGGTTCGCGAAGCCATACGCCGAGTCTTTGGTTTTACGGTGAAAACGACAGCTATTTCGGCCCGGCGCTCAGCGCTGAGATGTACAACGCTTTTCACGGCAGCGGTGGCCAAGCCGAACTGATCCGGTATGCCAGCTTCAAACAGGATGCGCATAAGATGTTCGGCGACCCGGAAGGCCTCGACATCTGGCTTCCTAAAACCTTGGCGGCCATGCAAAAACAGGGCCTGCCCACCCAGGTGCGCTTCGTCAGCGGCTCCTCCCAGTCCCGGCCTGCCGGTAGCGGCTTTGCGCGCATAGATGTGGCTGACAAGCTGCCTTTTCTGCGCGACAACGGCAGAATCGCGTATAGCGTTTTTCTGAAACATAAGGCACCACGGGCGTTTGCGTTGAGCGATTCTGGCGCATGGGGATGGGCGGCCGGAGATGACGAGTCGTTGCAGCGGGCGCTGCACAACTGTAACCGCTACAGTAAACAGGCCTGCCGTCTATATGCCGTGGACGACGAGGTGGTATGGAGAGAAAATTCTGTGGCCATTCAACAGGCTGCGGTCGACCCCTCGTCACACATGCCCCCTGCGATAAATGAAAACGCCCAACGGAGATGGGTTGGGCGTTAGATTCTGGTCATGGGACGTAAACCGCCGGCAAACCTATGTTTACAAAGGCAAGGTTTTCGAGGTGAGACTCGGGTCAATGCCGATACGCTGACTCGCCATGCGTATTGACGTCCAGCCCCTCCCGCTCCTCGTCCTCCGATACGCGCAGACCGATAACCAGATCGACCAGCTTGAAAGCCAGGAAAGAAACGACTGCCGACCAGACGATGGTCGTCACGACGGCCTGAATCTGGATGAGCACCTGCGCCATGATGTCGTAGTCCGGCGCAATCGCATTTTTGACATAGTCGAAAACCCCTGTGCCGCCCAGCGACGGTGCCGTGAACACCCCGGTCAAAATCGCACCGGCGATCCCGCCTATACCATGCACGCCGAACACATCGAGTGCGTCGTCCGCGCCGATGATTCGTTTGAGACCGTTGACGCCCCACAAACAAAGCAGCCCCGCCAGCAAACCGATGGCGATGCCGCCCATCGGTCCGACGAATCCGCAGGCAGGCGTAATCGCCACCAGCCCCGCCACTGCGCCGGAAGCGGCGCCGAGCATCGAGGGTTTGCCTTTGAAAACCCGCTCGCCCGCCACCCACGACAGGCTCGCTCCGGCAGTGGCCAATAAAGTATTCACAAAGGCCAGGGCCGCCGTGCCGTTTGCCTCCAGGCTGGACCCGGCGTTGAAACCGAACCAGCCCGCCCAGAGCAAGGCGGCACCCACCATCGTCAAGGTCAAACTGTGCGGCGTCATGCTTTCCCGGCCATAGCCGGTGCGTTTGCCGATCACGAAAGCGCCGACCAGACCGGCCACCGCCGCGTTGATGTGCACGACCGTTCCACCGGCGAAATCGAGCGCGCCCTTGGCCCACAGCCAGCCGGCATTCGCCGTTACGGCCTTGAGCGACACCGCATCGTTGATCGCGTCGGGACCGTCCCAGTACCAGACCATATGCGCAATCGGTAGGTAGCTGAACGTGAACCACAAGACCGAAAATAGCAGGACGGCGCCAAACTTGGCACGCTCAGCGAGGGAGCCGACGATCAGCGCGGCTGTGATCGCCGCAAACGTGGCCTGGAACGCGATGAACACCAGCTCCGGAATGACAACACCTTTGCTGAATGTGGCTGCAGAGCTGTCGCCGGTGATGCCTTTCAGGAATAGCTTGTCGAAGCCACCCAGCAACGGCGTATTCGCCGTGAACGCGAGCGAGTATCCATACAGGGCCCAAAGGATGACGATCACCGCAAAAATCATGAACACCTGCATCAGAACCGACAGCATGTTCTTGCTGCGGACCAGCCCCCCATAAAACAGCGCCAGGCCCGGAATGGTCATTAAAACGACCAACACGGTGGCCACCATCATCCAGGCCGTATCGCCTTTATTGGGCAGTACCGGCGGCGCGCCGGCCACCTGCGCCAAAGCGGTTGCGACATAACCGAACAAACCCAGGCACGCGAGCGACAATCCCATCAGCAAACGTTTTTTCATGACATCTCCGCGTTGATTACAGGGCATCCCGGCCGGTTTCGCCGGTCCGGATCCGAACCACTTGCAACAGATCGAAAACAAAAATCTTGCCATCGCCGATTTTTCCGGTACGGGCGGATTGCTCGATGATTTCTATAGCCTGGTCGAGCAGTTCGTCGGCGACCGCCACTTCGATCTTCACTTTGGGCAGGAAATCGACCACATATTCCGCACCGCGATACAGTTCGGTATGGCCTTTCTGGCGTCCGAAACCCTTGACTTCCGTCACGGTGATGCCTTGCACACCGATGGCGGACAAAGCCTCGCGGACCTCATCGAGCTTGAACGGTTTGATGATTGCCGAGATCAATTTCATGCCATTTCCTTGTGAAGAAAAACGGGTTCAGAATGTTTTGCCGACCGACAGCACGACGGTATTTTTGTACAGCGCCTTGTTACCAGTACCGGACCCGGCGGTATTGAAGGCGTTGAAGGTGCTGCCTTCGCTGGAGTTGCCGATGAACGCCGCTCCGAGCATGAAACCGTTGTAATCGTAGGCGGCGCCGAGCTTATAGTCCGTATAAGACAAATCGGTGTAGTTTTTATACCGTGTATAGCCAGCGTGTGCAGTTAACGTCAGCTTGGGCATCACCTCCTGCGCATATGTCAGGTCAAGATAGGTGGAACCTTTGGAGTTACCGCGTGGCGTAAGTCCGACGGAGGCCGCGCTGGTGCTGTTCAGGCCGAAATAATCGGTCGTGGCGTAGAACAGTTTGCCGCTGAACGGGCCATACGAAAGGCCGGCATAGACTTCGTTGTTGTTGTATTTTTCATTGGTGCCCGAAAAGCGCGCCTTGTCGTAGTAGTAGTAAAGATCGCCCACGTCCAAGGTAATGCCGGTTTGGCCCAGCGGTATCTTGTAGCCGCCATAGAAGTCCATCTCGGCGCCATTGCCGCCCGGAAACGAACCGCTGGCTACGTTCGAGTTCCAGTTGCCGATATAAAATCCGCTGGTGTGCGCGAAGTCGAAGCCGCCTTGGATGGCCGGCCCTTTGGCCGTTTGCGAAATACCGCGAAAGCGGTAGTCGGTCAGCACGTTGATATTGCCCGTCAGTGTATATCGAGATGCCGGCTCGGCGGCCTGGGCAGCGACGGGTATGAGCAGCGTGAGCAAGGCGCTGCGCAATAGAAAGGTTTTTGAATCAAACATGATTTCCCCTGAATTAAACGAATCGTGAAATGGCTGGCTTACTCTCTTGCGAAAACTATGCCAGAAAAAATCAGGGCGCCGGCGTGTTTTTTTGCCCTGTTTTTGTGCATTGCAAAACGTTATACTTTTTTACGAATGCGTTAATCGTGCCGTCGCGTCGCGAAACGCCCATGACTGATCAATTGTGAGGTTAAGGTATGAACAAAGTCACTTTTTTACAAGACATTCAGCAAAAAATCAGTCAGCTTTTTGCAACAAAACCGGCGCAAGTGGTCGAGGATGCCGTTCGGCAGCTACTGCATCAGCAGTTTTCCAAGTTAGAGCTGGTGACAGTCGAAGAGTTCGAACTACAAAAGCAGGTGCTGCTACGCACCAGAGAAAAGCTAAATGCACTGGAACAGCGCGTGACCGAACTGGAAAGCGCGCGCCACGCCAAACCGCTATGACGCAAAGATTGCCCGGCCGAGGCACGCGGTCGCCTTGCTTATGGGGGCCCACGGACAGCGCAGCGCCACTTAACCTAAACTCTATGTAGGTCACCCATTCCAGGTAAGTCTACCCGGCCGATGCAAAATAGCGGTTTCGTTTTTCGCCGCCGCCGATGTCGCTTGCCGTTTTACATTCCCGCGCGTTTGTTGGCACCGAAGCCCTGCGCGTACGGGTCGAGGTGCACCTCGCAGCCGGCCTGCCCAGCTTCACGCTCGTCGGCCTGCCGGATACGGAAGTGCGCGAAAGTCGCGAACGCGTGCGCTCGGCCCTTGTGAACTCCGGCTTCGAATTTCCCAGCCGGCGAATCACGGTCAACTTGGCGCCGGCTGACCTTCCAAAAGGATCGGGCCGCTTCGATCTGCCGATCGCCCTAGGCATCGCTGCCGCTAGCGGGCAGTTACCCAATGCCGCGCTCGACGACTGGGAGTTCGCCGGCGAGCTGTCTTTATCAGGCCAGTTGTTGCCGTGCACAGGCGGTTTGGCGATGGCAGTGGCCATGCTTCGCGATGAAGCTTTGCCGAGCGTCGCGAGGCGGCGCCGGTCTTTGCTGCTACCAGAGGCCAATGCGGCTGGCGCCGCGCGCGTGCCTGGCATCTCTGTCTATGGCGCTCAGTCCTTGTTTGAGGCCAGTGCTCATCTGGTTGGCCATGGCGCCCCCCTGTCCCGGCATTCGCCCTCGGATACGAACGAGCCCGCAACCGGTTCGGGGCTGCTCGACATGCGCGACGTCCGTGGTCAGTCGGCGGCGAAACGCGGCCTGGAAATCGCCGCCGCCGGCCAGCACAACCTGCTGATGATCGGACCTCCCGGCAGTGGCAAGTCGATGCTGGCGGCACGGCTGCCCCGCATTTTGCCGCCGATGGATCCGGACCACGCTCTCGACTCGGCGGCGATCGCCAGTCTGCGCGGCGATACGGCCATCGTTCTGGGGCAACGACCGTTCCGCGCACCGCATCATTCCTGTTCGACAGCGGCGCTGGTCGGCGGCGGCAAGCCGCCCAAGCCCGGCGAAATCACACTGGCGCATCATGGTGTGCTGTTCATGGACGAAATTCTCGAATTCGACCGTCGCTCGCTGGAGGCCTTGCGGGAGCCGCTGGAAACCGGCGAAGTTCACGTCTCGCGTGTCGGGCATCAGATTCGTTTTCCCGCGCGGTTTCAATGGGTGGTCGCGCATAACCCCTGCCCCTGCGGTTGGCTCGGTCACCCCGTACAGATTTGTCGCTGCACGCCGGAGCAGGTGGCGCGTTATCGCAGCCGGTTGTCCGGCCCTTTGCTGGACCGGATCGACCTCGGCATGCACGTCGGCACGGTCGAGCATCAGACGATGCTGGCGGCTGCCGATGGCGACGGGTCGGGGGCAATTGCCGCGCGCACCGGTGCCGCGCACGCACTGCAGTTGCGGCGCCAAGGCGTTACGAACGCCGAGCTGAGCGGCGATGCCCTGCTGCATTGGTGCCAACCCGAACCAGCCGGCGAAGCCTTGCTGTTGACGGCCAGCCGGCGGCTCGCCTGGTCGGGGCGCAGCGTTCATAGGACCCTACGGGTCGCGCGCACGATTGCGGACCTCAGCGGCGCTCAGACGATCACCCAGGGACACATTGCCGAAGCCATTCAGTTTCGCAAGCAGCTGCAGGTGTCGGTCTGAGCTATGCCGGCGGTGCGGCTGTGGCCCGAGAGTTGCTCTATGATTGTAAACTGAGCAATCTCATGATTTTTTCAGCTACTTTTTTCGGGCTTTCACATCGGGAACTAATTGTATGGGCGTCATTCGTTTTCATTCCAAGTCAGCCTTGGAAATCGTCATGCTCAAGCCGCATGCAAAGCAGCTGTTCGCCGTCATGGGGCTGCAAGAGCCCGGGGAGCGCGGCGTCATCCAGGGTACGCAGCTAGCCACGGCGCTGCAGCATCTGCGTGCCGCTGTGCAGACCGAAAAAGCGGCGCTGGCCGACGCTTCGCCGCCAACCGAAGACGAGGAAGCCGAGCGGCCGCGGGGAATGGCCGAGCCGGTGCTGCTGCGGCAACGCGCTTACCCGCTCATGCAAATGATGAGCTTGGCGCAACAAAATGGCGAAGACGTCCATTGGGGATTTTGATGCATCCTCAAGTCGTTTTGGGGGAGGCGCGTGAGCGCCGAACTTGCCATACTCCTTGAGCCTGTTCCGGTGATTTGTTCAGGTAACGTAACCGCTTGGCGAAAGGGTTGATTCATGACGAAATCGATACAGGTGCTTTTCATTTCTTTGATAATGCTAGTTGGCTGCGTGTCTCCTGCAACGAGCGAGCGACCAAGCCCATCTTCGAAGCCTGCTCAGGTAAGCGCTTGGCCGGTCGCACCAGCCAGCTCACCAAGCGCCACGACAGCGGCAAATGGTGTCGCGCAGTCACCTTTGACGACGGCACCGGGCCAAAATCTCCAATTGATGAACTGGGACGCCGGTCAAACCCAGATATCGGACGACAACAAAATCGCCATCAAAAATTTCATCGCGAATGCTCCCCCTAAATCGCGGCTAACCATCGTCAGTCATGCCACGGTGTCCGAACTCGCCTTTCAGCGGGGCGTCCAGGTCCGCACTGTCGCCATTCTGGCAGGCTTTCCAATCACGCGGACCTATGTTCGTTATGCGACGCATACGGGACAAAATGGCGTCGAGCTGGAACTGCGGCCCTGACGCGTCTGTTTGATGCTGAACTCCCGCCATCCTATGTGGATCGGCTGAGGCCCCAGGATAAATTTTTTGTATAAGGATCGGCCAGATCGATCAAATCCTGTGATTTTTCGATCACGGCTCAGACCGCCGTTGCAAACGGATAATTGGTATACCCTGCCGCGCTCCCGCCATAGAAAGTCTCCTGCTGGGGCTCGTTGAGCGGCAAGCCCAGGCGAAAACGCGTCACCAAGTCGGGGTTGGCGATAAATTTCTGCCCGAAAGCCACGGCGGTCGCACTGCCATTTTCAAGCACTGTTTGGGCTTTAGCGTAGTCGTAACCGCCGTTGGCGATATACACGCCGCCAAATCGTTCACGCAGCACGCCGTAGTCGAGGCCTGGCGGGCGGCTACCGTCCATTTCGCCTTCCACCACATGCAGATATGCCAGGCCGCGCCCATGCATACAGTTGGCCACATGACCGAACAAAGCCTGCGGATCGCTGTCGCGCATGTCATTGAAGCTGTTCTGTGGCGAAATGCGCACGCCGACTTTCAACGGACCGACGGCGGTCGTAACGGCATCGAGCACTTCATTGAAGAACCGGCAGCGGTTCTCGATGCTGCCGCCATACTCGTCGGCGCGCTGGTTGGCGCCGTCGCGCAGAAACTGATCGATCAGATAACCGTTGGCCGCATGAACCTCGACACCATCAAACCCGGCCTGGATAGCATTGAGCGCACCTTGCGCGTATTTTTCGACGATCTTTCCGATCTCGTTCTTTAACAGCGCGCGCGGGGTTTCCAAATCCACGAAACCGGTTTCGATATAGGCTCGACCCTCGGGTTTAATAGCCGAAGGCGCGACCGGCAAAGCACCGTGTGGCTGAAAAAAGCGGTGTGAAATGCGGCCCACATGCCACAACTGCAAAAAAATATGCCCGCCGGCGGCGTGCACCGCCTGCGTAACCATTCGCCAACCGGCGATTTGCGCATCGCTGTGAATGCCGGGCGTGGCGACATACCCCTGGCCTTCTTCGCAGATCTGCGTGGCTTCGGAAACGATTAGGCCGGCGCCGGCGCGCTGCGCATAGTACAGAGCGTTCAGTGCGTGAGGGACGTTACCTGCTGCGGCACGGCTGCGTGTCAGCGGCGCCATCACGATACGATTGGACAGAGACAGGCCGCCGATATCCAACGGCGAAAAAAGGTCGACTGACGTCATGGGTATGGGTTTCTAGTCTTAATGGTTATTTTTCCCAGATTACACCAAAAACGGGATGGCCATGCGCGGCGGGGCGGATACTCAGCAGGTGATGATGTCGGCGGTTTCCCGCTGCTGTTGAATGACTTTTTCCTTTTTTTGCCAGGCGAACCAATTTAAACCCAGCCGTTCGCTTAATTCACTGTCGACACTTTCGCCCCAATGCCAGGGGCGGATATTGTTTTCGAGCTGAGTGGCCAGCGACACTGCGCAGTGAACGACGCCGGCCAACCGCGACGCATTCGCCTCCAAGGGCGTCAAATAGGATTTGATCGCGTCCGAGATCGTTTCGGGCAACTGCCATTGGCTCAGGATTTTCGCGCCGACGTGCGCATGCGTAAAGCCCAGATGCCGCATTTCGAGATCGGCCCGTTCGGTCAGTGTCATGTCGCGGGCAATCTGATTGATGGTGATGGACTGTGTCGGAATGGTCGCATGAATCGCCAGCCAGCCGATGCGATGAAAAAGGGCCCCAAGATAAGCTGGTTCGGACGACAGCCCGCAGTCTTGCGCCATGTCTCGCGCCAGTAACGCCGATAGCAGGCTCAGCCGCCAGAAACCTTGCATTTGCAAACCGTCGATATGTCGCATATGGCTGATCAGCGCCGACGTGATCGCCAGCGTACGAACGGCATCGAGGCCTACCAACAGAATGGCGTCTTCGAGACCGCCGATCACCCGTTGCAGTCCGTAGCGCGCCGAATTCGCCATTTGCAAGACTTTGGCGGTCAACAGGGGGTCCTGCTGCAGGGGGTGGATGATTTCGTCGAGCGAGCATTCGTCGTTATTCAGCGTGTGCAACAGATGGTGCAATACCTGCGGAATGGAAGGGATGGCCCGTGCGTTTTTAAAGAGCCGGTCCATGGCGTGTTCCATTCCGCTATCCTTCGGTCATGCGGTCACTCGTGCAGGTTTACGAAACGGTCGCATCGGCGGTTTCGCGATGCTTGAGAATGCTGTCGGCCCGATAACGTATTCCGTCCCAGTCGATCCCCAGTTGTTCGTTCAAACGCCCGTCAACACGAGCCCCCCAGGCGTCGGGAGCGACGTCGTCTTGGAGATCGATTGCCAATGCTACCGCACAATGCACGAGACCGGCCAGCGGCGATGCGCCTTCGACCAGAGGTGTTGCGTAATCGCGAATGGCGCCGCCGATGTCGCTCGGTAATTTCCAGCGACAGACGATTTCCGCGCCCGCTTCGCCATGGTGAAAACCCAGTTGTGCGCATTCCTGCGTCGCCCGTTCGGCCGGCGATGCCGTTTCGCAGACTTTATCGATGGCTAGCGCTTCCTCGGGAAAAACACTGTGAATCGACAAAATGCCCAGGCCATGCATCAACGCGGCGGTATAAGCCATGTCGGGTGCCAGTTTCAGTCGGCGCGCCATGTCTCGGGCCAGGTAAGCCGACAGCAGACTCAGTCGCCAGAACCGCTGCATGTCGAAGCCAGGAATCGCGCTAAAGCTGCCCATCAGGCCTGACGCGATCACCAAAGTGCGCACGGCGTCCTCGCCAACGACCAGCAAGGCATCATCTATACTGGCGACCGATTTGTCCTGTCTGTAATGCGCCGAGTTTGCCATTCGCAATACTTTGGCGAGCAGGGTCGGATCTTGCTCGAGCGGCCGGGTCAGCTCCTCGGTCGCAAAATTCTCCTTGTTTAGCGTTGCGATCACCTCGTGCAGGACACGCGGTATCGACGGCAGCGCCTTGGCGTTTTCAAACAACCGTTCCATCGGGGCCATGATGATCTCCTTGTCGCGATGTGAGCATGGTGGCATGTGCCAAGCGGCTTGAATATACAAAATGTGGGGGAACACGACCGGGACACCCCATACAGTTCTTTAATGTGCGACCTTGTTTATGCAGAGGCCGCGCGCTAAAACCGAGCGCAACATTTTTGGGCGTCGGATTTACGACAGTTTGTTCCTGGCGGACACCAATCACTTGTTCTTATGAAAGTTTCGAGCTAAGGTTTGAAACGCTTTGGGCTGGCAAGACTTCGTCAGGAGACGGTTGATGTCAAAAAAAATAAATTCCGAAAATAATAAAAGACGCTTATTACCTGCAACGATCGGTTTTACGGTGCTTGCGGCGTTGACCCGTCCGGCGCATGCTTTCGAATTTGCGGCCGCCGATGGCGAGCTCAAGGGCAGTCTGGACACGACGATTTCTTATGGTGCCCTATGGCGTGCGCAAAGCCGCGACCCCGCCAATGTCGGAATCACCAACGGCGGGACAGCCCGCAGTGTAAATGACGACGACGGCAATTTGAACTACGGTCGCGGCGATCTGGTGTCGTCGCTCGTCAAAGCTACCCACGATCTGGACCTTAGTTATCGGAATTACGGGTTTTTCGGGCGCGTCTTGTATTTTTACGATGACGCCGTGGCGCGCAAAGACGGCTTGCCGCCTGAAGCGCACCAGCGGCTCGACAGCGATATCCGGCTGCTCGACGCTTATGCACGCGGGCGCTGGGACCTCGGCGGCCGTGCGCTGAACGCCAGACTGGGCAACCAGGTCGTCAGTTGGGGCGAGAGCACGTTCATCCCCAACGGTATCAACTCAATAAACCCTGTCGACGTGGCGCGTCTGCGCGCGCCGGGCTCCGAGGTGAAGGAAGGTTTGTTGCCGGTCCCCATGCTGTGGGCATCCAAAGCGCTGACCGATAATGTTTCGCTGGAAACGTTTTATCAGTTCCGTTTCGTCAAAACCCGCCTGGAGCCACGCGGTTCGTTTTTCAGTACGTCTGATATCGCGTCTCCGGGCGCGGATCGCGCGTTTCTCGGTTTTGGCCGGACCGCCGACCAGCATGGCGTATTCGGTCCGCAGACTTTCGTCAGCCGTATGGCCGACCGCGACCCGTCGAACAGCGGCCAGTTCGGTGCGGCCGCGCGGACTCTGCTGCCGGGCCTGAACAACACTGAGCTGAGCGTGTACGCGCTAAACTACCATAGCCGGACACCGTTTTTGAGCGGCACCAAGGCACGCTTCGTCGATACGAATGGCGATGGGGTAGCCGACGCATTGCCGCCCAGCACGGCCAATTATTTTCTCGAATACCCGGAGAATATCCGTTTGTTCGGTGTCGGCGCAAACAGCAGCGGGCCTTTCGGTATTGCCCTGCAGGGCGAATATTCGTACCGGCCGAATCAGCCGCTGCAAATCGCTTCGTCCGAGTTGCTGCTCGCCGGCCTGGGCGGCGCCAATCTGGCTGACAGCGGCCTGCCGAACGGTCCGGGCGGCGCGGGGCAATATGTGGGCGGCTATAAACGCGTGCAGATGCACCAGATCCAACTGACCGCCACCAAGTCGCTGGGCCGTTTGCTGGCTGCCGAACAGACCGTGTTCATCGGCGAAATCGGTTTCACGCACTTGAATTTACCGGATAACGTCCGCTTTGCAGCGCCTGGTGTGGTGTTGTCGGCGCTGTCGACGCCGAGCGCCTTCGGTTCCGTGCAAAACGGTGGCTTCGCCACGCAGAATTCCTACGGTTATCGGCTGCTCCTGCGTTCGGAATACCCGAACGCGGTCGAGTCGGTCAACCTGACGCCGCGCATCGCCTTCTCGCACGACGTCAAAGGCAGCGGCCCGACCTTCAATGAGGGCGCTCGGGCCGTGACCGTCGGGGTGAGCGGCACGTTCCGGCAGCGCTGGCAGGCCGATTTGTCCTATACCTCATACTATGGCGGAAAGACTTTTGGTGGCACCGACCCGGCATCTAATCCGTTCGGCCAGCCGAGTGCTTACGCCACCACCGGGAATCCGTTGAAAGACCGCGACTTGATTGCCGCGACCATCAGCTACTCGTTTTGATTTCATATCGTCGGAGAGTTCGTTATGACCGTTACCCGCTCCGGTTTGCTGGCCGTACTGCTTAGCGCATCGTTCGGTGCTCCCTCGACCCAGGCCGAGGTGCCGGCCGCTGATGCCGCCAGGCTCGGTAAAACCCTTACGCCCATGGGCGCAGAGGCCGCAGGCAGCGCCGACAAGGCTATTCCGCCGTGGACCGGCGGGCTGACCACCGCGCCCGCCGGTTACCAGGGCGGCCATTATGCCGACCCCTATGCCAACGAAAAACCCTTGTTCGTCATCGACGTCACGAATGTCGACAAATATAAAGACAAACTGTCGCCCGGCCAGCTGGCGATGCTGAAAAAATACCAGGGATACAAGCTGCCGGTGTATCCCACGCACCGCACGGCGTCCTTCCCGAAAGCGCATTACGACGAAACTGTCGCCAACGCCACGCGCGTGCAGTTGACCAACGGCGGCAACGGCATTACCGGCACCAAGGGCGGCGTCGCTTTTCCGATACCGCAGAACGGTCAGGAAGCGATCTGGAACCATTTGACGCGTTACCGCGGCGACACTTACGCCGCGCACTGGAGCCAGGCAGCGGTTGGCCGCGATGGCGCTTACACACCGGTGCGTTTCGAGTTCGAATACGACTTCCACTATGGCAATCTGTCCAAGCCTGATACTGCGCGCGAGGACGGCAAGCTGTTCGATTTCCGGCAAACGGTCACCGCGCCGGCGCGTTTGGCTGGCAACATCCTGCTGGTTCACGAGTATACGGATCAGGTCAAGAATCCCCGCCAGGCCTGGACCTACAACCCTGGTCAACGGCGCGTGCGGCTGGCGCCCAACGTGGCCTACGACAACCCCGGCACCGCGACCGACGGCATGCGCACCAACGACGATTTCGTCATGTTCAACGGCGCGACCGACCGCTACGACTGGAAACTGCTCGGCAAACGGGAAATGTTCATACCGTACAACTCGTACAAACTGTCCGGCAACACTGTCAAAATAACCGACATTCTCAAGCCCTTGTTCATTAACCCCGAACTGACCCGTTACGAGCTCCACCGCGTCTGGGTGGTCGACGCGACGCTGAAACCGGGTGCCAGCCACATCTATTCGCGCCGCACTTTTTATATCGACGAGGATTCCTGGATGGTCGTGGCGATCGACAAATACGACAGCCGAGGCGAGCTCTACCGGACAGCCGAACAGCACGCGATCAACTTTTCGAGCATTCCGATGTATTACCCGACGGTCGAAGTGCATTACGATTTGTCGTCGGGTCGTTATTTGGCGATGGGTATGCGCAATGAAGAGCCCAAGGTCTATGTGCCGATCCAAAAAACTACGGCTGATTTCACGCCAAATGGCCTGCGCGGCGCCGGTACGCGCTGACAGGGAACCTGTAGCGAGTCGCCCGTGAGGTGGGCAATCGCGCGCGCTGCGCCGCTGCTCATCTTGTCCACCATCGTGGGCCTGGTGGTATTTGCCCTGGCGCCGCGTCCCGTGTCGTTCAAGGAGGTGCGCCGCCCTGCGCCGCCCCCCGTATTGCTCGATCTCGCGCAGACCCGCGCGGGCTGGGTGGCGGCCGGCGACCGGGGGTATTTATCGATCAGCGCGGACGGTCGGCTGTGGCGGCCGGTTCGCAGCGATGGTGGCGTGACGTTGAACCGCGTATTTTTTCGTGACGCTGAACACGGCTGGGCCGTTGGGCACGACGCGACGATTCTGCAAACGCGCGACGCTGGCCAGCACTGGACTCGCGGCCAGCAAACACCACATATCGAGTCGCCGCTGTTCGACATTGCTTTCGCCGGCGACCGCCACGGCTGGGCGGTCGGCGCCTACGGCTTGTTTCTCGAAACGCAGGATGGTGGAGCGACCTGGAGCCGCCGTACGATCGCCACCAGCGACGAACATTGGTATGCGATCGTGCCTTTGGGTGGTCAAAACTTGCTGATCGTCGGCGAAAACGGCCGTGTTTTGTCATCCGCCGACCAAGGCGAAAATTGGCTGCCGTTGACGTCGCCCAGCGCCGGTTCCTGGTTCGGCGCGCTGGTGCTGCCGGATGGCGGTGCTTTGCTGTTCGGACTGAGAGGCCGGCTCGCGCGCCTCGCCCCCGACCTGCAGACGCTGACGGCCATTGCCAGTCCTACCCAGGCCAGCCTCTACGGCGGTGCCCGCCGGGGCGACAGCATCTGGCTGACCGGCCAGAATGGCATTGTTCTGCATAGCCGCGACGCTGGGGAACGCTTTTCCGCGTATGTGACTGCCGATAAGTCGACGGCTGCAGCGATTCTCCCGATTCCCGCTGCAGCGCCGAACGCGCCGCTGCGTTTCATGCGTGCCGGGGAGCGCGGCCTGACACAGGGGTATTTGCCATGAACCGACAGCCGTGGGTTGCCTCATTCAGTGCGTGGCTTTTTCGCTGGCGCCTGCCTTTACTGGCTGTGTTCATCGTCTTGACTGCGCTCACGGGCCATGCGGCACGGCATTTAAAAATCGATGCGAGTTTCAAAAAGTCGATGCCCTTGACGCATCCTTACATGCAGACGTTCATCCATTACGAAAACGAGTTTGGTGGGGCGAACCGCGTGCTGGTCGCCCTGCGTACCACCGATGCGGATATTTTCACGCCAGGATTTCTGCAAGCGCTCAAAACCGTTACTGATGCGGTTTATTTCGTTCCTGGAATCGACCGTGCCAGCGTGACGTCCTTATTTACGCCCAATGTCCGTTTCATCGAAGTGGTGGAGAACGGTTTCACCGGCGGCAGCGTGGTGCCGGCTGGCTTTCGCGGCTCGCCGCAGGAACTGGCCGCCGTGCGTGCGAATGTCATCAAGTCCGGCCGGGTCGGACGGCTCGTCGCCAACGATTTCAAGGGTGCGTTGGTCAGTGCGCAATTGCTGGAAGTCGATCCCCTGAGCAACCGCAAAATTGACTATGCCGCAGTGGCTAGAGAGCTCGAGGCGATTCGTACTCGGTCTCAACGGCAGGGGCTCGACATCCACATCATCGGGTTCGCCAAGGCGGTCGGCGACATTCGCGACGCAGCGGGACAAGTTGGGCAATTTTTCGGCATAGCGTTTGCACTCACCACGCTGCTGCTGTATGGTTTTTGCCGGTCGTGGCGACTGACGGCGTTAACTTTGCTGGTAGCCTTGCTGCCCGTCGTATGGCTGTTGGGCGGCATGGCGTGGTTGGATCTGCGTATCGACCCGCTGTCGGTCCTCGTGCCTTTTCTGATCTTCTCGATCGGCGTCAGCCATGCCATACAGATGACCCAAGCCTGGCGCCGCGCCCTTGCGGACACGCCGACGCCCGACGCTTCGGCAGCGGCGCGCCGTGCATTCCAGGAGCTGTTCACGCCCGGAGCGATGGCTTTACTGGCGAATGCACTGGGGTTTCTGGTGATGCTGATCATTCCGATTCAGAGCGTGCGCGATTTGACGATTGCCGCGAGCCTCGGCGTCAGTCTGATGATCGTCACCAATAAGTTGTTTTTACCGATTTGTTTGTCCTATATACCGGTGCGGGTGGGGTCAGTGCGCACCACGCCGCCGTTTGTCGCGAATGCGCTCGCACGCCTCTGGCGCTGGTTGAGTGGGCTGGCTCTGCCGCGCGCCGCCTACGCCGTGCTCTTCGGTATGATCGTCGTGCTGAGCGGTGCTGCGGTGGTCGCACGGCACTTGCAAACCGGCGATCTTGGTGTCGGCATTCCCGAGCTGCGAGCCGAGGCGCGTTATAACCGGGACGTGGCGGCGATCACCGGCAGTTTTTCGATCGGTGTCGATGTGCTGTCGGTGATTGCTCAGGCTGTCGGCGTGGACGACGCCTGCACGCGCTTCGACGTCATGGATGCGATCGATCGTTTCGAACAATACATGCGCACCGTTCCTGGCGTGCGCGACACCGCGTCGCTGGCGAACGCCGCCAAAGTCATCAATGCCGGTTGGAACGAGAACAATCCCCGCTGGCGTGCGCTGTCGCGCAACCGCGATGTGCTGGCGCAGGCGGTGGCTCCGGTCGACACGGGTTCGGGCTTGTTGAACGCCGATTGCAGTGCGCTGCCGGTATTGATTTTCGCTGCCGATCATCAAGGTACGACGCTCAAGCGTCTGGTGCAGGCGGTAAAAAACTACCAGTCTCAGAATCCCGACACACCTGTGCGGTTTTTACTCGCCGCCGGCAATCTCGGCGTGATGGCCGCGAGCAACGAGGCGGTCGAGGCGGCCGAAACCGTCATGCTCGGTATTTTGTTTTTGGCCATCAGCCTACTCTGCTGGCTGGAGTTTCGTTCCTGGCGGGCGGTGCTGTGCATCGTGCTGCCGTTGGGCGTGGTTGCGGTGTTTTGCAATGCCGCCATGGCGTGCTTGAACATCGGCTTGAAAGTCGCCACCTTGCCGGTGGTGGCGCTGGGGGTCGGGGTGGGCGTGGACTACGGGATTTATCTGTACGAACGCATGAGGCATGGTTTGGCGCAGGGTTCGACCTTGCCGGAAGCCTATCGCGGGGCGCTCAAGGCCCGGGGCACGGCAATTTTGTTCACAGCGCTCACGATGACGCTCGGGGTGGGGAGCTGGCTGGGATCGTCGTTGAAGTTTCAGGCTGATATGGGCTTGCTGCTGGCGTTCATGTTTTTCGTCAACATGCTGGGAGCGCTGGTGCTGTTGCCGGCGCTGGCTGGTGTGCTTGGGCTGCGGGCCGGCAAAGCGATATCGACACCTTGCGCCGAGCGGCTGCCTGGCACGGGTTGAGTCGCGTGGTTACGGTAGGTGTACACCAGTGAAAACTTGATCGTGTCGGTGGTGTTCCTGCCGGCGGCGTGTAGCGTTTTGGCATGAAACAGTAAGACATCGCCGGGTTGTAGACAAACTGCCTGCGGTTCGATGACAAAGCCGTGCGCGCGCGCGGCATCGACCTTCAAAAACTGCCGGTCGTCCAGATGGGCGGCGTCGAGCGCCCAGCGATGCGATCCCGGTAAGACCTGCAGCCCGCCGTTGGCGGGCGTTTCCTCGCCCAAAGCCAGCCAGCTCGAAACCAGCTCATGGCGTTCGAAAGACCAGTAACGGATATCGCGATGCCATTCGGTCGATGAGCCAAAGCATGGGTGTTTGGTCATCAGACAATTATGATGGGTGCGCACCAGCATCAGCCGGGCGCCCAGAATCTGACGCATGGTTTCCAGAATCAGGGGGTGCTCGGCCCACTTCTGAAAAACCGGCTGGCGTGCGTACACATCACGCAGGCGGCGGATGGTGTTGCCGCCTTCTGCGTCGAGCGAGGCCGGGCTGCCCGCATAGCCAAGTTCTGCCTCGTACTCGACCAGCCCTGTCGCGGCGCGTAGCTCGGCGCGCGCGGCGGTGAGCAGCGCGCTGCACAGGGCGCCGTCGAGCACCTGTCTCAGAATCACGAAGCCGTTCGTTTGGAATTCGTTGACGAGATCTGTGGTCACGGTCGAGCGCTCACAGCAAAGGAGCCAAGGCGCGCCGCAGCTCCGCCAAGTCGCGTCCGGAGCGCTGCTGCAAATCGTGAAGCTGGTCGTCGGCGATTTTGCCGACGTTGAAATACACGCTGTCGGGGTGCGCGAAATAAAACCCTGAGACACTGGAGGCGGGCCACATCGCCAAGCTGTCCGTCAGCGAAATGCCGATTTCCTCGCAAGCCATGACCTCGAACATTTGTCGTTTGATGGTGTGTTCGGGGCACGCCGGATAGCCGGGCGCGGGGCGGATACCGCGGTAGCGTTCTGCGATCAGGTCGTCATTACCGAGCGCCTCGCCCGGCGCATAGCCCCACAAGTCGGTTCGCACCCGGGCGTGCAGCGCTTCGGCGAACGCTTCGGCCAGCCGGTCGGCCAGCGCTTTCAGCATAATGCTGGAATAGTCGTCGTGGCTCAGTTCGAATTCGCGTTCTTTCTTTTCAATACCCAGCCCGGCCGTTACCGCGAATAGGCCGAGATAATCTTGTTTGCCGGACGGCTGGCCATCGATGAGTTTGGGCGCAATGAAGTCGGCCAGGGACTTATTGGCAACATTCGCCCGTTTTTCGCCCTGCTGGCGCAGGGTACGGTAGGTCATCAGTACCTCGGATCGGGTATCGTCGGTGTAGATTTCGATATCGTCGTCGTTTACGGTATTCGCCGGGTAGAACGCCACGACGGCGTTTGCCTGCAACCAGCGCCCCTGGACGATGCGCTCGAGCATGTGCTGACCATCGGCAAAGACTTTGCGAGCCGCATCGCCGACCACCGTGTCGTCGAGGATTGCGGGGAACGGACCATGCAGGTCCCAGGTCTGGAAAAAAGGCTGCCAATCGATGTAAGGCACCAGTTCGCGTAAATCGTAATTTCTGAACAAGCGGCGGCCGATAAATTTCGGCACGGGCGGCGCATACCCAGCCCAATCGATGGCCGGCTTATTGGCGCGGGCTTGCGCCATGCTCACCAGCGGCTGCGATTTTTTAGCGGCATGCCGTTCGCGCACCTGTCGGTACTCGGTTTTGAGGGTCGCCAGGTAATCGGCCGCACCGTCTTCCGACAGCAAACTTTGCGCGACGCTGACCGAGCGGCTCGCATCCGAAACATAGACCACCGGGCCATCGTAATGCGGTGCGATTTTGACGGCGGTATGCACCCGGCTCGTCGTTGCTCCGCCGATGAGCAAAGGAATTTGCCGTTCGCGGAAATACGCATCGCGCTGCATTTCCGCGGCCACGTAGGCCATTTCTTCCAGAGACGGCGTGATCAAGCCCGACAGGCCGATGATGTCGGCGTTTTCCGTTTTGGCCATGGTGAGAATCTCGGCGCAGGGCACCATCACGCCCATATTGACCACGTCGAAGTTATTGCACTGCAAAACGACCGTGACGATGTTTTTACCGATATCGTGCACATCGCCCTTGACGGTCGCGATCACGATCTTGCCTTTCGAGCGCACGTCGCCGCCGGCGGCGTGCACCTGACGCTTTTCCTCCTCGATGTACGGAATCAAGTGGGCCACGGCCTGCTTCATGACTCGCGCGCTTTTGACGACCTGCGGCAAAAACATTTTGCCGGCGCCGAACAGGTCGCCGACCACGTTCATGCCGTCCATCAGGGGCCCTTCGATGACATTGATCGGCCGGCCGCCAGCGGCCGCGACCGTTGCGCGCGCTTCCTCGGTGTCCTCGATGATGAACGTCGTGATGCCATGCACGAGGGCGTGCGCCAGGCGCTGCGCGACTGGCTGCGCGCGCCAGGCGAGGTTGTCCTCGGCTTTTTTGTCGCCGGCCTTCAATGTCGCGGCAAACTCGATGAGCCGCTCGGTCGGGGTTTTGTCGGGCTCGGGCGACGGCCTGTTGAGAATGATGTCCTCGACCCGTGTGCGCAGTTCGGGGTCTAGCTCGGAATACACGCCCATCATGCCCGCGTTGACAATCCCCATGCTCATGCCCGCCTGGACGGCGTGATAGAGAAAAACCGTGTGGATCGCTTCGCGCGCCGGGTCGTTACCGCGCAAGCTGAAGGACACGTTCGAGACGCCGCCGGATATTTTGGCATGCGGCAGATTTTGCCGGATCCAGCGCGTCGCCTCGATGAAATCGACCGCGTAATTGTTGTGCTCTTCGATACCGGTCGCAACCGCGAAAATATTCGGGTCGAAAATGATGTCCTCCGCCGGAAAGCCGACCCGGTCGACCAGCAAACGGTAAGCACGTTCGCAGATTTCGATCTTGCGCGCATAGCTGTCGGCCTGCCCGGCCTCGTCGAAAGCCATGACGATGACCGCTGCCCCATAGCGCCGGCAAAGCACCGCCTGGCGCAGAAACTCCGCCTCGCCCTCTTTCATGGAAATCGAATTGACGATGGCCTTGCCCTGGACGCATTTCAGGCCAGCTTCGAGCACGGCCCATTTCGACGAGTCGAGCATGATCGGCACGCGCGCGATGTCTGGCTCTGACGCAATCAAATTTAGAAAGCGTTGCATCGCGGCTTGCGAATCGAGCATGGCCTCGTCCATGTTGATGTCGATGACCTGCGCGCCGTTTTCGATTTGCTGACGCGCCACGGCCAGGGCCTCGTCGTATTGTTCGTTCAAAATCAGCCGAGCGAATGCTTTCGAGCCGGTGACGTTGGTGCGTTCGCCGACATTGACGAACAGGCTGTCATCGGCGACGTTGAATGCTTCGAGACCCGACAGGCGCAGCCGCGCCGGTACGCTGGGGATGGCGCGCGGCGGCAGGCTTGCCACGGCGCGGGCGATCTCGGCGATGTGCTCGGGCGTGGTGCCGCAGCAGCCGCCGGCGATATTCAGAAAGCCCGCCTCGGCAAATTCGCGTAACAAACTGGAGGTGACGGTCGGCGTTTCGTCGAAACCGGTTTCGGCCATTGGGTTTGGCAGCCCGGCGTTCGGATAAATGCACAACGCAGCGTCGCAGACTTTCGCCAGCTCGGCTACGTAAGGCCGCATCAGTGCAGCACCGAGCGCGCAGTTCAGGCCGATGGTCAACGGCCGGGCGTGGCGCACCGAATTCCAGAATGCCTCGACGGTCTGGCCTGACAAAATTCTGCCCGATGCATCGGTGACCGTGCCAGAAATCATCAACGGTAAACGCCGTCTGCTGTCTGCGAAATACTGATCGATGGCGAATAGTGCTGCCTTGGCGTTCAAGGTGTCGAAAATAGTTTCGACGAGCAGCAGATCGACGCCGCCCTCGACCAGCGCGACGGTTTGTTCGTAGTATGTCTCGACCAGTTGATCGAAGGTGATGTTACGTGCGCCCGGGTCGTTGACGTCGGGCGAAATCGACGCCGTTTTAGGGGTTGGCCCAAGCGCGCCAGCGACGAATCGCGGTTTGTCCGGCGTGCTGAACTTGTCACAGGCGGACCGCGCTAATCGGGCCGCCGCGCGGTTCATCCGGACGGCCAAATGCGCCATGTGATAGTCGGCCTGCGCAATCGTCGTGGCGCCGAAAGTATTGGTCTCTACGATGTCCGACCCGGCTGCCAAGTATTGCTCGTGAATGGTCTGAATGATCCGGGGCTGGGTCAGCGTCAGCAACTCGTTGTTGCCCTTGACATCGTGGGCGAAGGTGGCGAATTCGCCGTCGGTACCGCCGGCTTGGCCGGCGCCCCGGTACTGCGCCTCGTCGAGCCGGTACTGCTGGATCATCGTACCCATCGCACCGTCGAGCACTAAAATGCGCCTGGCGAGCAGTGCGCGCAGTTGCGTTTCGACGGAGTCGACGACTAGCAGGGTCATGGGATGGGCGGTACTCGGATGGGCAAACTGAATTTTAGAGCATTTTTACAGGGCATTGCCCCGCTGAAAGCGCTAGTCGATAAAATTCGGAAACAACTTGAAATCCACACCATGATCGAAGAAGAAATTTTTTATTCGGCCTTAACCGGCAACCATCGCTTAAGGACGTCGCGTTGTCCTTACTTAGTATGTGCTGGCGTATTGTGAACGGCCTGGCAGTCTGGACAGCGCAATCGTCGATGCGAGCATACGGCCCAATCCGTTTGCGGAATTTTTTGCCGATCATCCATTCATACGCCAGGTGTTTTTCAATGGAGCCAAAGCAGAAGATATTTATCGGCGGCATGTCATCAAGACTTTACCGAGGGCGTTTCTCTCTCCCGCGATATCGTATGCACGTTTGCCGTCGACCAGCCCCGCCCATGCCGGTTTAAGTGTTACCGATAAAGGCGGGCTCTGGCATGCGGCATTAAAGCCCGCGCTGCTCGGCTGAACGATAAACTACAGTGTGTTGCGATCCGACTGGTCCCTGGCGCCTGGGCATATGAATTGCTTTTCATTCTTACCCTAAAAAATTCAGCGATCAGCGCTAATCGGGGTGAAGCAAAACTTGCGATTAATCGTCAGTCGAATGACGCTTTGCCACATTTCAACAGTTTTTATAATACGCTGCAATTACCGATGCGCTTAAATGTTGATTCCCTCGAAGCTCGCACGTCTGGCGATTATTTAATCATTCAGGCGCGTTTGATCGTTATGGGCGAATGTGCAGTCCATATTCTGTAGGTACTTTATGGAAGTCGTCAATACTATGAATCATCCTGATGAAAACGTAGAAAACGTGAATGCCTTTACGACGGATAGCCCCGAGGGGCGCCTCAGAGTCGAGCAGGAAGCACGTTTGGCGGCGGAAAGTAGCGCACGGATGCGTGACCAATTTTTAAGTATCGTATCGCATGAACTACGCTCACCGCTAAATGGTATTCAAAGCTGGGCGCATGTGCTGGAATGTCAATTGAAAGACGATAACCCCATGGTGCAACGCGCCTTGGTGGGTATCAAGGTGGGCGTTCAGCAACAAGTCCTGCTTATCGAAGACTTGCTGGACGCGAGCCAGCTACTGACAGAGAGTCTGAAGATCGTCAAAGAGCCGGTTATTCTTCGTCGTTGCATCAACTATGTTCTCGAGAGCGCAGCTGCAGACATCAGCGCCAAACAAATCTCCCTCTTCAAACAAATAGAGATTGAGCGCGAAACGATTGAAGGAGATGTGTCTCGTCTCCAGCAAATTTTACGGAATCTTCTGCAGAACGCCTTGAAATTCACCCCGGAAGGCGGCTCTATTTGGTTTTGTGCGAGTGCAGCGGACGGACATGTCGAAATCGTCATCCGTGACAATGGGCATGGCATCATGCCGCAACACATCGATCATCTCTTCGATGCTTTCCAGCATGCGGACAGTTCCAAAACGCGTCGTAACGATGGCATTGGCCTGGGTCTGACTTTAGCCAAGCAATTGACCGAACTGCAAGGTGGAACATTGACTGGTTTTAGTCGAGGAGAAGACACCGGGTCGACGTTTAGTTTACGCTTTCCCCTGCTTTACCCGGCCGAAATACCGGCAATCAACTTAAACGACACGGGTCAGACGCTGCATGGCGCTTACCCCTCATTGTCGGGCCTGCATGTGATGCTGGTCGATGACCAGAAAGAGGCGCGAAATGCGCTGGCTGCTTTGTTGACCTTGGCGGGCGCTCTCATTTCGTTGGCGGAATCCGGTGCCGAAGCGCGCAACAAGCTCGCAAAACAAACCCCTGAAGAATTGCCCGACGTCATCGTGTGCGACATTGCAATGCCGGGCGAGGATGGATATGAAACTTTAAAAAAAATCAGAGATTGGGAAAACACACAAGGAAAAGACTTTTCTCGGCAAATACCGGCTATCGCGCTCACGGCGTTTACGCAAAAAGAGGACCGGATTCGCTCGCTGGCGGCGGGCTTTCATATGCACCTCAACAAGCCGGTCATTCCTTCAGAGCTAATCGTAAGAATCGCAGCCCTGGCGCATCTGTAAAAAAGTCTGCCCAAGCAGACTTTTAGTCAAACAAGCTTTTTACACAGATTCTTGTATCTCGTGGTGTTGGTCGCGTAGTGACTTTACATGGCCATGGATTCGTTTAACGCCGTCGAGCTGACGCTCGACGATCGTTCTGATCTCCCCGGGTAAATCCTTTTTCAGTGCTTCGGTGTAAGCCGCTTTCGCAACATCTTCGCCACGCTCGCATTCGTTGAGAATCGAGGTATCGTCTTTACCGGTAACGGCCGATTTCAAATCCGCCCAGCCACGGTGCAGAGCGCCCATTGTTGTCCCGTCATTTGCGGGCTCACCGCCAAACGTACGGACGAGTTCTTGCAGCTCACGCGCACCAGACTCGCAACTGGTCGCATAGTTCAAAAATACCTGTTTCAGGTGTTGATTTTTAACGTCTTTTGCCGAGGCCTGGAAACCTTTATAACCGTCTTTGCTGACAGCAATCAAATCGTTGAGAATCGATACGATATGTTCGTTGCTCATGACTTTCTCCGTTTAAAATGAACTGGCGAGAGGTACATAGCACGCGGTGTGCCAGCTATCGATTTTCTCGATGTCGCACAGTTTGATGCCTTTGTCGTAAATGACGTCCACCAAGCATGCGATTGTGCGCATCCCTTTCTAGCAAAAATTACCTGTTCGATTGATGAAGGTATCCAGAGACATTGGATTTTTATGAACCGCTATACCCCATACCGCTGGCGATACGTCTCGACCTTGCCGCGCCATTCGGAGAAATCACCGGCCTGCGCGCTCGACAGATAAGTCAGCAAACCCTGGAGATCGGCGATTGCGAAGACCGGTATGCCGTAGCGGTCTTCGACGTCCTGGACGGCCGAGCGCTCGGCCGTGATGCCGTCGCGTGCGCTTTTTTCCATGCGGTCGAGCGCGATCAGCACGGCCGCTGGTGCCGCGCCCGCAGCGCGGATCAGTTCGACCGATGCGCCCACTGAGGTGCCTGCGCTGATGACGTCGTCGACGATCACGACCTGCCCCCGCAACGGTGCGCCGATCAGGACACCGCCTTCGCCATGTGTCTTGGCTTCCTTGCGGTTGAAGGCATACGGCACATCGCGTCCGGTCTGGGCCAGTTTCATGGCCGTGGCTGCCGCCAAGGCGATGCCTTTGTATGCCGGGCCGAACAGCATGTCGAAATGCAGCCCACGCCGTTGCGACTGTGCCAGCAAGGTTTGCGCGTAAAAACCGCCGAGCCGGTCGAGCGCCGCGCCCGAATGGAACAGCCCGGCATTGAAAAAATACGGTGACTGTCGCCCGGCCTTGGTTTGAAAATCGCCGAAACGTAGCACGCGCTGTTCAAGCGCGAAAGCCAGAAAATCGTGTTGCTGCATACCGTATCCGTTTTGAAGAGTTAAGCAATCATTCGGTATTATCGCGTGGTTTCTTCTCTTATTCGTGACTGCCATGATCCGCATCGTTTCCGCCAACCTGAACGGCATTCGCTCCGCCGCGACGAAAGGGTTTTTTGAATGGCTGGCTGGCATCGATGCGGACATCGTCTGTGTGCAGGAGCTGAAAGCCCAGGAGACCGATCTGACCGACGTACATCGACGCCCGGGTGAGTTGCAGGGTTGGTTTCACCCGGCCGAAAAGAAAGGCTACAGCGGCGTCGGCATTTATGCGCGGCATGCGCCGCTGCGGGTGCAGAAGGGGTTCGGCGTGGCCGAGTTCGATGCGGAAGGCCGCTATCTGGAATTAGAGTTCGACCATACCATCGTCATCAGTTTGTATCTGCCATCTGGCAGCAGTTCGGACGAGCGCCAGCAGGCAAAGTTTCGTTTTTTAGAGGTTTTTCCGCCGCATTTGGCGCGGCTTGCGCAAGGCGGTAAAGCTGTCGTGCTGTGCGGCGATTGGAATATCGCGCACCGCGAGCAGGACCTGAAAAACTGGAAGAGTAATCAGAATAATTCCGGGTTTCTGCCTGAGGAGCGTGCCTGGCTGACGGAGGTGCTGCATCCCGAAAACTGGCTCGACGTCTATCGCGCCTTGCACCCCGAGACGACTGATGAATGCTATACCTGGTGGAGCAATCGTGGTCAGGCGTATGCGAAAAACGTCGGCTGGCGTATCGATTACCAGATTGCCAGCCCTGCCCTGGCGCACGCGGCGCAGCGCGCCGAAATCTACAAAACTCGCAAGTTTTCCGATCATGCGCCGCTGATCATCGATTACGACTGGACGGTATAAGAATGCCTGGCGTCGCTTTCATGGCAGTGTCCGGTCGTGAATATAACGCAGCCAGGACTGACAGTCCGCTTGGCGCGCATATGCCATGGTCAGCTTTCCGTATCGCGGCTTGATGACGATCGACGGCGCATTTCGCGCCGTCCAGGTTCGATGGGCCTGTCCGCCGCGGGCCAACGCGATTTTTTCCGAGGTTTTTATGGATTGCATGGGGACCGGCACGCACATGACAGACTGGCGATCTATTTGGAACCACATGCCCGTGGGCGTCACCGTCAACGGGTCGCTCCATTCCCAGTTCTGGACCGGTGCTGTCGCATCGGCACTGCCGCTCCATCCGAGCAGCAGTGCTCCGACCAAGCCATAAAGACTCAAAAAAACACTCACGTTGCCGTAAATACGCATACACACTGCCAAAATGGTAGTAAGTCTTGCAATGTTAACTCAGAAAATAAACCCTTGATAGTTAATGGGGTATTTATGTCTGTTCTGGGCAAGCG
Organism: Burkholderiaceae bacterium; assembly: GCA_046318595.1. GTDB lineage: Bacteria > Pseudomonadota > Gammaproteobacteria > Burkholderiales > Burkholderiaceae_B > DAITMV01. Next base: position 9,918 of record JBKCTV010000056.1, on the reverse strand, counting down.
ATTGAAAGCGGCACGGCTACGCGCCGGCCTCTCTCAGGAACAGCTTGGTCTCGAGGCCGGCCTGGATGCCATGTCGGCCAGCGCCCGCATGAACCGTTACGAACTCGGCAAGCGTGTCCCGGATTTTTCCCTGATGCAGGAAATCGCCCGTGTCCTGGAAATGCCGGCGCCCTATTTTTATGCCGACGACGATGTAATGGCTGAACTGATTGCCCAATCGGGTAAATTGTCCACGGAAGCGTTGGCGGCTCTGGCCAAGTCCCTTGAAAAAAACGGGGTGGCCGAGCCGGGAGCCGAGCGCGTGCTCGACTGAGCACGCGGGCCGAGCGCGTGCTTGTGCCTCTCTCATGGCGTGGCGGCCTCCAGGCCTTCCCACCCACCTCCCAGGGCTTGAATCAACAGCACGGTGGCGGTGAGCCTACGACCGTTGAGCGTCAGCAAAGTGCGACGCGCCGCTTGATCGGCGGCCTGGGCCGTTAACACATTCAAGAACGGAACCGTTCCGGCTTTATATTGATTATTGGTGAATGCCACGGCTTCGCCCGCTGCTCGCGTCGCTTCGGTTTGCAGCGCGATTTCCTGATCGAGAATGCGTAACGCGGCCAGTTGGTCCTCGACGCTCAACAGCGCATCAAGCACGGTCTGGCGGTAGGTCGCCAGCGATGCGTCGTAATTCGCGGTGGCCTGCTCGACGCCTGCCCGCCGCGCCCCGAAGTCGAACACTGTCGTCGCCAGGGCCGTGCCCAGCGACCAGGCTGTGTTGGACAGGCTGAACAGCTCGGCGAGGTTGCGGCCGCGTGCCGTTTCGCCGGCCGACAGGGTCAGCGCCGGAAACAGCGCGGCGCGCGCGGTACCAGTCGCGGCGTTCGCTGCGGCCAGGCGGCGTTCGGCGGCAGCGATGTCGGGGCGGCGCTGCAGCAAGGTCGACGGCAGGGCGGCCGGTACGGTCAGCGCCGCCGAGCTTGTCAGCTTGATACTGCCTTCTGGTGGCCAGGGTGCCAGGCCGAACATCGTCGGCGCTTCGCCGATCAGCACGGCAATTGCATGTTCGAGCTGGGCGCGGTTGACCGCTGTATCCTCCGCCTGGGCGCGCGCGTTGAACCACTGGCTTTCGGCCTGCGCGACATCCGCACGACTGGCGACGCCTACCGCATAGCGGTTACGGACGATCTGCAGACTGCCGGCATACGCCGTGGCGATGTCGTCGAGCAGCTGCCGTTGGGCGTCAGCCACCCGCAGCGCGAGATAATTCGCCACCAACTCGCCCTGCAAGCTAAGACGGGCGTTGGCGACATCGGCGGCGCTGGCGGCGATCGCGGCGTCCTGCGCCGCCGATTGATTACGTAAGCGGCCCCAGAGGTCGGTGTCCCAGGCGGCGTTCAGGCTGCCGGTGAAGCTGCGGTTTATGGCCGAAGAACTGCCCGCCGTTGCGCTGACCGCCCCGCCGCTGCGCGCCGCGCCGAGCTGCGCGGTAACCGTCGGTAATAAGGCGGCGCGGTATTGCCGACCCAGCGCACTTGCCTGCCGCCAGCGGGCTTCGGCGACTTTCAGATTCTGGTTGGCGTCGTCCAACCGGACCAGCAAACGGTCCAGCTCCGGATCGGAAACGGCTTGCCACCACGCGCCACGCCCTTGCTCGTCCGTCGGTCGGGCCATGGTCCAGCCGGGCGGAGCTTCCTTGAACTGTGCGGGCATGGCGGCGTCGGGTGTCCGGTAAAGCGGTGCGAGCGAACAGCCGCCCAGCGTGAGCGCGACGGCCGAGAGCGCCGCAAGGAATCGAAAAGTGTTCATCGTTGAGTTCGTCTCATCGTTAACCGCCGCCAGCGGTCCAGCACCAGATACACCACCGGCGTCGTGTACAAAGTAATCAACTGGCTGACGAGCAGGCCGCCGACGATCGCTATCCCCAGCGGCTGGCGCATTTCCGCGCCATTGCCGGTGCCCAGCGCCAGGGGCAACGCGCCGAACAGTGCCGCGACGGTCGTCATCAGGATTGGCCGCAGCCGCAGTTCGCACGCATGGCGGATCGATTCGAGCGGGCTCAAGCCCTGCCGCCGTTCGGCATCGATGGCGACATCGATCAGCATGATCGCGTTTTTCTGGACGATGCCGACCAGCAAGATCACGCCGATCATGGCGATGATGCTGAATTCGCTGCCGAAGGCCTGCAGCGCCAACAAGGCCCCGAGCCCGGCTGATGGCAAGGTGGACAGAATCGTCAGAGGGTGGAGCGCGCTTTCGTACAAAATACCGAGCAGGATATAGATCGCCAACACGGCGGCGAGAATCATGATCGGCTGCTGTTTGAGTGTGTCCTCGAAGGCTCCGGCGTTGCCACCGAAGCCGGTTTTGATATTGCTGGGCACACCGATCCGTGCCAGAGCGTCGTTGATCGCGTCGGTGGCCTGGCCGAGCGAGACGCCCTCGGCCAGGTTGAAGGACACGGTTGAGGCGGCGAAACCGCCTTCGTGGTTTACCGACAAAGGTATTCGCGTCGCTTCCCAGCGGGCGATCGCCGACAGCGGCACGATTTTGCCGGCGGCCGTCACCAGTGTAATGTGCGCCAGCGCCTGCGGACCGGTGAGATACTGCGGCGCGGCTTCCATGACGACCGTGTATTGGTTGATGTCTTTGTAAATGTTCGAAACCTGTCGCTGGCCGAAAGCGTCGTTCAAAGTGGCGTCCACCAGATGCATGCTCAGGCCGAGCCGCGCCAAGGCGTCGCGGTCGATGGTCAGGCGGGTCTGGGCGCCTTTTTCCTGTGTGTCGGTGTTGACGTCGGTGAGCGCTTTGCTCTGTGACAAGGCGGCGCGGATGGTCGGCTCCCATTGCCGCAGCAGTTGCAGGTCGTCGGACTGCAGGGTGTATTGATAAGCGGCGTCGCTCGGCCGCCCGCCCAGGCGGATGTCGCTGGCCGATTGCAGGTAGACGCTGGCACCCGCGACGCGGGCGAGCTTGGGACGCAGGCGGTTGATGACCGCAGCCGCCGGGGTTTTGCGCTCGTCGAGCGGTTTCAGGACGACGAACATCGACCCGCCACTGGCGCGTGAGCCCCCGGTGAACGCCATGACGTTTTGTACCGCCGGGTCGCGGCCGATGATCGCCACCGCCCGCTGTAGTTTGCCGCTGACCGACTCGAAGGAGCTGCTTTGATCGGCCTGCAGACCGCCCACCAAGATGCCGACGTCCTGGTCCGGAAAGAAACCTTTCGGCACGATCACGTACAGCCAGACGTTGGCTGCGATGGTCAGAAAAAAAATCGCCATCATGATGCGCGTATGCCGCAATGCCCAGTCGAGCGAGCGGCGGTAGCCGTTCTGCAGACCGGTCAGTGCGCGGTCGGTCCAGCCCGGCCGACCGGCCGGCAACGGCGCGGCTTTGCGCCTGAGCAGATACGCGCACATCATCGGCGTGGTGGTCAGCGACACGAGCATCGAAATCAGCACCGCCACCGACAAAGTGATTGCGAACTCGCGGAAGAATCGCCCGACGATACCACCCAGCGCGATGATCGGCAGAAAAACGACGACCAGGGACAAACTCATCGACAACACCGTGAACCCGACTTCGCGCGCCCCGCGCAATGCTGCCTTGAGGGGCGATTGCCCGCGTTCGATGTGCCGCATGCCGTTTTCCAGCACGACCACAGCGTCGTCGACGACGAAGCCGGTTGCCACCGTCAGGGCCATCAAGGACAAAATGTTCAGCGTATACCCGAGCAGGTACATGATGGCGAACGTGCCGACCAGCGACACCGGCACGGCGACCAGCGGGATGAGGGTGGCGCGCGCGTTGCGCAGGAAAACGAACACGACGCCCACCACCAGCACGACCGACAGCAGCAGCGAGCGTTCCACGTCGCGTAACGACGCCTTGATCGACGGCGTGCGTTCGAGCACGACGCGCGCCTCGATGCCCGGCGGCAGCGCGGCTTGTAGGCCCGGCAGCTGCGCTTTGACTGCCTCGACCGTGTCCAGGATATTGGCGCCCGGCTGCCGCTGCACTTGCAGCAAGACCGCTGGTTTGCCGTTTGCCAGGCCGAGGTTGTAGATGTCCTGCTGGAGATCGGCAACGTCGGCGATGTCGGCGAGCCGCACGGTTGTGCCGTTTTGCCAGCGCAGGATTAGCGAGCGGTAATCCTCGGCGTTTTGCAATTGATCGTTGGTGGCGATCAGCCAGCTGCGCGTGCCGTCGTCGAGGCTGCCGACCGGCGCGCGGAGGTTCGCCGCACCGATCGCCGTGCGCACGGCTTCGAGCGACAGGCCCATTTGATTCAGCGCTGCGAGGTTCAGCCGGACGCGTACCGCCGGCGCCGCACCGCCGCCGATGTCGACGTTGCCGACGCCGCTGAGCTGGGCGATGCGCTGCGCCATGAGCGTTGAGGCCAGGTCGTACAGTTGCGCGCGGTCGTGGCGGTCGGAGGTCAGTGCGACGATGACGATGGGCTGGTCGGCCGGGTTGATTTTGCGGTAGGTCGGATTGCGCGGCAGGCTGCTCGGCAAGGTGGCGCGGGCTGCGTTGATCGCGGCCTGCACCTCGCGCGCGGCGCCGTCGATATTACGCGACAGGTTGAACTGCAAGGTGACGCGTGTCGAACCGAGCGAGCTGGACGAGGTCATTTCAGAAACGTCGGCGATCGAGCCCAGGGCGCGTTCGAGCGGCGTGGCGACGGTCGCCGCCATCGTTTCGGCGCTGGCACCCGGCAGGCTGGCCGATACGCTGATGGTCGGGAAATCGACCTGCGGCAAGGGCGCCACCGGCAGCTCGATGAACGCAAACAGGCCCAGCAAAAACAGCCCGAGCGTCAGCAGGACCGTGGCGACCGGCCGGCGGATGAAAACGCGCGAAGGGTTCATGGGGCGTCCGTCATGCGCCCTGCCGCGCCGACTTGCCATGCCAGCGGCGTTTCAGACGGTCGAACGCCAGGTAGACCACCGGCGTCGTGAACAAGGTCAGCAGCTGGCTCATGACCAGGCCGCCGACCATGCAGATGCCGAGTGGCTGGCGCAGCTCGGCGCCCATCCCCGTGCCGAGCATCAGCGGCAACGCGCCCAGCAGCGCGGCGAGCGTGGTCATCAGAATCGGCCGAAACCGCAAGAGACAGGCCTGGTGAATCGCATCGCGCGGGCTCAGCCCTTGGTGGCGTTCAGCGTCGAGTGCGAAGTCGATCATCATGATCGCGTTTTTCTTGACGATGCCGATCAGGAGCACGATGCCGATGATCGCGATCACGCCCAGTTCTCCGCCGCTGACCAGCAGCGCGAGCAGTGCGCCGATGCCGGCCGACGGCAGCGTCGATAAAATCGTCACGGGATGAATGAAACTTTCGTACAACACGCCGAGTACGATATACATGGTTGCGATCGCCGCAACGATCAGCAGCAACTGATTCGCCAAGGCGCCCTCAAAAGCGGCGGCGGCGCCTTGAAAGCCGGTGCGCAGCGACGCTGGCAGGCCGAGTTCGCGCTCGGCGGCTTTGATGGCATCGACTGCGTCGCCCAGCGCGACGCCCGGCGCCAGGTTGAACGAAATGGTCGCGGCCGGGAACTGATCGAGCCGGTTCGACACGAGCGGCGTGCGGCGTTCGCTGATGGTCGCAAAGTTAGCCAACGGCACCTGCATACCATCGGCGGCGGTCACGGCGATGTGCGATAGCGCGTCCAGACCGTTTTGAAATGGCGGCGCGGCTTCCAGTACGACCCGATATTGGCTGGACTGGGTGAAAATCGTCGAGATCAGCCGCTGGCCAAACGCGTTATACAAGGCGCTGTCGATGGTTGCCATCGAAATGCCCAGTCGCGCCGCCGCGTCGCGGTTGACGTGGACATAGGCCTGCAGGCCGGCGTTTTGAAAATCGGTGGCGACATCGACGACCTGCGGCAGCCTGCGCAGCCGGTCGACCAGGCGCGGCACGCCGTCGCTCAGGTCGGCCGCCTTTGGGCTGTCGAGCGTGAACTGATACTGCGTGCGGCTCGGGCGGTCTTCGATGGTCAGGTCTTGCATGGGTTGCAAATACACTTGCAGTCCTGGCGCTTGCGCGGCGAGCCGTTGCAGACGGGCCATCACGACCGGTGCGCGGTCGCGCTTCGCGAGCGGCTTCAGGTTGATCAGCATGCGACCGCTGTTCAGCGTGCTGTTGATGCCGTCCACCCCGATCAGTGACGACAGGCTCTCGACCGCCGGGTCCTGCAGCAGCAGGTCCGCCAGCGCTTGCTGGCGTGCCGCTAGGGCGGTGAACGAAATCGACTGCGGCGCTTCGCTCACCAGTTGAATGGCGCCGGTGTCCTGCTGTGGAAAGAAACCTTTTGGCACGACCAAATACAGCAGTGCGGTCAGCACTAGTGTGCCGGCCGCCACCAGCAGCACCAAGCCTTGCCGGGCGAACACCCAGAGCAGCGCACGATCGTAGAGTGCAATCGTGCGGTCGATGGCGCCGCCGATACGGCGCGACAAACGCCCTTCCCGAGCCCGGTCGTGTGCCCGCAGCCAGCGCGACGCCAGCATCGGGGTGAGCGTCAGCGAGACGACCGCCGAGATCAGAATGGCGATCGCCAGGGTGATCGCGAATTCGCGGAACAGCCGGCCGACCACGTCGCCCATGAACAACAACGGAATCAGCACTGCCACCAGCGACACGGTCAGCGAAATGATCGTAAAGCCGATCTGCGCCGACCCCTTGATCGCCGCCGCCAGCGGCGACTCGCCCGCTTCGATGTAGCGCGCGATGTTTTCGACCATGACAATCGCGTCGTCGACCACGAAACCGGTCGCGATTGTCAAAGCCATCAAAGTTAAGTTGTTGATCGAAAACCCGGCCAGATGCATGAAGGCGAAGGTCCCGACCAAGGATAAGGGCACAGCGACCGCCGGTATGAAGGTCGCCCGGCCGTCGCGTAAAAACACCGCGATCACCGCCACCACCAGCGCAATCGCCAGCAGCAACTCGATTTGCACGTCGAACACCGAACTCCGAATCGTCACCGTCCGGTCGGTCAGCACCGCCAGGCTGGCGGCGCCGGGCAGGCTGGCGCGCAGCTCAGGCAGCAGCCGATGTATCCGGTCGACGGTCGCGATCACGTTCGCCCCAGGCTGGCGCTGTACGTTCAAGACGATACCGGGTTCGCGGTTGGCCCAGGCGGCCAGCCGCACATTCTCTGCGCCATCGATCACTCCGGCGATGTCCGTCAGCCGAACCGGCGCGCCGTTCCGATAAGCAATTATCAGATTGCGATACTCGGCGGCCGAGCGAAGCTGGTCGTTCGCGTCGATGGTCGAGGCCCGCTCGGGGCCATTGAAGCTGCCCTTGGCCTGAAAAACGTTTTGCACTGTGATCGCATTGCGGATGTCGTCCAGCGACAGACCGCGTGCCGCCGCGGCTCGTGGGTTGACCTGGATCCGCACAGCGGGCTTTTGACCGCCGTTTAGCGTCACTAGCCCGACGCCAGGTAACTGGGAAATCTTCTGTGCCAGGCGCGTGTCCGCCAGGTCGCGCAGCTGCGTCAGCGGCAATGTTTGCGAGGTCAGGGCGAGGGTCAGTACCGGCGCGTCGGCCGGGTTGACCTTGCTGTAGACCGGCGGCTGCGGCAGATCGCGCGGCAGCAAGGTCGCTGCGGCGTTGATCGCGGCCTGCACTTGCTGCTCGGCGGTATCGAGCGGCAGCGCCAGGTCGAACCGCAAGGTTACGGTCGAGCCGCCGCCAGCGCTCGCCGACCACATCTGCGTCAGCCCCGGCATCTGCCCAAACTGCCGTTCGAGCGGCGCGGTGATCGTGGATGCCACCACGTCGGGGCTGGCTCCCGGGTAAGACGTGCTGACCTGGATGGTCGGATAATCGATCTGCGGGAGGGCTGCGAGCGGCAGTTGCCGATAGCCGAGCGCGCCCATCAGCAGAATCGCCAGCATGCACAGCACGGTCGCCACTGGCCGCTCGATGAACAGACGCGATGGATTCATGGGCGGTCGGCCGGTCCGCCCGCAGGCTTGCCGTTGCGCTCGCCACCGCGCCCCTTGCCGCGTCGTCCATCGTCGCCGACCGGCGTTTCGTGCTGCGCCATGACTTGCACTTTCATGCCCGCGCGGATTTTGTCCAAGCCATCTGTGATGATCTGCTCGCCGGCCTGCACGCCAGCGAGCACGGCAGTCTGCGTGCCGTCGCCAGGCCCGATACGGATCGGTTTGAGAACCACTTTCTGCTCGGCATCGACCACTGCGACCATCGGCCCTTTGGCGCCCGGCTGCACGGCCGCAGCCGGCACCAGCACGACATCGCGCAAGGTTTCGACCGTCAGCCGCACATTGACGAACTGATTCGGAAACAGTTGATCGTCGTCATTGGCGAACTCGGCCTTTAAGCGGACCGTGCCCGTGCTCACGTCGACCTGATTGTCGGTGCTGACTAGCCGGCCGCGCCCGATTTGCTTCTGATTGTCGGCGTCCCACGCCTCGACGGCGATTTCCTCGCCAGCGCGAAACCGTTGCAGCACCTGCGCCAACTGCTGCTGGGGCAGCGGGAAAATCACATTGATCGGCCGGACCTCGTTAATGACCACGATGCCGTTGACGTCGCTTGGCCCGACCACATTGCCGAGGTCCACCTGGCGCAACCCGGCCCGACCGCCGATCGGCGCCAGCACCCGGGCATAAAGAATCTGCAACTGCGCCTGCCGGATCGCCGCCCGGTCGGCCGCGGCCGCGCCTTTGAGCTGCCCGACCAGCGCGGCCTGCGTATCGACCTGCTGGCGGGCGATCGAGTCTTGCGTGAGCAAGGTCCGATAACGCGTCAGGTCGACTTCGGCGGCTTGCAGTTGTGCGGTATCGCGCGCCAGCTGGGCATTCGCGGTATCGAGCTGCACCTGAAACTGGCGCGGATCGATTTGTGCCAGCGCTTGACCGGCTTGCACGGTCTGGCCTTCCTGAAACAAAATTTTGTCCAGCCGCCCGGACACCTGTGCGCGGACCACGGCGGTGTTGCGCGCAGTCACTGTGCCAAGCGCCGTCAGACGTCGGTCCATGGTGCCGATGATGGCTGGTTTGACGACCACTGGCGGGGTTTTCGAACGGCCACCGCGGCCTCCCGGGCCGGCTGGCACCGAAGCTGATTCGGCCATGTCGGGCCGGCGGTGGAAGTGCTGCCAGGTAAACCACGCAATCGTTCCCAATACGATGATGAGTGCCAAGCCGAGCCAAAACCGCCGCTGCGGACGGGCCGGGGCAGTGACAGGAACGGGCGTGGCGGATGGCGGCAGAGACGATGACATAAGCGGTCCGGTAAATTGGCAAAAAAGGCGCGGAGAATAAGGATACTAGAGCAAAGACGCTTTAACCCGATGGCGACGGCGTTTCTTACGCTGGAAATCTAGAAGTTACGATCAATTCGATAGTTTGCCCAGGCTACCGGCAAACAGCCAGTTCTTGCGCTCAAGCACGACCGGCCGCATCTGATTCTCGATCCGGCATTTTCTCAATGCGTTGTGTGCGACAACACACAAACCACATGGTTTGCCTCAGCAAATCGAACGCAAAATCTTCGTATGCGGCACACGCATAAGTCATTGCCGCATAAGGCGTTCTGCGTGTGCCATTTCGTCAGTGTTCGCAGAAGTTTTGTGAGAAGAGAGAGCGGAGTATGAGATTTGGGGGGGCGTTACCGGCTCGGATGCAGGAGGGGCATGGCACAAGCAAAATCGACTGAAACCCCGCACAGCCCGGGGAAGCCCAGATGTGAAAAAGCCCAACCGAGAAGGGTTGGGCTTTGAATATGGTGGTGGAGTATACCTTTATTTCAAACCCTGCTCACCAACGCCTGCGGGCTCCAGCGGAGGCACGCGGACTGCTGAGGGGTGCGCCAACGAACAGCACTCGCCCGACTTGCCTTCTCCCCCGAACAGCGCCTGAATGCGTCATCCCCACTCCCAGGAC
>JBKCTV010000055.1:0-3930 GCA_046318595.1 Burkholderiaceae bacterium | reverse complement strand
GTTGCGCCTGCGGGACGAGAATGAACATGACGACGGTGGTTAAACCGCGTCCGGTTTTTTTCGCGCGGTCGCTGGCAACCCGCGCACGCCCTTTGCTGGTGATGCGAAAATCGTCAGCGACCAGCAATCCAACACGCCGCGCGCCCTGGGGCGGGACATAGCGGAGCGGAATGCCTGCCTCGGCAAAATCGGCGGGCGTGATTTTCTTGTTCTGGCGGCGGGTAACGTAAGGTGTCGGGATCGCCAGAAACCGTCCTTGTTTGCTGCGGATGGTCACGCCATACGCAAAAGCGCCGATAATCTGCGGCGCTTTGGTATAGATGAAGCCAGCAGCGTTGATGCTCATGCCACCCTTGGGGTAAAGATCGCCGCGCCAGCTTTTGGCAAGGCGTTCTCCAAGGCCAGCGCCCGTCACCTGGCCGCGCAATTCGTTCTTCAAACCATCCGTCGCTTGGCGCACGCCGCCGCTGACAGCTTTTTCAGCGGCTTTGACTTCGGCTGCCATCATGGCTTTCAAATTGCCTTGAATGGCGGCTTGCAGTCTCATGTGGGCCTCACATCGAGCGTCCAGACAAGGCGCTCACGGTCTGCTTTTGGTTCGGATTGCACGATATAGGTGATACCGTCGCAGATGATTTGATCACCTTTGGCGGGTTCGGGAATTTCCAGGCTGCGCACGTCGAACAAAACTGTCGAAACGTGCAACTGCCCGTCGCCGAATCCCACCACCGTATCCGGCTGCTTTGAAATCACCCGCACCGGATACGGTGTGGATGTGCCAAATGCCAGATAGGTGGCGGGCTTGCTCAATACGGGATCCGTAAAGAGCTGGTCGATCATGCCGGAGAAAGCCATGGGCTTTACGTCCGTTTGCCTTTGATCAACACTTTCGGGCGGGTGCAGATCGGCAGAGGGTTGGACTGCGTGTGCTGCTTGACCCAGCGACCGAACTCCTGATCCACGGCCTGTTTGGCGTAACGCGGCAGACCGAGGGTGTTCACCGTTTCGACGAAGTCGGCAGGCGCGTTGTATTGACGGACCATCCCAGGCACGCCCACGGGGAAGAAGTGTGCCTTGTTGCTGTCGGCGTAATCCACCGTGCCAACCTTGCCGCGATATTCCTCGAATACGATGCCAGCATATTCGAAGGAACCGCGGGCCTGACCTTGGCGCAGGAACAGGCCGTCCATATAGCGGTCATAGGCTTCCTTGACCTCCTTATGGGTGATCAGGTCATCGAAGAAGGCCGAGCCGCAGAACGCATGAATGTGATCATACGGTTGTGCGCCAAGCTCATCTTCGATTTTGCGCCGGACGTCATGGCATTTCTTCTTGACCGCACCATCGACGGGCGAAGCATTGTCGAGATCGAAGTCGATCTCGGTGTATTGCGTCACGCCGAATTCGTTGAACAGGTCGTAAAGAACGGTGCTGCCGTCCGCGTCGAGGATTTGTCCCTTGATGGCACCGACGCGCAAATGCTCCAGCGTGGCATCGTGCTTGCGGGACATTTCCGCCAGGCGGAATTGCACCGTTTGCTGGATGCCTTCGAGCTGGCTTTCGGAGCCGAAAGCGCGAAGGTTCTGGATTTCATCCGCGAGGATGGTGTCTTCAAGAGCCACATGCGGCACGATGAACGAACGGGCTTTACGCTTGTTCGTCGTGTTTTGCGCCGCAGGGGAACCGCGCGAGGTTGTCTCAATCAGATTGAGACTGCCTTCGCGTTCCTCGATCATGACCGAGGTGGTAACGATGCCCGTCTCGTCGAACAGGCCGAGTTGGCCGATCCGACCAGGTACAAAAGGCACCTTGTTGATGGCGTCCGTCAGGGAAATGACGGAAAACGCCGAGTTGCTGAAAAGATCGAGAGCAGGCATGGATGTTGTCCTTTCAAGGTTAAAGAGCGCAAAGAAAAACCCCCGCCTGGAGATCAGGCGGGGGTTGGTTTTCTTCGAGCCGTGGTGGGTTTACCGCGCGATGATGTCGTGGGTTTTCAGTTGTGCGAGGCCAGCAGATTTCTGGTTCGCGTCCGCGCCGGAGAACCAAATCAGCTCTTCGGCATTGACTTCGGCATGACGGGCAATAACCACGCCTTCCGTATCGCCGCCCGTGGCATCCACGGAGGCATACAGAATGGCCACGGCGGTTTGCGAACCATCCGTGTTGGCGGGGTTATATTCCTTGTATTTGCCGGAGCCAGCCGCCACCGTGATCGCAAAGCGGTCGCCCGCCACGAAATCCGTCGCGCCATCCGCGATTGTGAAGTTGACAGGCCCCGCGAAAGGGGTGCCAACCACAGCCGTGCCGATATTCACGCCATCGGGGTCTTCGACCGAGAACGTACCGCCGTTGGCAGCAGGCTCGATCAAGTTTGCCGTATAGACGCCAGCTTTGGCGGTTGCGCCCGCAGAGACCGCGCTGATCGCGCCGTTTCCGGTATTGCCGGAGACGGCTGCGCCCGTTGCGGTGCCGACGGCAACCTTGCCCAGCACATGACCCGCTTTGAGGTTCTGGCCGGACAGGACGGTCGCAGATTCACGCGACAGGCTGCCATTGGCTTCCGTCACGATAAATTCGCCCGCGTGTTGTTCTTCGGTAAGTTCAGTCATGGTTATTTTCCTTTCTTGTTGCGGGCCGCATAGATCGCTGCCGTGTCGATCTTCGGTTCCGCGTTGGTGGTGGGATTGGCGTTGGCGGGGATTTGACCAGCGATGGCCGTCGCATCCGCTTGTGCGGCGCGGGTTTCAAGCAGCGCCTTGCGCACCTCGGCAGCGGGAACCGCCTTGGTGATGAAAGCCGCAGCTTTGTCCGGTACGCCCGCGAGCTGGCACAGCTCGGTGACTTCCGCGACGTAAGCCATTGCTTCCGTTTTCGCTTCTTCCTTGAGATCGGCTTTAAGGGCCGCAAGGTCGGGAATGGATTCCATTTCGGGATCCATGTCCTCGACGGGTTGGTTATTTTCCGTCATTGGAGTTTCCTTTCTTTTCAGGTTTCGAGTGAGTGGTGACGAAGGACGGGCGACTTTTTTCGTGAGATCGGATAAGGCGTCGCCCATCGTCCCGATCCGGTCTGCAAGCCCTGCGGCCACCGACTGCTCTCCGAAATACAGCGCCGCTTCGGTTTCCTTGATGGCGGCAAGATCAAGCCCGCGCATGCGCGCGACTGTTTCCGTGAAGAGCGCGTAGACGCGATCCACCTCCGTCTGTAACTGCGCGCGGGCGGGATCGCTCAAGGGTTCATGTGGCGAGAGATCGTTCTTATGTTCGCCCGCATAGATTGCGGTGTATTTCAAGCCCGCGTCGGCTTCGGCCACGCTCTGGTCGAGATGCACGGCGATAACGCCGATGGAACCGACACCGCCCGTGCGCGAGAGATAGATACGATCCGCAGCCGCTGCGATGGCATAGGCAGCGGAAAACGCTTCATCATTGGCAACAGCCCAGATCGGTTTGACCTTGCGCGCGGCAAAAATCTTGTCCGCCAGATCGAACACGCCGCCAGCTTCACCGCCAGGGCTGTCGATATCGAGCAGAATGGCTTTGACGGCGTTGTCCTGTAGCGCGGCATCCAGCCGTTCCGCAATCAGGCCGTAACTCATCAGGCCGCTCTGCGCTTCCAGTCCGATTGTCCGGCGCACTAGGGTGCCGACCACAGGAATGACGGCAATACCGTTTTCAACTTCATAATCGCGGGTGACAGGTTTTGCGCCAAACGGCAGGCTTTCACCGCGCAGGCGAGGAACAAGCACCCCAAGGATGGTGTCCAGCTTGGCACGGGCAATCAAAAGGGGCGCATCAAACACGCGCCCCGCAATGTGTGGCAGGAGGGTCATGGATTTTCTTCTTCCAGTTTTTCAGGTTGCGGTTTCTCTTCGTCGTCCTGGGACAATGGCTCCGGTGTCGGCGCAGGCTGCGCTTCAGGCTTTCCAAG
>JBKCTV010000054.1:0-8203 GCA_046318595.1 Burkholderiaceae bacterium | reverse complement strand
GTTGAAATCGTTCCACGCTCCCGTCATGCCGTCACCTGCCAACACCGCCCACGATAAGGACAGAAAACGCATTCAAAATGGTCATCGCTCATGGCGACGCGCGGCAATACTTCTCCGGTCTCGGTAGCGCGGATCAGGTTGACGGCGCGGTCGCTGGCTTCTTGCGGCAGAGCAGCATCGAACGGCACAAGCTCGTGATAAATCTCCGCCGTGTCCTTGTTGACGGCGGTGAACAATGCAGGATTTTTGGAAATACCAGGGACGCTGCCTTCCATGTATGCCTGATAGGTGGCGACCTGAACGGCGTAGATCGGCTTGGATTTTTTCAGGCCGTTCTTGACGGTATCGCGCCAGGATTTGGCGTTGAGCGATTTGCATTCCCAGATGGCGGGAAAACGCATGCCAAGATCAGCGGGCGCGGCGTCGATGATGCCGTCCACATGCCCGCGAATTCTGCCTCCTGCGACGGAAAAGCCAAAAGCCTCGCCATTAGGCTTCTTTGTGAACACGGTAAATCCGGCTTGTTGCAGCCATGCCAGCGCCAATGCCTCGAAGGCGTGGCCGATCTCGAAAATGCGCAGGGTTTGCCCTTTGAATTCCTCGTCCTTGGGCGTTTTCGTGTATTCGTATTGCAGCGCGCGGGCGCAGGATACGCCCAGGCGCGATGCGCCCAGATATTCGCGCTCCGGCTGCTGGGCGCGCACGGATTGGATCGCGGCATCGATAGGCGCATTGATCTGGTCGGCGACGGTTGGACGATGATTGAAATCGAGCATTTAAAATGGAATCCCTGTGTCTTCATGGCGTGGCTGGCTTAACGCGAGGAACGTCTGGTAATTGCCGACGACGACTTCGATCAGCGTCATGACTTCGGCGCGGGTATATTCGGCCAAGGGTTGGGGCATCCCGATTTCGGCCACAACCTCGCCAAGCGGCTGGAGCGTGCGTTCCATGCATTGTTTTTCGATGTCGGTTGCGTCGATCATGAAGCACCTCGCGCGGATTGAATGGCGCGGTGAATGCCATCGCGGTTGAAGCGCATGGTCATCAACGCCGACGCCTTGTAACGGGTCATGCCGAAGTCGTTGCGATGATCGGGCAGATACTGAAGCTGTTTGTCCGTGGCAGGCTGATGCACCCAGGAGCGCGTCTTGTGTGCCGTTTCATCTGTTTCGTTGACGTTGAGCCAGTCATCGGCAGCGGCGAAGCAGACGATACGTTCCCCGACCGCCAGTAGCTTGGGCGCATGGTTTTTCTTGCCGCCCACGGCATGCCATTCGCCATCCTTGAAGAACACGCCGCCCCAGGCATTGAAGCCCGTTGCCAAGAAGTAGCGGTCGTTCTGCTGCAAATCGACCCACAGGAAGCTGGATCGCTTGAGCAGATCGATCTCGGCCATGACGAAACCGTTTTCCGCCAGTTCTTTCGCGGCGGCCTGCGCCTTCCATTCATAACCGCAGAGCGGGCATTCCTTCACGGCGGCAGGAACCTCTGCGCCGCATTCCGGACATTCCTTGGTGGGTGCATCGCCGACGCCGATCTGGTCGTCGAGATTGACATCCTGTTCCAGCGATCCGTGTAGCAGCGTGGCCGTACCGAAGTCGAGATCGATGCAATCCTTTTGGAGGATGTCGGGATATTCAGCCGGATCAATGGTGCGCAGGCCGCGACCGATCATCTGAATCATCGTGGATTTATACGAGCTGGGACGCAACAGCACGACGCAAGAGGTCGGCGGATGATCCCATCCTTCTGTCAGCACAGCGACGTTGACGATAACTTGGGCTTCGCCATCCGTGTATTCCGATAAAACAGCGTTGCGCTCGGCATCCGTCATCTGGCCGTGGACAAATACGGTGGGGATGCCCGCGCCATTGAAGCTCTTTGCTACATCCTCGGCGTGCTGGACGGTCGAGCAGAACACGACGGTTTTGCGGTCTCCGGCTTTTTGATGCCAATGCTTGACCACGGCGTCGTTGATGGGGCGCGTGTTCATGATCGCCGACACGGCTCCCATGTCGAAATCGCTGGCGGTCTTTTTTACCTGGCGCAGTTCGTCCTGCACGCCCACGTCCATGACGAAGGTGCGCGGCGGCACAAGGTGGCCGGAGGCGATCAACTCCCTGACCGTGATCTGGTCGGAGACGTTCGAGAAAACCGGACGCAAGCCTTTCTTGTCGCCACGATTAGGCGTGGCGGTCATGCCCAGCAATTTCACGCCAGCGTTGGCCTGTTTAACGCGCTCGATCACGCGCATGTAGCTGTCCGCGCGGGCATGGTGCGCTTCGTCGATCACCAGAATATCCATCGGCGGCATGGCCGACAGGTTGTTCTCGCGCGAGAGCGTCTGCACCATGGCGAACGTGACTTCGCCGTTCCACGATTTGACCGAGGCGTCGAATACGCTGGTCGAGAGATCGGGGTTGACGCGCTTGAACTTATCCTCGTTCTGGAAGGTCAGCTCGTCGCGGTGCGCCAGCACGCAGGCTTTGCCTGGCTCGTGCTTGAACATTTCGCCGATGATCGCGGACAGCATGATCGTTTTGCCTGCGCCCGTGGGGGCGACGGCCAGCGTGTTACCGTGCCTGTTCAGCGCGTCGACGGTGCGCGTGACCAGCTCTTTTTGTCTTGGCCTCAGCAGCATTCTTCACCTCACCGCGCCCAAGAGGGAAGATTGGCGGCAGGAGCCGATGCCGTGGCGGGCGGGGTTTGTGCCGCAGGCGGTGTGGAACCGCCACCGCCTTTGCCAGCGTCCTTGGAATCCTTGGTAACCGCCGTCTTGATGACGTTCTTGTCCTCGCCGTGCTGGTTCTTCTCGATGTCGATGCGGGCGGTAAATTCGATGCCGTCCAGATCACCGATGCCGTTGATGCGGCGGGCTTGCATGGCCTGCGGGCTATCATCCTTGGCGGAAAACCCACGGGCAGAGTTGAGGATACCCTTGATGAAGGAGCGTCCCATGTTGGCGTAGGTCGGGCCTTTCGGGCTGTGCAGGCCGATCAGGCTCCAGACCTTGCGCCGTGCAAACGGCCCTTCGGTGACGACGAATTCGCAGTTGAGATAAACCGCGCCGCTATCACCGAGCGTGGCATAGCCGCCCGTCCAGCCTTGATCGGGATCATTGTAGCCGCCAGGCTTGATCGACATGCGCACGCGGGCGATGGTGCTTTTGGGGATGACGTCGAAAGACTGTTGATCTTCGGCGCTGCTGAAATCTTTCCATACGGACATGGTTATTCTCCTTTGTTTTGCGGGGTGTCAGATTGCTGGGGACGGACGTAGGTCAGGCGCTCGGCGGCGGGCTTGGCAGCTCCGGCGATTTTTTCCATCAGGCGTCCGAGGTGTGGTTCTTCGACAAGGTCGAGCCGACCGCTGCGATCCTTGGCGGGAAAGCCGTAAGGATTGAGCGTGTGGCAGACGAAGGCGCGGTATGGCGTTTCATCGTCAGCCCTCAACTCGGCCATGGTGATGACCTGATCGACGATCCCTGGCAGCTCCAGTCCGGTTTTCGATCCTTCGATCTGCGGCTGGAAGAAGCGACGGTTGAAATCATCCAGCTTCTCGTCGAGGATGCCGACAAACCAGATGTTCTTGCCGCGTGCGTGCTGGAGATGCGTGAGCCAGGCGATCATTTCCTGGCCGTGCAGGCCGTAAGCGCCGCGCGTGTCGGGTTTTCCCGTCTTGTCGCTGAATGCTTGCGGCTGTCCCTTGCACCATTGGAAGCACAGGCGTCCGGCGACGGTGATGGAATCCACAAACACCGTGTCGTATTTTGCGATGGCGGCAGGATCGCCGAAGCGTTCCTTGACGGCATCGAAATGCGCCTGGCTGTAAGGCTGGTCGTCGCGCAGCGCCGGATTGGGGCCGCCGATGAACACCGCGAAGTCACGACATTCCTGCCAGGTGCGTGGACGAATGGCATCGCCCGCCCAGCCTTCGATGGCAAGGTCTCCGGCCTCAAGGTCGAAGAACAGCGTTTTTTCCGGTGGCAGCGTCCAGAGCAGCGACGTTTTGCCGATGCCGGACTTGCCGAAGATGCAGCCTTTGATTCCGCGTTTTTCGGCAAGCCGCTCGTCGGCGGAGATGATGGGGAGCGTCATTGCGCACCCCCGTTCTTGGCCGTGATGGCTTCAACGATGTTGTCTTTGCCAAGCGCACCTTTCGCACGCGCTTCTTTGTAGAGGCGCTGCAAGGCGTAAAGCTCGTCACGCAACGCATCGGCTTTTTTGTCGAGGGCTTGCGCGGCGCAGGCGATGTCGTCCAGCGTCGCTTGGTCGATGGGCTTGACGATATCCGTGCGGTTTGCGCCGAGCGGCGGGATATGGACGCTCTCCGGCACGTTGCGCGCCAGATAAGTGTCGCCGAAAAGTTTTTCGAGTTTCTTGCTCATTATTTGCCTCCTTTTTGGGTTTTCAGTCGCAGCGCGCCGCGCAGCCAGCGGCAGACCAGTTCGGCCTTTGCCAGCAATCGGCGCAGTTCGGTTTCGTCCATCTCCAGCAATTGCCCGACGGGCGTGCTGTAGACGGCGTCGAGTGATGGCGGTGTATCGCTCATTCGATGCTCCTTGGTTTCGTGTTGCTCCTGATTGCCGTTTGCATTGCTGCTGTCGGGCCTTGGCGCCGCCAAAGAGCGAAAGCGGTCGCGGTATTTCCCCGAAGGGTTTTGCGTTCCCGCGAAGGCCCGACATGAATTCCGTGAGGGGTTACATACCGAGCGATCGCGGGAACTGTCGGGGCGGTCAGTGCAGATATTTCTGGAGGTCGCGTGCGCCGAAATCGCGCCGGATCCGGCCCATGGTTTCGTAAACCGTGGACGGATGACGGTCGTGCATTTTGCAGAGCGTGCGGATCGGCAAATCCTGCATCAGCATCACGCAGTAAAAGCGCGCGGCTTCCGGCAGGGCGCGGATCGCGTCGGTCACGTCAATGACCAGCTCGGTTTGCCGCGCATGGCCGTTCTGTCCGCCCCAGATGCCCATGGATTCCGGAACGTCCTCGCGTTCGCCGTCCTCCAGCCAAGAATCCAGCGACGTGGCCTGGAAGCCGTTGTTGCGTTTCTCGGCTTTCGCGGCTTTGATCATCGCCGCGCATTTATGGCGCAGGATGCGGTCGACGAAGGTGTTGCGGCAGGATTTTTCGGGATCGAAGGCTTGGATCCGCGAGAGATAGTCGAGCATCAATTCCTGCTCGATGTCTTCGATCTCCATTCCGGCCATGGTGTGGTGCCGGAGCATTTGACGGGAGTGATAACGGACTTGGGAAACGACATACGGATCGATGCCGTTGTAACGGTTTTGGCTTTTGCTCATTGTTTTCGCCTTTGTTTCGCATTGGCGGCCACGCACGGGCCGGACAAAGGGACTGGCGAAAACTCACTTGCAGGCTGGGTCTGCGGGCTTTTTCAGCCCACCTGAAAAGCAAAAAGCCGCCTGTGAGGGCGGCTTCGGGGATGAAAATTTTTTTGATTTTTTTTCAGGGTGTCCGGTGAAAATTCACCGTGCGGGGCAGCCGCCCCGTCAATCGGCCAGGCCGAAATGGCGACGCTGCGCCTGCCAGTCGTTCGGAAAGGGCTTGAGCATCTCCGACAATTTCATGGTCTTGGGCTGCCTGCCGTCTAAAATCATTTCCTTAATATCTGGTGCAAGCAGGTTCAACCGGATGATGCGGGAAACGTAGGACGGGTTGATATCGTTATCGGCGGCCAGATGGTCGATCTTCTTCACCTTGCCCGTTTCCAGCCATTGGCTCCATTTGTGGGCGCGCGCGAGGGCTTTCAGCAGGGTGTCGTCCCTGCGCGGCGGCGCGGTGAAGGGCGCGTCACCCTCGATGGGCGGAACGATCATGTACCGCCGTCCGAATTTTCGGGTGAAATTCACCGGAACGCTGATGACGATGGCGGTGCCGTCGAGGGAAATCATGGCTTTGTTCATGCGGCCTCCTTGATTTTATGGACGTGTTCGATGTCGCGGATCAGGCTGTTCAAGCCTTCGGCATGGATGCGGATGTCGATGCGGTCGGCGTTGACGACGATCTTTTCGATCAGCAGCCTCAAAAGCCGCGCCTGTTCGAGCGGGAACAATTCGTCCCAGATCAGGTGCATGTTCTGCAGCGCGTCGCGCACCTGTTGTTCGGTGATGGTGTGATCTTCCTTGATGGCTTCGCGCCAGACCCGCACCATCATCTCCGGCGTACAGATCGCAAAGCGGATTTGATTGAGGACGATGTTCTCCAGTTCTCCGGCGGGTACGGAGCCGACAGGGCAATCTTCGCATTCGTTCTTCAAATGCGCGCTGGGCTTGTAATAGCGGTAAAGCCTGCCGTTGGGTTTTTTGGAATGGGTCGGCGTCATGACGGACTGGCAGCCACCGCATACGCAAAGCCCCTGCAATAACGCGGTCGAAAGGCCGCGCGTCCGGATTTGACGCTTGCGCGGATTTTCTTTCGTCACCGTGCGTACCTTTTCCCAAAGGGCATGGGAAATGATGGGCTTGTGCTGTCCTGGGTAGCTGTTGCCGAGGTGGGTAATCTCGCCAAGGTAGGTGCGGTTGTTCAGCACCTTGTAAAGAAAACCCTTGGTGATGGCGTTGCCGCCGCGCTGCTTGCCGTTCCGGCTGATCCAGCTCTTTGTGCGATATCCCTGATCGCGTAATTCCTTCGCCAGCAGCGTCATCGATTGCAGAATCGTGAAACGCTCGAAGATCAGCCGGACAAGCTCGGCTTCTTTTTCGTTGATCACCAGCTTTTTGTCTTTTGTGTCGTAGCCGAGCGGCGTGATGCCGCCCATCCACATGCCTTTGCGCTTCGTCGCGGCGACCTTGTCGCGGATGCGTTCACCGATGACCTCACGCTCGAATTGGGCGAAGGATAAAAGGATGTTGAGCGTCAGTCGCCCCATGGACGTCGTCGTGTTGAATTGCTGGGTGACGGAGACGAAGCTGACGTTGTTCTTGTCGAAAAGCTCGATCATCTTGGCAAAATCGGAGAGCGAGCGTGACAGGCGGTCGACCTTGTAAACGACGACCACGTCGATCAGACCTTTTTCGATGTCGCGCAGGAGCTTTTTGAGCGCGGGACGTTCCATGCTGCCGCCCGAAAAACCGCCGTCGTCGTAATATTCAGGCACCAGCGTCCAGCCTTCATGCCGTTGCGACGTGATATAGGATTCTCCGGCCTCGCGCTGGGCGTCGAGGCTGTTGAATTCCATGTCGAGACCTTCTTCCGTGGATTTGCGCGTGTAAATCGCGCAGCGAATTCTTTTCTTCGGTTCCGTCATTCCTTGCCCTCCTTGTTTCTGCGCACCAGGCCGAAGAAAGTGGGGCCTGACCAATTCGTGCCTGTGATTTCGCGCGCGATATGTGACAGGCTCCGGTAATGCGCGCCGTTATATTCGAAGCCCTTGTCGAGGACGGTGACGCGATGTTCAATGCCATGGTGGATGCGCACGAGCTTCGTCCCCGCGACGGGCATGTGGATGCCTTTGCCGCGCTCCTTGCGCAGATTTTCCGAAAGGCTTTCCTTGGCGTATTGCTCAAGTCGTTTTTCTATAACCCCGCCATCGATGCCGTGCGCGATTTCCTGCAGGCGGTAGGCCAGGCGCTTGACCAGATAAGGCTTGTTGTATTTCGGGGGTTTTGCTTGAAAAACCTCCTCCCACATCGCCGCCAGCTCCGCCATGGGCATTTGCGGCAGGGCGGCGACCCTTGCTAAGACATTGTTTTGCATCAGTTATTTTGCTCCTTTCGCTTTTGCCCATGAATGCTTCCTGTCGCCTCTAAGTCCAGTGAATAGTCTCTCATGTCGTTGATTTGGCTTGATTTCAGCTTCTGCAGACGTCGTGCGACGCCTCGGCTGAGAATGAGGCCGACTTCGCCCACGCGTTCATCGGCAGTCATCATGTTCGGGTCTAATCTACTCATGGTCACCTCCATGCTGTTTCATGCGATATTATTTACGGGAAGTGTAGGTAAAGTGTCGGGATAAGTACGGGATTGACGGCAATTTTTATTGAATTAGGATAATCAAACCTAATAAAAATAAGGGAACAACATAGGGAGATTCGCGCAGGCGAAAATCCCAGAAGACGATGATCAGCACAAAGAAAACAAAATGAAAGCCGCCAAAAAACTTCCCAGCACCGGAAACCTGACGCCCGCGCAAGAGACGGCGCTGCGCGCCATTACCGTGTTCAAGGATCGGCGCGGGGT
>JBKCTV010000053.1:0-18977 GCA_046318595.1 Burkholderiaceae bacterium | reverse complement strand
GCCAGCTGCCAGGGCACGGTTTGCGCCACACGCTGGGTCCGGTAGGCGACTGTGGGATAGACCGGCTGCGCCTGTGCGGCCGTGGCCTGCATCACCGGCACAGGTACGCGATACAACACCGCGCTCTGCGGCATCGTGACCGGGGGCTGCACGGGTGGCATGGCCTGCGCCAGCAGTTGGGCCCGGCTTCTAGGAGGCAGGCGGTTGAGGGCGTGACGCACGCTGCTGGCCAGTTGCTGCTGCCGGGCAAACGGGTTGCCCGCATCCAGCCGTGTGGAGTGGATTTCCATGGTGTTCCTTTCAAGGTGAATTCAAAGGTGGCCGGTTTTCTGCAATGCCGTTCACAGTCAGCACCGGCCAGGCGTTACGCGACATGGGCACAAGGAGCGGGTGCGGGAAGAAGAACCACACCCACGACAGGCCATGCATATGCCGCGACTGCGCATGACCTGCCTATGTCTTCAGTCGTCGATGTGCATCCCCAGGGCCTTGCGCGCAGCCGTCACCTGTTCGCTGGGAATCTTGATCAGGTACTCGTACTCGCTATCGCCCCAGTGACGCGCGCTGCGAGAGACAGCGGCGCGGGCAAACAGATCCATCAGCGGCATCACCTTTTCGAACAACTCGATTTCGATGACGGTGGCGCGGGTGTGGACCAGCGAATGTTCTGCTTCACGCAAAGCAGCACGGTTATCGTCTTGCTCTTGGCGCCAGGCGGCCTTCTTTGCGGACAGATCAGAGAGCGCCGTCTGCGCCAGTCGCAGTTCAGCTTCGAGTTTTGCCAGCACATCTGGCACCGTGAATTCCCCTTCGGTGCCAATCAAGGCTTCGGCAGCGAGTTGGTTTTCTGCGGCGATGCGCGACTGCACATCGGTGATGCGTTTTTCCAGCTTGGCCATGACGGAGTCAGCCTTGGCCATTTCGCTGGTGAGCGTCACCTGCCGACTGTTCAGTTGGTCCAGGAGTGCTTGCGCTTTCTCGTGGGCCTCAGGTGCATCAATCAGGTGACGCAGGGGCTGGATGCGGCTTTTGAGGTCACTCAATTCCGATTCCAGTCGCTGAACCTTCTGCGAGGCCGCAGTGACCACCGGCCAGTGCGCCGATGCTGCTGGCGGTGTGTTCATGGACAGTCGACCCGCACTTTCGCGCAGGCGAGCGTTCTTCTCGCTGGCCGCTTCGTAATCCGCACGGGCATCGATTAGTTCATCTTCGATGTCCTCGATCCGGGTTTTGAGATCGTCGTGTTCGGCCTTGACCTTGGCGTAGTACGCGCCGGTTTTCTTTGCAAAGGGATTGAGTTTCATGGTGGTGGGGCCTTTCAATAAGCGTGTTTGACGGGGCCGCGTGAGGCGACCAGGGCTTGCACGGCGCGCAGCAGGATCTGCCCGTCGGCGTGGGTGGGTTGATGGCGTGGCGGTTGTGACCGGTTGGCCTGTGGCGTGGGCTGCACCGTCTGGACGCCAAAGTGGCGGTACCAGATCGGATGCAGGTTCTTCTGTGGTGAGGTGGTGGCGTGTTTATTCACGGTGTGCTCCATAGCGGGTGCCGCCCACAGGGGTGGGGTTGACGCCGGGCGGCGTGGCGTCGAACGTTCGGAATTCAGGCGTTGTTGCAATGCGCCAGATCGCCCCCTCACGGCTGTGGCCGAGGTGGCTGATCTCCACGCCCTTGGCGCGGTAGGCCGGGGCAATGCGGCGCAACTGGTCGGCAAGCCCCTTCGGGGACTTCGGCCAGGTGGATCGGTCGGTGCTGCGGTCCAGCAGGGTCTGACCGTTGAGCAAGTCGTAGAGCTGACCTGCGGTGCCTTGCCAATTGAAGGGCGTGATGCGCTCCTGGATGTGCTTGTCCAGCACCTGCGCCACGCTGTTGCTCTCCAGCGCCCGGTCGATGCCTGCTCGCACCAGTTCGGCATATAGCGCCTGGAAGTGACTGGCCTCAAAGCCCAAGGCGCGTGCCACGGCTTCGCCCAGCCGCTCGTAGTCGGCCATGCGCTGTTTGTGGGTGAGATGGACCGTCGGCAGGATGGCCAGGGCTGAAGCAAACAGATCCAGCAGTGCGCCAAACACCAGCGGGCGATCGCGCTCCCACGCGTCATGGGTGTCGGCGTCGTCTTTGCGGGCGGTGGCTGGAATCACAGGCATGCTGACGTGAATGACTCGGTCAATCAGGTCGGGACGGGTAGCCACCACGGCAATGCCGTTCAAGACCACTGGCCGCTTGGTCTCCATGACGTGTTCTTCGCCGTTGGTGTAGAGCTGGCGCGAAGCAAAGCCGCCGCCAGTAGCCAGGGTGCAGAAAGCGTCTTGCTGCTCGGCGGTCAGGCCCGAGAGGTTTTCATAACTGACGAGCCAGTTGTTCTGGGCGGCTACAAAGATGTCTTCGACCGTCTTGGGGCGGCCGCGCAACATCACCTTGTTCGGATCGACCAGACTGCGCAGGACGGACTGCGTGGTGGACTTGGCCGAGCCCTGCTCACCCACCAACTCCAGAATCGGGAACGGGGTGTCGGGACGGAAGCAGTCCAACAGCCAGGTCAGCACCAGCAGGCGCCGGTCGGTTGGAATGTTCACGTGTTGCCACAGCAGGCCCAGGTCGCCACCGGCCTGTGGCACGGGCAATGCGCGTTGCGATTGGGTGCGCGTGAACAATTGCGGCGAGGTGTTGAGCACCTGCCAGCCCCGTGCGGTGACGTGCACGGCGCGCCAGTGTTCGTCGCACAGGTCGATGAGGTAGCCGGGCTCGGCTTCGGCGGCGCGCAGGTGAACGGCGACCTCATCGCCATCGTTGACACCGGCGGCAGACAGCGTGGCCAGGGCCGCACGCAGCGTCATGTCGGGCACGCCGGATTCTTTGGTGCGCCAGTAGGCGGCACGTAACCAGGACTCGTAGCCGGTGGAAATCACCCGCCAGACTTCTTGGCGGTCTGCCATGGGAATGATGGCCACAGCCAGGCGGTCGGCATCGTGGTGCAGTTGGCACTGGGTGCGGCCGATGTCCACCAGGTCATCGATGGCCGAAGAATCGTTGTCGTTGTCGGGCAGTTCCTTGCTGACCAGTTTGTCCAGCACAGTGACCGAGCAGCCGCGATTGGTGATCTTGGCCGCGTGGCGTAGGCGGAGGTAGGTGGCCATGTCGGTGGCCTTGAGCACCGTGAAGGCGCGCACCACCGGTTCTTCGGCCAGGACGCCGACGTCATCGACCAGTCGTACCAGGGCCGCTTCGATCACGCCGACGGGATGGGTTTCTGGGTCGGCCGGCTCATCAGCCTGGGGGTCGGAATTGGCGTCCGAACCTTCGGTGTGTCCGGTGGCCGCGTCCGTGACGGTCGCATCAGCAGGCGATATGTGTGTTTCGCCGATGTCTAACAAGAGAGAACGACCGTCACCATCATCACAACCGTCACCGGGAAGTCCCTTGGCGTGATAGTCGTGATGGTTGTGACGATGCCCTTCTATTGTTTGGGTATCGGGGGAAGGGGTATGACTCACCATCACCCCCGATCCGAGAGTTCAGAGGTGCGCTCGATGCGACGGCTGTTGGCGTCAAGCCAAGCCAGCACATCGGCCTTGCGGTACCGGACGGTGCGTCCGATCTTGGTGAGGGTGGGCCCACGGCCGTGCGTGGCGACCCATTCGAGCCAGCCGACGGTGTAGCCCATGCCAGCGGCAGCGGTTTTACGGTCAAGCAAGGCCTCGGTGGGCGCTTGCCAGAATTCAGCGCGCAGGGCTGCGGCGCTGGCAGGTGTTCGGACCCTTTTGGGCATTTCGGCATTCCTTCCGGTTCATTTGGAATGCCGCCAGTCTGGGCGCGGGCGCCCTGTTCACCCGCCGAATTTCAGGTTGATTTCCTGAAGTTCAGTTTTCTCGAAAACGCGCTGGAAGTTCGTCGCTGAAGTTGCGCAATGCCGTACCGAGTTTCTTGTGGAAGGACGCGTATCCACGCAAATCACTGCCAAAGAATGCTTGGGCCGCTTCATTGACAGACTCTCCAATGGCCTGTGCGTTGGGACGCTCGCCCGCGCGGTACTTGCCAGCTGAGATGGCCAGCAGGTGTCCCATGACTGCAATGGCCTTCAGACTGTTCATTTCAGCCACATCACTGCCGTCTGGCAGGGCTGCTTGACGGGCCTCGTCAAACAAGAAAGCGGGGCGATCCTCGAAGGGCAACTGTTCAAACCACCGGCGCAGGCTGGCCTTATTGATGACCAGCCGGTCCTTGTCCAGCAACTCGTCGATGGGTGCACCCTTGAACACTTGGCCACGGGCGGTGACGATGCCCAAGTCCTCGTACTCCAGCCGTTCTGAGCGCAGGGCGGCAACCAGGGCCGCACGCTTGGCGCTCATGCACTGGGTCTCGAAGTTCAGACTGGCCAGCTGGGCTGGCTCAACGCCGCACCACAAGGCAATGGCGTCATTGATGCGGATGTGATCGGCCAGATCCCAGTAGCGCAGGCAGTTGGTAGGGGCGGTGGATTTGTTCATGAAAATACTGGATAAAAGATCAGTATATTAAATCTGATGCCGTTGACATCGGTGCGAGGGTTTGCGTTGAGCTCACACCCTACATGCACGTCCTGACAAGGTAAAACAAAAGGGAATCACCGTCACGACCATCACCAAGATCACCGGTGGGCCCGTCTGTGATGGTCGTGACGGTGGTGATGGTTGTTCCCTCTTGTATGGCTTGGCAAAAACGCATGTATTGCCACCATCACAGGCTGGTATTACTATAGAATCGATCGTAAAACACAGGAGGCCGCATGTCGACCACGCTCACCATCAAGGGGCAAGTCACCATCCCCAAACAGATCCGCGATGCCCTGGGCCTGCACCCCGGCATGCCGGTGGACTTTGCTGTCAACCAAGACGGCGAAGTGGTGATCCACAAGGCCGAGGGCTCAGCCAAGCGCAAGCCTGACCGGTTCGAAGCCGCCCGTGGCAAGGCCGACGTCAAGTGGCGCACGCAAGACCTGATGGCGCTGCTGCGCGATGATGTGGGAAATGTGGCCTGATGCTGGTCGACACCAACGTCCTGGTCGATGTCCTGGAAAACGACCCGGACTGGGCCGACTGGTCCATCGCACAGTTGCAGGCCCAGTCCAAGGTGCACCGGCTGGCCATCAATCCCATCATCTACTCCGAGCTGTCGCTGACGTTTTCTACCGTCGAGGCGCTGGACCAAGTGCTCGATGGCATGGAACTGCGCATGCTGGAAATTCCCAAGCCAGCCCTGTTCCTTGCTGGCAAGGCCTTTGTGCAGTACCGCCGCAGTGGGGGTGTGAAAAACAATGTGCTCGGGGATTTTTTTATCGGTGCTCACGCCGCTGTCAGCGGCCTGCCGGTATTAACCCGAGATACTCGGCGTTATAAGAATTATTTTCCGAGCGTCAGATTAGTGGCGCCGGAGTGAGGTTTATTCGTGACACTGGTTAAATCAAAACAGCGTGTAGTAGACCACGGCGAGGTATTCACCCCGCCATGGATGGTCGAGGCCATGCTCGACCTGGTCAAGGCCGAGAGCGAACGCATTGACGCTCGGTTCCTGGAGCCAGCTTGCGGCAGCGGCAACTTCATTGCGCGCATCTTGATGCGCAAACTGGCAGCCGTTGAACTGAAATACGGTAAGTCCGACTTCGAGCGACGGCATTACGCTTTGCTGGCCTTGATGTGCATTTATGGTATTGAATTACTGCCCGATAACGTTGCCGAATGTCGTGAAAACGCCTTGGAAATATTCGTTGAATATACCCAGACAAGCGACGAGGACGATCTGTGTTTGGCTGCCATGCACGTGTTGAAGACCAACATCCTGCACGGCGATGCACTGACCATGCGTGCCAGTGACGGCCAACCCATCGCGTTTGCAGAGTGGGGTTACTTGGGCAAGGGCAAGTTTCAGCGCCGTGATTTTCGGTTGGATGTGTTGACCGGTTCTGCCAACTTCAGCGCCGAGGGATCGCTGTTCGGGAAGCACGAAATTTTCACGCCCATCAAAACCTATGCGCCGATGACCATGCGCGAGCTGGCCGCGCTTGAGGCAAACAACCTGCCTCGGGAGGTCACATGAATCAACAAGTCAGTTTCACGCTGCGCGGGCGCAACCCTGATGTGCTGACCTGCATCGCCAATTTGTCAAACGATGAGGTGTTCACGCCGCCTGAGTTGGCCAACAGCATGTTGGACATGGTGGCCCAGACGTGGGCCACCGACCATGATGGAGCAGACCTGTGGTCTGACTCATCAGTGAAATTCTTGGATCCGTTCACCAAGTCCGGTGTATTTCTCCGCGAGATCACAACCCGCCTCGTCAAAGGGTTGGCTGGGCAAATTCCCGACCTGCAGGAACGCGTGAATCACATCCTGACCCAGCAGGTGTTTGGTATCGGTATCACACGGCTGACCAGTCTGCTGGCTCGGCGCAGCCTGTATTGCTCCAAATGGGCCAATGGGCCGCACGCTGTGGCCAAAGGCTTTGCCACCGAGGCAGGCAATATTTGGTTCGAGCGCACTGAGCACACTTGGGTCAATGGCAAATGCAGTTACTGCGGCGCCAGCCAACAAGCGCTGGACCGGGGTGGCGACATGGAGACCCATGCTTACGCTTTCATTCACACCGACAACATCAAAACTCGCATGGCCGAGTTGTTTGGAGACGCAATGCAATTCGACGTCATTATTGGCAATCCGCCGTACCAGCTCAGCGACGGCGGCTACGGCACAAGCGCTGCGCCCATCTATCAGATGTTTGTAGAGCAGGCGAAACAGCTTGAGCCCCGGTATCTGTCCATGATCATTCCAGCGCGCTGGTTTGCCGGTGGCAAAGGGCTGGATGATTTCCGAGAGTCAATGCTTTCAGACGATCGCCTGAGGTCGATTGACGACTACCTCAGCGCCTCTGACGTTTTTCCTGGTGTGGGCCTGAAAGGCGGTGTGTGCTATTTCCTCTGGAATCGTGACCATCGCGGCCTTTGCCAGGTCAGTACGCACTTCAAGGATTGGCCTGTTTCCACAGCAACGCGGACACTTCAAGAGAACGGCGCAGACGTATTTATCCGATTCAACGAAGGGCTGTCTGTTCTCAAGAAAGTGATGGCAGTTGAGAGTAGTTCGGGAGTGCTTGTTCCAGATGAAAGCCTAAGATTTGACGGTCTTGTCAGTTCATTGCGCCCATTTGGATTCAGAACGTTCTTTCGCGGGCGAAAAACCAAGAAGGCGGGTGATATCCTCATTTACCAAAATGGCGGGACTGGTTATGTGGGGCGAAACGAGGTTGAAATTGGGACGGAGCTAATTGATTGCTGGAAAATTTACGTAGGCAGAGCAGCCCCAGGGACCGGCAACCGTGATACCTATCCACATCGAATCCTGAGCACGCCCTTCATCGGTGAGCCGGGCAGCGTTTGTTCAGAAACCTACCTCTGCATCGGCCCCTTCGCGACCAAGGCAGAAGCTGAAAACGCGTTGTCCTATTTGACATGCCGCCTGACGCGTCTTTTGATCCTGCTGCACAAGCCTTCACAGGACACCACGCGTAAGGTTTACACGTTTGTGCCCAAGCAGGACTGGAGTCGGCCGTGGTCCGACGCAGATCTGTATGCCAGGTATGGCATCACACAAGACGAAATCGACTTTATCGAAAAGGTGGTCCGCCCGATGGATCTGTCGAGCGACCTGTTGGGCGATGTCGAAGTGAGTGAAGTCGACGATGAATAAGCCCACCGTCGAGGACATCCTCGCACCCAAACCAACCGCCAGGCCGCGCATCTACGCTTACACCATTTCGGATGAGGATCATGCCGGTTTGCTCAAGGTGGGGCAAACCACGCGTGACGTGGCGTTGCGCGTGGCCGAACAGTTGAAGACCGCCGCAATCAAGAACTACACCATCGTGCTGGACGAGGCGGCAGAGCGCGATGATGGGAGCATCTTCTCTGACCATGAAGTGCGTGCAGCGCTGGTCAAGAAGGGGCTGGACAATCCCGAGCTGGAATGGGTCCGTTGCACGGTCGACGACGTCAAGACCGTGCTCACAGAACTGCGCACTGGCCAGCGGCTCACAGGTACGCACCACGAGGCTTTTGGCATGCGTGCCGAACAGGCCGAGGCGGTGAACAAGACGCTGGACTACTACCAGTCCATTTGGGCCGAGGATGCGAATGCCGCGCCACGCTTTCTGTGGAACGCCAAGATGCGCTTTGGTAAGACGTTTACCACCTACCAGCTAGCCAAGGAGCTTGGTGCCAAGCGCGTGCTGGTTTTGACCTTCAAGCCAGCGGTGGAAGACGCTTGGCAGACCGACCTGGAAAGCCATGTCGATTTTGACGGGTGGCAATATTTGTCCCGCAATTCGGGCAGTGACCCCACGCAAATCGATAAGAACAAGCCCGTTGTTTACTTTGGTTCGTTTCAGGACCTGCTCGGCCGCGACACCTTGGGCAATATCAAGCCCCGCAACGAATGGCTGCACACGGTGAACTGGGATCTGGTGGTGTTCGATGAATACCACTTTGGTGCCTGGCGCGACACCGCCAAGGAGCTGTTTGAAGGCGAGGAAGATGCAGTGGCCAAGAAAGAGGCCAAGCTCGAATACGGCGGCGAACTTGATGGCGTCAACGAGGACTTGACCGTATTGGCCGACCAAGAAGCTGAGTTCTTGCCCATCACCACGCGTGCATACCTGTACCTGTCCGGCACGCCCTTCAAAGCGTTGGCTACCGGCGAATTCATCGAAGAACAGATTTTCAATTGGACCTACACAGACGAGCAGCGCGCCAAGGCCGAATTTGCCAACCAGTATCCCGGGCAACGCAACCCTTACGGCTCGTTACCGCAGATGCGGCTCTTGACTTACCAAATGCCCGATGAATTGCTGGCAGTGGCCAGCGGCGGAGAGTTTGATGAGTTTGATCTCAATGCCTTTTTCGAGGCATCAGGGGTTGGCCCGAGCGCCACATTCAAACACAAGGGTGATGTGCAGAAGTGGCTGGACATCATTCGTGGTGGCCATACGGCACATTCCACTGAATTGCTGAAAGCCGGGTCGCGGCCACCATTCCCTTATTCAGATGTGCGGCTGCTGCCTTATTTGCAGCATTCGTTCTGGTTCATGCCTAATGTGGCAGCTTGCCATGCCATGGCCAATCTACTGGCCGAAAAACAAAATACTTTCTGGCATGGGTATGAAGTGATCGTTGCTGCTGGGTCTTCAGCAGGCATTGGCCTGGAAGCATTACCTCCGGTCCGCCGCGCGATTGGCAGTGGGTTCAAGAGCCAAACCATCACATTGTCTTGCGGCAAGCTCACGACAGGCGTGACGGTGGCGCAGTGGTCGTCGATCTTGATGTTGCGAAACCTCAAGTCACCTGAGACCTATTTTCAGGCAGCGTTCCGTGTGCAGTCGCCATGGTCGATCAAAAACCCGAACGGCGACAACCCGAATGAGGAAGAAATTCTGAAGCCCGTGTGCTTCGTTTTTGATTTTGCTCCCACGCGTGCGCTGCGACAGCTGTGCGAGTACGGCATTGGCCTATCGCCCAATGAGTCCAACCCGGAAAACGCGGTCAAGGATCTGGTGGCTTTTCTGCCCGTATTGGCATATGACGGCGCCAACATGACGCAAATTGACGCAGGTGGCATTCTGGACATTGCGATGGCCGGCACGTCGGCCACGCTGCTTGCACGCAAGTGGGAAAGCGCCTTACTGGTCAACGTAGACAACGGCACATTACGCCGGATTTTGGACAACCCTGATGCCATGGCGGCTGTCGAACGCATTGAGGGATGGCGTTCTTTGGGCGACAACGTCATTGAGACCATCATCAACAAGAGCGAGAAGGTCAAGGGGCTGAAAAACAAGGCTAAAGAAGGTGACCTGAGTAAGAAAGAAAAGAAAGAGCTGTCCGACGAAGAGCGGGAATACAAATCAAAACGCAAGCTGGTGCAGGAGAAGCTGATCAAGTTTGCTACCCGCATTCCGGCCTTCATGTACCTCACCGACTTCCGGGAGAACACGCTGCAGGACGTTATCACCAAGCTTGAGCCAGATCTATTTTTGACAGTCACCGGCCTGACGGTTCAAGACTTTCATCTGTTGGTTCGCCTCAAGGTCTTCAACACCGAGCAGATGAACCAGGCGGTGTTTGCGTTCCGGCGGTATGAAGATGCCTCGCTGCGGTACACCGGCATACCCAGCCATCAAGGGCTGACTCATTACGGACTTTATGACACGGTGGTGGCAATTGATTAATCAGAGATTGGCTACCTTCGAGGGGAAGAAATGATCGATTCACAAAAGCAGTACGCCCTGTGGGATGAGTTTCTGTCGGTTTGGCCCGCCTCGCGGTTGGCCACGATGACGCTGGACGAGTACACACAGGCAGGCTCGAAGGACAGCTTCACCTACTGGATCGAATCGCGGCTGGACGAGCTGGGCAGCATCTGGGGAGGATCGTCGTTCAAGTTCGGCGTGTTCTCGCGCAAAGACACCGAGGATAAGAAATCTGACGCCAAGCTTTCCTATTCGGATACACACGGCTGGTATTCATCGCTGGGCGCCACGGCACAAGATGCCTTCGAGAAAGTCCGCGGCTTCGTGGTGCAGGTGGCTGACTGGGCTGCTCAGGGCGATCTGAATGCAATCGAGTCATTTGAGCATCTGGGTGAAGCCTTCAAGTGGAAGATCGCCTTCCACTACCAAAACCGCCAGACGCCGGTGATCGTGGACATCTTCAAGCGTGCGCCGCTGGCGGTGTTCTTAAGCAGTACAGCCAGCCAAAGCATGGCCACGCTGCAGCAAGCCACAGTGGCCAAACGGCCTGGTGGTCTGGGAATTCTGGAGTTCGGGCGGCAGGTGTGGGAGGCATGGAGCCAAAAAAACCTGGCGATCTGGAAGCTCTCACACGGCAACCCACCCAATTTCACCGATGCCGAGCGCCAGCAGTATCTGGACGACCACTGGGCGGTGATGCACCGTGACACTGGCAAGGAGCAAGGCAAGAGGTTCTTGGAGGCACCGGTGGGCACCCTGTTCTTCCTGTGCCACGGCAACAGCCCGCAGCGGATTGCTCAGTTCACATCGGCTGCCGTACCCAGCGACAAGGGTGACGGTTGGTTGCAGCGCAGCTACCGCGTGCTCAAGTCTGCCCAGCGTACAGACCGTTACACCGCTAACTCCAAGAACTGGTCGCCTCAGGGCAATTCGACCTTCTGGCAGGTGGCGGCTCACGACCTGCCTGAATTTGAGGCCACTTTTCTGAAGCCGTTTTTCGGCACGGACCTGGCAGAAGTTGCCGCGCTAGCAGGTGAACCAATTGAAGCCGCTAGCTTGGGCGACGGGTCTGCGCTACTCATGCCGTCCGCCACGTTTATAGGCAGCAAAAAGACAGCAGACAGTTGTCTCAACCGCATCTACTATGGGCCACCCGGCACCGGAAAAACGTATACGCTTATGCAACTGCTCAAGCGAGATTATGAGCGCGCCACCGCCGACGTGTCTGATGATGAGTGGCACCAGCAGTTCATTGCCGACAACTTCTCGCACCTGAAGTGGTGGGAGGTGGCAGCCGCTGCCATGTACGAAATGGGTGGCAAGACCGCGTCGGCCAAGGTCAGTGACATTGCCAAGCATCCTTTCACGCAAGCTGTGGCGGCAAAGAAAGGGGCCAAGCTGAGCATCATTCAAAACACGCTGTGGCGTACCCTGCAAAACCACACGGTTGACGAATCCACCACGGTCAACATGAAGGTCCGCATCACCCCGGCGATCTTCGACAAGACCGAGACTTCGTTCTGGCACTTTGCCGGTGATTGGCAAGATGACTGCGCGCACCTCACGGAGTTGGTCGACGAACTGAAAAAAGGACCCGAGCCTGCCGGCGCCGTCCAGCGTTACAGCTTCGTCACTTTCCACCAATCCTATGGCTACGAAGAATTTGTCGAGGGCTTGCGCCCGGTCCTGACCAGCGGCGCAGACGAGTCTGATGTGCAGTACGAAATCCGCTCTGGGGTGTTCAAAGACCTTTGTCGCCGGGCACGTCTGGCACCGAATCAGCGATTCGCCATGGTCATCGATGAGATCAACCGGGGCAACATCAGCAAGATCTTTGGTGAACTGATCACCCTGATCGAGGCTGACAAGCGTGAAGGTGGTCCACATGCGGTGACGGTGACACTTCCTTACTCCGGTGAGCCATTCAGCGTCCCTGCCAACGTGGACATCATCGGCACGATGAACACGGCAGATCGGTCGCTGGCGCTGCTGGACACTGCGCTTCGCCGCCGTTTTGAATTTGTGCCCATCCTTCCGGATGCCGGTGATGAAGCAGGTGCACCACTGGCTGGTTTGCGCATCTCGCTTGATGATGAAGTCATCAATATCCCGAAGATGCTGGCGGCAATCAACCGGCGCATCGAAGCACTTTACGACCGTGACCACTGCATTGGCCATGCCTATTTCACCGGCTTGAAACAGATTGCCGACGGACAGGCTCAGTTTGATGCACTAAAAGAGGTGTTTCGCAACCGGATCATTCCCTTGCTCGAGGAGTACTTCTTCGAGGACTGGCAAAAGATTCGGTTGGTGCTGGCGGACAACCAAAAACCAACTTCGGCGCAATTCATTGCTGAGAGCCCTGACCACGAAGACGATTTGATCGAGCTCTTTGGCCGTGACCACGGGCTGGATACTTTCTCGACCAAGCGGCGGTTTCATAAGCAAGATGCTGCGCTGTCCAATCCCAGGGCATATATCGGGATCTATGAGGCCGTGGCGGATTGACCCTGCGATGAAGCCCATCTCCATCTACGAATTCGACGCGCTGGTACCCACCGGGGGCGGTGCTGTCGGTGTAGATGGTGTTCATGTGGTTCCGCCAACCGTTTTTGCATGGCTTGAAGCTGAGGCGCTGCGCATCGCAGACCTCGGCGAAGGTTCATGGATTCGATTGTCACAACGCAAGGGCAGCCGCGCCGTTCAGGTGACCAGCTTTGTCGGCGTCTTGCGTGCGCC
This sequence comes from Burkholderiaceae bacterium, assembly GCA_046318595.1. Classification (GTDB taxonomy): domain Bacteria; phylum Pseudomonadota; class Gammaproteobacteria; order Burkholderiales; family Burkholderiaceae_B; genus DAITMV01. The sequence continues at coordinate 5,972 of JBKCTV010000053.1, read as the reverse complement.
CAACGGATTCCAGATTGAGGTGCTGCCGAAGGTCGGCAAGGCCATCGGTGGCGAGGCCGTCGAGGCCAGGCAGCTGTTGATCGACATGCTCTGCTGTCTGCAGCGCTTCAGGCATGTGCAGACCGACAAGGCCAAGTTGCTGGCCCGTCGCATGCCACTGTTGGAAGTCTTCATCTCCGAGTTCTTGCGGGCAGTCGAACTGGTGGTCAAGCGCGGGCTTCAAAGTGACTACTCGGTCCGGCAAGACAATGTTTTTGCTCTGCGTGGCAAGTTGATGGTGGCTGCACATCTGCGCCAAAACCTATTCCGGGCGGATCGATTTTTCACGCAGTTTGATGAGTTCACCACGGACCGGCCTGAAAACCGTCTGCTGCACACCGCCCTGCAACATGTGTTGCGATTGACCACGTCCCAGGAAAACCAGAAGCTGGCGCGCGAGTTGGCTTTCGTATTCGCCGATGTGCCAGTGTCTGACCAGCCGAGTGCTGATTTTCAACGGGTGCGCATTGACCGCAGTATGGGCCATTACGAAGGTGCCCTGGCGTGGGCACGGCTCGTCTTGGGCAATGAGTCCCCGCTGACCGGCTCAGGTAATCACTCTGCGCCTTCCTTGCTGTTCCCGATGGAGGCATTGTTCGAGGCCTTCGTCGCAAAGCACCTGCAAAAGCAGGTCAGCCATGGCTTTGTGCTCAAGACACAGGCCCGCAGCCACTACTTGGTTCGCCATCAAGAGCAAGACTGGTTCCGGATGAAGCCAGACCTGCTGATTCATGACGATCATGCCAACCAACTGGTGCTGGACACCAAGTGGAAGTTGCTTGATGGCGTGAAAGCGAACGGTTCAGACAAATATGGCTTGTCCCAAGCCGACTTCTATCAACTGCAGGCCTACGGCCAGAGCTACTTGGATGGCGCAGGTGTTTTGGCGCTGGTTTACCCAAGAACAGCAGCGTTTGATCAGCCACTGCCAGTTTTTGAGTTCCCTAAATCCACTGGGCTGAAGTTGTGGGTGCTGCCGTTTTGCCTGAAAACCAGAAAACTGCTGGTTACTGAAGATGAGCAATTTTCGGCCTGCTTTGGGTCGGGTATCCTTGCAAAAAGACAAACGCGAAACGGATTCCAATGGGCACCACAACAATGACGCAGCCACTAGCCAGGCTGGAGCTGGCGCTGTGGCAGGCCGAAGCCGACATGGCAAGCAGCAGCGACATCTACATCCGATTGACGGAGATGGGGCTTCCCTCAGAGGTCGCCATCCGACTGAAAGAGTTGCTGGAGTGGGCCAAGCCGATTGGCGACAAGATGATCAGCATCGGCAAGATCATCGTGATCAAGCTGATCGAGTTCATCGAAAAGCATCCCAATCTGGCAACGGGCATCGCCTTGGGTGCCGCTGTGTCCTCGCTGATCGCTGCGATCCCCTTCCTTGGACCGATCCTGGCTCCCATCGCTTTGCCGCTTGGTATCACTGTGGGTGCCATCGCAGGCCACCGTGTGGACAAAGCACAAGACGGCAAGATGAATAGCGGCTTGGGCTTGATCGACATTACCCAGGACGTGATCGAAATCGCCCGTGCCTTCTTTCAGTTCTTCATTGAAACGCTGACGGCAATCTCCGCTGAGTTCAGTCCGAAGGCTTGAGATGAGCGTAGCGCAGCCAGCCACAAAGAAACAACTGCTCAAGGTCATTGATGACCTCGAAGCATCGCCCTCCGACCGTGTGCGGATTCTTGGTGATTTCGGCATCACTTCGGTTGGTGTTGGACTCGGTGCCGCTGCAGCCGGCACCGTTGCAACTATCGCAGGAGCCACCGCGATTCCCGTGGTCACGAGCGCTGCATCGTGGCTGGGCATGACTGCCGTGGCGGCCACGCCAGTGGGGTGGGTTGTCGGGGTGGCCTTGGCCGGTGGTGCACTGGCCTACGGTGTATCTCGCCTGATCCGTAATGGGGGTTTGTCCGAGGGCAGGAAGCGCGAGCTGCTGCAGGTCTACCGGGAACGGCTTCATGAAATGCAGCGGCGTGAAAAGGCTCAGGAAGTCACTGCGCCAGACCGTAATCGATTCATTACCTCCCTGCGTGAAGTGATAAAGAAAGATGTCATCTCGCCACAAAAAGCGTTCCAACTGATCGATGCAGTCGAGCGCGGGGCCATGCCGCTATCGCAGGCCTACGCTTTGGTCGCGGGCTTGCTGGAAAGCGACTGAGCGATGGGATGAGCAAGCGCAAAACTCCAATATCCAAGAGCATGCCAAAGCACTTCGCCGATGAACGATATCGTCTTGCATGCTCAGAACCGTACTTGTGGATACGTAAGGCACGTGAGGTCCGACGCGCTGCAGATCATCTATGGGCACAATTTGAGGAAGATCTGCGCGCATTCTCCGACGGCCAAGATTCTCTAGAGCCATTTTTTGGGGCTGTGGCTCTCATGCTTTACGGATTCGCCGTAGAAAATTTACTTAAAGCGGGCATCACCAATCAGGGAAACGCCGTGAACACCAATGGTGATTTCAAGGTAAATAAGCACTCACTGCAGGATTTTGCAATTCAACTGTCTATTCCGCTTTCCCCGGAGGAGAGTGAGCTTCTTGAACGCCTTGAGACCTTTATCAGATGGGCTGGGCGTTACCCCATTCCCCTACATGCGGATGCTCTTTACCCCCGCAACTTGGTCGATGGAAGTCATTCAGTCATGTATGGCGTATCAAGTCTGGACAAGAAGGCCATCATTGCCCTCCTGCAAAAAATTGAGGATGCATTGCCAAGTGAGGATCAGGCTTTGGAACAATACGTTCGAAACCGCCCGACCTCACCAACGCGTCAATAGGGGGTATTCGTCGAGGACGGCAGCCCATTTTGTGACTGAAATGGATGTCCAACCAGGGCAGGCAACCGGGCGCGTTCTGAGAGGGCGCCCCAAAAGGGTCTAACCGTTTTGCCCTCGTCTCTACGCACACGCACCCAGTATTACTCAGGAGTCGGAAGGTCGGAATCAGATAGCGGTAAACTACACAGCACCAAAATTAGCCTGTAAAACCCCTACACATTTATCCTTAGTACTTCTTCATTCGTCCGAGGATTTTCCATTTACGCGAAACGACATCGACCTGCCTTGGGCCGCCTCTTTTATCTGGCGCACATGGCCGTTTGCTCTTTGTTAACGGCTTGCGGTTCGACTCAACTGCCGGGCCCGCCGGTGGTATTGGCCACTAAACCAATCAAGCTTGTGACCCCGCCTAAAATTGCCCTTGTGTTGGGCGGAGGCGCGGCGCGGGGCTTTGCTCATGTGGGCGTTATTAAAGTATTGGAAGCGAACCATATCGTTCCCGACATCATTGTCGGAACGTCGGCCGGCAGCGTGGTGGGGGCGATCTATTCGTCAGGCATGTCAGCAGCAGATCTCCAAAGGACGGCGATTGGTTTGGAAGATGCCGCGGTCGGCGACTGGAGTGTTTCGTCGCGCGGGCTGATTCGGGGTGAAGCGCTGCAAGCGCTGGTCAACCGGCTGACCGGGAATAAGCCGCTCGAGAGGTTTCCACGCAAATTTGCCGCGACAGCGGTCGATTTGAATAGCGGCGCTTTGACCGTCTTCGAGCGCGGCAACGCTGGTGTGGCGGTCCGGGCATCGAGTAGCGTGCCCGGTATTTTTCTGCCCACCAAAATAAACAATATCGAGTATGTCGACGGCGGGGTTATCAGTCCGGTACCTGTGCGGACCGCCAGGAAACTTGGCGCCGATATCGTCATCGCTGTCGATATCAGCGCGCGTGTGTCGCCTCTGCGCAGTCCTGGCGCGATCGACATCAGCCTTCAGTCATTATCGATTTTGACCGAGACGCTGGCTAATTTCGAGTGCGAAGAAGCGGATGTGGTGATTCGTCCAAAAGTTGGTCAAGTTGGCAGTACTGATTTCAATTCACGTAACCTGTTGATTTTGGAGGGCGAACAGGCTGCGTTGGCAGAGCTCCCCAAGATTCGAGAAAAGCTGGCGCGGCAACGGCCGACCTTTTGACTTTAAAAGTCGCCATCGACTTCGTTAGATTGTGTAAGATGACCGGCTGTTTAGTGCTTTAAGTGATAGGGGGCTTCGTGGATTGGGATTTGTTGAGTACGATGACATTCTGGGTGTCTGTTGGTCAAATCATCCTTATCGATATTTTGCTTGGTGGCGACAATGCGGTCGTCATCGCGCTGGCGTGCCGTAACCTGCCGGCCGAGCAGCGGCGCAAAGGCATTTTTTGGGGCGTATTTGGGGCGATCACTTTACGTATCGTACTGATTTTCTTTGCGCTGCAGTTACTGGACGTGCCTTACCTTAAAATTATCGGCGCACTGCTCTTGCTATGGATCGGCGTCAAACTTCTTCTGCCTGAAGATGATGGTCACTCCAATATCGAGGGTTCGGGATCCTTGGCTGGCGCCATCAAAACGATTGTCGTCGCCGATGCCGTGATGAGCATAGATAATGTGATTGCCGTGGCCAGCGCGGCAAACGGTAGCCTGATGCTGGTCATTTTTGGTATTTTGGTCAGTGTGCCGATCATCGTCTGGGGCAGCAAACTGGTGCTTGCGTTGATGGATCGTTTCCCCCTGGTCATCGTGGCCGGTGCTGGTTTGCTGGGTTGGATCGCGGGTGAAATGGTGCTGGGCGATATCGTGTTGACACCGGTGGTGAGCAGTCTGCCGGTTTATGCCAAGTATGTCGCTGCTTTGGCGGGTGCTCTATTTGTAATCGCCGTCGGTAAAGCCCTGGCGGCGCGTAAGAAGTCCAAACCCACGGCGTCTTGAAGGGGGTTGGTGCACGGTCCTAATCGCTTTGCGCAAGCAGCTTTTGCGCATTTGCGGTTTCTATGGGCAGTGCGGTGGGTTTGACGAGCATTTGCAGCGTGACGGTTGTTCCGCAGTCTCTAGGTGTCGTGTGGGACCTGCCCGGATTCATCCAGAAATAGTCGCGCTGTTCGGGCAAAATGTGTTTCATGTTCAAAACTATTGATGCTGCGGTTCCCGGTCGATCGGTGAGCTTGATCTGATCGGACCCCTCTGCAGTGAGTGGCAGTGTCATGACAAAGCTTTCGTCGTTGTCGCTTTGATGAATCAAATGCGCTAGAACCGGATATGACTGGCCGTCGATATTGTACTGCTGGTTTTGTTTAAAGTTGACTTGTTGCAGGCGGTATCGTTTGCTGCGTACGGTCAAATAATGCGCCTCTTCACCGGCAACCAGAAAGTCTGCTGCATGCCGGCCGGGTTTAGCCGTAATCTTGCCGTATTCGAATTTGATGCTTTCAGGGTTGACGCTGACCGCCTCCGCTGTTTTGATTCGAGTTGATAGCCATGACGCCTGCGCATGGCATTTTTTTATCAAAGGCTTTTCAGTTGAAAGGGCAAGCTGTTTGACAGTTTCTTGTTTGCTGGGCTTGTCACCAACCACCTCGCTATTGGACACTTCCATCGTCATCCGTGCTGGAATGCCGTTTTTAAGAATGAGCCGCATTTTTTCGAGCATCGTACTGTCGTCTTCCATCCAGCGGCTTTTGGCTGGCCGCGATTCACTGGTACGTACGGTTTCGGGTTTTGGCTCGGCTGGAGTGTTGGTTGCGCGGCTGGGGTTTGCTTGTGACGGCGGAATGTAATGAAAACGAGGTTTGATTGCGGTGGTTGGTGGATGGGCGTCTGCGGCGCTATTTTTGCTGAGTATCAACGCCAATACGGTTGCAAGCAGCGTCAAACTATAAAAGCGCTTCTGGTGAGGGTAGGTTGCGGATAGAGCCATTGCCGGACCGTCATTTTCATACGCAAGTCAGGTTAACGGCAAGTTGCTAATGTTCTTTAATCTTACTGTGTCATAAAAGTAGTTTTGCGCCTGCCCTATTGCAGCATGGACACTGATTGAGGCGGTCGATCAGCTCAAAGCTCAGGCGTAGCCTAAGTGTCCTGATCGAGTTATCCACATGACGCTGCGCCCGTAGG
>JBKCTV010000052.1:0-10284 GCA_046318595.1 Burkholderiaceae bacterium | reverse complement strand
AGCATATATTGAGTTTTAGCTCGGACCGTGCGCCGCTCCGGGATCTACCGGCCGGACAATACAAACTGGTCGTGGAGGCGGCGCGCGAAGCGGGTGGGCGCGATCTCGTGCGGATTCCGTTCGAATGGCCGGTCAAGGCGGCGACCAGTCTATCCGCCAACGGCAAGGAAGAGCTCGGCGCCGTCAGTCTCGATTTGAAGCCTTGATTCGCTGAACCCTCATTGGAGTTAAAAATGTTTCGAACATTACGTATCGTCATGCTGGCGACGAGCTGCGCCTCGTTCATCTCGCCACAAATGGCCTATGCCCATCGCAACTGGCTTTTGCCTTCGTCGACGCAGGTCGAGGCCGGGTCCGCCTGGGTCACGGTCGACGCCGCTGTATCCGAAAACCTGTTCGATTTCGAAACCAATGCTGTCAAACTCGACGGTTTGCGGATCACCGGGCCGGATGGCAAACCGTTACAGGCGCAAAACCCTTTTACCGGTCGGTTGCGCAGCAGTTTCGACCTGAACCTCGACAAACCCGGCACCTACAAAATCAACATCGTCACTGAATCTGTGCTGGTCAATTACCAGGACAAAGGCCAGGCCAAACGCTGGCGTGGCGCGCCCGAGGCGATGGCGCGCGAGGTGCCGGCCACGGCGACCGACGTGCAACAAACCCGTTTGTACAATCGCCTGGAAAGCTTCGTGACCTCGGGAGTGCCAAATACTGTCGCGCTACGCCCGCAAGGCGTCGGGCTGGAGCTGCTACCGATTACGCATCCGACCGAGCTGAACGCTGGCGAAACAGCGCGGTTTCGTTTGCTGCTCGATGGCCGACCAGTGGCCGGTTTACCGATCAGCGTCGTGCCGGGCGGTGTCCGATACCGTGGCACCTTGCAGGAGATAAGCTTGACGAGCGACGCCGATGGCGCATTCTCGGTGACCTGGCCAGCAGCCGGAATGTACTGGCTGAGCGCAAGTTATCCAAACCGCGCCATGCAGAACGCCGCTGGCACCACGCCCCCACCAAGCATGGCACCACAACGGCGCTTCACTTACTCCGGCACATTCGAGGTTCATCTGCCCTGAACATGGCTGCCGCAACGATCTCCGATGTGTTGGTTCCGTCGAGCATTAGCAACCGGCTGCCGTATCGGTTTTCGCAGGTGATCGATTATCGGGGAGAAAGCATGGGCACCGACTGGTCGGTGCGTCTAGTCGCCGAACCGGCGGTGCGCGACTGGGTAAAGACTCATGCATTGGCGACGATCGGGCAAATTCTCGAGGATGTCATTGCGCAGATGAGTCATTGGTGCGGCCATTCTCTGCTCAGCCGGTTCAACGATGCGCCGCCCGGTAGCCGACATGCCTTGCCCGCAGCATTTTTCAAGGTATTGTCTTACGGGCTGGCGGTGGCGGACGAGACGAGCGGCGCTTATAACCCGGCGGCGGGTCGGCTAATCGATGCCTGGGGCTTCGGGGCCAACGGCCGGCATGCCGAGCCGGGTTTCGCGGTGCCATCGAATGCCGCTATCGCCGACTGTCTGAACGCTTGCGACTGGCGACGGCTGGCGCTCGACCGAGCAGGGCGCAGCATTCTTCAGCCGGGCGGCGTGCGACTGGATTTATCCTCGATCGCCAAAGGCTATGCGGTCGACGCCGTTGCCAACAAGCTGCTGAGCTGCGGGGTGCGGCATTTCTTAGTGGACATCGGTGGCGAGCTGCGCGGGGAGGGCGTGCGGCCCGACGGCCAACCCTGGTGGGTCGACGTGGAACAGCCGACGCCGGCCTGGCCGAGCGCGCGGATTGCGCTGCATGGTCTAGCAGTCGCCACGTCCGGCGATCATCGCCGGTTTTTCCACCATGACGGTCGGCGCCATTCGCATACCATCGATCCGCGCAACGGCTGGCCGATCACGCATGGGCTGGCCGGCGTGACGGTGCTGCACAGCGAATGCATGGCAGCCGATGCGCTATCCACTGCGCTCATGGTGCTCGGGCCGGAAGCCGGATTGGCCTACGCCGAACGACGCGCATTAGCAGCGCGTCTGACGGTGCGCACGGGAGAGGTTGTGCGCGCATGGCATACCGCCGCCTGGGCGGCGCTGCTGCAATGAGCAAATTCGCTTGGGCCGTGTTGCTGACGGCGCTCTACGTTTTGCTGTGCGTCTGGATTTTTTACCGGCAGCGACGGCGTCGCCCCAACCTCACGTTCGGTAATAGGACCTGTCACGTTGTCTATGCCAGCCAGACGGGCACGGCCGAAGGCATCGCCAGACAAACCGCGCATATGCTCGGACTTGCCGGCTTGACGAGTCAGGCCGTCGCGTTGGGCGAGGTGAGCAGCGCCATGATTGCCCGGGCGGAACGGCTTTTATTCGTGGTCAGCACGTATGGCGAAGGTGACGCGCCCGACACGGCGCAGGTTTTCGCCGAGCATGTGATACGCCAGACCATTCCCTTGGCGAACTTGCGTTATGGCCTGCTGGCGCTGGGGGATAGCGCTTATCCGCAATTTTGCGCATTTGGTCGCCGGCTCGACGGCTGGCTCCTCAGGCAGGGAGCGCAGGCGATGTTCGAGCGCATCGAGATGGATGGTTTCGACCGCGAGTGCTTGAATGACTGGCGCCATCGCCTGGCGCATCTTGCCAACACCGGCGACGCGCCGGACTGGGATGCGCCCCGCTTCGACGATTGGGTTTTGCAAACGCGGCTCTGCCTCAACCCGCTCACCGAAGGCGCTCCGGCCTATCACCTCGAACTGAGACCGGTTGCCGGACAAGCTCTGCCGGACTGGCAGGCTGGCGACCTGGCGCAAATCGCCCTGCCGGCAGAGCCGGATCGCCCGCGCGATTACTCGATCGCGTCGGTTCCGGCGGATGGCGCCGTTCATTTACTGGTTCGGCTGCACCGGCATGGCGATGGCCGGTTGGGCGCGGCATCGGGTTGGCTGACGAGCCTGCCGCTGGGCGCAACGATCCGGCTGCGCGTGCGAGCCCACCAAAGCTTCCGGCTGGGCGCCAATGCCGGGCGACCGTTGATTCTGATCGCCAACGGCACCGGCATGGCCGGGCTACGGGCCTTGCTCAAGGCCCGGATAGCGGCCGGCCAAACGCGCCAGTGGTTGATTTTCGGGGAACGCCAGGCCCAGTGCGACTACTTTTACCGAGAAGAAATCGAACGCTGGCAAAACGATGGATTTCTCAGCAGGCTCGATCTGGTTTTTTCACGCGACACGCCTGTGCGCGAATACGTGCAGCATCGGCTGGCCGCGGCCTACGGTACCGTTCAGGCGTGGGTGGCGGAGGGCGCGGCGCTGTACGTCTGCGGCAGTTTGCAAGGCATGGCCGAGGGCGTGCATCGCACGCTGACGGATATCGTCGGGGATGAGCAGTTGGCCGCACTGACTCGGGCCGGGAGGTATTGCCGGGATGTTTATTAAATGTTGCGTATGTCGAACCCGTACATCGCTCTCTGTGAACTCAGGCACATCGATTTTTACTTTTCATTGATGGGTAAGGGTCAAGTTTTTATAAAATTTTGAGGTTGTCTCCGCTAATCTTACTGTGTCATAAAAGTAGTTTTGCGCCTGCCCTATTGCAGCATGGACACTGATTGAGGCGGTCGATCAGCTCAAAGCTCAGGCGTAGCCTAAGTGTCCTGATCGAGTTATCCACATGACGCTGCGCCCGTAGGGCGCCCACGCGGGATGTAATCGTCGGGAAAGGCAGGCACTTGGCGTAGGATGAAGTTTTTTTTTCTGCTCCCAGGTTTGTCAGCGATGAGCCTTTCGGCCATCAAGAATCCGTAGGCCGCGATGCTCAGGCTGGCGTGGTGATGAAACCCTAGCCAGCCACGACCCTCGTAATGCCCCAGCCCGAAGTCTTGTTTTAAATCCTGGTAATCACGTTCGATTCGCCAGCGTTGGTAGGCCGCGCTGATCAAATCCTCGATTGGCGTGTCCTCCGGTAATGTCGACAAGATGTACTTGCGTGGCTCCTTGTGGCCGGCTGGCCATTCGATCAATAGCCATTGCAGCGGGCGCAGCCGCGCTTTGCCGGCATTGCCACCGGCGTGGCGTATGCGCAGCGCGGCAAAGCGCCCACTGAGCGGTTCGTTGGTGCCTTGGCGCCACGTGATGGTCTGAAAAGCTTGTTCGGGCAGCGACAAGGCCAGGTCCTTGACGCTCAAAGGTTGGCGTTGCGCCGTGCGTCGAGGCATCACCGGTGGCCGCCCCCTACCGCTGTAAGGCTTGGGCATCAGCGGTTCGACCCCGGGCGGCCAAACCACGACCGCCGAGGTCACACCCACGGCGTATTGCAGGCCTAGATCGCTCAGCGCCTGGCGAAACTCGGTATCTACGCCGTAGCCTGCATCGGCTAATACACAGTGGCGCGGCGCGCCCTCATCGAGCAAGGCGCGTAACTGAGCCAGTGCGATCTGTGGCTTAGTAGCAAACTCAATCTCCTCGGGTACCCCAGCACGGGCCCGACGTACTGGATCAGTTGCCCAATCCTCGGGCAAATAAAGCTGCCAAGCCACCGGCACACTGCCTTGGTCACTGGACAGCGAAACGCTTACCGCGACTTGGCAGTTGTCCTGCTTGCCTAACATCCCACAGTATTGACGGGCCACACCTACTGAGTGCTTGCCCTTTTTGGGAAAGCCGGTGTCATCGATGATCCACCAGCCGCCACGGCTGAAGTCCATCTGGGGCACGACCCACTGGCGGATCCGCCGCAGCACTTCGGTATCGGACCATTGCGCTTTGGCCACGAAGTGATGTAACGACTGGTGGCGGGCGCTGGCATGCAAGGGGTCAATATGCGCCGCCATCGGCTCGACGCTCTTGCGCGCCAAAGGTAGCATCAACCCTGTGCAATACCCCCTGAGCCCTGCATGACGGTCCGCATGCCCCAACCCTTGCGATAAATGTTCTATATATCGGTCAAACCGTTCGCTTGTCCCCATCGTTGCTCATCAGAGTGATAAAAACAGACGTATGATGACACTTTTTTAGTGACACAGTAAGACTAAGGTATCCATCATCAAAACGAGCAGTCATGGAGATGCTGATGGACATTGTATATACCGGTGCAATCTTGGCTTTCCTGTTGGCAAGCTGTGCATTTGCCGTTAGCTGCGCCAAGCTGGGAGACGGCCGATGAATACTTTTTATCTGATCGGCGCGTTTGTGGCCGCTGGCCTGCTGGTGTACCTGGTAACGGCTTTGCTCAAAGCGGAGGATCTGTGATGAGCATCCAAGCCTTGATTTTGCTTGCCGCCTTTCTGGCCGTGCTGCTGGTACTGGCCTGGCCGCTGGGCATTTACCTGGAAAAAATCGGCGATGGCTCGGCGGTCCGCGGCTTGGGCTGGGTAGCCAAGCTCGAAAATTTTCTCTATCGAAGCGCCGGGACCAGCGCGCAGGCGGTGATGGGCTGGAAAACCTATGCGATAGCGTTGCTGGTCTTCAATGCACAAAGCCCGTTTCAAAATTAGCATTGTAAAAAACTTAGCAAACCGGGGTTGTTAATAAAAATGATAATGATTATCATTACGACAAATATTTAACTTCTGTCGAGCCACTTCATGAAAATCCTTGCCGTCCACCGTCGTTCTCACCTCAGCCACTGCTTGAAACTCGCCTTGTCGGGCATTGCCCTGCACAGCGGTCATGTTTATGCGCAAACCGCGTTGCCGGCAGTGAGCGTCAAAGCTGACAGCGAGCCCGTGAGCGACTACGGCTCGGCTCTGTCGACCGTCGGCGGCAAAACGCCGACCGCCTTGCGCGACATCGCCCAGTCGGTCACAGTCGTCAACGAAGACCTCATCAAGGCACAGGGCACGAGCTCGCTGGCCGAAGCCTTGCGCAACGTGCCGGGCATCACCTTGTCGGCTGGCGAGGGCGGCGCGATCGGCGACAGCATCAACCTGCGCGGGTTTTCGGCGCGCACCGACTTATTTATCGACGGCATGCGCGACCGCGGCCAGTACACGCGCGACACGTTTTTTCTGAATGCCGTCGAGGTTCTCAAAGGGCCGTCGTCGATGCTGTTCGGCCGGGGCTCGACGGGCGGTGTCATCAACCAAGTCAGCAAAAAGCCGCAGCTCGCGCCGGTTTCCGAGCTCGGCGTCGCGGTCGGCACGAACGACTTCAAACGCCCCACCGTCGATGTCGGTCGTGCGACGTCCGACACATCGGCGTTTCGTGTAGCGAGTTTCTGGCAAGAGGCCGGCTCGGACCGCGACGTGGTCGACAGCAGGCGCTATGGGATTGCGCCGTCATTGCGTTTCGGCATCAACACGCCAACGGAAGTCACCTTATCGGCGCTGCTGCAACGCGGCCGCGAGGTGCCCGACTATGGATTCCCGTTTTTGCCGACCAGCAGCGCCGGGGTAGGGACCTTGCGCCGGCCGGTCGATGCGCCATCGAACCGTTACTACGGCTACACGGACGATCGTTTCGACCAGAACGTCGGCGTGTTCAGCGCCACCGTGAAGCACAAGCTGAATACCAATTGGACCGTACGCAACCAGTTACAAATCGCCAAGTACAACACGAAGGCTTCACCGTCGCCACTGGGCGCGATTTCGCTGGCGCCCGGCGCACCCATCGGTACCGCGCTCGACCGCAACACGCCGCTATCGCAATTACAAGCCGTACGTCAGGACCGCGACCGCGAGATCGACGACGAGTCGATTTTCAATCAGACCGACTTGATCGGTAAATTCAAGACCGGCAATATCGACCACACCTTAGTGACCGGTTTCGAAATCGGGCGCGACGATTACGATAACGACCGATACGTCTGGACCACGACCGCCGGGCAATCGCAAGTCAATCTGGGCAACCCGATCAACGGCATGCGGCAGGGCAGCCGTTCGCTCAACCAAACGACGACGACCCGCGCGAACTCCTACGCTGCGTATATCAACGACCAAGTCGATCTAAACAAGCAATGGAAACTGGTCGGCGGCATTCGCTACGACCGTTTTCAGGCCAGTCAGCGTGACATCAATCAGATTAGCCCTGCCGCAGGTCTAGCACAAACCGATACCACACTGCGCCAAACAGATAACATGTTCAGCTATCGAACCGGAGCGATTTACCAGCCGACCGATATTGGCGCTTACTATCTCTCTTACGGCACTTCGTTCAATCCCTCGGCCGAAACCGTGACCCTCACCGCCGCCAACACCGGCGTAGCCCCGGAAAAAAGCCGTTCGATGGAAATCGGCGGCAAATGGGACCTGCTGCAAGGCGACTTGTCCCTCAATACCGCCTTGTTCCGCATCGACAAGAACAACGCCCGCACCACCGATCCGGTCAATCGCCTTGTGTCGGTCGACGGTCGCACGCGCGTCGACGGTTTCGAGATAACCGCGATCGGACGGTTGACACGCCTGTGGAACGTGATCGCCGGTTACACGCGTCTGAGCGGTAAAGTGCGGAAATCCAATACCATCGGCACTACTGCGGATGCGGGGCTTCGCGAGGAGGGCAACGCCCTGCTGAACACCCCGAAAAACAGCGCCACACTCTGGACGACATACTTACTGGGCGGCCACTGGGAAGTCGGCGGCGGTCTGGTATATTCCGACGACAAGTATGTCAACAATTTTCAGACGGCGCAGATCGATGGCTATACGCGCTATGATGCAACGCTGGCTTACCGCGAAAAGAAATACGATGTGCGCCTCAACCTGCAAAACCTCACCGACGAGCGCTACTTCGATGTCGCATCCGGCGGCCGGGCAACGCTGGCGCAGGGCAGGGCGGCCAAATTGTCGTTGAACTACCGTTTTTAAAGCTTATGCTGGTACACATTCCCGAAGTGCTCAATAGCGAACTGCTGGCGAGTTTTCGAGCTCGCCTGACCGCAGCCGGCAGCGCCTGGGTCAGTGGCCTGGCGACTGCCGGTCGGCAGGGTGCGCACGTCAAGCACAACCAGCAGCTCGACGAAAATTCAGCGCTCGCCATCGAGCTCGGCGACATCGTACTGCGTCGGCTGGAGCGCAATCCCATGTTCATCAGCGCCGCCTTGCCCGAGCGCGTTTATCCGCCGCTGTTCAACCGTTATGCTGGTGGCGACCATTTCGGTTGGCACATCGATAACGCCATCCGGCAGGCGCCCGGCAGCGGCCGTAAACTGCGCACCGACGTATCGGCCACCTTGTTTCTTTCGGAGCCGGGTAGTTACAGCGGCGGCGAGCTGCAAATCCAGGACACCTATGGCCTGCAGTCGGTCAAGCCAGTGGCCGGCGATTTGATTCTCTATCCGGCGACGAGCCTGCATCAGGTCACACCCGTGACCGCCGGCGAACGTCTGGCGTGTTTTTTCTGGGTGCACAGCATGGTCAACGACGACTTGCAGCGTCGTCTGCTGTTCGATCTGGACATGACGATCGGCCGGCTGCGCGCGCAGCTCGGCGACACTGCCGAGGTACTGGCGCTGACGAACCACTATCACAACCTTTTGCGGCAATGGGCACGACTTTGAACACGCGGCCGCACTGGCCGATTTTACTGGGCGTTGGTCTACTGCACGCCGGCTTGGCTGTGCTCGTGCTCTCGGCGCAGACCGTCGAAACGCCGGCCAGGCTGTTGCCGCAGCCACGCATCAGCGGCAGCCTGGTCAGTAAACTTAACGACCCGACTGATAAGCGTGCCGATAATTCGGCTCCACCGGTCAAACCCGCACAAGCGCTCAGCAAAGCGCCGACGCCTCCAGCCAAGACAGAGCCAGCCTCGCCGCCCGGTCCGCCATCGGACCGTGCCCCCGTGGTGCCGCCGCCGTCTGTACCACTGAGTCCCGCGACGACCTCACCGGCGCCTGTCGCTGCGGCGGAAACAGCAAAGGCGCCGGCCAATACCAGCACACCGGCGCCAAGCACACCGGCGCCGACCAAACCATCCAGTAGCAGCGACGAACCGCCCGCCATCCTGCAAGAAGCCACCTCGGTATACTCGCCGCAGCCCGACTATCCAGCGATGTCCCGCCGGCTGAGAGAGGAAGGCCGCGTTAACCTCGTCATTCAAGTATTGCCCAACGGTACCGTCGGCGAAGTCCGCATCCGGCAGTCGAGCGGATTTCCGCGCATCGATCAGTCTGGCCGCGATGCGATCAAAACTTGGCGCTTCGTCCCCGCTCAGCGCGACGGCAAGCCGGTTGCGCATTGGTACATGGTGTCGGTCGATTACTCGCTCACCCAATAAACGCTATTGCAAAAGGTAAATGATATGAACGCCAACCCTTACAGTATTGCCGCGCTTTGGCACCAAGGCGACTGGGTCACCAAAGCGGTCGCGCTCTTGCTCCTCCTCATGTCGATCGTATCCTGGTATATGATCGCGACGCACACATGGCGGCTCGTTCGAGTCAGGCGCGCGGCGCAGGGGCTGGGTCAGTTCTGGCATGCGCACAGCTTTGCCGAGGGCATGAATATCCTGCAAACAGCCGTGCCCGACAACCCATTCAGTCAGTTGGCGCTCGAGGGGCAGGCCGCAGTCGAGCACCACACCTGCAACAAAGAAGACCTGCATGGGCAGCTTAGCCTGGCCGAATGGCTGACCGAAAGCCTGCGCGGTGCGATCGACGAAGCCGCCGAACGTTTGCAGGGCGGCTTGCCGGTCTTGGCGTCGATCGGTTCGACAGCGCCGTTCGTCGGCCTGTTCGGCACGGTCTGGGGTATTTACCATGCACTGGTCAGTATCAGCATCTCCGGTCAGTCGAGCATCGACAAAGTCGCTGGCCCGGTTGGCGAGTCCCTGATCATGACGGCTTTCGGTTTGGCGGTAGCGATTCCGGCGGTGCTGGGCTATAACACCTTGGCCCGTACCAACAAAGGCATCATCAATCGGCTGCAGCGTTTCGCCCGGCAATTGCATGCCTATTTTCTGACCGGCTCGCCCGTCACCAAAAACGCGGAAGCCCTTGTCGCTGGGCATGGCAGAGGAGGGCGCTGACATGTCTTTTGGTGGCGACCTCGACAACAACGACGACATCATGAACGAAATCAACATGACGCCGCTCGTCGACGTCATGTTAGTGCTGCTCATCATTTTCATCATTACCTTGCCCGTCCTGACACACTCCGTGCAGATCGATCTGCCGCGCGCGCAGAACATACCGACCGTCGAGCAGCCGAAGAGCATTACCGTATCCTTGACCCGGACGGGCGACATTTTCTGGAACGATCAACCCATCGAACCGGCTGATTTCACGGCCCGGCTGCAAGCGACAGCCGCCGAACGGCCGCAACCACAGATCGATATTCGCGGCGACCGCAAAGTGGA
>JBKCTV010000051.1:0-57808 GCA_046318595.1 Burkholderiaceae bacterium | reverse complement strand
CAGTTGGTTATCGACAGGTGCTTCGTCGAGTTTGACTTGAGGATGAAGCCGCCAGCGTCTGATCGAGTGAGTATCTTTCCTATTTGGTGCAGATAATCAGCCAATAGTTCCACTGAAAATTGGCTAAATCAGGGTGAGGGGGCGCGATGATCAGTGGGAGCGGACCAAAAATTGGTTGCCTGGTCGGCAGAGGCTGTTGGGGTAATAATCGTAAAGCAAATCTGCCGCGTTCTCGTCTGCGGCGTTGCTTACAGGGATATCGGTTGGCCGGGGATTATCGAGTGCAAACCTTCGCAGCGACTGGCGGCAGCCTTAGCCAACAGCTTCTAATAATTCGGTCTCCAGCCGCACCCGCGTTTTTTCGGAAGCCAACCGGCTGGCGTCGAGCAAAAAGCTATCTTCGACCCGCTCGCCCAGCGTCATGATCTTGGCCGTGTGCAAGCTCACGCGAAACCGCGCCAGCACATACGCGATCGCATACAGCAAGCCCCGGCGGTCGGTCGCGGTGAGCGACAGCAAAAAAAATGTTCCGCTCTCGTCGTGCTGTAAGGCGACCGACGGGGGATGCGGAAAATGCTTCGACTGGCGCGACCCCCTACCACGCGTCGGCAACGGCAACGGCGCGACGGTCTGCAGATGGGTGCGCAGTCCCGTCTCGATCAAACTGATCAGTTCGCGGTAGGTGGCGACCTGCTCCGGGTCGGCCAGCATGAAGCTGTCGAGCGCATAGCCTCGTTGGGTCGTGTGAATCTTGGCGTCGAGCACGTCCAGATTCTGCGAATGGAAATACGCGCAGATGCGGGCAAACAGGTCGGGTTGGTCGCGACAATACACCAGAATCTGCAAGCCCTCGCCGAGCGCCGATAAGCGGCCACGCACGATCGGCTGCGGTGTTTCGACCTGACCGGCCAACTGTCGCGCATGCCATGCGATGTCGGGCGCATCGGTGCGTAAAAAATAACCGACGTCGAGCGTGGCCCACAGCTTTTCATGAACGTCGTCGGGCAGGGCGCTCAAGCGCAGCAGCCGCTGGGCATCCTCCTGTTTGTCCGCCAGTCGCCGTTGGCCCGAAGACGGCGCCGAGCCCTTGAGCACCAATAAGGTCTGCGCGAACAAGTCTTCGAGTAGCTTGCCTTTCCAGGCATTCCATACTTTTGGGCTGGTGCCGCGTATATCGGCGACCGTCAGCATGTACAGCCCGACTAGGCGCCGCTCGGTTTTGACGATGGCGGCAAAGCGGCGGATGGTGGCCGGCTCCGACAAGTCCTGGCGTTGGGCGGTGTTCGACATCGTCAAGTGGTGCTGCACCAGGAAGATCACGAAAGCCGTGTCGCGCTTGCCGATGAAATGCTGTTCGCAGAATTTTTGCGCTTCGAGTGCGCCGAGCTCGCTGTGATCCCCGCCGCGGCCTTTGGCGATATCGTGAAACAGCGCCGCCACATACAGCAGCCACGGCGCATCGAAATTCCCCATCAGCCGGCTGCACAAGGGGTACTCATGGGCGTGCTCGGCCATGGTGAACCGCCGCAGATTACGCAGCACCATCAAGGTATGCTGATCGACCGTGTAAACATGGAACAGGTCATGCTGCATTTGTCCGACGATCTTACCGAAGACCGGTAAATACCGGCCCAGAATGTCGGTTTGACTCATCAGCCGCAGGGCGTGCACGATACCGTCCGGGTAGCGCAAAAACTCCCGAAAACGCTTGCGGTTCGCCGGTTCGGCGCGAAACGCCGCGTTAATCCGGAAACGTTCGTGCCACAGCGCGCGGAGCAGTCGCACGCTCATGCCGCTTAGTTCGGAATGACGTTGCAACACAGTAAAAGCGCGTAGCAAGGCGGGCGGGCGGCGTTTGAACAGGTCGGGGTGCCGCATATCGAGCAAACCGCCGCTCGCTTGAAAATCCCGGTCGATGATGCTCGGCTGCTGGGGAGGTTCCTGTTGCAATAAACGCTCTAAGTTTTGCAGCAGCATGGTGCTCAACAACCAAATTGCCCGGGCCGCACGGTAATAGCTTTGCATCAACAGCTCGCTCGGTCGCCGCCCGGGCCGCGTCGTCAGCCCCAGCTTTTCCGCCAAGCCGGTCTGCACGTCGAAGGTCAGCCGATCTTCGCGGCGTTCAGCCAGCCAATGCAGATGGAGGCGCAGGCTTTTCAACAGCCGCTCGTGTCGTCGCAACTGGCTGGCTTCCCGCGCCGTGAGCAAGCCTTTCAGCGCCATTTTGCTCCATGAGTCGCCCAGGCCGGCGGCGCGCGCCAGCCAGACGATGGTGTGCAGGTCGCGCAGCCCGCCCGGGCCTTCCTTGCAGTTCGGCTCCAGCGCATAAGGCGTATCGTGAAAGCGTGTATGGCGCTGCCGCAGTTCCAGCATTTTCAAGCGGAAGAACCGGGCGGGTTCGAGTTGTAGAAAAAATTGCCGGTGCAGTGCTGTCAGACTGTCCGGTGCGCCGCAGATCAGGCGAGTTTCGAGCAAAGCGGTTTGCACTGTGCCGTCTTTCTGCGCTTCGCTCAAACATTCCTCAACGGTGCGAACGCTATGGCCCATTTCGAACCCGATATCCCAGCAAACGCTGAAGAAGTTCTCGAGCTGCGTCTGGCTTGCGCTATCCGATGCGCGGTCGATCAGCACCAAGACGTCGACATCGGAAAACGGGAACAATTCGCCCCGTCCATAACCGCCCACCGCGATCAGGCTGAAGGATGGCGGCATGTCCAGCTCCCGCCACAGCGCCTGCAGCAGGGTGTCTACTCCGGCGCCGTGGCGCGTCAGCAAAGTATCCGTGCCGCTGTGCGCCAGCGGGAGCGTGGCGGCTTGCTGGCGCAGGTTGTGCTTGAGCGCCGCCAGCCGGGCCTTGTAGCGCAAACGGAGTTCATCGCGCAAGCGCTAGTACTCCATCGCACCTGGTTTGTCGGCAATACCGTGCAAGCGCAGCGGCTGATCGCATGGCAGCACTCCTATGAAACAACACCGAGGTTCCCCGTTTTATGCTAGCCGGGCAGTTCGACGAAATCGGGCAAAGGCGGATAGCCTGCCGACAAAGTCATCACCTCGAAACCGCTGTTCGTGACCAGCACGGTATGCTCCCATTGGGCCGACAGGCTGTGGTCTTTGGTAACGATCGTCCAGCCATCGGCCATGGCCCGAATATCGCGCCGTCCGGCGTTGACCATCGGTTCGATCGTGAAAATCATCCCTGCCTGTAGTTCGAGGCCGGTGTTAGGCGTGCCGTAATGCAGAACCTGCGGTTCTGTATGAAACTTTTTACCGATGCCATGACCGCAGAATTCCCGCACCATCGAATAGCCATGCCGTTCCCCATGCTTTTGAATGGCATGGCCGATATCGCCCAGGCGGGCGCCGGGGCGAACCGCCAGAATACCGATCCACATGCACTCGTAAGTGATCAGGCAAAGCCTTTTCGCGGGCTGGGCCACGTCGCCCACCAGAAACATCCGGCTGGTGTCGCCATGGTAGCCGTCTTTGATGACAGTGACGTCGATATTGATGATGTCGCCCGATTTGAGCTTTTTATCGCCCGGAATACCATGGCAGATCTGGTGATTGACCGAAGTGCAGATCGATTTCGGGTAGGGCGTGTGCCCGCCGGGCGAGTAATTCAGCGGGGCCGGAACGGTGTGCTGTACGTCGACCATATAGTCGTGGCAAAGCTTGTCGATTTCGCCTGTGGTGATGCCGGGCCGTACGAAAGGGCCGATATAGTCGAGCACTTCGGCCGCCAAGCGTCCCGCGACTCGCATTTTTTCGATGTCTTCCTGATTGTTTAAGTAAATGCTCATGAGTTAACCGCAGATGGACTTGAGTGTATTCTAATCTAACGGTTATAATAACGCCCACATGATCCGGTCGATCGTCGCAGTTACCGTAGCAGTTACCGTAGCAGTTATTGCGACTTCGTCGTCCGTCGTGAATCGACGCATTGGTAACGCCAGGGTGCTGAGTCCGTAGTCGTAAATTGCCACGGAAACACAGCCGAATTGCCAATGTAAGCCATAACCCTGACACTGGAGAATCAAATGCCTATTTCCATGCGCGAAATGCTGGAAGCTGGTTGCCATTTCGGCCACCAAACACGTTTCTGGAACCCCAAGATGGCGCCGTTCATCTACGGCCATCGCAACAAAATCCACATCATCAACCTCGAAAAAACCGTCGCGTTGCTCGACGAGGCGCTCAAGTTCATCAAGCGTCTCGCAGCCAACCGCGGCAACATCCTGATCGTCTGCACCAAGCGTCAGGCCCGCGAAATCATCGCCGAGGAAGCACAGCGTGTGGGCATACCGTATGTCGACCAGCGTTGGCTGGGCGGTATGCTGACCAACTTCAAAACCGTCAAGACCTCGATCAAGCGCCTGAAAGATATGGAAGCGCAGGTCGCCGACGGCGCCCTGGAACGCATGACCAAAAAAGAAGCGCTGACTTTCGATCGGGAACTGGTCAAACTGCAAGCCTCCATCGGCGGGATCAAAGACATGACTGGCTTGCCCGATGCCATCGTCGTGATCGACGTCGGTTACCACAAAATTGCGATCACGGAAGCCGGCAAGCTCGGTATTCCTGTGATTGGTGTGGTCGATACCAATCACACTCCCGAAGGCGTCAACTACGTCATTCCAGGTAATGACGATTCCGCGCGCGCGATTCGTCTGTATGCACGCGGTGTGGCCGACGCCATTCTCGCCGGCCGCGACGCAGCGCTGAATCAAGTCGTCGAAGCCGTTCAGGAAACCGGTGACGAGTTCGTCGAAGTGGCGGACGCCCAGCTTAGTACTAACATTTAGTATCGGCCGGCTGACGACTGGGGCGCCCGTCGCCCCTTTTTTTTGGCTGACGCCATTTCTTGAAAAATTTTAAAGGAAACGACATGTCTGAAGTCACCGCAGCGATGGTCAAAGAACTGCGCGAGAAAACCGACGCGCCGATGATGGAGTGCAAAAAAGCGTTAACCGAAGCATCCGGCGATATGGAAAAAGCCGAAGAGCTTCTGCGAGTCAAACTCGGCAGTAAGGCCAGCAAAGCTGCCGCCCGCGTCACGGCGGAAGGTTTGGTCGGTACGCACATCACGCCCGACGGCAAAACCGCCGCCATCGTAGAAGTCAATTGCGAAACCGATTTTGTTTCGAAAAATGACGATTTCCTGAGCTTCGTCGCCAATGTCGCGCGCTTGATCGTCGAAAAAAATCCTGCCACCGTCGAGGCGCTGTCTGCATTGCCTTTGCAAGACGGCACGGTCGACTCCGTGCGTTCGGCTTTAATCGGCAAAATCGGCGAGAATATGAGTATCCGCCGCTTCGAGCGTTTAGAAGCCGTCGGCCGCGCCGTGTCGTATATCCACAGTGGCCGTATCGGCACACTGGTAGATTTCACAGGTAGCGACGATTCTGTCGGTAAAGATGTGGCTATGCACATCGCGGCTACCCGGCCCAAGTCGCTCGATACTACTGGTGTGCCGCAGATCGATATCGACCGTGAGCGCTCGGTGGCGCAAGCCAAAGCTGCCGAGTCGGGCAAGCCGGCCGAAATCGTCGCCAAAATGATTGAAGGCTCGGTGCAAAAGTTTCTCAAGGAAGTTGCGCTGTTGTCCCAGACTTTCGTCAAGGACGACAAGCTCACCGTGGAAGCGATGCTAAAAACAAAAAATTCTACGGTCAACCGTTTTGTGTTGTTTGTCGTTGGTGAAGGAATAGAGAAAAAAACCAACGATTTTGCTGCTGAAGTCGCTGCTCAGGCCGCTGCGGCCGCAGCCGCTGTTGCGCGCTAGTGCTGCGTCACACATGAAATGTCGGTCTCGTTTGATATGAATCGCCATGATGTATGACGTTTGATCTGTCTCAAAGGAAACGGTATGCCAGCTTATAAACGCGTCTTGCTCAAGTTGTCGGGAGAAGCCCTGATGGGCGACGACGCTTTTGGCATCAACCGCAATACGATCGAACGCATGGTGGGCGAAGTCACACAAGTGGCGCGTATGGGGGTCGAGTTAGCGATCGTCATCGGCGGCGGTAATATCTTTCGTGGCGTTGCACCCGGTGCGGCCGGCATGGATCGCGCAACTGCCGATTACATGGGCATGATGGCGACCATCATGAATTCGCTTGCCTTGCAGGATGCGTTTCGCCGGCAGGGAGTCGAAGCACGGGTACAGTCGGCGTTGAACATCGAGCAGGTGGTCGAGCCGTATATCCGGCCCAAAGCCATCCGTTACCTCGAAGAAGGCAAAGTCGTCATTTTCGCCGCCGGTACCGGCAACCCGTTTTTTACCACCGACACCGCAGCAGCACTGCGTGGTTCGGAAATGGGTGCAGAGGTTGTCTTGAAAGCAACGAAGGTCGATGGCGTTTACACCGCCGACCCGAAGAAAGACCCGGATGCGAAACGGTATGACTCGATTACCTTCAACGAGGCGATCGCCAAGAATCTGGAGGTCATGGACGCGACTGCATTTGCCTTATGCCGCGATCAGAAACTACCGATCCGCGTCTTTTGCATTAATAAACCGGGCGCCTTGTTGAGGGTGGTTACCGGAGAAAACGAAGGCACCCTCGTGCACGTTTAACCGTAAGCAGGAAAAATCATGAGCATTGCCGACATCAAAACGCAAACCGACCAGAAGATGCAAAAGGCCATCGATTCCCTGAAAAACGAATTGGCCAAGATCAGAACCGGGCGTGCGCATACCGGTCTGCTCGATCACGTTCAGGTCGAGTACTATGGCGCTTCTGTGCCGATTTCTCAAGTAGCCAACGTGACCTTGACTGATGCACGGACGATCAGTGTTCAGCCATGGGAAAAGAAAAGCGGCCCAGCGATCGAAAAAGCGATTCGCGATTCTGGTCTGGGGCTGAACCCGGCAACGGTCGGCGATCAGATCCGTGTCCCGATGCCGGCGCTGACCGAAGAGCGGCGTCGCGAACTGACCAAAGTCGTCAAGCAGGAGGGCGAAAACTCTAAAGTCGGCATTCGTAATTTGCGGCGCGATGCCAATGAAGCCTTGCGAAAAATGGTCAAGGACAAGGATATTTCCGAAGATGACGAGCGGCGCGCCCAGGACGATATACAGAAGCTGACAGACAAGTTCGTGATCGAGGTCGATAAGACTTTGCAGCAAAAAGAAGCTGAGATCATGACCGTATGATGCATGCCGCATGACTTCGACCACGATTACCATTCCCACCGTGCAGCCTGTGCCGCGTCACATCGCTGTTATCATGGACGGGAATGGGCGCTGGGCACAAAAAAGGTTGCTCCCGCGTTTCGCGGGACACAAGCGCGGCGTCGAAGCCTTGCGTGCCTGTGTCCGCGCGTGCGTCGAAAGGGGCGTGGAATACCTGACGGTCTTTGCTTTCTCTTCGGAAAACTGGCGCCGCCCGGCCGACGAGGTTTCGCTGCTCATGCGCCTTTTTTACAATGTCTTAGAGAAGGATGTCGATCGCTTGCATGAGCAGGGCATCCGTTTGCGCATCGTCGGCGATATTTCGCTGTTCGGCGAGCATTTGCAGGAGTTGATTCAGCGCGCGCATACGCTGACTGCGTCCAATACCCGCTTCAACCTCACGATCGCTGCCAACTACGGTGGGCGCTGGGATATTTTGCAGGCCATGCGGCGTACCCTGGTTCTGCACCCCGAGCTCGTGCATAACCCGGAGCTGCTGAGCGAGGCGCTGATGGCTCCGCAGCTTAGCATGAACTTTGCGCCGGAGCCGGAGCTGTTCATACGAACCGGTGGCGAGCAGCGCATTTCGAATTTCTCGATCTGGCAACTGGCGTATACAGAACTCTATTTTACCGAGCGTTTCTGGCCGGATTTCGGCAGCGCGGCACTCGATGAGGCGATCGCTTTTTATCAGCAGCGTGAACGGCGCTTCGGCCGCACCAGCGACCAGGTCAAGGCGGGCTTCACCGGGGCGCCCGCAGAGCTGCGCGCAGCATGTTGAAAATCCGCATCGTTACGGCATTCGCTTTATTGGTCGGGTTGAGCATTATTTTGAAATGGGCCGGGCCCGGAGCCTGGGCTGCGACCGTTCTGGTCGTGATGGTCCTGGGGGTGTGGGAATGGACGGGGTTGTCGGGCATTTCGGTTCTGCGCCAACGCCTGATCATCACGATTGCGGCGTCACTGACAGCGGTGCTTGTCATCGCTTGGTTACGCAATCCCATCGCGACGGTTTTACTGTGGTCAGGATCCGCTGTTTTCTGGGTATTCGTCGTGCCGTTCGCCTTGCGTTACGGGCCGGCGCCCAGGTCTTCGTCGCCGTGGGTGTCGCAGGTTTTGGGCGTGCTGCTGTTGTGCGCGGCCGGGCTCGGGCTGTTAATCGCGCGCGACCACGGCAATCTACTGTTGTTGAGTTTGCTTGGTGTTGCGTGGGCGGCCGACATTGCTGCCTATTTTACCGGCAAGGGTTTTGGCAAACACAAGCTGGCGCCGGCGATCAGCCCCGGTAAGACCTGGGAGGGCGCCGCTGGCGGCCTCGTCGGGGTTTCTTTATATGGCTGGGCCTGGATTTGGATCGCCCCTTACCTGCCCGCGCAGACGGCCAACTGGCCAGCTGAGATTCATCGGCAGAGCGGCGCACTCTGGTTCAGTGTGCAGCTCCTTCTATTGGCTGTGCTGGGGATCGTCGGCGATTTATACGAGTCGCTGTTGAAACGCCGTGTCGGGGTCAAAGACAGCGGAAATCTACTGCCGGGGCATGGTGGTGTTCTCGACCGGATCGATGCCCAATTGGCGGTCGTGCCCGTGGGTATGCTTTTATTGTTGGTTGGATCGTGGTTTCGATCGTAGTTCTAGGCAGTACAGGGTCGATCGGTTGCAGTGCCCTGAACGTTATTGCGCAGCATCCCGAGCGTTTTTCCGTGCATGGTCTGGTGGCGCACACCAATATCCGCCGTTTGTGCGAACAGGCCGGCGCTTTTTTACCGGACTGGCTGGCGGTTACCGATCCCGAAGCTTTGCTGCGCTGGCATGCCGACGGTTGGCACGAACATGCGGCTCGTGCCTATCGGCAAGCCGGCCGCGCACCGCCCGAACTGGTGTCCACGCCGGCGGTAGCAGCGCTATGCGGTGCCGTCCAGACGGATGTGGTTGTGGCGGCGATCGTCGGCGCGGCTGGTCTCGCACCCACTCTGGCCGCCGTGCAAGCAGGCAAGCGGGTGTTGCTAGCGAATAAAGAGTCACTGGTTTTGGCCGGAGCGGTGATGATGGCTGCCGCCGAGGCGTCCGGCGCCTTGCTACTGCCGGTCGACTCCGAACACAATGCAATTTTTCAAAGCCTGCCTGACGGTTACGACCGCACACGGGCGGCTGAGGCGGGTATCGCCGCCATCTGGTTGACGGCTTCGGGTGGGCCGTTTTTGAATACGCCGCTCGACGAGTTTGCGCACATTTCACCTGCCCAGGCCGTGGCGCATCCCAACTGGTCCATGGGCCGCAAGATTTCGGTCGACAGCGCAACCATGGCCAACAAAGGTCTGGAGCTGATCGAAGCCGCTTGGCTGTTCGGCCTGCCGGTCGAGACTTTTCAAGTGGTCGTTCATCCGCAGTCCGTCGTTCATTCTTTGGTCGAGTACCGCGACGGCAGCTTTCTGGCGCAGCTTGGCGAGCCCGACATGCGCACGCCGATCGCGTATTGCTTGGGGTATCCCGAGCGCCTCGCCTCGGGGGTTCGCCGGCTGCGCTTGACCGAGCTGGCACAGTTGACCTTTCAGGCGCCGGATTTCGAGCGGTTTCCCGCTTTACGTCTGGCTTTCGACGTTTTGCGGGCAGGGGGGACGGCAGCCGCCACATTCAACGCTGCCAACGAAATCGCTGTCCAGGCATTTTTGGAAGAAAAAATTTCTTTTACCGGAATCGTCGAAGTGATTGATTCGGTCTTGCAAAGTACCGATGTTTCCCCGGTATCCTCGCTGGACGTGGCGCTGGAAGCCGACCGTCAGGCCCGGTCGCTGGCCGGGCGCTTGTGCGGGCTGGCCGCATCCATTTCGTAAGCTTAGGAGCAAGCGTGTTGATAATCATTGCGGCGTTCATACTGGCCATCGGGATTTTAGTGACCATTCACGAGCTCGGGCACTATGCCATGGCGCGTTTCTTCGGGGTGCGGGTGCTACGGTTCTCGATCGGTTTCGGCAAAACGGTCTGGCTCAAACAATTCAGCCCCGGCGGTACCGAATGGGCGCTCGCGCTCGTTCCCCTGGGCGGTTTCGTTCGGATGCTCGATGAGCGCGACCCCGAGAGTCTGAATGCGCCCAACGTCGACCTTGCTCAGGCATTCAACCGCAAGCCGGTCTGGCAGCGCATGCTGATCGTGCTCGCCGGGCCAGTGATGAATCTGCTGCTGGCAATTTTTCTATATGCCGGCGTGTTGGCCATAGGGGCTGTCGAGCCAGCCGCCAGACTCGGTCAGCCAGCGGTCGACAGCCCGGTGGCGCGCCACGGCTTGCAGTTCGGTGACCGGCTGGTCAGCTTGAACGGTAGCCCCATCCACGGTTGGAACGAGCTCAACTGGCAAGTGCTGCGCGCCATGCTCGACAATCGGCAGGCGGTTTTCACCGTCGAGCGTCTGGAGCATGGCCGGGCCGTCCTCAAAACTGCGACGATTTCCGCAACTGACCCGGGGTGGCCGGGCATCAGTACGTCGGCCGTCGGTCAGCTGGGTCTGGTACCGTACGAAAAAAGCGTCGTCGTCCGGCAGGTGATGGCGGGTTCGGCTGGCGAAAAAGCCGGCTTGCAGGAGAACGACACGATCGTCCTGGTCGACGGCCGGCCGGCGCTCTCCAGCAGCGACTTTACTCGGCAGGTCCGGTTGTCGCCCGGGCGTGCCATGCGCATCGAGGTAATTCGTGCGGGCGCACCTCTGACGCTGAATGTGGTGCCGGCGGCTGTCAAGCCCGCCCCCGAGCTTGCGCCGCAAGGCAAAATCGGCGTTGCACTGGGCGGCGACATCGCGCTCCAAACCACCCGGGGTGGCATCGTCGATGCCCTGCGGTATGGCCTGCGTCATACCTGGGAAGTCAGTGTGTTTTCTTTGCGTGCTTTCGGAAAAATGGTGATCGGTGAGTTGCCGCTGAAAATGTTGAGCGGTCCGGTGACGATCGCGGACGCTGCCGGCCAATCCGCCAAAGTGGGGTTTGTGGCTTATCTGGCTTTCCTGGCCATGGTGTCCGTGAGCCTGGGCGTACTGAATCTTTTGCCCGTTCCGGTTCTGGATGGCGGCCACTTGATGTATTATCTGGCCGAATCGGTGCGTGGCAAACCATTGCCTTCGCAATGGTTCGAATGGGGGCAGCGGGTCGGATTCGCCCTGATCGCCGTCATGACCGCGTTGGCGCTCTACAACGACATCGAGCGTCTCTTACTCTAGTGATCGTGCAGAAGAATTCATGAGAAAAGTTTTAATCGGATTGGCCGTATTGGGCATGACTTTGAGCGGCCAGATTGCCTGGGCGGTATCCGCCTTCGTCATTAAGGATATTCGAATCGAGGGTTTGCAACGAACCGAGGCCGGCACGGTTTTCAGCTATCTGCCGGTAAAGGTCGGCGACACCTTTAGCGACGACAAGGCAGCCACATCCATCAAGGCCCTTTTTGCAACCGGATTTTTCAAGGACGTCAAGATCGAGGTCGACGGCGAGGTGCTGGTGGTCTATGTGCAGGAGCGGCCGGCGATTTATTCGCTGGACATCGTCGGCACCAAAGAGTTCGACAAAGATACATTGAAAAAAGCACTCAAGGACATCGGCGTGGGCGAGTCGAAGATTTTCGATCGCGCCATGCTCGACCGCGCCGAACAGGAGCTCAAGCGCCAATACCTGTCGCGCGGTAAATACGCTGCCGAGGTAACCACGACCGTTTCGCCCCTCGACCGGAACCGCGTGGCAGTGGTGTTCACTGTCAGCGAGGGCGAAACCGCCGCCATCAAAAAAATATCGGTCGTCGGCAACAAGGCTTTTGCGGAAAAGGACTTGCTGCGCGAATTCACGCTGCAGCCGAGCAACGTGTTTTCGTTCTATACCAAAAACGATCAATACTCGCGCCAAAAGCTGTCCGGTGACCTCGAGTCGCTGCGTTCGTTTTATTTGAACCGCGGCTATCTGGAGTTTAACGTCGAGTCGACGCAGGTGCAGATCGCGCCAAACAAGCAGGACATCTACATCGCCATCAACGTCAACGAAGGTGACAAGTTCACGGTCGGCAGCATCAAAATAGCCGGCGATCTGATGAACCGCGAAAAAGAGCTGCGCAGCCTGGTGACACTCAAATCCGGCGAAACCTTCAATGGCCAACTACTGTCCGAATCCACTAAAGCCATCACCGACCGCCTGGGCAATTACGGCTATGCGTTTTCGAATGCGAACGCCGCACCTGAAATCAATCGCACTACCAAGGTCGTCGATTTCACGATTTATATCGATCCGGGCAAGCGCGTCTATGTGCGCCGCATCAACGTCGGCGGTAACACTCGGACTCGCGACGAAGTCATCCGGCGTGAACTTCGACAGTTCGAGTCGTCTTGGTATGACGCCGAAAAAATCAAGCTGTCGCGCGAGCGTGTCGACCGCCTCGGTTATTTCAAAGATGTGAATGTCGAAACGACGCCGGTCGCAGGTACGTCCGACCAGATCGACGTGAACGTGACCGTGGCCGAGAAGCCGACCGGCAATCTGCTGCTCGGGGCTGGGGTTTCGTCTACCGACAAGCTGATCCTGTCGGGCTCGGTACAGCAGCAAAACGTATTTGGTTCCGGCCAGACCGTGGGGATTGATGTCAATACCAGCCGGCTCAACCGCACCATCGCGTTTTCCCAGGTCGATCCGTATTTTACGCTCGACGGTATTTCGCGCAGCTACGACATCTACACTCGTCGCACCGACCCGTCTGTGCTCAATCTCGGTAATTACCGGATTGTCAGCAACGGCGCCGGCATTCGCTTCGGCGTGCCGGTGTCGGAACTCGACCGGGTCAGCTTTGGCCTCGCGTACGAGGGTACCAAGCTGTCGGTCAACGACAGCAGCCCGAGCCGTTTTCGCAGCTATGTTAACGATTTCGGTCCAAGCAGCTACGGTATCGTCTCGACCCTGGGTTACCAACGCGACAGCCGCAACAGCGCGATTGCGCCGACGACGGGCACCTTCCGCCGTTTCAATGGTGAATGGGCCCTGCCGACGGGCGATCAGCGTTTCACGCGGTTCACTTATCAGGAGCAGCATTTTTTCCCGATCAAGCGCGACTATGCTCTGGCGCTGAACGGCGAAATAACCATTGGCAGCGGTTACGGTGGACGGCCATTTCCGATCTTCCGTAACGTTTACGCGGGTGGTATCGGCACGGTGCGCGGCTATCAAACGTCCAGTCTCGGTCCGCGCGATAACGACGGCCTGCCAATCGGCGGTGCGCGCCGTCTGATCGGTAACGCAGAGTTTTATTTCCCTATCCCGGGGCTCAACAGCGACCGTTCGTTCCGGGCTTTCACATTCCTTGACGCCGGCAACGTATATGACGTAAGTCAACGGATCGATCTCGGTGAGTTACGCTATTCGACCGGCTTCGGCGTTTCTTGGCTATCGCCTGTGGGACCGCTGAAATTCAGTATCGGTGCGCCGCTCAACGCCAACGAACAGGACAGAAAACAGGCCTTTCAATTCACGATCGGAACCGGTTTTTGAGTGGTGGCTTTAAAACTGGTTTTAAACCGGCCGGCTTTTAATATGAGCAGGCATTTTTTTTCTGGCTGTGCGAAAATAGCTCGATCGACCGTGGAGGATATCTTGATTTCGGTAAAACGCAGTTTAAGTGTGATGGTAATGACGGCTGGTTTGGTTGCAGCCGCCCCTGGTTTTGCTCAGGAAGCAAAAATCGGTTTCGTGAACACGGAGCGGATTTTTCGTGATGCAACCGCTGCCAAAGCAGCCCAGCAAAAAATTGAGCAGGAGTTTTCCCGGCGCGATAAAGAGCTGCAGGATCTCGCCGCCAAACTCAAAAACTTGTCCGAAAAGCTGGACCGGGATGCTTCGGTGCTTTCCGAAAGCGACCGTGCCAAAAAGCAGCGCGAGTTGGCCGATCAGGACAAGGAGTTTCAGCGTAAGCAGCGCGAGTTCCGCGAGGACCTGAATTCCCGTCGGAATGAAGAGCTGTCCGGCATTCTGGAACGTGCCAATAAAGTGATCAAACAGATCGCCGAGGCAGAGAAATACGACATCATCTTTCAGGAAGCCGTGTATGCCAGCCCCAAGATCGATATTACCGATAAGGTGCTGAAGTCACTCAACGGTTCCCGCTGATTCGCAAGCGATCATTCCATTAGGGTCGATTTAGCCGTTGACCCTGCAGCGACCCTCTCTCCTGACGCAATGAAATTCAAACCTGTGTTGCTCAGCGAATTGCTTGCCAAATTCGGTGGCGAGCTGCGTCGCTTCAGCTATGGCGAGGCGCTGCCTTGCACAGCCGGCGAGTCGGTGGCCTACCCGCTTGAGGGCTTTGGCAGCTTGGGGATGGCCGGCTCCCGACAGGTCGCGTTTTTATCTTCTCGAAAGTCATACAAGTCATTCGTTCAAACCCGCGCTGCGGTCGTGCTCATAAAAGCCGCCGAGCTCGCGGCCATTTGCGAAGTGCTCTCGACCAGCACGCAGCCGCTTTTACTCTGGCTCGTCGACGATCCCTACCGCTATTACGCCTTGATTCAGCGTTGGTGGGTGGATGTTTCCCGACTGCCGCAACCGGCTGGTGTCGATGCCACGGCAAATATTTCGCCGCAGGCAACCATTCACCCGACGGTGTATATCGGTCCGCGCGTCATCGTCGGCGCCGGTTGCCGGGTCGACGCGCATGTGGTGCTGCACGCCGGCACGGTGCTGGGCGATGACGTCGTGATCGGCGAGGCTTCACTGCTGCATGCCAACGTCACTGTTTACGACGATTGCCGTATCGGTGCTCGTGCCATCGTTCACAGTGGCGTCGTCATCGGCGCGGATGGCTTCGGATTCGCGCCGCATGCCGGCCGCTGGGAAAAAATTCCGCAGGTCGGGCGCGTGCTGGTCGGCGACGATGTCGAGATTGGCGCCAATA
The DNA here is from genome assembly GCA_046318595.1 of Burkholderiaceae bacterium. GTDB lineage: Bacteria > Pseudomonadota > Gammaproteobacteria > Burkholderiales > Burkholderiaceae_B > DAITMV01. The sequence goes on along the minus strand of JBKCTV010000051.1, from coordinate 42,729 downwards.
CGACCATCGACCGTGGTGCGCTGGACGATACCGTGATTGGCAACGGCGTCAAACTCGACAATCAAATTCAGGTGGCGCATAACGTCACGATCGGCGAGCATACAGCCATCGCCGGCTGCGTCGGTATTGCAGGCAGCGCCAGAATCGGCGCCCGGTGCACGATCGGCGGCGCGGCGCGCATCGGCGGCCACATCAGCATTCCGGACGGTACGCATATTTCAGTCGGCGGCACGGTATTGCGTTCGCTGTCGACCCCGGGTGCTTACGGCGGCACTTTTCCGCTCGACACGCAGCGCAAGTGGGAGCGCAATGCCGCCGTTTTAAAACACCTCGACGAATTGCGTGATCGCGTTCGGCAATTAGAAAAGCAGCTCAAAAAATCCTGAAAGTGATGATATGACCAAGCCGTTGATGGATATTAAAACCATACTCGAATATTTGCCGCACCGTTATCCGTTTTTACTGGTCGACAAAGTGCTGGAGGTCAACGATAACCAGCGCATTCTTGCGCAAAAAAACGTCACGATCAACGAACCGTTTTTCCCCGGGCACTTTCCGCATCATCCGGTGATGCCAGGTGTTTTGATCATCGAAGCTTTAGCGCAGGCCGCTGCCATTCTGTCTTTTTTAAACCGTGGTGCCAAGCCCGAGCAGGATCTGGTTTACTACTTCGTGGGCATCGACAACGCCCGGTTCAAGCGTCCCGTCGTCGCTGGCGATGTGTTGCTGCTCGACGTGACCATCGAACGGATCTCGCGGGGTATATGGAAATACCGTGCCCAGGCGCGGGTTGACGAGGCCGTCGTCGCAGAGGCGGACTTAATGTGCACGATCCGCAAAGCTTCGGAGTAAAAGCCGCGATGACGATTCACCCTACAGCGTTGGTCGATCCGCGCGCCGAGTTGCATTCCTCGGTGCGAGTCGGGCCCTTTTCGATCGTCGGGCCGCATGTCCGAATCGGCGCCGATACCGTAATCGGGCCGCATTGCGTCATCGACGGGCATACCGCGATCGGCGAAAACAACCGTTTTCATGCTTATTGCTCGATCGGCGGTCCGCCGCAGGACAAAAAATACGCCGGGGAGCCGACCGGCTTGCGGATCGGCAAAGACAATACGTTTCGCGAATTTTGCACCATCAACACCGGTACCTTGCAGGGCAACGAGGTCACTGTGATCGGCGACTCGAACTGGATCATGGCGTATGTGCATATCGCGCACGACTGCATCGTCGGCGATCACGTCGTTTTCGCCAACCATGCCACCTTGGCCGGTCATGTCGAGGTCGGCGACTGGGTGGTCATGGGCGGCTTTTCCGGCGCGCATCAGTTTGTCAGGATCGGGGCGCACGCTATGATCGGCATGGACGTCAAGCTCATGCAGGACGTGCCGCCCTTCGTCATGGTGGCTGGCAACCCCCATGCCCCGCACGGCATCAACGCCGAGGGTTTGAAGCGGCGCGGTTTCGGTCCCGACGATATCAGCCGGATCAAGCGCGCCTTCAAAACTGTTTACCGGCAAAGTCTGTCAATCGATGCCGCTCGGCAGGCGCTGGCTGCCGATATCGCTGTGGCCGGGCAGGGTGCCCAGCATATTGCAACGCTGCTGACCTTTCTGAAGACGTCGCAACGCGGAATCGTCCGTTGACCGATCTGGCCCTCGTCGCTGGCGAGGCGTCCGGCGACTGGATCGGCGCGCGGGTCGTCGAGGCCCTGTGCGGCCTGCCTGCTTGCGCGGAGCTCAGTATCGAAGGTATCGCCGGGCCACGCCTGAAGGCGGCCGGCGTCCATCCGCTGTACGACAGCGAGGCATTGGCCGTGCGTGGCTACGTCGAAGTCGTTCGCCATCTGCCGCGTATTCTCGGTATTCGTCGGGCGTTGCGGCAGCGCTGGAGCCGGTTGCTGCCGCGGGTCTTCCTGGGCATCGATGCGCCGGATTTCAATCTGGGGCTGGCGCTGCAGTTACGGCGGCGGGGCATCGCAACCGTTCAACTGGTTTGCCCGGCCTTTTGGGCTTGGCGAGCCGACCGCATCGATGTTATCCGGAATGCCTGCGATCATGTGTTGTGTATTTTTCCGTTCGAACCGGTTTTGCTGGAACGTGCCGGGATTCCCGCAACTTTCATCGGGCATCCCTTGGCCGGGCTGATTCCACTCGATGTCGATACCCTGGCTGCCCGCCGGAATTTGAATATCGACGCGGATTTGCTGATCGGCATTTTGCCGGGGAGTCGGTCGTCGGAAATTCAGCATCTGGGGCAGGTTCTGGTCGACACCGTGCAGATGTTGCAGCGCCGTCATCCCCGTTGGCGCTTCGTCACACCGCTCGTGCCCGGTCTGGTCGGCGAGCATTTCCGGCGTCTGGTTCCCACCGATTTGCTACGCTGCTGGACTTTGCTGGATGGTCGATCGCACGAGGCGATGGCCGCTTCCGATGCGCTGATCGTGGCTAGCGGAACCGCCACGCTGGAGGCGGCGCTGTTCAAAAAACCGATGGTGATCACTTACAAGGTCCCGGCTTTGTCGTATTGGTTCACTGTGCGGCAAAAGGCGCAGTCGTTTGTCGGTCTGCCGAATATTCTGGCGGGTGAATCCTTGGTTCCCGAGCTACTGCAGGAACATGCAAGCGCGGCGCATTTGACCGAGGCGCTGGAAACGATGCTGGCCGATACCGAATTGCAAAGCCGTTTGCGGGCGCGCTTCACGACGATCCATCATTCCCTGCTGCGGGGTGAGGTTTCACGAGGTGCCGAGGTGATCGGCCGTTTTGTTCAATCCAAATAGCATCCATCGCGCCTGATGGGTGGCGGCTGGTTGCAGTCAAGCGATCACCAGCCAGGCATCCGGGTATAATCGCGTTTTCCAAAAGCAAGAAAGTGCGTCGCTTCGCACCATGACGAAATATGTATTTGTGACCGGCGGCGTCGTGTCTTCGCTGGGTAAAGGGATTGCCGCCGCTTCGCTCGCCGCGATTCTCGAGAGTCGCGGTTTGAAAGTCACGATGCTCAAGCTCGACCCTTATATCAACGTCGACCCCGGCACCATGAGCCCTTTTCAGCATGGTGAAGTGTTCGTCACGGAAGACGGCGCTGAAACCGACCTCGACCTGGGGCACTACGAGCGTTTCATATCTGCGAAGATGCGCAAGTCGAATAATTTCACCACCGGCCAGATCTACGAGTCGGTGATTCGCAAAGAACGGCGCGGCGAATACCTCGGCAAAACGGTGCAAGTCATCCCGCACATCACCAACGAAATTCAGGACTTCATCAAGCGTGGGGCGGTCGCCGCCTGGGATGGCAAAACCGATGTCGCAATCGTCGAAATCGGCGGAACGGTGGGAGACATCGAGTCGCTGCCCTTTCTGGAAGCGGCGCGGCAGATGAGTTTGCGGCTCGGCCGGCAGGGCGCGTGTTTCATCCATCTGACGCTCGTGCCTTTCATCGGTTCGGCCGGCGAGTTGAAAACCAAACCTACCCAGCATTCCGTGCAAAAGTTGCGTGAAATCGGTATCTATCCCGACGCCTTACTGTGCCGTGCCGATCGGCCAATTCCCGACGATGAACGCGACAAGATTTCGATGTTCTCGAATGTGCCGCTCGAAGCGGTCATTTCCGTATGGGACGCCGATACCATTTATAAAATTCCGGCCATGTTGCATGATCAAAAGCTCGACCAGATCGTCAGCGAAAAGCTCGGCTTGCAGACGCCGCCGGCCGACTTGCGGGTCTGGGATCAGCTCGTGTGGGCGCTGGAGCATTCAGAGCACGAAATTCACATCGGCATGGTCGGCAAATACGTCGATCTGACCGAGTCGTACAAATCGCTTATCGAAGCTCTACGGCATGCCGGTTTGCACCGCCAGACCAAAGTACACATCGATTACATCGACTCCGAGCAAATCGAGTCGCAGGGTACCGGGATGCTCGACCGGTTGGACGCCATTCTCGTGCCCGGTGGTTTCGGCAAACGTGGTACCGAAGGCAAAATTCGTGCCATCCGCTATGCCCGCGAAAACGACGTGCCTTATCTGGGCATCTGCCTCGGCATGCAACTCGCTGTCGTGGAGTTCGCACGCCATTGCGCCGCCCTCGGCGCTGCAAACTCTACCGAGTTCGATCCCAGTACCCCGCACCCGGTGGTCGCGCTGATTACCGAGTGGCAGGATGGCACGGGCCGCATCGAACGGCGCACGGCGCAGTCCGACCTGGGCGGCACGATGCGTCTGGGCGCGCAGACTTGTCCCGTTCTGCCTGGGACCCTGGCCGCGACGATCTACGGCCGGCAGGTCAGTGAGCGCCCCCGGCACCGCTACGAAGTCAATAACGCCTATGTGCCGACGCTCGAAGCCGCCGGTTTGAAAATTTCTGCCCGTACGCCTTCTGAGAACCTCCCTGAAATGATGGAGCTGCCTGCCCATCCGTGGTTCGTTGGCGTCCAGTTTCACCCCGAGTTCACCAGCACGCCGCGCGAAGGTCATCCGCTGTTCAGCGCGTATGTCGATGCGGCGTTGATTTTTCAGCAGACTCGGGTGGCTCACGAATCGAAAAAATCCAAATCATGAGGTGTTTATGAGTGCAATCGTTGATGTCATTGGCCGCGAAATTCTCGACTCGCGTGGCAACCCCACGGTCGAGTGCGACGTTCTGCTCGAGAGCGGTGCCATGGGCCGCGCGTCGGTGCCATCCGGCGCCTCGACCGGTTCGCGTGAGGCCATCGAACTGCGCGACGGCGATAAAAGCCGTTATCTAGGCAAGGGCGTGCGCACCGCCGTCGAAAATATCAATACCGAAGTTTCCGAAGCCATCCTCGGTCTGGATGCCCACGAACAGGTCTTTCTCGACCGCACATTGATCGAACTGGACGGCACCGACAACAAGTCGCGGCTCGGCGCCAACGCCATGCTGGCCGTGTCGATGGCCGTGGCCAAAGCCGCCGCCGAAGAAACTGGTATGCCGCTGTATCGCTATTTCGGCGGCATGGGCGGCATGTCCTTACCCGTCCCGATGATGAACATCATCAATGGCGGTGCCCACGCCAACAATAACCTGGACCTGCAAGAGCTGATGATCGTGCCGCTTGGTGCCCCGAGCTTTCGCGAAGCCTTGCGCTATGGTGCAGAAGTTTTTCATGCGCTGAAGAAAATTCTCGAAGAAAAAGGCATGTCGACCGCCGTGGGCGACGAGGGCGGGTTTGCGCCATCGATCGCCAATCACGAAGCGGCGTTGCAACTGATTTTGGAGGCCATCGAAAAAGCTGGCTATGCGCCCGGTCGGGAAATCGCGCTTGCGCTCGATTGCGCCAGCAGCGAATTTTACCGCGATGGCAAGTATCATCTGCATGGCGAAGGGCTCAGTTTATCGGCTCAGGACTTCACACATCTACTGGAAAACTGGTGCAGCAAGTATCCGATTATCTCCATCGAAGACGGCATGGCCGAAAACGACTGGGAAGGCTGGGATTATTTGACGCAACGCCTGGGTAAGCACGTCCAGCTGGTCGGCGACGATTTATTCGTCACCAACACCAAAATCCTGCAGGAAGGGATTCAGAAAGGTATCGCCAATTCGATCTTGATCAAAATCAACCAAATCGGCACACTAACCGAAACTTTTGCCGCAATCGAAATGGCCAAACGGGCCGGGTACACTGCAGTGATTTCACACCGTTCGGGAGAAACCGAAGACTCGACCATTGCCGATATCGCCGTCGGGACCAACGCGATGCAAATCAAGACTGGTTCGCTCAGCCGTTCGGACCGTATCGCCAAGTACAACCAGTTGCTGCGCATTGAGGAGGATCTAGGTGATATCGCTTATTATCCAGGCCGTGCGGCTTTTTACAATCTGGATTAAAGGCTACGTCGACAGGAGGTTTGCTTGCAACCGGTCGACTGGTGTTCGGTCGGTGTGCGTTCCGAACGTTCATTCCTTGCTCACTAATGCAAAAACGTCCTCTCAGCCTTATTCTTCTGGTGATTCTGTTTCTGTTGCAATACCCATTGTGGTTTGGCAAAGGCGGGTGGTTTCGCGTCTGGGTGCTGGAGCGCGGCCTCGAATCCCAACGGGCGACCAACCATGACCTGCAAGTCCGCAATCAGCAGTTGGAGGGCGAGGTCAACAGCCTGAAAGAGGGTATGGACGCGGTCGAGGAACGTGCCCGCTACGATCTCGGGATGGTCAAACCCAACGAAATCTATGTGCAGGTCGTCAAGCCGCAAATCGGACCACGTGCGGCGCCGGCGACGGGGCTATTGCCGCCTGCCCCCGAGGCCCATACCAATAAGCCCGCACCACCGGACTTACCCGACACGCCCGAGCCTTTGCAAACCGAATCCACACCAACCGTTACTGACTGAGTTTCAGTGCAAAATCCGACCGTGATTGTCCGGTATGGTTTCCAGCCTGCTGCCTTCTTCGGCAAAAATCGCCGCACAATCGACCGCATCGAAGCGATACTCGGTATTGCAGTAATCGCAATTTACGACCACTGCCTGCTCGATTTGCAAGGTTTGATTGATTTCGGCGATGCCCAGTGCATGCAGCATACGGGCAACTTTTTCGCGGGAGCAGGAGCACTGAAAAGACGCCTGCCGGATTTTCAGCTGCTGCACGGTTTCTTCCCAAAACAGCCGCCGCGCCAAGGTATCGGGCGCTGTCGTGCTCAGCTCCCCGGGCTGTAAAGTGTTGCCCAGTGCACCCAGCCGTCTCCATGCATCGGTATCGCCCGACGGTTTACCCGATCCGCCGGCAGCCGGCATCTGTTGGACAAGTAAGCCGCCGATGCCTTCCGGACCCGCATCCAGCCAAAGCTGCGAGGCGATTTGTTCGGAGTGCTTCAAGTAAGCGCATAAACATTCGGCGATCGAATCGCCTTCGATGCCGACGATGCCTTGATAAGGCTGCTGACCGGGAACCCGTTTTGCCGGGTCCAGAATGATGCTGAACAAGCCTTTACCGTGCGCATTGACCATTTGTGGAAACGTGGTCACGTCATCTAGTGTTTGGCCAGCGTCAGCGCGCAGTTTGACCACCCCGCGCAGCTCCAACAAATGGTTGCACTCTGCCACCATCAGACTTACCGGGCCGTCGCCGCGGATTTGCAAAACCAGCGAACCTTCGAATTTAAGTGTGGCCGATAGCAAGGCGCTTGCTGCGACGAGCTCGCCAAGACACCGCGTGATGGATAGCGGGTAAGTATTGCTGGCGACGATTTGTTGCCAAGCGTTTTCCAGCTGCACCAGATGAGCCCGGATGTGGGCTTCGCTAAATAATAGAGTGTGCAGTTCGTCGGTCATGGTTATCCGATCCGCATCAGTTGCGTTTTGAAAAGATATGCCTTGTCGATATAAGCCTCGCTGCTCATGCGCAGTTTTTGTAACTCTTCGGCCGTCAGCGCGCGAACCACCCGCGCTGGCGATCCCAGGATGAGCGAGCGCGGCGGAAATACTTTTCCCTCGGTCACCAGAGCCCCCGCACCGACCAGGCTTTCCGCTCCGATCACCGCCCTGTTCAACACCACCGCCTGGATGCCGATCAAGGCGCCGTTTTCGACTGTGCAGCCGTGCAGCATCGCTTGGTGTCCTATGGTGACGAATTCGCCGACGGTCAACGGCGTCCCTAGATCAGTATGCAATACCGCGCTTTCCTGGACATTCGACCCTTGGCCGATACGGATCGGTTCGTTATCGCCCCGCAGGGCGGCATGGTCCCAAATGCTGACGTATTCGCCGATCTCCACCCGGCCGATGATGCTGGCTAGCTCGGCAACGTAGGCCGTGGCGGCAATAATCGGAGTACGGACGTCCAAAGCGTAGATGGCCATGTCATGCGTCCAATAAGAAAGACTAAGCAAAACCGAATTGTACCTCTCGTACTCAATAGAGATCCCGCGTGGTCTGAGACCCTGGCATGTTCGTACACTCGTTGTTTGGGAGCCGGGAGGTTTTCTGTTTGACCGCTGGCAGCAATGCCGTCCAGCGGCCCGCATGGGGTTTTTACTTGACCTCTACACTGTTGATCGGATTGACTTTTTCCAATTCAGCGCTGAACGTATACAAAGAGTGTTGAATTTCCAGGCCGGTGCGTTCGAGGCTTATCCACAAATGATCGATCTTCTTTAAGGCGGCGGTTTGCCGGCCAAGCAGCTGGCTGACGCAAACCAGCGTCGCTTCGTTGTTGCGGCTCGGAATCAGCAGCTCATCGTCTTTGTCGCCGAGAAACCGCTCGAACCTATGACGCAGCACGATGATATGGTTGGTGGTGGAGCCCAACCGGAAAAAATAATTTCCCGCATCATGACCAAATAGTTCACAGCCCTCGTATTCAGCCTGTCGTAGCGCTTCGACATACTGCGCGATGTACTCGTTGAGCGATTCTCGGCACTCGGTTTTCTGTTTCGGTGCCAGCGCATTTTGGATATGCATGATCTGGCGTTGCGCGGTGCTGATCGAATGACTGGCGATTTGCAGCATGATCAGGGCATCGAATGCATCGAAGCTTTGCGCTTCAGCATCTAAACCGGTGCCGGCTATTGAAACGGGCTGCAGAAAAGGTGGTTGACTCAACATACGCATCACTCTTTTTATTCATCATTTATTTTAACGACGAACGTCGCCGATTCTTGAAGCCGGCGCTTCATTTTTAAAGGCCAAATTACCGGGTAAACTGGCTGTTATTCAAAACTACAACGACAACCATGATTAACCGCATACGGGCAGGCTGGCGAGCGCGTCACTCGCTGTTGACGCACGGAGCTGTTTCGCTACTGCTTTTCGCCTGCGGCGAAGCTGCCTGGGCCGGTAAAACCTTGGATGGCATTCGTCAGCGCGCCAATCTACGCTGTGGGGTCAGTACGGGCGTGCCCGGGTTTTCGGCGGTGAACAGCCAAGGACAGTGGAGTGGTTTCGATGTCGATACATGTCGCGCCGTAGCTGCGGCCGTGCTGGGCGATGCGGGTCGCGTAACCTATGTTCCGCTCAATTCACAGCAACGTTTTACAACTTTGCAAGCCGGCGAGGTAGACCTTCTGGCGCGAAATACTAGCTGGAACCTAGTACGCGATGCAGCGCTCGGTCTGCATTTCACTGCGATTACCTATTACGATGGCCAAGGCTTTTTGATCCACAAGAAACACCGGGTCAAGCATGCGGCCGAGCTTGTCAATGCGGACATTTGTGTTCAAGCGGGCACCAACAATGAGAAAAACCTCGCCGACTATTTTCGCAGTCGGCAAATTCCATTCAAAGCAATCGTGTTCGATGGCTTCGAAGCCGCGTTCAAAGCATTTTTTGCGGGGCGGTGCCAGGTTTTTTCCACGGATATGTCGGCCTTGGCCGGACTCAAATATAAACAAGCCACCAATCCGGACGATTATAATTTATTACCCGAGCAAATTTCCAAAGAGCCTCTTGGTCCGCTGGTGCGACGCGGCGACGACGAGTGGTTTGCGATAGTCAAGTGGGTGATTTTTGCATTGATCGAAGCGGAGGAGCTCGGCATCACGCAAGCCAACGCCGAACAGCTGCGAACCGGCAATAATTTTGCCATACGCCGTTTATTGGGCGAGGGTGACGATTTGGGCAAACCGCTCGGTTTGGATAAAGCCTGGTCCTGGCGCGTCATTCGAGCCGTTGGCAATTACGGCGAAATGTTTGATCGAAACCTGGGCGCAGGGTCTGCGTTGCATTTGCCACGCGGTGTCAATCGCTTATGGAACCAGGGCGGGTTGATATATGCGCCGCCGCTGCGCTGAGTCGATGATCCGGCTTTTGCTTATTCAAAAGAGCAGTTGGCATGACTGGCTGGCAGGGACCGTTTTGCTGGTCGTCGTAATAATAATCGGCAGTCTGGCGATTAGGCTTTTTCAGCACAGCGGTATTCCGCTCGGATGGGACTTTTTTCGCAACCCTGCAGGGTTTGGCCTCAGTGAAACGCTGATTCCGTATGACTTGCAGATGAGCGTGACGCGAGCCTTTGTCGCCGGGTTATTAAACACGCTGAAGGTTTCGATGCTGGCGATCGTAGGCGCTGTCCTGCTGGGAACGGTGGTAGCGCTATGTCGTTTATCGCTGAGCCCTGTGTTACGCGTGCTGGGTACAGGTTATGTCGAGCTATTGAGAAACTTGCCTTTGCTTTTGCTGGTCTTAGCCTGGTATTTCAGCATGGCACAAGGCCTGCCGGACAATTTACAGCCCTGGATGCTGGGTAATGTGGTGCTCGATAAAGGCGGCTTGCATGTTCCTGCGGTGTACATCGCCGGACCGCCCCTGAGCTGGGCCGTGGATTCCCCGAAAACGACGCGATTTGGTCATGCCGGTGGTTGGGTTTTGTCGCCCGAGTTCCTGGCGCTGTGGTTGGCGCTCACTACGTACACGGCTGCTTATATTGCTGAAATCATACGCGGCGGTCTTTTGTCGGTTCGTTCGGGGCAGGTTCATGCGGCCCAAGGACTGGGGCTGACGCCACGGCAAGTGCGGCGATTCGTGGTGTTTCCCCAGGCTATGAAAATGATTGTGCCCTCACTGAGCAATCAGTTGCTGAACCTGACGAAGAATTCAAGCCTGGCGGTGGCCATCGGGTATCCGGAGCTCATGGCTGTATCGAATACTGTGATCAATCAGACGGGCCGGGCGCTGGAATGCGTGCTAACTACGATGGCTGTGTACCTGCTCCTGTCGATCGTGACGAGCGGCATTTTAAACTTTTATAATCGGCGCGTTGCACTGCGCGGCCTTGAGGATGTGCGTTGATGAACCATCGATACGCAGGTCGACTTTCGCTCTGGGCCGCTTGGCGGCTGATGGGTAAAAATCATCCCATGCAGTTCGCCTTTTCATGGTTGCTGGCATGCGCAGTGGCTTGGCTCGTTTGGCAAGGACTCGGCTGGGCGGTTTGGAAGGCGATCTGGTCTGCTGATTTAGAAGCTTGCCGACGTTTGGGAGGCGCATGCTGGGGCGTGATCACGGAAAAACACGCCGTCATTTTGTGGGGCCGGTATCCGGCCGAGTATCACTGGCGTCCGGCATCGGCCAGTGCCCTGATACTTCTGGCGGCACTGAATTTATACTTGCGGCCTTCCAGGCGCTTTGCTTGGGGAATGAGCTTGAGTTTGATCGCCGCAAGCCTGACGATCATGCACGGTATCGAAATCGGACGCTTCGGTTTACCGGTCGTTTCGAGTAATCAATGGGGCGGTCTGCCGCTGACGCTGTATATCAGCCTTGGGACCTTGTTTATTGGTTTGCCGATCGGTTTGCTGCTGGCACTGTTGCGGCGATCCTCTACACGCTTAGTGGCGCGCGCAGCGGGTGTTTTTATAGATCTACTGCGCGGGGTTCCGCTAGTCGCCGTCCTCTTTGTCGCATCGCTCGTCTATCCATTGATCTTTCCGGACAATACACAAACCAATACCAAGCTGCAAAGAGTCATCATCGCCATGGGCCTGTTCGCCGGTGCTTATCTGGCTGAAGTCATTCGCAGTGGTTTGCAGGCTGTGTCTTTTCAACAAGTGGAAGCCGGCAGAGCACTGGGCATGCGGTATTGGCAGGTACAGCGCCACATTGTTTGGCCACAAGCTTTCAGGAAAAGTATTCCCGCTTTGGTCAACAGCTTCATAAGCATCCTCAAAGATTCGGCTTTGGTCACTGTAGTAGGTCTGTATGAGCTGACTGGCAGTCTATCTTTGGCTATCGGTGGCGATCCCCAATGGCGCAGCTTTTACCTCGAGGCTTACCTTTTCGTCGCTTTGATTTATTGGCTGATGTGCTTCGGCCTGTCGAGCTTTGGCCGGCGCCTAGAAAGCTCGCCAACCCTTGATAAGCGCGAGTGCCCCGGGCAGGGAGCTGTACAGTAAGAAATTGATGCGCTGAACATCCATTGCCCAATAACGTGGGTTGGGATCCACGAGTACCTTTGCGAACCAATCCTGCGCAAAGTCACCCAAGTAAAATGTACAGACCAAAGCCCACATGATGCAGACGGTGGCCCAGACTTTGGCTTCACGGCTTATATTCATGGCTGATTTCCTGTAAAATCGAATCTGTTCTTACAATCAGCACTGTACATAAAAACAGTTATTCGATCCAGGGCTTTGTGGTGAAATTTCAACGTTGCTTGCAGACTTACAGGTTTGCCAAACTGTTATTGATCGGACTGCCCGTCATCAGTTCAGGCTGTTGGGCGGATACAGCAGCCATGAGCAGTATTTTGCCGGCGCAGGGCCAGCTCGAAATTGCTTTCAGCCCGAACGGTGCGGGAACGGATTTAGTCGTCAAAGTCATCGAGTCGGCGCAAAAATCAATTTGTGTTCTGGGCTACAGTTTCACCTCAGCTCCGATCGCCCAGGCCTTGGTCACAGCCTTGAAGCGTGGGGTCGCCGTACGCATCGTGCTCGATAAAAGTCAGCAGACTGCGCAATACTCTTCAGCCACTTTTCTAGCGAATCAAGGGGTGCCGCTGCGGATAGATTCCCGCCATGCGATTCAGCACTCGAAAACCATCGAAGTCGACGAAAAAACGGTGCAAACCGGCAGTTTCAATTACACGAAGGCGGCGCAGTCAAAAAACGCGGAGAACGTCTTGGTGAATTGGAATCACCCTGCATTGGGCACGCTCTACCGTAAAAATTTCGAAACGCACTGGGAGCACGCAGTACCATATGATGCAAAGGCACTGCGTTGATGAGACTGTTTGCCCGACACGAACGGTTTAAAGTTTGCCAGCGACGAATTTCCATGCAGCCAAAATTTCTTTGGCCGATGGCCCTTTCGGCTTTGTCTCGACGACCGACTTTCCTTCACCCATGGCCAATATGAAATCCGTTCTCTCATGAATTTTTTGTGGACATACCGGAGCAAATCGAACTAGCTCTCTGGCCACCGTATCCGCGATATTGTGGGCCCGCGAAGAAGCGTTGTTAATGATCCAGATCATCGGTTTGTCAGCCTGTCGCAGACTATCGAGCGTCGCCGATACACTGTGGAGGTCTAGTGGACTTGCCTTGGTCGGCACGACGATGAGGTCGGCCATGCGCATGATGTCGCTGACCCATTCCTTGTCATAAGGCGGCATATCGATTAGCGCATGTGTAATGCCTGCCTTCGCCAATCTAGCCAGGTCTGTTTTAAGCTTTTTCGGTGTGGCTGCCTGTACTATCGGACCATCGACCTGACGGATTTCCCGCCAATGTACCAGCGAGCCTTGCGGGTCAAGATCGATGATCGCCACTTTCGCATGCTTGCTCAGCCCCGCCGCAACGGCTAGGTTCGCAGTCAGGGTCGATTTACCTACACCGCCTTTGCGGCTTGCTGTAACGATGACTTTCACGGAAAGCGCCTGTTTTTATTTGAATAGTCCGATTGTAGCCACTCACCTGACGCATGTGGGTGACGCCCCCCTCAATTTTGTTGAATAATTACAACGTGGTTTGTAGAATCTTTTGATACTCAATGAATGGAATCATGATGAACCTACGACTTTCGACCGATCGCACCGCCAAACTAACGGTTTCACTCGAGTTGATCAGAAAAGATTTAACCGAAGTACTGCCAGTGCTCGAATTATTTCCCGAGCGCGATACGCTCATCAACGAACAAGCCAAGGTTTATCGCTGGAAACTGAAGCCGATCGGCACGATGGGAATGACCCATGTGGTCGAATTCGTCGCCGATTACACCACCTCCGATAATAATCAGACACTGAGTTTCGAAGCGGTGCCCGGACAAGGCAACGCCGGCCTTAGCGGTCAATTCAAATTCACCGGCCAGGACGGCGATATTACGGCTCAGGTCCTCATCAAAGGCGAGCTGCGCGATGTCAATGTCCCGAGCCTGTTACGCAGCAAGGCCGGTTCATTGGTCCAAGGTATTTTCGACACACTCGCCCAGCGGTTTCTCGATAATTTGCAAGCAAAATACGCCGCATCCGCACCCGGCTGAGCGTTCGGCGCCTTATTTTTCGACGAACGCCCGTTCGAACACATAGTCGCCTGGCTGACCCACCCCAGGCGACGCGACTAGGCCGCGGGCGTCCAGAATTCCGCGCAGGTCTGCCAGCATGCTGGGGCTGCCACAGATCATGGCGCGGTCGTGCGCAGGATCGAGCGGCGGTAAGCCAATATCGGAAAACAGCTTGCCGTTTTCCATTAACTCGGTCATGCGTCCCTGATTGCGAAATGCTTCGCGGGTGACGGTCGGGTAATAAATCAATTTTTCACGGACGACGTCACCGAAAAATTCATTGTTCGGTAACTCCTCGGTAATGTAATCGGCATACGCCAACTCGCTGACCAGACGCACACCGTGCACCACGATGACTTTTTCGAAACGCTCGTAGGTGTCTGGGTCTTTGATGATGCTCATGAATGGCGCCAAGCCGGTTCCAGTACCCAGCAGATACAGGTGTTTGCCGGATTTGACATCGTCGATGACCAAAGTGCCGGTGGGCTTGCGACCGACCAGCAAGGTGTCGCCTACCTGTAGATGCTGTAGGCGGGATGTCAGCTTGCCATCGGGCACTTTGATGCTGAAAAACTCCAATTGCTCTTCATAATTTGCGCTGGCAATACTGTAGGCGCGCAATAACGGCTTACCATCGACCGATAAGCCGATCATGACGAAGTGACCGTTGTGAAAACGCAGAGAGGCATCGCGCGTGGTGGTGAAGCTGAACAGTGTATCGTTCCAGTGGCGGACACTGGTGACGCGTTCTTCAATCAGATTGGACATAACGATGCTGGCAGATTGTAAACAATGGCTGCCATGATAGCCGAGCACCGGCGGCCTGATGCCGCCAAATACTCTATTTTTTTGTTATTTGCTTATAGACTGGGCATCGTTCCGCCAGCCGCCGCCCAAGGCTTTTATCAAATCGATACTGGCCATGCGCTGTGCCTGCCAGGCATTGCTGAAGTTCAGCTGCGCCTGTAAAAAATTACGCTGCGCATCGAGAATCTCGATCTGGCTGGAAATCCCCTGATCGTAGCGTAACTGAGCTAGCCGAACCGCTTCTTCCAGTGCATGCGCCCGCCGGCGCTCAGCCTCTAGTCGCTCTCGAGAGCTCGTTTGCACGACCAAGGCATCAGCCACATCCCGAAAAGCATTGCGAATGGTCGACTGATAGGTCGTAAGGGCTTGTTCCTGCCGCGCCCTCGCGGCTTTCTCGAAAAACCGCAATTTGCCGCCTTGAAAGATCGGTTGAGCCAACGCACCGGCAATCTGAAAAATTTTCGATGGCTCTGTAAACAGTTTGGACAAATCAGCACTTTCGCTACCCAAAAATCCGGTCAGGCTGATTTGTGGGTAAAACGCCGCACGGGCGGCGGCCAGATCGGCATCTGCTGTTTGCAGCAACTGTTCGGCCTCCTGCAAATCAGGGCGACGCAGCAATAACTCCGCTGGCAGGCCTGCCGGCGTCAATAAGGGTATGGCATTCAGCGGCAGTTTGGTTGAGGACTGATTGGACGCGGGAAACGCCGGCACAGCATCACCGCTCGACAAAGGCTCGGGGTTGGTCCGGAAGAGATCGTCGGGATCGCGGCCGAGCAAAACGCGCAAAGCGTTTTCGGTCGTAGCTCGCTGTTGAGCGATTTGCGGTAACTGAGCGGCGACTGCGGCCAGTTCGGCTTCACTTTGCTTGTATTCCAGCTCTGAGCTCAAACCGGCATCCAGCCGTTGCTTCTGCAACTCGTAAATCGACTGCCGGCCTTCCAGGGTGGCCCGTGTCGTCGATTCCTGCTGTTGGAGAGCTTGAATACTGAAATACAGCTGGGCGGTTTGCGCCGTTACCGCCAGGCGAACACCGCGCCGCGCGGCTTCCGAGGCCAGCAGTCGCCCACGCGCTGCCTCGGTGGCATTGCGCAGCCGTCCCCAGAGATCGACTTCCCAGGCTGCATTCAGCGTTGCCCGGGTCGATTTGGTGTAAGGTGAAAAAGTCGGGGGCAGGGGATTGGTGCCGGCCTGGGTCGAGCGCGTGCGATTGCCACCCAGACTGGCGCTGAACACAGGAAAAATATCCGCCCGAATGCTCCCGAGGTTGGCACCGACTTCCTCGACACGGCTGGCGGCCAAAGCGATATCCGCGTTATGCCGAAGCGCCTCGTCGATCAAGCGATCAAGCTGGCGATCCTGCAGCACACGCCACCAGTCATCGCCGAGCGATTGAATCGCAACCGTCGGCACAATCGCGGTGTCGCCGCCCGTCGCCTTCCCCCACTGATCGGGCAAGCGAAGGTCAGGCCGACGGTCGCCTGACGAGGCGCTACAGGCTGCCACGAGAACCGCAAGACTCAATAAACCGGTTCGGCCGGCTATAAACATCGTATTCATACCCGGTCGCCCTTAGAGTTGCCGCTGCGGCGGCGCGATCCCAGATCGGTAATCACTTTATAAAACAACGGCACGAAAAATATCGCCAGAAAAGTGGCAGCCAACATGCCGCCCATGACGCCCGTGCCGACCGAGATACGCGCTCCGGCACCTGCGCCGCTTGAAAACGCCAGCGGAACGACACCTAGAATAAAGGCCAGTGACGTCATCAAAATCGGCCGGAACCGCAGCCGGGCAGCCTCGGTGGCGGCTTGTAAACTAGACCTGCCTTCCTGCCGCTTGAGCGTGGCGTATTCGACGATCAGAATCGCATTTTTTGCCGCCAAACCGAGCAAGGTTACCAGGCCGATCTGAAAATAGACATCATTCGTCAAACCACGAATCCAGACGGCGGCCAAGGCACCGAACGTGCCAAACGGCAGAGCGAGCAAAACCGACAGGGGCAGCGACCAGCGTTCGTACTGCGCGGCGAGAATCAGGAAAACCATCAACACGCCCAGGCCAAGCGCTATGCCGGAGGTGCCAGACGATTTTTTCTCCTGAAACGATGCGCCGCCCCAGTCATAACTAAAGTCCGCCGGTAAGACTTCCTGGGCGATCCGCTCGACCGCGGCGATCGCCTGCCCGGTGCTGACGCCCGGCGCTCCTTGGCCGAGTAGCTTGACTGCGGGCAAATTATTGAAGCGGTTCAAGGTATCAGGGCCGGCAGCGTACTTGATGTCAGCGAGCGCCTGAATCGGCACCATCGCACCGCGGTCAGAGCGCACATAAATTGCGCCTATATCCTCGGGTTTCATCCGGAAACCTTTATCCGCTGACATCAAAACCTGCCAGGTGCGGCCGTATTTGTTAAAGTCGTTCACATAGTAGGTACCAAGTGTCGCCGACAGGGTATTGAACACTTCATCAATCGGCACGCCCAAAGACTTGGCTTTTTCGCGGTTGACGTTGACAGATAGCTGCGGAACGCCAGCGCGCCACAACGTTTGTACACCCGCCAGTTCGCGATCGGTGTTGGCCTTCGCCAGAAAGGCCTGCATGACCTCAGCGGTTTTTTGCGGACCGCCTTCCCCCCGGTTTTGAATATAAAACTCGAAGCCACCGGCAGTGCCCAGACCGAAAATCGGCGGCGGGTTGAACGCCAGCACGAGCGCTTCCTTGATGCCCATCGTGCGGCCGAACAATTCACCCACGAGCGCCTTGGTGCTGACTTTACGCTCGTCCCAGTGTTTTTGCGTCACGAAAATGGTCGCTGCATTGTTGCGGTAGCTGCCGCCCAGAAAGTCGAAGCCAGTAAACGCAATCGAGTATTCGTTGGCGGGGTTGGCCTTGATCTGATCCAGTACCTGATTGACGATTTGATCGGTGCGCTGCAGCGTCGCCCCATCGGGTAGGATCACCGCCCCGATGTAATAACCCTGGTCTTCGTCCGGCACCAGGGAACCCGGTGTAATTTTGAACAAGCCGGCAGTCACGATGACCATAAGGATGAATAAGATAGCGGCAATCCCCGAGCGTTTAATCATCCAGGAAACGCCACCTACATAATGGTCGGTGACTTTTTCAAAACCAGCGTTGAATTTTGCGAAAAATCGATTTGGCGCATGTTCGGCATGCTTCAGGATTAGTACGCACAGGGCCGGCGTCAGGGTCAGCGCCACGATACCCGAAATGATCACGGCGATCGCGATGGTAATCGCGAACTGACGATACAACTCGCCACTCAAACCGCCAAGGAAAGCGATAGGCACGAACACCGCACAAAGCACCAGTACGATCGCGACCACTGGGCCGGTCACCTCGCGCATTGCTTGGATGGCGGCTTCGCGCGACGACAAATGGCTTTCGCGCATGATGCGCTCGACGTTTTCCAGTACCACTATGGCATCGTCGACGACTATACCAATCGCGAGCACCATGCCGAACAGGGTCAATGTATTGATCGAATACCCGAGCATGTATAGGCCGGCGAAGGTGCCGATCAGCGAAACCGGTACAGCCAGCGTCGGAATCAGCGTGGCGCGCCAGTTCTGCAGAAACACGAAAACGACGATAAATACCAGCACCATGGCTTCCGCCAATGTTTTGACGACCTCACGGATCGAGACACTGACGAAACGCGTTGTGTCGTAAGGCGCGGCATACTGAATGCCATCGGGGAACTTGGCTTTTAATTCGGTAAGCGTGTCTTTGACTTCATCGGCGACCGATAGTGCATTGGCACCGGGCTGCAGAAAAATACCGACGAGCGTGGCTGGCTTGCCGTTGACGCGGCCGATGAATTCGTAATCTTTGGCGCCCAACTCGACACGCGCGACATCGCGCAGGTGCAGCGCGGAACCGTCCGGGTTGATGCGCACGATGATGTTCTCGAACTCGTGCACCTCGGACAGGCGGCCTTTGGCTGTGATCGTATACACCAGCTCCTGCTTTGCCTCGTTCGGATTTTGCCCGACCTTACCGGCAGCGAACTGGGCGTTCTGTTCGTTGATGACGCGGGCGATATCGCTCGTACTTAGCTTGAGCTGAGCGAGCTTTTCGGGATTGAGCCAAATGCGCATCGCATAATCTTTGGCACCGAATATCTGTACGTTGGTCGTGCCAGGAATTCGTTTGAGACGATCGAGCACATTCAAAGTAACGTAGTTGCTGATGTAAAAATCGTCGTAACGACCGTCCGGCGAGAAAAAAGCAAGCACCTGCAGGAATGCCGACGAGCCTTTTTCAACGGTTACGCCTTGCCGGCGGACTTCTTGCGGCAGGCGTGCGTCGGCCTGCTTGACGCGGTTATTGACGTTCAAAGCGGCTTTATCGACATCGGTGCCGATATCGAAAGTGACCTGGATCTCGACTGCGCCGTTCGACGCCGACGTGGAACTCATGTAAAGCATGTGTTCCACGCCGTTGATAGCGTTTTCGAGGGGTGAGGCGACGGTTTGCTCGATTACCTCGGCGGATGCCCCAGGGTAGAAAGCCCTGACCTGAACGACCGGTGGGGCAATCTCGGGATACTGGGCAATAGGCAGGCTGCGCATTGAGGCCAGACCAGCAAGCATTATGAAAATCGACAGCACCGCAGCAAAAATCGGCCGATCGATAAAAAATTTGGAAAACATGGCGACGACCGTTTTTATTTTAAGGAGCAGGGGCGGCAGGCGCAGCTGCTGCGGGGACGACCTTGACCGGCGCGCCCGGACCGATTTTCATGACGCCGTCGACGATGACCCGATCGCCGGCATGGAGTCCTTCCTCGATGACCCAGCTTTCCCGCTGCCAAGCGCCCACCTTGACAGGTCGCGGCTCGGCGGCGCTTTTGGTGTTCACGGTATAGACGAACTTACCTTTCGGGCCTTCGAGCACGGCGCGTTGCGGCACAACGATCGCAGCGGGACGTTGTGCGCCCGAAAGCTCGACCCGCGCGAATTGGCCGGGGCGCAACAGCATATCAGGATTAGGCAGGTCGGCACGGGCCTCGACAGTACCCGTCAACGTGTTGATGCGGATATCGGAAAAATCGACCTTGCCGGTTTTACCATAGGTGCTGCCGTCGCCGAGCTTCAGGTTGACGATCAGCTTTTTGTCGGCCGGCAACACCAGCCGCCCTGTATCGATCCCTTTGCGAATCGCGAGCTGGTCGCTGTCGGGAATGCCGAAAATCACATAAACCCGATCCACCTGCGAAACGGTCGTCAATAAGACATCGGGGCCGGATACGAGCGAACCTTCGGATTTCAGGCTACGACCGGCGATACCGGTCACCGGGCTTTCGACCCGGGTATAACGCAGGTTGAGCTGGGCTTCGTTGACTTGTGTCCGGGCGGCCCGCACTTCTGCGGCTGCAACCTGCTGCAGCGAGGCCGCGTCGTCGATTTCGCGTTGGCTGACAGCGCGTGTTTCCTGCAACGGCTGGACGCGTTTCAAATTACGCTCGGCTTGTGCTGCACGTGCCTCGGCCGACGCCAGATTTGCCTGCGCGCGCGCGAGTACAGTTTGGAAAGGCGCGGCGTCTATCTGAAAAAGCGACTGGCCAGACTTGACCGGGCCGCCTTCCTGGTACAAACGCTTTTGCAAAATGCCCGTGACGCGGGCACGGATTTCGACATCTTTGAAACCGGCGATCTGCGCCGCGTAGTCATAAGTCACGTCGATCGTGGCGGGCTTGACCTCCACGATGGAAACCTGTGCGGGATGCATCTTTCCCCTCGGCCCACCGGCCGACTCCGGCGGACGTTTACCGCACGACAGCAAGGCAGGCAGAAGCAGCAGCGGCCCGATCAGACGAATGATGGCGAACGAATGCTTATGAAACATCGAGGGCGTTTTCATAAAAGACGAATGTGATTTAAAATTGCGGCAGCCAGGAATATTAATGCTTCGCGTCACGGTTGTATGTTTTTATAAGGAATAGATCATGCGTGTTGTGTTTTTAAAACGCAGAGGCGCGCATGCTCATCAAGCATTTGCCTGCCGGTCAGTCGCATGATCGATCTCGAGCAGATACGGCCTCTGCTTGAGGAGCTGATCGATCCCGTACAGCAAAAAAGTTTGTTGGCTTCCCGGCAAATCAAAGGCCTGCGCATTGCTGGCTCGCGTGTCATAGTCGATTTACAGATGGGCTATCCCGACCGCGAACACGCCAGTCGCTTGGTTGAGCTGGTGCGCGCGCGTTTGAGCACGGCCCCCGGGGTGACCGGCCTCGAAATCGACGTTCAGCCGGGAATCGTCGCGCACACTGTACAAAGGGGCTTGAAACCCTTGCCGAACGTCAAAAATATCATTGCCGTGGCGTCGGGCAAAGGCGGTGTCGGCAAAAGCACGACCACGGCCAACCTGGCTTTGGCGCTGGCCGCAGAAGGAGCCCGGGTCGGTGTTCTGGATGCTGATATTTACGGTCCGTCGCAGCCGACCTTACTCGGCGTTGGCGGCAAACCGGAGTCGTTGGATGATAAAACCATGCGGCCTCTGATTGCCCATGGTTTGCAGGTGATGTCGATCGGTTTTTTGATCGAAGCCGACGCGCCAACCATCTGGCGTGGGCCGATGGTGAGTGGTGCGCTCGAACAGCTGCTGCGTCAAACGAACTGGCAAGATCTCGATTATCTATTCGTCGATCTACCGCCAGGGACGGGTGACATTCAGCTGACATTGGGGCAAAAAGTACCGCTGACTGGGGCTGTGCTCGTGACGACGCCTCAAGACCTGGCTTTGATAGATGCGCGCAAAGGATTGAAAATGTTCGAAAAAATCGGGGTGGAAATTCTCGGGGTCGTCGAAAATATGGCGCTGCATGTATGCTCGAATTGTGGTCACGCCGAAGCCATTTTTGGAACTGGCGGCGGTGCAAGCCTGGCACGCGATCATGCTGTCGAGCTGTTGGGCAGCCTGCCGCTCGACCTGCGCATTCGCGAACATGCCGATGCCGGTCGACCGACGGTTGTAGCCGACCCGGACGGCACCCTGGCCGGCCACTACCGCGCGATGGCACGGCGGCTTGGCGTTAGAATCGCAGGCCTCGGCCGCGACATGAGCGCGAAGTTTCCAGCCATCGTCGTGCAACCGAACCCTTAACCTAAAAGCTCGTTATGACGATCAAATCGGACCGCTGGATCCGCCAAATGGCCGAACAAACCCGCATGATTGAACCTTTCGAGCCCGGCCAGGTCCGGGAGTCAGAAAGTGGTCAACGCATCGTCAGTTATGGCACCTCTAGCTATGGTTACGATATCCGTTGCGCCAACGAATTCAAGATTTTCACGAACATCAACAGCACGATCGTCGATCCGAAAAATTTCGACGAAAAAAGTTTTGTCGACTTCAAAGGTGAGGTCTGCATAATTCCGCCGAATTCGTTTGCATTGGCGCGCACTGTCGAGTATTTTCGCATTCCGCGCAGCGTGTTGACGATTTGTCTGGGGAAAAGCACGTATGCGCGCTGTGGAATAATCGTCAATGTCACGCCGTTCGAGCCCGAGTGGGAGGGCTATGTAACGCTGGAATTTTCCAATACCACGCCGCTGCCAGCCAAGATTTACGCCGGGGAGGGCTGTGCGCAGGTGCTTTTCTTCGAAAGCGACGAAGTTTGCCAGACGTCCTACCGGGACCGCGGCGGGAAATATCAGGGACAGATCGGCGTGACTTTGCCAAAAACCTGAGTGTCAGTCAGGCTGATGCTGAACATCACGAAAGCCGATGATCTGCTGCTCCAGTTCCTCTATGGTCTTTGACCATTCGAAGTCGGCGGTTCGATCCAGTGCGATTTTGATCGATAAACAAAACACGCCCTCGGGCGAATCAGCAGCATCCTTCAGCGAAAAAAAGATCGGCATCTCGCCAAAACGCATCATGATGTAATTGGCACGCATCATTCCCACCATGGCCTGAACGATTTTCGGGCTATCCGGCTTGCAAACCTCCGCACAAAAAAACACACTGCGGGTCTGGTTGCCTTTTTCGCCGAATTCATCGATATTCGCCACGAAGTCGACCGATCTATACCGAAAGGCTAGCTCATCTTTGGTTTCTGTGGTGACCGATATCGGCGCGCTGTTTTTGATGGCTAAAAATACATCGGTGGCCTCGATGGACGGAATAGCGATCGAGCCAGCAGATTTTAAGAAAAGCGACGAATCTATTTCAGACATGATGGCTCCTTTTTTGACTCTTAAGTCTTAGTAGACTTTTTTTAAAAAAAAGTTCCACACTCGCGATTTGCCAGGGCTGTCCCATCAAAAAAACTTGCTCTGCAAGGTACGTAAAGTGGCATTCCCCCAACCGGCTTTTTTCGTAAACCCTTGTGGTCATTTACCATCGTCGATACGGCTTTGTTGGGTTCGCTTTTCAGGAATAACCGAACATCGTCGTTCAAGCTGCCTTGGTTGCCTTTGAGGGCCAGCAAATAATCGCCTTGCTTGATCAGTAAGCTATTGTTTTAGCGATTTCAAGTGGGTCTTATCCCCCACACGCGCACTGTCTGCAGGCGGCCTCTGATCGGCTGTTCTCCGAGATCCTGCATTTCTACTCCCATGATGTTCTTGATGTTTTGCTGGGTGGTCGAGTTGACCAGGATAGGAAACTCCGGAAAATCTTTGGTCAAAGCTTCAAGGCTGGTGGCGACATTGACCGCGTCGCCGATCACGGTGTACAGGAAACGGTCCAGCGAACCCATTTGTCCGGCGACCACTTCACCGGTGCTGATGCCGATTCCAGTGCGCAGCTCTTCCAGACCTAGGCCTGTGCGGCGGCGGTTCAGGCTGTCGAGCCGTTGACGCATTTCCAGGGCAGCGAAGACGGCGCGCGACTCGATGTCTTGTTGGGCGATCGGCGCACCAAAAACGACGACTAGCGAATCGCCAATGAAGTTATTGATATAACCGTCCCAGTTGCGAATCGCCATGCTCATTTCTGTCAGGTATTCATTGAGCATGACGACGACCTCCTGAGCGGTCATCCCTTCGGTCAACGACGAAAAGTCGCGTATATCCGAGAAGAGTACCGAGACCCGAGCCGTCTCGCCACCTAGCATCAAATTGCCCTTGAGCAGCTTTTCGCGGAGCTCGGGCGATACCATCCGGCCGAAAACGTCTTTGACTTTTTCGCGTTCTAGAATGCCCCTCAGCATGCCTTTGAAAGCCCGTGATAGCAACCCGATTTCGTCGGCGCTGCTGGTTTCCTGAATGTGAACGGTTTCGTAATTGCCGCGTTCGATCGAGCGAGCGGCATGCGCCAGCACCTGGAGCGGACGCATCAGCATCCGGGTAATCAGCAGCAGCAGGACGATGACGACCAGTGCCACGATCGCCATACTCATGCAGACCCGGCGAAACAGCTTCTGCAACGGAGTGCTGAATACCGCTTCGTCTTCGGCGACGATCACGGTCCAGCTATGGTTGCCGACCGGCGCAAACCCCGCGATCTCCCGATCGCCCGAGAGTGCCGATAAATAGCGGACATGGCCGATCGAAGTGGCCCGCAGCGCTGCCGCAGACAGTTCGGCCTGGTTCAATGGCTGCACACGGTCGATGCGAAAACGCTTGTCCTGCGCGATTTTTTTCTGTGTTTCGTCGCTGAGCGGCATGAGGCTTTTATAACGGTACTGCTTCTCGGGGTGATAAATGATGACCCCATCGTGATCGATCACATATGGCGTCAGGTCTGTCGTGCGCACGGCTTTTTCGACCAGATTGCCGAGGGAATACCCACGGACTTTCAACGACATCACGCCTATGACGCTGCCTTGCGGGTTTTTGACTGGGTACGAGTAAAAAACGCCGGAGTTGCCGCCAACAGCCCCGACGATGATGTTGGTAGTGTAGGAACGACCTTGCACCGCCTCCCGAAAATACTCACGGAAGCCGAAGTTGCGGCCGATCAGATCGGGGTCAGACGATGTCAGGACATCACCGCTTTCATTGAGCAGGGTGAGTAGCTCCACGTCTTCGTGCGTGGTCACGACACTGTTGAACTGGCCGCGTACTTCATCTAGAAAGGCTTGGCTTTGGGGGGCTTGCAAGGCTTTCAGCATCGTTGGCTGGCTGGATACATAGGCCGCCAGCTGGCGCTGGCTGGCGATTGTCTGGCGAAGCTGCGAGGCGATGCTTTCGGCAAGCAGCTCGAGGTTGCGAACCTCGGTTTCATTTACGCTATGCAGACTGCCACGCAAATTGTAGTAAGCCGATCCTAGCACTGCGGGCAGCACGATCAGCAGCATCGCGATCGAGAGCTTGGCACCGAGCGACCAGTTTTTGATGCTGCGCACACGTGGCATCAAAGATAAATTAAAAGTTTGTTTGGTCTTCATTGTTCTTCGTTTTTACAAATCGTGGCAGTAACCCTAAGCTACATTCATCGCCAATCAACGATAGTAATCGTCGAGTTAACACGGATGAATGACCTTGATCGCCGGGTCTTGTTCGCCTTCGATATGCCATTTTGCCCAGATCCGGGCGGTATCATCCACTTCTAGCGCCAGCCAATTGCGACTGGCCAGCAGAGCGCGGTTTTTGCCGGCCAGGTCCATCATGACCGCCCTAATATTGTGGTCAATCGTATCTGGCGCCATGCAAAACTGCTGTAACGCCCAACGTACGATGGATGGCGGCGGGGGGTGAACGATTCCTGACGAGATGAGTTGATTGATGGTGTTTGAGCGGTCGGGGGTCGGTTTACGGCCTGATTCGATGACGCTGAGCGCCGCCACATGCACGTCGCCCGACACGATCGTGACTCGGACACCGCTCTCATGCGCGAAATCGAGCAAACGATGAATCAGGCGCAGCCGCTCCTGTTGATGAACACGGCTGCGCCAATGATCGCGCAGGTCGTCCTCAAGCGACTGTTGACCATCAAAGAAATTAAGTATTTTCTCCAGCCCATTCAAGTCAAGGTAGGCTACAGGAACGCTGCTCATCACGATGAGATGGCGCAGCGCTGGGCTCCGGGCGTAATTGCGTTTTAAACGGTCGAGCCAACCGTAGATCGCGTTCCAGCTTGCCGGTGACACGATCTGGTTGGGCTCGGGCTGGCGTTCGCTGCGCAAATCAAGCGCCAGAATGCCGACACCACCGAGTGGTTCGAAGCCCAGGTTTAGGGCCTTCGTGGTATCGATCTGGCATGGGTGTCGTCCATCGGCGCGCAATTGCTGCTGCAGCAAACGAAAATATTTCGTTGCAAGCCGAAAAATCGCTTGGAAGTAAGCACAGTTATGCAAAGCGGCGGGATAAGATCCCCAGCCGTCTATGATGTCGTGGTCATCCCACATCATGATGGTCGGAATGCGGGCGAGCAGGGCGGCGACTTCCGGCTGCGACCAGCGTTGCACATAGAGGTCGGCGAAATAACGGTCGCACAGGATTTCGAGCTCTGTGGTCCAATCGGCGGCGATGCGTTCCTCAATCGGCAGTTCGGACCAGTGCTGCAGCGGTTCGATAGTATCCCATATGGCATCGCTGTATATCTGATCGCCGCCCAGCAGCAGGAGATGATAAGGATCTTTTTGGTGTTCGCCGCGCAGATGGGTCCAGCGCTCGTTTTTGTATGCAACCTCTTTCATCAGCTTCAGGCTCGAAAAGCCATTGCATGAGCCATACGCCATGCGTAGAGGAACGTCGGCCAGAGGGGTGGTAAATTCGAAAGATAGCCCGCCAATCTGATAATTTACCGTTGCCTGTTTAGTTGGTACGGTCAACAGAAACTGCCAAACGGTATACAGAGGATGAGCCGCCGGAATGTCGGCCATGCGGGTCGCAGGCGAAATCGCTACGGTGGCCGACAGGGTTGGAGCCAAAACCGCATGGGCCGTTACCACTAGCAGACCAATCTGCCGCTCGCCGCTCGTGGTTTCGACCCCACGGTATTGCAACACCGGACCCATTAAAATCTCTGGCACAACACTATTCATGGCATCTCCCTAAAACTGTTCACCAAGTTTTGGTAATAGCGGTAACTCGCCATGTCGTGCAACAAGCCTTTATGCTCGATCGGCCCCCAATTGGCCGCCGCTGCTTTTTGTAAGATAGTTTCCGCGAGTTCGACTTGGTCCGGCGATGGCGCAAACGCCTGCAGAATGGGCTCGATTTGACTAGGGTGAATGCTCCACATGCGGGCAAACCCAAAGCCGCTGCGTGCCCGCTGCGCGTCGGCCAGTGTTTGTTGAGCATCGTCATACTTGACTGATACGTTGTGAGAAGGGGTTTTTCCGTAGCGGTGGCAAGCCGCAGCGATTTCGATTTTTGCGCGCCGCACCAGCGCATGCTCGAACTGCCCGGGTGAACGCATGGCGTCGTCGCTGATCGCACCGCCGTGGCTGGAGACGAAGTCCATCAGGCCGAAAGAAAGCACGCGCACGTTTGGCAAAGCAGCAATTTGTTGAACCTCAGCCAACGCACCATGCGTTTCAATTAGCACATCCAGATACGGCGGTTGCCGAAAGCCATTTTGCTGGCAGATCTGATGGATGCGCTGTATGGCTTCCTGAACGTCGCTCAGGCTTTCCGGTTTGGGGAGCGTCAAGTAAGCGAGGCTATCGAGCGGCTGGGCCAATAGGCTTGCAATTTCGCTGTCGAACGCCGGATGACGCAGGGGATGGATGCGTACCCCGAAGCGCCCGATGCCGGTAGCCGATGGCTGTCCGGTCAGCGCGTCGCGCACCCAGGCGACGCTGGAAGCGACATCCTCTAAGGCGGCTCCGTCTTCTAGGTCGAGGGTTATGTCGAAATGGTTGCCCAAGCGTTGACGCAACCCCATGGCCTTGTCGAAAAAGCGCTGGCTGCCTGCGTAATGATCGCAGACCGCGACGGCCTCAGGCATACCAGTGAACCCGTGGTTGCGCCGTGCCTGGGCCGCTCATCATCAGCTCAGTAGATGCTTGACGCCATCGCGCTCTTCGAGGAGTTCGTTGAGCGTAAGTTGGATACGCTCTTGCGAAAACGCATCGATTTCCAGGCCCTGTACGATTTCGTAACGACCGTTGGCGGTCGTTACTGGAAAGCCGAACATGACACCCTCGGGAATCCCGTAGGAGCCGTCCGAGGGAATCCCCATCGTGACCCACTTTCCGTTGCTGCCCAGCACCCAGTCGTGAACGTGGTCGATGGCGGCATTCGCGGCAGACGCCGCTGACGACAAGCCGCGCGCTTCTATGATCGCAGCGCCGCGTTTGCCGACGGTCGGCAGGAAGATGTCGCGGTTCCAGGCGTCATCGCCGATCATGGTTTTGACTGCGTGACCGTCGATGTTTGCAAATCGGTAATCGGCATACATAGTCGGCGAGTGATTACCCCAGACTGCGAGCTTCTCGATGCTGTTGACCGGTTTGCCGGTTTTGGCAGCGATTTGTGATAGGGCCCGGTTGTGGTCCAGGCGCAGCATGGCGGTAATGCACGATGGGTCAAGGTCGGGTGCGGATTTCATGACAATATAAGCATTGGTATTGGCCGGGTTGCCGACGACCAGCACTTTGACGTTGCGTTTGGCATGGTCGTTCAAGGCTTTGCCCTGAACCGTGAAAATTGCGCCGTTGGCCTCGAGCAGGTCTTTGCGCTCCATGCCTTTGCTGCGTGGGCGAGCGCCGACCAGGAGCGCCACATCGGCGTCTTTGAATGCAAGGTTCGGATCGTCGGTGACGATGACGTTTTGCAGCAACGGAAAGGCGCAATCCTGCAGTTCCATCACGACCCCATTGACGGCCGGCAAGGCCGCCGTGATGTCGAGCAGTTGCAGGATGACTGGCTGGTCTTTGCCCAGCATGTCGCCGTTGGCGATACGAAACAATAAGCTGTAACAGATTTGACCGGCGGCGCCGGTGACCGCGACACGCATGGCTGGCTTGCTCATGGAAAATCTCCGAAGAAGTAAATTCGTATGCGCGGAATTGTACCCGTTAATTGGATATCACCTAAATGGTTCGAACACTTACAAACAACAGTCCGACTTTATCAACCACGCGATTTCAGTCAGAATATATGGTGTTATCCTAAAAACCGTAACGGATGCGCATGTCGACTCCTTCAAAAGAAAATTCGGTAGAGTTTTCGAACGCTCGGCCTCACTACTACCGCAACCTCTCTTTGGCCCAGCTCTTGGCTTATCGCCTTCCACCTGCCGGTATCGTGTCGATTTTGCACAGGATCAGCGGTGCCTTGTTATTCTTCGCGCTACCCCTGGTACTTTTGCCTCTGCTCGATAAAAGCCTGAGTTCCGAGATCGCATTCGAGGAAATGAAGGGCATGGTCGCGCATCCGGTTTACAAGCTGCTGCTGCTCGCCTTGATTTGGTCTTATGTGCATCATTTCTGCGCCGGTATGCGCTTTCTGCTGCTCGATCTGCATATCGGCATCGACCGGCCGCATTACGAAAAAAACGCCGTGTCGGTGCTGGTCGTCAGTGTGATGCTGACCCTCGGGCTCGGTCTGAAACTGTTCGGAGTATTCTGATGGAAAAAATCGGTTCCAAGCGCCTCGTAGTCGGCGCCCACTATGGCCTTAAAGACTGGCTGTTGCAGCGGCTCACGGCAGTCGTGCTGGCCCTGTACACAGTCTATCTGGTAGTGGGCAGGCTATTGATGCCAGAAGGCAATTATGTCGGTTGGGTCAGGCTCTTCAATTTCGAATGCATCGGTATTCCGCTGGGCAAGGTTCTCGCGCTTCTGGCGTTGTTCTCGCTGTTTTATCATGCTTGGGTAGGAATGCGAGATATTTGGATGGACTATATCAAGCATACGGGTTGGCGGCTCGGTGCCCAGGTGTTCAGCGGTTTGTGGCTCATCGGCTGCGCCGTTTATGCAGTGCAGATTATCGGAAGGATCTGAGAAGTGGTGACGGTTAAATCAAGCATACCGCGGCGCAAGTTCGATGCGGTAATCGTCGGCGCCGGCGGCGCCGGCATGCGGTGTTCGCTGCAACTGGCGCAGGCCGGACTCAATGTGGCGGTGCTCTCCAAAGTATTTCCGACGCGTTCGCATACAGTGGCGGCGCAAGGCGGAATCGGTGCGTCGCTTGGCAATATGTCTGAAGACAGCTGGTACTGGCACATGTTCGACACTGTCAAGGGCTCAGACTATCTGGGCGATCAGGACGCGATCGAGTTTATGTGTCGGGAGGCCCCCAAAGCCGTCTACGAACTAGAGCATTTCGGCATGCCGTTCGATCGTAATCCCGATGGCACCATTTATCAGCGGCCGTTTGGCGGACATACGGCTAATTTCGGCGAAAAACCTGTCCAGCGGGCATGTGCCGCGGCTGACCGAACCGGGCATGCGCTGTTGCATACCCTTTATCAGCGCAACGTCGAGGCCCGTACGCAGTTTTATGTGGAATGGATGGCCCTCGATATCCTGCGCAATCAGGCCGGCGACGTCGTCGGTGTGACGGCGCTTGAAATGGAAACCGGTCAGATCATGGTGCTGGAAGCCAAGGTCACCGTCTTCGCCACGGGCGGTGCTGGGCGTATCTGGGCGGCCTCGACCAATGCGTTCATCAATACCGGCGACGGTATGGGCATGGCTGCGCGCGCCGGCTTACCGCTCGAGGACATGGAGTTCTGGCAGTTTCACCCCACGGGTGTGGCTGGCGCGGGGGTACTGATCACAGAGGGTGTGCGCGGTGAGGGCGGGTATCTCGTCAATTCTGAGGGCGAGCGTTTCATGGAACGCTATGCGCCGACTTTGAAAGATCTGGCGCCGCGCGACTTCGTGTCGCGATCCATGGATCAGGAAATCAAGGAGGGGCGTGGCTGCGGGCCGAACAAAGATCACGTCCTGCTCAAGCTCAGTCATCTGAGTTCGGACACCATCATCAAGAAATTGCCGTCAATTCGCGAAATTGCCATGAAATTTGCGAACGTCGATCCCATCCGCGAGCCGATTCCGGTTGTGCCTACCATTCACTATCAGATGGGCGGCATTCCGACGAATTTTTATGGTCAGGTCGTCGCACCGAAAAACGGTAATCCCAACGAAGTCGTACAGGGTATTTACGCCATCGGCGAATGCGCCTGTGTATCGGTGCATGGCGCCAACCGTCTGGGCACCAATTCATTGCTCGATTTAATCGTGTTCGGTCGCGCGGCCGGGAATCATATCGTGGCGCAAAACTTTACGGGCCAGTCAAACCAGGAGGCGCCTGCGGAGGAAATCGACCGCTCTGTGGCGCGGGTCGAAAAGCTGCTGGCATCGACGTCCGGCGAACGCACGCAAGAGGTGGCCACCGCCATCCGAAACGACATGCAGCGCCATTGCGGCGTATTCCGGACGTCGGCCTTGCTGAGCGAAGGCGTGACCGTCATCGATCAGCACGCCGAGCGTGCCAAGCATATCCATATCAAAGACAAGTCCAAGGTGTTTAACACCGCTTTGGTCGAAGCGCTCGAACTGGATAACCTGGTCGAAACCGCACGTGCCACCATCGTCTCGGCCGAGGCTCGCAAGGAGAGCCGCGGTGCTCATGCGCACAGCGACTATCCAGAGCGGAATGATCTCGACTGGATGAAACACAGCCTGTTTTACTCCGCAGGCAGCCGGCTCGACTACAAACCCGTCAATACCAAACCCTTGACGGTTGACACATTCGAGCCAAAAAAGCGGACTTTTTAAATTCCAAGGCACATATCATGAGCGACAAACGTACCGTTCGTTTTGAAATTTACCGTTACGATCCGGACTCGGGCAAAGCGCCGGTCATGCAAAAGTTAGATGTCACGCTCGAGCATGGCGACAAAATGCTGCTCGATGCGCTGATGCGTATCAAAAGCGATGTCGATGACTCGCTGGGCTATCGCCGTTCCTGCCGCGAGGGAGTTTGCGGCTCTGACGCCATGAATATCAATGGCAAGAATGGCCTGGCCTGTATAACCAACCTGCGCGATCTGAAAGAGCCTATCGTGCTGCGTCCGTTGCCGGGCCTGCCGGTCATTCGCGATCTGATCGTCGATATGACCCAGTTCTTCAAGCAGTACCACTCGGTGCGGCCGTATCTGATCAACCATGAGCCGCCGCCGGAGAAAGAGCGTTTGCAGACCCCAGAAGCCCGAGATGAGCTGAATGGTTTGTATGAGTGCATTTTATGTGCTTGCTGCTCGACGAGTTGCCCTTCATTCTGGTGGAATCCGGACAAGTTCGTCGGGCCGGCCGGTTTGCTGCAGGCCTATCGTTTTATTGCCGACAGTCGTGACGAGGCAACCAACGAACGTCTCGACAACCTCGAAGATCCGTATCGACTGTTCCGTTGCCATACGATCATGAACTGCGTGGATGTTTGTCCGAAAGATCTCAACCCAACCAAGGCGATTGGTAAGATCAAAGACCTTCTGGTGCGGCGCGCGGTTTGACGAGCACTGGTGCCACTAGTCGCCCCTCAACTGAGGAGATAAACCGCCTGCGCTGGCGGGCGCGCCGCGGCTTGCTCGAAAACGATTTGATGCTGGAGCGTTTTTTCGATCAGTACGCTCAAACCTTATCCATCGATAGTCTCGATGCATTGAACCTTCTGCTTGAACTTGGCGATAACGAACTGCTGGATATCGTTCTCGCCCGCCAGCCTATACCCAGGGCGCTGGATACACTCTCGGTCAGGGCCGTGATACAAATGTTGCAAAATCCATAACCACAACATCTTTCAGGCAAAAGGAAACCAGATGACGACTCAGCACAAGGCGACCCTCTCTTTTTCAGATGGCAGTCCATCCGTTGATTTCCCTATCGAGAAAGGCACGCTGGGACCAGACGTTATCGATATTCGTACCCTGTACGGTAAAACCGGTAAATTCACCTACGACCCCGGGTTTTTATCCACCGCGTCGTGTCACTCGAACATCACTTTTATCGATGGCGATAAGGGCCAATTGCTCTACCGCGGCTATTCGATCGAAGACCTAGCCGTCAAATGTGATTTTCTCGAAACCTGTTACCTTTTGCTTAACGGCGAGTTGCCTAATCACAGCCAGAAAAAAGAGTTCGACCGTCGGGTAACCCAACATACTCTCGTCAACGAACAAATGCAGTTTTTCCTGCGTGGCTTTCGCCGCGATGCGCATCCGATGGCTGTGATGACTGGCCTCGTTAGTGCCTTGTCCGCGTTTTACCCCGACTCGATGAATCTGCAGGATGCCAAGCAACGCGAGATTTCCGCGATTCGCCTGATCGCGAAAATGCCAACGCTGGTGGCGATGGCTTATAAATATTCGGCCGGACAGCCCTTCATTTATCCACGTAACGAGTTGTCGTATACCGCAAACTTCATGCGCATGATGTTCGCCACGCCTTGTGAGGAATATCAGGTCAACGATGTGCTAGTCCGCGCCATGGATCGCATTTTCATTTTGCACGCCGATCACGAACAAAACGCCTCGACCTCGACCGTGCGCCTCTGTGCCTCGTCGGGCACCAACCCGTACGCGGCGATTGCTGCCGGCGTGGCTTGTTTGTGGGGGCCGGCGCATGGCGGAGCCAATGAGGCCTGCCTCAATATGCTGGCCGACATTCAGGCGCAGGGTGGTATCGAGAAGATTGGCGAATTCATCGATAAGGTCAAAGATAAAAATTCGAATGTGCGTTTGATGGGCTTTGGTCACAGGGTTTATAAAAATTACGACCCGCGCGCCAGGCTGATGCGCGAAACGTGCTATGAAGTGCTGAATGAATTAGGCTTGGAAAACGACCCGACTTTCAAGCTGGCGATGGCTTTGGAAAAAATTGCGCTCGAGGACGATTACTTTGTATCACGCAAGCTCTATCCGAATGTTGATTTTTATTCGGGGATTGTCCAGAAGGCGATCGGTATTCCGGTACCCTTGTTCACGGCGATTTTTGCGTTGGCTCGCACTGCCGGCTGGATTGCGCAGTTAAACGAAATGATTGCCGACCCGGAGTATAAAATTGGCCGGCCGCGGCAGTTGTTCATGGGGTCAACGCCGCGTAGCATCAAGCCGATTGGCGACCGGGGCTAAGTTGGGCGAAGCCGCTTATATAGATCTTTCTGATTGGTCAAGCTAGGCACCAGACTGCTTGTGAGGGTTGGCTCCGGCGGCCCAGCAGGGCCCTGATATTAAACCAGAAACCGACCAATTCACTGCTCGGGGAACTTCGTCGATGTAGAGCATCGTTATCGCGGACGGTCTGGCGTGCAGGAAACTGGATATCAAAGCCTCGCCATCGACGGAAAAACCATGTGCATGCGACCGATAAAGAAGGAGGGCACCCATACCATTAGCGTGGTGGAACATGACAGTTTCCAGTGCTACGCGCAAAAAACTCGGCCCCGCGCAATCGCGCATTATTTTTAGGCGCCGAGGCCACTTTGCAAACCGCAGAAGGTGTTGCTCGAATTTTAGCGCAGTGGCTTTGATTTAAAGAAAAATGGCGCCGACAGCAAGTTGAGAAATTTACGAACGTGGCCAAGACATACTAAAAATCAAAATGGCCTAGCATCGTTAAACGCTAAGCCTTTGATTTTACTGGTGCGGCTGGCAGGATTCGAACCCACGACCCCTTGGTTCGTAGCCAAGTACTCTATCCAACTGAGCTACAGCCGCTATGCAGAGACCGAATTATAACCAAGCCTCAAAAATTTGCAAATGCAGCGCCCGACGGCAACTGTATCCGGCATATTCAAAAGAATTTGCGCCATACATCCATTGAAACCACAGCGATCTAACATGCTGAAGATGATCGACGGCATACGGAAACGACGAGGGAATTTCCAGCAGACGGCCCGGTTTCACGTGAAAAATCAAACTCTGAGCTTTGATGTGGTGGAGTAAGTAGCCGTTTTTGCAGCTATGTGCGTGGGCACTCAGGTTTTGCATGAATTTTGTTACAAGCGTTTTCGCGTGATAAAATTCGGCAATGGGAATGAAAAAATCAACACGACAATTTGCCACATGGATCGCTTGTTTCGCGATTCTACTGGCATCGCTCGTGCCATCGATTTCCCATGCTTTGGCAATAGCGAAAGGCTCTGGCGTTTCCTTGATGGAAATCTGTTCAACCACCGGGGCCAAGTTTGTCAAAGTGGCTGATAGCCAGAATCCCATCAAGTCATCTGCTCCCGCCGAAAAGGCGCTGCATTTGGAGCACTGCCCTTTCTGCTTGACCCATGCGGGGTCATTCGGTCTGCCGCCAACCGTCGCATTCGCACTTCCCGTTGCAAGCGGCTCTCAAGCACTACCATCACTCTTCTATCAAGCACCGAGCCCACTTTTCATCTGGGCCGCTGCACAGTCTCGGGCTCCTCCCTTCACTTCCTGATCGTTGCTAAGTGCCGATAGCCTCGCGCTTGCGCAAGGCTCGATCAGTGCGAATATTGCTTGTCCCCATTCCATCCACAGCAGCACGGCCGGGCGATTCCGCGTGTTGCAAAAACGCGGGTCGTCCATGAGTCGGAAGATCGCACTCGGTACCATTTTGTTGAATTCGATCAATATCTTGCAAGCTTACGCGGTACAGGGTGCGACATCATGTCGCATTCCATTGAGGGGGAAATCTTCCTATCCTTGGATGCCAGAACCACAAAATCGGGGATGTCATGCTTGGCGACTATGCACTGGACCTTGGGCAACATTGGTGTTCGTGCCGTCTTCTATCCAGGACATCCGATGACTACCGCCACGTTCGAATTAAAGGATGAAGAAAGAGAAACGCTTGGTTTGCGAGCACTCAAATTCATTCTCATCCTTGGATTGCATGCAGCACTTGTGGCGTGGATAGCGCATACGCAGTTCAACACGCTGCCGGAGCCCGTCACCATCCGCTTGGACGTGCGTACGATTGACCTTCCGCCGCCTTCCGCACCGGAAGCCCCCGGGCCCGTCGTCGAACCGTTGAAGCCATTGCCGCAAACGGCAAGATCGGTGGTCCGCCGTCCCGATCCGGTCGCGGCGCAACCCGTGCTGGCAGCGTCACCAAGTGCAGCCACCGATCCTGCCCCATTCGTGGCGTCTCCACAACTGTCAACGTCACCAAAGGCTGTGGAGGTCGCTGCATTACCTGTGCCGCCAGCCCCTGTGACCTCGGCACGCTTCGACGCCGACTATTTGCAAAATCCCGCGCCCGCCTATCCGGCCATGTCGCGCAAATTGCACGAGGAGGGCAAGGTTCTGCTGCAAGTGAAAGTCACGGCTGCCGGCCTGGCGGAGCACGTTCAAATCAAGCAAGGCAGCGGTTATTCCCGCCTGGATGAGGCGGCGCTCAACACGGTACGGCAATGGCGCTTCGTGCCCGCACGTCGCGGTGAAGAGCCTGTCGCAAGCAGCGTCGTGGTACCGCTGGTTTTTCGATTGGACGGCTGAACACCGTTTGACCGCAATTAATTCAACCATGGAGAGTATAAAAATGAAGTGTAGTTACAAACCGCTCACTATCGCCTTGATCGCCGCTCTGGCGGAAGTGGGCAGCGTGGCGTATGCAGCAGGTGACGAGAAGCTGCTGGACGAGGTCGTCGTGTCCGGTTCGCGCGCTGCAACCAAGCTATCGGAAACACCGCAGGCAATCGGCGTGGTGAAAAATGAGGTTCTCCAGCGCGACAAGCCGAAAACAATGGGTGAGGCCATCAACCGCATTCCAGGCGTGTACTGGAACGATCTCGGCAACGAACAGCACAGCATGGGCATCCGCCAGCCGATCAGCACCAACGCGGTGTACCAGTATCTCGAAGACGGCATTCCGATTCGCCCTCTCGGCGTGTTCAACCACAACTCGCTGAATGAAATGAATCTGGCCGGCAGCGACAGTGTGGAAGTGGTGAAAGGAGCAGCATCCTCGCTGTACGGGAGCAATGCCGTGGGCGGCGCGGTAAACTTCCTGACAGCCGCACCATCACGCACACCGTATGCAAGCGCCGGCGTGCGGTACGACAACACGGCAGGCTTCACGCGCTATGACACGTCCGCCAGCAATACATGGGATAAGCTGGGTCTGCGTTTTTCGCATTACAGTTCGCGCCGCACCGCCGATAACTGGCAGGAATACAGCCTCGGCAGCAAGGATTCGTTCACGCTGCGCGGCGATTATGCATTGAACACATCGTCGCAATTGCGCGTGACGCTGGTGCATACCGACCTCGATACGGCGATGACCGGCAGCTTGTTCGAAAACGACTACCGGAACAATCCGGGCAAGAGCATCAACACCTTCACCTATCGCAAGGACAAGACTACCCGCGCCAATCTGGCATGGGAAGGCGAAACCACGCACAACGGCATCAGCACCGTGACGGTGTTCAGCCGCAAGAACGATCACGGACAGATCCCCAGTTATACGATCGGCAGTTGCGTGTCGACCCTGTGCAAAGGCACCATCAATAACAACCATATCGATTCGCTCGGACTCGACGTCAAGCATCAGCAGGAATTCGACTGGCTGAATTCGCGCTTGATCGCCGGCGTGTATCTGGACAAGAGCGACAACCCTTACGTCAGCGATAACCTGAGCATCACGCGCGATTCGGTGACAGGGAAATATCTCGGCTATGTACTCGCCAGCACCAGCAATCCGCTCGGCGTTCGGAATTATCAGGCCGACATCGACAACACGGCGGTGTTTGCGCAATGGGAATTTTCACCACTGGAGAAAACGCGCGTCGTGATCGGCGGTCGCTCCGACAGCATCCGCTACGATTTCAAGAATAATCTGTCGCCGGCCGGCAGCGCCAACTTCGGTGCACCGAACGAATCGCGCAGCTTCTCGCATTTCAGTCCCAAGATCGGCGCCACCTATGCGTTGTCCAATCAAGCCAGCGTGTACACCAACATCAGCGAAGGTTTCACGCCACCCGAAGTGAGCCAGTTGTATGGCAAGACCGGCATCCCCGACCTGAAACCGGCGACCTACAACAACCATGAACTCGGTTTGCGGATGGCCTTCCTGAACGGCACATTGAAACTCGATTCGGCGCTGTATCGCCTGGATGGCCGCGATACGATCGTCAGCTACACCGTCACACCAGGCACCAGCGAAAACCGCAATGCCGGACGCACTCGCAGCCAAGGCCTGGAACTCGGCTTGAGCTACGATGCCGGCGCGTTTGATGCGCGCTTCGGCACCACGATTGCCACGCATCGTTTCTTGAAATACCAAGTCTCCGGCACACTCGATTACAGCGGCAAACAAATGCCGCAGGCGCCGAGCGACATCACTACGGCCGAGATCGGCTACAAGCCGGTGCAAGGCGCACGCATTGCATTCGAGCTGGTGCGTCAAGGCGAGTACTGGATGGATAACGCCAACACTGTGAAGTATCCCGGCCACACGCTGCTGAATTTGCGCGGCAGCTACAAGTTCGCGAAGGGGTGGGAAGCATGGCTGCAAGCCCGTAATCTGGCGGACAAGCGCTATGCCGATTCGGCGTCAAGCTCCTATTCCGGTGTGGGGACGTATTCGCCGAACACGCAGAACCAGTACACGCCGGGCGCGCCGCGCAGCATCATGATCGGCTTGGCCTATACCTTTGACGCCAAGTAGTTTTTGGCATGACGCCTCCCCTGTCGACAAACGGGAGAGGAACAGTCCACACGCAACCGTTGGGAGCAAGATGAACCATTCTAATAAGCACGATAGCGACTCAACCCAATCATCCCTGTTAGTGCGCCGCAAAAGCTTGTTCTGGCGCATCCATTTCTGGGCTGCGCTGATTGCGTCGCCGTTCGCATTGATTGCCGCGTTGACCGGCATTCTGTATATCTTCACGCCGCAAATCGAAGCAGCGCTCTATGACCGGCTCGACCACGTCGCACCAATCGGCGTAATGCGGCCGCTCGACAATGCAGTGGCTGCGGCGAAGGCCGCCGCGCCGGCAGGATGGGTATTGCATTCAGTTATACCCGCTTACAGCACAGGCGATACGGTCAAGGCGAACTTCGCGCCGGCAGCGGGCAAACAGTCCGAGCATGATGGCCACAATCACGGCCCCGCCAAGCCCGCGTCCGCCGCCCGGCCCAGCTTCGGCCTGCCGGCGCAAGCAGTCGTCGTGTATGTCAATCCCTACACGGCAGAAGTGGTGGGCAGCCTCGCCAATCAGGAGCGTTTCAGCAACTGGGCCAAGAAGCTCCATTCCCGCTTACTGCAAACTGATAGCTGGCGCTGGATGATCGAGTTGGCCGCCAGTTGGCTAATGGTCATGCTGCTGACCGGTATTTACCTGTGGTGGCCGCGCGGCAGCCAGAAAGCATTGCCGCAGGCTGACGCTAAAGGAAGAACGGCGTGGAAGCAATGGCACAGCTTTATCGGCGTGGCGCTCGCCGTGATGAGTCTCGTGATCCTGACGACGGGCTTGACCTGGAGCAAATATGCGGGCGATCAGATCCGGGCCTTGCGTGATGTCACCGGTCAGGCGCCGCCGCGAGTCCCGCAGAACCTGAAATCGATGGCGCAAGAAGACGTCGCACCGCTGACATGGCAAGGGGCGTGGGATGCAGCGCGCCGTCAGGCACCGGATATCGCCATGCAATTGACCCCGCCGCGCGAGCAGCAAGGTACATGGCGCGCCGGCGCAGCCGATCGCGGTCAACCTGAAAAGCGCTTTGATCTGCTGCTCGATGCGTATAGCGGGCAACAGCTTTATTACGCCGGCTGGGACAAGCAAACCGGCTTCGCCAAAGCGACCGCCATCGGCATTCCGTTTCATCGCGGCGAATTCGGGTGGTGGAATCAGGCGCTGTTGCTGATGTTCGGCCTCAGCGTGTTGTTCTCGCTGGTGTCGGGCTGGGTGATGTTTTTCAAACGGCGTCAGGCGGGATCGCTCGGCTTGCCGCGTCTGTTGCCGGGCGCATGGAAGTCGGCCTCAATCGGCATGTGGGTTACCACCGCCGTCTTGTGCATCACGATGCCGTTGCTGGCGCTATCGGCAGCAGTCGTGGTGGCGTTGGAAATCGCGGTACGCCAGCCTTGGCGGACCCGCGCCGTGGCTTTGAAGGCATGAATGAAGAATGAAAAATGAATAGAAAAGGAGTTTGAACATGGACGGAAAACTTGGACTCGCCCACTTCTGGGCACAGGGCGACGGGGTATCGCATGCGGTCGCCATCGCGCTGCTGCTGATGTCGATGGCGAGCTGGTACATCATCATCGGCAAAGCCATCGCCCTGTTACATGCGCGATCTTCGATCATCAATGCGATGAAGTCGTTCTGGAATGCAGGCTCACGCGCGCAGGCGCTCGAAACGATTCGTGCCGATGACCGGACCGGCGTGTTCGCACTGGTTGCCACGGACGCGGTACTGGCGGCCCAAGCCTGGGAAGAAAAATCCGCCGGCGGCATCGGCGCCGGCGTGGATGCTAGCGAATTCATCGGCCGCACCTTACAACAATCGACCGTGCTGGCGCAGGCGCGTGTCGAACGCGGCTTGACCTTCCTGGCATCGGTGGGATCGACCGCGCCGTTCGTCGGTTTGTTCGGCACCGTGTGGGGTATCTATCACGCCTTGGTGGGACTGTCCGGCGCGACGCAGGTCGTGCTCGACAAGGTGGCCGGTCCGGTAGGGGAGGCATTGATCATGACGGCGGCAGGCCTGTTCGTCGCGATTCCTGCCGTGCTCGCTTATAACGCCTTCACCCGCGCCAACCGACTGGTGCTGGCCCAACTCGATGGCTTTGCGCATAGCCTGCACGCGTATCTGGTGACGGGCGTGCGGCTCGATGGCCAGGCCAGGGCCGCGACGGTGACTTCGCTGCGCGCGGCGCCGAAGCACTGAGGGCATGGCAATGGCGTTCAATTACAACCGCAATGGCAGCGGCCCATCCCAGCCGATGGCGGAAATCAACACCACGCCGCTGGTCGATGTGATGCTGGTGCTGCTGGTGATTTTTATCATCACAGCTCCCTTGTTTCATCGGGCGGTGCCGGTCGATCTGCCCAAGGTGGACGCGACCCGTCTGGATGACAAACCGCGCACGGTGCAGGTGGCGCTGGATACCGAAGGCAAGATATTTGTCGATGGTACTGTAGTTGCCCCCGAGTCCTTGGGCGACCGGTTGCGCACAGCTATGACAGCCGGTTTGCCAGCGCCAGAAATGCATTTGCGTGCCGATCGTAAAACGGCTTATGAGCGTGTGACCGCAGTGATGGCGGCAGCGCAGCAGGTCGGCATGACGAAAATCGCCTTTGTGACGGAAGCGGCTGGCACCAAAACCAATCCTTGAATGCATCGTATGCCAGCAGATTCACACCGCCTCTCCATCCTGACCGCTGAAGAAATCGAAGAATTGTATGGGCTGCCACGTTTTACAGACGATGATCGGCATTTGTATTTCGACTTGAGCGTTCGCGAGCAGACCATCATTGACGCGCATTCGACCTCGGGCGCCGCGCATTTGGTATTGCAACTCGGCTACTTCAAAGCCAAACGACAGTTTTTCAATCTCGAACCACGCCGTCGCCGACGATCTGCGCTATGTCCTTGAGCGCTATTTCCCAGGCAAATCGTTAGCTTCCATCAAGATGCCATCCAAGCCCACGCGCGCGGGCCAGCAGCAGGCGATACTCACGCTATTCGACTACCCACCGCGCCGCTTGCCTCCCGCCATAGAGGGGCGGGCGGCGGCGCCGTGGATAACCAATAATAGCTCATTCTGCCGTCCCGACTTCTGGCAGGTTGGCAAAGTAGGTCTGATCGGGCGGTATGCCGTTGAACGCGCTGTGTGGCCGGCGGGTGTTGTAGAGCGTCAAGTATTTCGCCAGCCCGGCCTTGGCCTGCGAGACACTGTCGTAGGCGTACAGATAGACCTCCTCGTACTTGACGGAGCGCCACAGTCGTTCGACAAACACGTTGTCGCGCCAGCAACCCTTGCCATCCATGCTGATCTTGATTCCGTTGTCCCTGAGCAGCGTCGTAAAGTCAGTGCTGGTGAATTGGCTGCCCTGATCGGTGTTAAAGATTTCGGGGATGCCGTAACAGTGGATCGCTTCCCTGACGGCATCCAGGCAGAAGTCCGTCGTCAGTGTGTTGGAGACTCGCCAGCTGAGGGCCTTGCGGCTAAACCAATCCACCACGGCGACCAGATAGACGAAGCCTCGGCGCATCGGAATGTAGGTGATGTCGGCGGCCCAGGCCTGGTTGGGCCGGTCGATGGTCAGGTTTCTCAACAGATACGGATAAATGTAACTACCCGCTGCCTTCTTGCTGGTATTGGGTTTCCGATAAAGGGCCTCGATACCCATCTTGGCCATCAGACTGGAAATCCGCTTCCTGCCGGCTCGGATGCCTTCCGGCCGCAACAGATCACGCAGCATTCGCGCACCGGCAAACGGAAAATCCAGATGCAGTTCGTCGATTCGCCGCATCAGCGCCAGGTTCTGCGGCGACTCCGGTTGCGGCGTGTAGTACACCGTCGAGCGCGGCAACTCCAGGATCTGGCATTGCCGGGTAACAGGCAGTTTGTGGGTTTTATCAATCATCGCCTTGCGCTCAGCCGTCCCACTTTGGTGAGCGCCCCTTCTAAAAAATCGTTCTCCAGGGTCAGTTGTCCGATCTTGGCGTGCAAGGCTTTCAAGTCCGGACCGGCCTGCGGCTTCGGCCCATCGAAGACTTGCGCTGCCCGCTCCAGCAGCTGGGTCTTCCAATCCGTGATCTGGTTCGGATGGATGTCGTACTGCTGGGCCAACTCGGCCAGCGTCCGATCTCCTTTCATCGCCGCCA
This sequence comes from Burkholderiaceae bacterium, assembly GCA_046318595.1. Lineage (GTDB taxonomy): Bacteria > Pseudomonadota > Gammaproteobacteria > Burkholderiales > Burkholderiaceae_B > DAITMV01. The sequence goes on along the minus strand of JBKCTV010000051.1, from coordinate 289 downwards.
GCGCAACTTGTGCCTTGAATGCCGGCGAGTGGTTCCGCCGCTTCTTTATTGTCATGCTCTTCTTGCTCCTCTTCAAAACCGCTCGCGCGGCCTGTTGTGAAAGCAAGGCTATCACTCATCCCCCTGTCCAATTTCCTGGGGCCACCTCTACCGTATCCTTGACCCGGACGGGCGACATTTTCTGGAACGATCAACCCATCGAACCGGCTGATTTCACGGCCCGGCTGCAAGCGACAGCCGCCGAACGGCCGCAACCACAGATCGATATTCGCGGCGACCGCAAAGTGGA
>JBKCTV010000050.1:0-2745 GCA_046318595.1 Burkholderiaceae bacterium | reverse complement strand
AGTATATATATACCTATCAGGGGTTCTAAGCCGGCATCCCAGATTTTTCCGGCTGTGGCGCAAAGCCAGCATCAACGCCTCGCTTTGGTGTACACGAGATTTGCTGTTATTGCCGGTTTGAGGAGGCCGTCAGTTGCAGTTAATGTCGGTCGAGAAAGCCGCTGAATGCAGGCCGGTGCGTTTTCAGAGGCAGGTTGGTACACTTAGCGTACGATTTTTCCCGAATTCTGAGACGCCCCCAATAACTGCAACTGACGATAAGGCTATTAATGCCCAACCCCTCGAGCCAGTTGCGAAACTCAATAGTTGCAGGTAATTTTCACGCGACAGCGTGATGAAAAGGGTGGGGTTTCGGCCGCAAAAGCGGCACAATGTGGTTTACAAAGACGACATACGAAACCCCGCATGAATACTACCCTCAAGGCCAAACTAACGCAATTTTGGCATCACGTTCAAACAGGTCTGTTCGGTTTTTTGTCGGATGTGGAAATCGGTCTGACACCGCGTCTGCAAGAGTTGGTTACCGTGCTGGAAATGCTCGAGATCGAGCGTTTCGTGCCGCCAGCCCAAGGCATCGGCCGCCCGGCCAAGGATCGGGTTGCGCTGGCGCGGGCCTTCATGGCCAAAACGGTACTGAACTTGCCAACCACCGAGGCTCTGATCGACCGTCTAAAAGTCGATATGGCTCTGCGCCGGCTGTGCGGATTTTCCAGTACGCACCGTATCCCGGGCAAGCACCGTTTCTCGCGCGCTTTTGCCGAGTTCGCTGCATGTGGTCTGGCAGAGAAATGCCATGCCGCGCTTATCGAGAGGCACCTTGGCGATCAGCTCATCGGTCATGTTGCGCGTGACAGCACCGCCATCGCGGCTCGCGAGAAACCAAAGCCCTCATCCGACAAACCGCCCACCGAGGCAGTCGATAAACCCAAGCGCGGCCGTCCCCGCAAAGGCGAGGTACGCACGCCCAAGCCGCCGACCCGGCTCGAACAGCAACAAACCGAAAGCTTGGCGCAAATGATCGCCGCCTTGCCAACTGCCTGCGACGTGGGAAGCAAACACGACAGCAAGGGCTATAAAAAAAGCTGGCGCGGCTACAAGCTGCATATCGACACGGGGGCGATGGCGATATTCCCCTCAACGCCATGCTGACCTCGGCATCGCTCCACGACAGCCAGGTCGCTCTGCCGTTGATGAAATCGACCAGCCAGCGCGTGACTTACCTTTACGACCTGGCCGACGCCGTTTATTGCAGCCCCATCATTCGTCAGAGTTGCGTCGAGCTCAACCACGTTCCGCTGATCGATCACAACCCGCGTCAAGGCGAGAAGATCGAGTTCAGTCCGCATGAGGCTCAACGCTACAACATCCGCACCCAGGCCGAACGCACCAACGCACGCCTCAAAGACTCTTACGGCGGCAACTCGGTTTGGGTCAGGGGGCACGCCAAGGTTTATATGCATTTGATGCTGGGCATTTCGGCGATTGCCGCCATGCAGATTCTACGACTCATCCAATAAGCGCTGATCGCCGCCTAGTCGATCTGCAAAAGAGCCTTTCAAACACCGACAGCGCTTGCCGGTGGCAACGGCTCGACCGCAAACAGTCAAAAAGCCGCGCAGCCCTGCATTTTTTACGGTAAAACTCAAAAAGCTGTACGGCTGAACCGCTTACAGACAGGGTTTCAATGGCTCAGCTGCGTTTGCTCACCCCGAGCGAAAACGTTTCGCAACTGGCTCCCTCGAAAAGGTAAAAGTTTTTCAAGAAGTGTTACGGCGTGCACGGCACTCCACAATTTTTATATTGAAGCGGAAAATCAACATGCAGCAAATCCATTGCGAGGGGTGCAACGAAATTTCGCCCAACTACGACATCATCCACTATGGTTCAACGGATAGCGGTTATCGACAACTTTGCACACGATGCTACAACGCAGAGGTTGCTAAACGCTGCGGCCTGGATGATTTTGAGAACATCCGGCTAGAACCGATCGGCATCGACGACTGTACCGGACAGAAGCACGAGTTTCATTTTCGTACCCGCCTGATGGGCAGCATTGTATCGATAGAGGCTTTTGAGCTTCATAATGGGAGCCCTGGCGGCTACATGTTTCAACAGGTAGCCGATCCTGAAGAAGACTTATTTGCCCTGCTGGGACACCTCATCCAAAAAATGCGCCGTGCGCTTGCCGTCAAACACGTTGAGGATGGCCAACTTGGACTGCAAATTATCGACCAAACGGTACGCGGGCGCATCGAATCGGATTTGCACGCCGACCTCAGCAGGCCGCTGGTGGTGGTCGACGGACGGGAAATATCCTGGGAAGCGTTCGGTGAGATGTTGACGGCCTTTGAGGGCTGGCAATTCAGACTTCACATCGCTGATCCAAGTGAGGAGGTTTGAACCTGCATAACTCCTATTCATCGCAAATACGCCGAGGACGATGACGCGGCTGAATAGCTAAGTGTAGTACCCGCACTATGCCCGCCACAACGTGCCGACCTACATGGGGTCGTCTCAGAATTCGGAATTTAAAGCACGTTAGCGGCGAACCTTGCTTACTGAGAGCGATTGAGATACAATGCAACTCCCACCAAAAGGAGGCTGCTATGGCTACCACCACAATGGTTCACGTCCGCGTGGACGAACAAATTAAGGCGCAAGCCACCGAGACGCTGGCCGCGATGGGCCTGTCCGTTTCCGACGCCGTGCGCGTATTTTTAATGCGCGTCGTCGCCGACAAGCAAA
>JBKCTV010000049.1:0-2400 GCA_046318595.1 Burkholderiaceae bacterium | reverse complement strand
AACCAGTGCCAAGCAGATAAGAATGACGCCGGCGACGATCAGGCCAATAGCGGAATTGACCGGCGACCACATTGACGACTGGTCTACAACCTTCGAGACAATATCGAACCCAATATCGACGATACCGGAAGGCGATAAGTTATTACCCAAGCCAGACGCTTCTGCCGATATTTGGCGCAGTGAGTCGATGATTGAAGTCGAAATAGCAGGGCCATTCAAAAGCAGCCACCAAAAAAAACCTGTGACAGCAAAGAAGCGGATAATCTCGGCCAGCGCTTCCGTAATGCCCGCGTTCTTCAATGCCATCATTCCGAAGGTCCAGGTCATGCTGAGAAGCGCCAAAGTCCAGAACAGCCAAGACGCGTGGCTGATGACTTTGCCTTGCCAGTGGCTTGCTGCGTCATGAAACTTTTGCAGAATGTTGTCGAGTAGGCCGGAACTGTCCAGCGGTGCGGCGTGGGCCTGTGCAGCGAACAGCAGCAGCGTTATGCACACCACCGGCAATACAGGTAACTTCTTCATGGTTTTACCACTTCTTTACCGGGCTGGGCGTATAGCTGCCCGACAAGGCCTGAGCATCGCCGGCGTTCCTACAGTTTTCGTCGGTGCGAACGAGATCAGGGTTGGCGCGGCATTTGGCGAGCATCGCATTGCGCTCTGTTTCGTGTTGCTTGTACCACTCGACGGACTGCACATCCGGCTTACCGCACGACACCGACAAGGCGCTGACTAACAACCCGCTGCCTAGACTCGCGCACGAGACACCTAAAATCTTTTTCATTATCAACCTCGCATTTACCAGGATTTCGCCGGGCTTTTGGTGTAGCGGCCCGACCGGAATTGTTCATCGGCGGCTGTCTGCTGCGCTTCGCGGTCGGCAACGACCTGGGCGTGCGTGGCGGCTGCGTTCTGTTGCGCGACAAGCAGCCCACGGATTTGCAGGAGCTGGTTGGCCTGCGCACTAGCGAGTTGGTTGGCTGCCTGGATCGCCTGCATCTGGCCGGTTGCGCCCGTGGCCTGCGACTGTAAGCGGGCGAGGTTCGCCGCGTCAGCCCTTAGCGTCTGCTGCTGTTGATCAACGCCCCTCAACACGGCATCGTTCGCCCGCTTTTGCGCTTCGGAGCCATTCGCGTTGGCATTGAGCACAGCTTGCCGCTGTGCGGGAGTACATCCGTCGTCGGTAAAGCATGGCGACGTGCGGTAGTAGCCAACGTTCTGGTAGCGCGACAGGTATGCGTCGATGCTGCCGGTTTGGTTTTTGTAGTAGTTGAGCGTGTCTTGCAACTGAAGCAGCTTATTGATTGTGCCGTTCGCCATGTCCCAAATGTAGGCGGCCGGCGCGACCGTGTTTTGCAGCATGTTTTCGTACTGCTGCAATTGGGTTTGATACTGCTGAATCTGTTTCGCAACGGACGCAGCCTGCTTCGTCGCCGTGATGATGTTTTGGGACAGATTGCCGCCGTCGATGACCGGAATGCCGGCTTGCGTTGGCTGTGAAACAAACCCGCTAACGAGCAGTGCCAGGACGGCAGATTTAGCGGCTAAAATCTTTTTTACTTTGATGCTCATAGTCACTTCTCCTTGGCGTCAGTAATCAAACGATTTGTAGGGTCTCGTGAAAGTTAGGTCTTTCACGACGATGATGTTGAAGCGGTATCCGGGTCGAATTTCTAGCGTCGGCGCGATGTTTAAATTCTTGGCGATCATCTGTGCCGTCACTTGGCCGAGCTGCTGGCCGAGGGCTCGGCTCAATTCGCTGCTTGCGGTTGGCTGCTGGTAGCCGCTGGCACTATTGTTGGTGCGGTCCTGGCTGTACGAAATACCAGCCGTCACGCCAGACATGAGAAGAGCCGAGGCGAAGATGCGGACATAGTGGTTGTTGACCTGATCGCGGAAGCCGGCATAGCCCGCGCTATCCGCGCCAGGCATTGAGCTTATGTCGAGCGCTTTTCCATCCGGGAATACCAGGCGCTGCCAGGCAATTAACACGGCTGACTGGCCGTAGGCCACATCGCTCGAATAAGTACCGACCAAGCGAGTGCCCAGCGGGATGACCAGGTGTTTGCCGGTCGCTGTGTCGTACACATCCTGCGACACCTGGCCCATGATCTGCCCAGGCAAATCGGCGTTCACGCCGCTAATCATCACACCCGGAATCACGGCACCGGAACGGACTTCAAATTGTGAGCGCGGCGCTTGTACTTCCTGATCGAGCTTCCAGCGGTCGCCCTGCCCTGCACTGCCGAACTGCTGGACGCTGTTACGGCCACCCGTCGAGGCCGAAGCCTGCAATAACTGCTGGCCAGAACTGTTGCTCCCAAGGTTCCCGCCAAAACTTGCGCGGACCTTCGCAAGCTGCGCATGATAGGCCGCGTCCGGATCGCCGGCGTTCTGCTGGTC
>JBKCTV010000048.1:0-50182 GCA_046318595.1 Burkholderiaceae bacterium | reverse complement strand
CTCGATGGCAGCGCCCGAAGCCTATATACCTTACAAACCGTCGCTAACCGCTTCGGCAGTACGCTGGCCAAAATTAACGGCAGCACTCTCAAAATCTATGTCAAAAAAGTAACGCCGTAGATCCTCGCCGGGCGGGTCATGGCCGGCCTGGGACGAAAAACCGGCTGTCGAGTTGACTCAAGTTCAGCGCCGCCAAGAGATTTTGCAAGCGCTGCGTGGCATGCGCGTTATGCGTCTGTATTTTGCTGGCAACGATCAGCTCATTTTTCAGCGAATGCTCCCAACCGACCAGCTCGGTCACCGTCACTTGATAACCATGTGCCTCCAATTGCAGCCCACGCAGCACGTTCGTCACCTGGCTGCCGAACTCGCGCGTATGCAAGGGTCGGCGCCAGAGCTCGGCCAACGGCGGCGCGGCCGGGCCGGTCGATTTGCGTTGCCGCAGGTGCGTGGCGACCTCGGCCTGGCAGCAGGGAACCAGCACGATATGGCGTGCCCGCTTGCGCAGTGCATACGCGATGGCGTCGTCGGTTGCTGTATCGCAGGCGTGTAGCGCCGTGACGATATCAACCTGATCGGGCGTCGCATCCCAGGCTTGTTCCACCGTTGCCTGAACGAAGCGCATGCCGGTGAACTGGAGCCGTGATGCGAGCGCGACGGCTTGCTCGACCAGCGGAGCGCGGGTTTCGACACCGATGACTTGATCGGCGTTCGTCTGATTTTTGAAGAACAAGTCATACAGAATAAATCCGAGATATGACTTGCCCGCGCCTTGATCGACCAACGTGATACTGCCTTGCCGCTCGCGGACCTCTATCAGCAGCGGTTCGATGAATTGGATCAGGTGATAGACCTGCTTGAGCTTGCGGCGGCTGTCCTGATTGAGCTTGCCGTCGCGCGTCAGGATATGCAGTGCTTTCAACAGATCCACCGACTGTCCGGGCCGGATGTCGGCTGGCTCATGCAGTGGCGCGGGCAAAGTTTGTTTATTCATTTTATGGATAACAAAATTCGAATAATTCACTTTATTGAATTAGCAAAGGGGCGGTACAGTAGGCTCATCAATGATGATAGGAGCATGAGATGGGAATCAATTTTTCAAAAGTTCGGCGTTCTACTCTGGCGGTGCTGCTTGCCCTGGCCGCCACTGGCGTTTCCGCAGACAATGCCGCATCACCGGCGAAAGCCGTTTTATTGAACGTGTCTTACGATCCGACGCGCGAATTGTATCAGGCGGTCAATGCGGCATTCAGCAAACAATGGAAAGCCAAGACTGGCCAGGACGTCGAAATCCGTCAATCGCACGGCGGTTCAGGTAAACAGGCGCGCGCGGTGATCGATGGTTTGGAGGCTGATGTCGTGACGCTCGCCCTGGCCTATGATATCGATGCGATCGCCGAGCGGGGTCTGTTATCCAAAGACTACCAAAAACGCCTGCCGGGGAACGCGTCGCCATATACGTCGACCATCGTTTTTCTGGTGCGCAAGGGCAACCCTAAAGGCATTCGTGACTGGAACGACCTCGTCAAGCCCGGCGTGGAGGTGGTGACGCCCAACCCGAAAACCTCCGGCGGCGCCCGCTGGAACTATTTGGCGGCCTGGGCGTACGCGCTCAAGCAGCCCGGCGGTAACGACAACAAAGCGAAAGAATTCGTCGCTCAGCTTTTCAAGCAGGTCAGTGTGCTGGACAGTGGCGCGCGCGGCTCACTGACGACGTTTGCCGAGCGCGGGATCGGCGACGTACTGATCGCCTGGGAAAACGAAGCTTACCTGGCAGTCAAAGAACTGGGCCCGGAAAAATTCGAAATCGTGACGCCGTCTTTGTCGATCTTGGCCGAGCCGCCAGTGGCGGTGGTCGATAAAGTGGTCGACAAACGCAACACCCGCAAACTCGCGGAAGCCTATTTGCAGTATTTGTATACGCCCGAAGTGCAGGATCTGATCGCGAAAAACTACTACAGGCCCTTCGATAAAAAAGTGGCGGCCCAGTATGCGAAACAGTTCGGTAAGGTGAAGCTGTTCGATATCGACGATGTGTTTGAGGGCTGGACACAGGCGCAGAAAACGCATTTTTCGGATGGGGGCGTGTTCGATCAAATCACCAAGCGGTGAGACGATCGGCGCGTGTCGTTTGTGGGGCGCCGCGAAATTGCTCAGACGTTTGGCGTCTGCCTAGTCGTGAGTCACAACGAGTTTGTCATTTTCGTGGAACGCACACAATCGTCAAGCCATCCGACCGAAGACAGTATTCGCGGCTGCTACGGTCGCATCGATGACCTCATCCACATGCATGATCGACACGAACCCGGCTTCGAAAGCGGATGGCGCCAGGTACACACCTCGATTCAGCATGCCATGGAAAAAGCGCTTGAATGCGTCTCCATCGCATGCTTGCACCTCGGCAAAACGGGTCGGGACCCGTTCGGTGAAATACATACCGAACATGCCGCCCAGGCTGTCGGCGCAAAACGGCACGCCGTGCGCCTGCGCGGCCGCTTGCAGACCAGCGGTCAAACGCCGCGTGCGTGTGGCCAGATGGTCGTAAAATCCGGGTTTCTGTAGCAGCCGCAAGGTCGTCAGGCCGGCGGCGAGCGACACCGGGTTGCCGGATAAGGTGCCCGCCTGATAGACGCCGCCGAGCGGTGCGATCGCCGCCATGATGTCGCGCCGCCCACCGAAAGCACCGACCGGCATGCCGCCACCGATGATCTTGCCCAAGGTTGTGAGGTCCGGCCGAATGCCATACACACCCTGTGCACCCTGTGGTCCGACGCGAAAGCCGGTCATTACCTCATCGAAGATCAAGACTGCGCCATGTTCGGTGCACAGTCGGCGCATCGTTTCTAAAAACGCCGCTGCCGGCTTGACGAGGTTCATGTTGCCGGCTACCGGCTCGACGATCACGCACGCGATCTCGCCACCTTCCGCTGCGAACAGCGCTTCGAGCGCGGACACGTCGTTATACGGCAAAACGCGCGTGGCCGCGACGAAGGCCGCCGGGACGCCGGCCGACGTGGCTTGGCCGAGCGTCAGCAGGCCCGACCCCGCTTTGACCAGCAAACTGTCCGCATGCCCGTGGTAGCAGCCCTCGAACTTGACGATCGTTGAGCGCCCCGTATAGCCACGCGCCAGACGAATCGCGCTCATCGTGGCTTCGGTGCCACTGCTGACCAGCCGCACCTGTTCGAGCGACGGCAACAGCTCGCAGAGCAGCTCTGCCATGTCGATCTCGGCTGCGGTGGGTGCGCCAAAGCTCAAGCCATCGACCGCCGCGCGCTGTACCGCCTCGACCACGGCCGGGTGCGCATGGCCGAGAATCGCCGGTCCCCACGAGCCTATGTAGTCGATGTACCGCTGGTCTTCGGCGTCCCACACATACGGCCCATGGGCGCGCGCAAAAAACCGCGGCGTGCCGCCGACCGACTTGAAGGCCCGGACCGGCGAGTTGACGCCACCGGGAATGGTGCGCTGGGCGCGCTCGAAGAGTTGTTCGTTGTTCATGCTGATATCGCTTTCTAAAGTTTCAGGGGCGTCGCCGCGAACGCCCCGACCAGTGCCCGCGCCCGGCGCAGCGTGGCCACTGCATCCGGCCTCTCGCCAAACAGACCGGTGACTACCGCCACGGCGTCCGCGCCAGCCGCCACGACCTGGGCTATATTATCAATCCCGATGCCGCCGATCGCGACCAGCGGCACCCCCAGCGGCCGCGCTTCTTCAAACAAACTCAGCGGCGCGCGCACCGCGCCTGGCTTGGTCGGCGAGGCGAACACCGCGCCGAATGCAAGGTAATCTGCCCCATGTTCGACGGCCAGACGCGCCATATCCAGGCGATCGTAACAGGACGCGCCGAGCACCGCCCCCTTGCCAAGGAGGGCGCGGGCCTCGGTCAACGGGCTATCGTCGCGGCCCAGGTGGCAGCCTGCCAGCGCCGTGCCGAGGGGTTTGGCCAATGCGATATCGTCGTTGATCAGCAGATGCGCCGCATGGTCGGCGCACAAGCGCGCCAATGCGCTGGCCGTGGTTACACGGTCCTCGGCGGTGCCGGTCTCTTTTTGCCGATACTGCAACCATCGGACGCCGCCTTCCAGGGCGGCTTCGACGTTATCCAACAAGGCGATCAGGGGCCAGCCGGTCGGCGTGATCGCATAGACGCCCTGGACACGCGGTTTGTTCATCCGTCCCTCAACCAAAAAAACCGATCCGGGATGGCCTGGGCGGCCGGGTCGCCGAGTGCGAATCGCCAAGCCTGCGCCAATGCCTGCCAAGTGTAGTTCTGCGCGTTGTCGACCGCCTCGACCATACTCTGGCCCCGCCCAAGCCCGACCGCACAGGCCGAGGCCAAGGTGCAGCCGGAACCATGATAGCCGCCGGGCAGCCGCGCATACTCGAAGGCTTGCATCGCACCCGCACCCGACCACAATTGATTGACGACCATCTCGGTCGACTCGTCGTGCGTGCCGGTTAGCAACACATGCCGACACCCCGACGCCAGCAAGGCGCGCGCCGCGCTGGCGCGCGTCCGTTTACCGGTCAACTGCAGTGCTTCCGGGATATTCGGCGTGCACAAGGTTGTCAGCGGCAACAGCTCATCGCTCAGCGCCGCCAGCAATTCTTTGCCGCCGAAGGCGTCGCCCCGGCCTGACGCCAGCACCGGATCGACCACCAGCGGCACGTCGGGGTAACGCCGGGCGATTGCCGCCACCGCGCGGACATTGTCCGCCGAGCCCAGCACGCCGGTTTTGAATGCCGCCACAGGCAGGTCGTTCAGCACGGCCTCGGCCTGTTGCGCGATCCAGGCTGCCGCGAGCGCCTCGAAGCGCTGCACGCCGCGAGTATCCTGCGCCGTCATTCCCGTTAAAATACTAACCGGATGCGCCCCCAGCGCGGCGATCGTCAACGTGTCGGCCTGTAAGCCGGCGCCCGCAGTCGGGTCGCTGGCGGCGAAGCTCATGATGACCGGCGGCAGGCACGGTCCTTGAATTGAAAAGCGGGCTGACATGGAATATTGATGCTCGAATTCGATTATGGCGGATTCGCCAAACCGAGTATTATCGCGCAGCAAACCATTTTCTGTTTGAAAGCTTCGAGAACGATGAAAACCTGGATGTGTCTTATTTGCGGCTGGATATACGATGAAGCTTCGGGTTGTCCCGAAGAAGGCATTGCCCCCGGTACGGCCTGGGCCGATGTTCCGCCAAACTGGGTCTGCCCGGAATGCGGCGCACGTAAGGAAGACTTCGAAATGGTACAGATCTGACCATGCGGCGGTCACGGCGCCTGTGGCTCTGGTTGGGCCGTTCGGGGGCCTTGCCGTGCGGGTTTCTGCTGGGTGTGACTTTGCTCGGGCTGTGCCTTTGGCATTGGCAGACGATTCGCCGTTGGGATACCCAGCGCGAGGCGGTGTCGGATGCGCTCGTGCAGACACAGCGTCTGGCCTGGGCTGCCACTTTGTCTCCGTCCGACGACCCGATCATCCGGACTGCGCTCCTTGAGAGCAAGCAGCGTTTGAGTCAGCTGTTCAGTGTCTTGCTCAATGGCGGCCGTCTCGAGCAGACTGCGGTCAAACCGCTGCCGCCACAGTTGCAAAGCGATTTTGCCGAAGCGGCGCGCTGGTGGTTCCGCATTGAGCGTGCCGCCACCAGCATCGCGTCGGTTCAAGCCGACGCCACGGCCGATCCACGGCTGCGCAAGCTGCGTGACAGCGTCGAACGCTTCGCCGCGCGCTACGAAGCCTGGGCCGATCCCAAGCGGCCCGAAGACGGCAGTACGCCGCTGCAAGCCCTGGCGCCGCCGAACGCCTTGGCGCTGAATACAGCTGTGCTGGTCGAAAAGCTCAGCCACATGCTGACCAGCCCAGGTGCGGTCTATGCCGGCTCCCAGCGTCTGGGCGAGCCCACACGCATTCCGGCGCTGCTCGAGCGCATTCAGCAGCAGGTCGACATGCTGCTCAACGGCGAACCGGCGCTGGGCATCAAACCTTCTAGCGGCACCGACCGCGACAAACTGCAAAGCTTTCGCAGCGAGCTGAGCTTGCTGGTGAGCCTGACGAATGGCGTGCGCGAAACCCTGCCGGCCCTGGCCGAGAGCATCGAAGCCGGGCGTATTATCGCTGTCGAAACCGAGTCGCTGCGGCGGCAATTGAACGTACTGCTCAAACGTCTCAACGACGTGAACGCCCCGTTACGCTGGTTGCTGATTTTCACGAACCTCGTGCTCCTGGGGCTGCTTGAACTGGCACGCGCGCAGTATGCCGTGCATGCTGCGCGGCGCGAAGCGGAAACCCTGCATGGCGAAGCCTTGCAAACCCTGCAGGCGACATTGGCGGCCGAACAGGCGTTCGACCTCAAGCGCGAAGGCGCGGCCAGCGCCCTCAAAGGCGTGCTGGCGGCCCTGCAACAAACCGCCGAGTCCACGCAACGGGCCACCGAGCAGGCGGCCGTCGGTGTTCAGCAGCAGGCCAACCAGTTGCGCGCCAGCGGGCAGGCCGTGCTGCGCCTAGCGCATGCCTTTCATTCTTTGTCGAGCGAGTCGACCGAAGCCATCAAGTCGGCGCTGCAAGCACAGCAAACCCGCGATACGGGGCAGCAGCCCGCCGAAGACGCCCTGCGCGAGTGGGACGGTTTGCGCGACGACGTGCGTCAATCCGCTGCCGGGATGCGCCGGGCGGGTGTGGCCAGCCGTGAACTCAGCGAAGCGCTGGCAAGCTTGCCGGAAGAGGTTCGTGCACTTATCGAGCCGATGGTGCAAACAACCCGCGAAGCCTTGCGCGATGCGGTTGGCGGCCTTGCTGCCGGCACCCAGCGGATCGGTGCCGGCCAACGCTCATCGCGTCAGGCGGCAACCGTCCTGTCGCAAAACCAAGCCGGCATGGACACGCTGCTCGAGCGTCTGGAACGCTGTGCTGGCTCGTCGGCCGTTCAGGCGGAAATCGCCCTCAACCTCGCCAAGATCCTCATTACCACGCCATTACCGACGCCTTCTGCCTCGGCCTCCGAGCAAACAGCAACCGACCTAGCGCTGCGTCATATGTAAATTTTGGTGTTGTTTCTCTTCTCATATGAGGACCGTCGCGCATTCCAGCCTTTGCGTCATCCGAAAATAGTTTAGAATCAGGCCCGCAAGGTGCCTGCTCGTGGCGTATGCCGCAGCAGGTTAAACGGGAAACAGGTTGAAAGCCTGTGCTGCCCCCGCAACGGTCAGCGAGTGCGGGCGCGTCATTTAGTAGCCACTGTCAATCGATGGGAAGGCGGCGCACCAAGACTTGCGAGCCCGGATACCGGCCTTGCAGACGAGCCGCCACGGCGGTTCGTCGCATCGTTCGCCTTTACAGGGCGCGCGATTCGTGCTGCGGGCGGCGGCGCGGGATGCGCTTCGATCGTTGCCGCGTTGCCAGGCTTTTCCAGGGTTTGCCAAGCCGGGCGCATGCCTTTACCTCGCTGAGTTGTCCCGCCCGTCTCCAGCAGTGATTGCTATTGCCTCGCGGTGGGTGAGGCGCCTGGAGCCTTTATAATCATGTCATTTTCAATTCGTTTCATCAGCGGCGCGCGCCGTTTTCGTATCGCCCAACTTTTATTGAACGGTTTGCCGTATGTGCTTCTCGCGGTAATCGGGCATGCGCACGGCGCGGATGCACCCACTCTACCGAATGTGATCGTGACCGCGACTCGGCAACCGACCCGGGTCGATGAGCTGATCGCTGACACCACTGTCATCGAGCGCGTCGACATCGAGCGTGCTCGGGGGCGGACGCTCTCCGATTTGCTCGCGCGTCAGCCCGGTATTCAGCTATCGGCCAACGGCGGGCCCGGCAAATTCAGCTCGGTGTTCATCCGAGGGCTGGAAGCGCGCCATACCCTGGTGCTGATCGATGGCGTGCGTTACGGGTCGGCGACCACAGGCACTCCCGCGCTGGACAATATTCCCTTGGCCAACATCGAGCGCATCGAAATCGTTCGTGGGCCTTTGAGCGGCCTGTACGGCAGCGAGGCGGTTGGCGGCGTGATTCAGATTTTCACACGCGGTGGCGGCGATGTTCCGCCTGGTGCGCGTGGTCAGGCTGCCCTGACGGTCGGCACGAACGCCACCACGCAGGTCGAGGGCGCCGCGACCTTGCGCAGCGGCCCATGGACGGCCGCAGTCTCCGCCCAGCGACTCGATACCGACGGCTTCTCGGCGACCAACGACCGCGTGCCGTTCGGCAGCTATAACGCGGATCGCGACGGCTTCCGGCAAACCTCCGGCAATGTCCGCCTGGGCTATCGCGTGAACGATGCCTGGCGCGTCGATGGCAGTGTTCTGCAGGCGCGTGGCAAGAGCCGGTTCGACGATGGCCCTGGCGCCGTGGATACGCGTGGCGAGCTGAGCACGGAGGTGTATACGCTGCAAACCCAAGGACGCGTCAACCGCCGCTGGGGAACGACGCTGCGGCTCGCCAGTTCGCGCGACGTGTTCGACACCGTGGCGGCTTCGTCCCCGTTCAGCCTGGGCGCATTTGCGACTACGCAGGACCAGCTCGCCTGGGAAAACACCGTCACCACACCGCTCGGCTCTGTGTTATTGCTGGCCGAACATTTGAAACAGTCGGTCGGCAAAACGGGTGCCGCGTACGCCGTCGGCGATCGCACGATCAATGCCCTGGCGCTCGGCCTGAACGGCCACGGGCGTGGTTTCACCTGGCAAACCAACCTGCGGCGCGACCGCAATTCGCAGTTCGACGATAAGACCACCGGCGCCCTCGGCCTGGGTTATGCACTGACGTCCCGCTGGCGGGTCGGCGCTTCCTACGGCCGAACCTTCGTCGCGCCGAGCTTCAACCAACTTTACTACCCGAGCTTCGGCAACCCGAACCTGCAGCCCGAGGAAGGCAAGCATGCGGAGCTGAACCTGCGCTACGACGATGGCGCAAATCAATGGAAAGCGGCCGTATTCGAAAACCGCATCCGCGGCTTCATCAGTTCGACCGCATTACCGACGAATATTCCACGCGCTACGGTCAACGGCATATCGCTGGGTTACGACCGGCGCTGGGCCGCCTGGACGTTCGGCGCGGCGCTCGACCACGTCGACCCGAAAAATAGCACCGCCGGGACGCCGACCTCGGGCAATCTGCTGCCGCGCCGCGCGCGCAACAGCTTCAAGGCCAGTGCCGATGTCGAGCAGGGTTCCTGGAGCGCCGGCTCCACTTTCACGGCCTTTTCGCAGCGCTACGATGACGTCGCCAACACCGCGCGGTTGGCGGGCTACGGCACGCTCGACCTGCGCGCCGACTGGCGCTACGACCGCCGCTGGACGCTCGGGGTGCGGGCCAATAACATTGCCGACAAAAAATACGAAACGGCGCTCGGCTACAATCAGGCTGGCCGCGAGTTTTATGTCACTCTGCAATACGCCGGCATGTAAACCACGACCGAGCCGCCATGCACCGCTTGCCCACGATGACCAGCGTATTTACCGTTTGCGCCGCGCTGCTGGTGACGCTCGTTTCCGCTGCGGCGCAACCCGTGCCGCCGCAGCGTATCGTCACGCTCATTCCGTCGCTGACCGAAACCGTGTGTGCGATCGGCGCATGCAGCCGTCTCGTCGGAACCGATCGCTATTCCAACTGGCCGGAGAGTGTCCTGGCGCTGCCGAAACTCGGCGGCATGGACGATGCCCGCATCGAGCGCATCGTTGCCCTGAAGCCCGATCTGGTTCTGGCCAGCCCCTCGACCCGGGCCGTGGAACGCCTGCGTGCGCTCGGTTTACGCGTGCTGACATTTGAGGTCGAAAACCAAAGCCAAATGCGAACTGTCCTGCTAAAAGTGGCGGATGTGGTGGGCCAACCCGGCCAGGGCGAACGGGTCTGGGCCGATATCCGACAGCAGATCGCTGCGGCCGCTGCCCAGGTGCCTAGTAGCCAGCGGGGCCGCTCGGTGTATTTCGAGCTCGGTGGCGGGGCGTATGCCGCCGGACCGAACTCTTTCATTGGCGAAACGCTGACGGCACTGGGCATGCGTAACATCGTGCCAGCCGAGTTCGGCGTTTTTCCGAAAATGAATCCGGAGTTTACGGTGCGAGCCCAGCCCGCCTTGATCATTACCTCGGAAAGCCAACTGCAAGCCATGTACGACCGGCCGGGCTGGCAGCGCGTGCAGGCGCTGCGCAAGGACCGTGTTTGTGTGTTCGACGCGGCGGCCGGCGATGTTCTCGTGCGTCCCGGGCCGCGCCTGGGCGAGGCGGCGCGCTGGCTGGCGGCCTGTCTGGAAAAAACCGCGCCATGAAGCGCAACCTGCCGTACACCGTGTTGGCGGTCGTACTGACCACCACCGCCTGTTTGGCGCTTGCCGGCCTATTTGCGGGCAGCGAAGGCCTGCGCTGGGCGTGGCCAGCGACCGACATCGTCTGGCAGATCCGCGCGCCGCGCACCGTGGCGGCGTGGTTGACGGGGGCTTTGCTCGGGCTGGGCGGCGCGCTGGCGCAGGGTGTCTTTCGCAATCCGCTGGCCGATCCGTATCTGCTTGGCGCGGCGGCCGGGGCCGTGCTGGGCGTTTTGGCGGTGTTGACCGGCGGCGTGCTGATGGGGCAGGGCGCAAGCCACTGGATGGGCACCGGGCTGCTGAGCCGGCTTGGTCTGGCCGGGGGCGCGTTTCTGGGCGCCCTGGCGGCGGTCGGCTTGAGTGTATTGTTTGCGCGCGGCGGTCGGTCGAGCACGAATTTGTTGTTGGCGGGAATCGTCGTCGGTGTGCTGTGCACGGCGCTCGGCGATCTGCTGACCATCTGGGTGCCGCAGGCTTTGCCCGGGAAGCAGGCCTTCATTCTCGGTTCGACCGCCTTCATCGGCTGGACCGGCAATGGTTTGTTGACGCTGGCGCTACTCGCGGCGGGCGGCGGTGCGCTGGCCCTGGCGCGGCTGCTCGACGCGCTGGTGCTGGGCGAGGAGGCTGTGCGCAGTCTGGGTGTACCGCTCGCGGCCGCTCGGGTCGGTCTGATCTGCGCATTGGCCTTGGCCACGGGCGCGGCGGTGTCGCAGGCCGGCTTGATCGTGTTCGTCGGTTTGATCGCGCCGCATATCGCGCGTCGCTGGGTACAGGCGCGGCAGGCCCCGACGCTCCTGGTGACGACGGCGGTCGGCGGCGCCTTGCTGCTGGCGGCCGATCTGGCGGCACGGGCGGTGATCGCGCCTCAGGAGCTGCCGGTCGGCGTACTGACCGCGTGTCTGGGCGGCGGTTACTTCTTATACCTGTTGCAACGGCGCTCCCCGGTATGAC
Source organism: Burkholderiaceae bacterium (assembly GCA_046318595.1). GTDB lineage: Bacteria > Pseudomonadota > Gammaproteobacteria > Burkholderiales > Burkholderiaceae_B > DAITMV01. Next base: position 38,936 of record JBKCTV010000048.1, on the reverse strand, counting down.
GAGTTTGACCGCCGAACGGCTACAGGTAACACGCGGCCCGCGAAGCGTCTTGCAGGAGGTGTCGCTGACCATCCGGTCGGGTGCCTGGACTGCCGTCGTCGGACCGAACGGCGCCGGCAAAAGCACCTTGTTGCGAACCTTGGCCGGCCTGGAAAAACCAGCAGCCGGCGGCGTTTGCTGGGACGGCAAGCCGTTGAGTCGCTTTTCGGCAAAACAGCGCGCCCGCCTACTCGCTTGGCTGGGCCAGCACAGCGAACTGAGCGCCGCGGTTCCGGTCGACGAGCTCGTCGCGCTCGGTCGCCTGCCGCATACCGGTTTATTGGGTGGGCTGACGGCTGTCGATCGGGCGGCGATCGACGCGGCGTTCGCCTTGCTGGGTTGTGAACAACTGCGCGCGCGTTCGAGCAGCGAGCTGTCGGGCGGCGAATTGCAGCGCGTGTTATTGGCGCGCTGTTTCGCAACCGAAGCGCCGGTCGTGCTGCTCGACGAGCCGCTGACCTATCTGGACCCGCCGCATCAGCAGGCCTTGGTCGACGTGTTTTGCAATCGGGCGCGCGCGGGCTGCTGTGTGGTGACCGTGTTGCACGATTTGAATCTGGCCTTGCTGGCGGACTGTATCGTCGTGCTTGCCGATGGTCGGGTTCGCGCCCAGGGCACCGCCGGAGACCCGGCCGAGCAGGCGGCGATCGCCGCTGTATTCGGCGGCGCGGTGCTCATCGAACGGTGGCGCGACCGATGGCTGGCCTCCTTGTCCGGTCGCCGGCGGCCGCGCATCGGCATCCTCGGGTTGCCGACGGCCAGCCGATTGAATGAATTCGACCGCTTGTGCGCCGACGCCCGGGTGGAAACGGTCCAGGTCAAGGAACCTGGCCAGGCGACCTGCTGCGATTGGCTGATTCTACCGGGCAGCGAGGACAGTCAACACGACCTGGCCTGGTTGCGGCAAACCGGTCTGGTGGCGGCGCTGGCGCAGCACCTCGCGCAGGACAAACCCTTGCTGGCCATCTGCGGCGGTTTGCAGATGCTCGGGCTGAGCATCGACGACCCGGTCAGCGTGGGTGGCCGCCGCCCGCAGCGAAGCATCGGTCTCGGCGTTTTGCCGATTCGGACCGTCTATGGCGAACGGCTGTGCGTGCGACGGCGGCGCGCGACCTTCGGGTCGCTGAGCGGTGCGTGGGCGTCACTCAGTGGTTTGAGCGTGAGCGGCTATGAAGTGCATTACGGGCACAGCGAGGTCGTGTCGGGAGCGGGGCTCGCCGAAGCGTTTAGCGAGCCGGGCTTGATGGCCTGGCAGCAAGGCAATGTGCTGGGCCTGTACATGCATGGGTTGTTGAAAAACCCGGCAGTATTGGATGCGTTGTTCGGTCCAGCGGCTTGGTCGGGGTGAGAGGATTCGAACCTCCGGCCTCTACGTCCCGAACGTAGCGCTCTACCTGGCTAAGCTACACCCCGCGTCCGACGCAACCGGTGCTCAAACGTTCCGGTTCACCGCCACATCGCACAATTGTAGCAAAGAGCGGCTGTACTCGGAGGCCGGCAAACCGTGCAAAGCCGTTGCAGCGCGTTGGGCATAGTGGGCTGCGCGCTGCCGGGTATACGTCAAAGACCCACAGGCCTGAATGATGTTTAGAATACCGCCGACCTCGGTCGTGCCGCCGGCTTCGATCGCTTCGCGGATCGTGCGGCATTCGTCCGGCCCGGCGTGCGCCAGGGCATGAATCAGCGGCAGCGTCGGTTTACCTTCGCGCAGATCGTCGCCGACCTGTTTGCCGAGATCGGCGGCGTTGCCATCATAGTCCAATGCATCGTCGGTCAGTTGAAAAGCAATGCCCAGGTCCAGACCGTACTGGCCATAACGCTGTTCCTGTGCTGCGTCGAGTCCAGCCAGCACCGCCGCTACGCGCGCAGCCGCCTCGAACAGTTTGGCGGTCTTGTATTCGATGACACGAAAATACCCTGCCTCGGTGACGTTCGGATCGCTGCAGTTCAGCAGTTGCAGAACCTCGCCCTCGGCGATTGTATTGGTGGCGTCGGCCAGAACGTCCATGATGCGCAGCCGCCCCACGCCCACCATCATCTGAAATGCCCGCGAATACAAAAAGTCACCGACCAGCACCGGTGCGGCATTGCCGAACTCTGCATTGGCCGTGCGCCGCCCGCGCCGCAAATCGGACTCGTCCACGACATCGTCGTGCAGCAGGGTGGCCGTATGGATGAACTCGATGACCGCCGCCAGCACATGGGCGTGCGCCAAGTCGTCGCGTGTCACGCCCAGGGCGCGCGCCATCAGCAGGACCAGTGCCGGCCGCAGCCGTTTTCCTCCCGCGTTGACGATGTAGTCGCCGATTTGATTGACCAGTGCGATGCGGGACTGCAGGCGCTCGCGGATGACGTCGTTGGTGGCATGAAGGTCGGGCTGAATCGGGGCCAGTACGTCGTGTAGGGTTGGCTGCTGCGTCATCGTATCTAAAATTTGTCAGGACATCCGGTCGGCGAGCCATATTATACGGCGGCGTGCCGTCGACGGTCTTCATGCCGGCCTGCGTCGCACACAAGTATTTGACGAAAAAGCAGTTTGCCTGGATAATGACGGGCTGTTCGCGATCGTGCGGACTCTAAATCATCTAGTGAATTCAGAGGTTTATCCAATGTATGCGGTCATAAAAACCGGCGGCAAGCAGTATCGCGTCGCAGTCGGTGAAAAATTGAAAATAGAACAGATACCAGCAGACATTGACCAGGAAGTCACCTTGAGCGAGGTGTTGGCGGTGGGTAGCGGCGATGCCGTGCGCATCGGTGCGCCGTTTGTCGAGGGTGTTTCGGTCAGCGCTGTGGTGGTCTCCCATGGGCGGCACGATAAAGTGAGAATTTTCAAGATGCGCCGGCGCAAGCACTATCAAAAGCGCCAGGGCCATCGGCAAAATTACACGGAAATCCGCGTCGCAGCGATAAACGCTTGAGTGCTGGCGCCTAGGGCGCAGCACATGCAGTTCAGGAGCTAACAGGAAGGAGTCAAGCACAATGGCACAGAAAAAAGGCGGCGGCTCTACGCGTAACGGACGTGATTCAGAAGCCAAACGGCTGGGCGTCAAGGTCTACGGCGGCGAGTCCATCAATGCCGGCAGCATCATCATTCGCCAGCGTGGCACGCAGGTGCATCCGGGCGTCAATGTCGGTATCGGCAAAGACCACACGCTTTTTGCATTGATCGATGGTCATGTGAAGTTTTCGACCGGCGGTGCTTTCAACCGTAAAAGCGTCAGCGTGGTAGCGGCGCAGGTCACGGCAGCGGTAGCCGAAGCAGCGGTCTGACGGTACACACAGTGGGAGCATGGTCCCTCGAAAAACCGCCCGGTTGAACTTGCACTAAAAAAGGTTCCATGAAATTCATCGACGAGGCACTCATCGAAGTGCTGGCCGGTAATGGCGGCAACGGTTCGGCGAGCTTTCGCCGCGAAAAGTTCGTTCCCAAGGGCGGGCCGGATGGCGGCGACGGCGGGCGTGGCGGCCATGTGTATGCGGTTGCCGATCGCAACATAAACACTTTGGTCGATTTTCGCTTCTCCAAGCAACACAAAGCCACCCATGGGGAGAACGGCCGCGGTGCCGACTGTTTCGGTGCTGCGGGCGGCGACATCATTCTACGCATGCCCGTCGGCACCATGCTGGTGGATGAAGACAGCGGATTGCTTGTGGCCGATCTGACCCAGCACGGTGAGAAGGTTTTGCTCGCCAAAGGCGGCGATGGCGGCATGGGTAACTTGCATTTCAAGTCGAGCGTCAACCGCGCCCCGCGCCAGTTCACGCCGGGCCGCGAAGGCGAGCGCAAGCGCCTGCGTCTGGAGCTGAAAGTGCTGGCTGATGTCGGTCTGCTGGGCATGCCGAATGCCGGCAAGTCCACCCTGATTGCCGCCGTGTCCAACGCACGGCCCAAGATCGCCGACTATCCGTTCACTACCCTGCATCCGAATCTGGGCGTCGTGCGCGTGTCTGCCGAAAAAAGCTTCGTCATCGCCGATATCCCCGGCTTGATCGAAGGCGCGGCAGAGGGTGCCGGGCTGGGCCATCAGTTCTTGAAACATCTGGCGCGCACGCGCTTGTTGCTGCATCTGATCGATTTTGCGCCGTTCGACGACAGCATCGACCCTGTCTCAGAGGGCGCGGCCATCGTGGAGGAGCTGCGCAAATACGACGAGGCGTTGTGGAGCAAACCCCGCTGGCTGGTGCTCAATAAAATCGACATGGTGCCGGCCCACGAACGTCAGGCCCGCATCGCCGACTTCACCACGCGTTTCAAGGCGGCAACCGGTTGGGAGGGCGAAGTCCACGCCGTTTCTGGTCTGACCGGCGAGCATTGCCAAACCCTGATGCTGAACATCCAAACTTGGCTGGCCGAGCAGATGCGTATCGAATACCCGGAAGCGCCGGATATTCGCTTCGCCCCGTTGGACGATGTTCCGGCGCCGGCCGGTTGGTCCGCGGCTGACGAGGCTTTCAACGGCGCATGACGACCGGGCAAACCGGCCTTGCCGTGATGACGAGCGCCCGCCGCGTGGTCATCAAGCTCGGCAGTAGTCTGGTGACCAACGACGGTAGGGGCATCGACCGCACGGCCCTGGCCGACTGGTCGCGGCAGATCGCGCAGTTGCGGGCGCGGCAGGTCGAAGTCGTCATCGTCTCCTCCGGTGCGATCGCCGAGGGCATGCAGCGCTTGGGCTGGCGCGCCCGGCCGCACGAGCTGCACGAGCTGCAGGCGGCGGCGGCGGTCGGCCAGATGGGTTTGGCGCACATTTATGAAAGCAGCTTCGCTGCGCACGGCATCGTCGCCGCCCAGGTTTTACTGACGCACGCCGACATGGCCGATCGCGAGCGCTATCTGAATGCACGTTCGACCTTATTGTCGCTGTTGCAGTTGAACGTCGTGCCGGTCATCAACGAAAACGACACGGTCGTGACCGACGAAATCAAATTCGGCGACAACGATACCTTGGCGGCGCTCGTCACGAATCTCATCGAAGCCGATGTGCTGGTCATTCTCACCGATCAAACCGGCCTCTACACTGCCGACCCACGAAAAGACGCCACCGCGACCTTGATCGCCCATGCGCGTGCCGGCGACCCGGCGCTCGAACGGATGGCCGGCGGCGCCGGATCAAATGTCGGTACCGGCGGTATGCTGACCAAAGTGCTGGCAGCGCGCCGTGCCGCGCGTAGCGGGGCGCACACGGTGATCGCTGCGGGGCGTGAGCCCGACGTGCTGCTGCGGCTGGCGGCGGGTGAGGCAATCGGCACGGCGCTGATTGCCTCGCTGGGGCGGCTGGCCGCGCGCAAGCAATGGCTGGCGGATCATCTAAAGTGCAATGGCGCCGTGACGCTGGACGATGGCGCCGCCCGGGCTTTGGTCGCCGATGGTAAAAGCCTGCTGCCGATCGGCGTCAAAAATGTGCAGGGACGGTTTTCGCGGGGTGACGTCGTGGCTTGTTTCGATGCGGTCGGCCAGGAAATCGCCCGTGGTCTGGTCAATTACTCAGCCGACGAGGCGCGTCGCATCGCCGGGCAGGCGTCCAGCCGGATCGAAACCCTGCTGGGCTATGTCGATGGGCCCGAACTCATCCATCGTGACAATCTGGTCATTTTGACGCCCCGTTGACGGTCACTCCCGTCTGATGTGCCTCTCCGGTCATGGGATCGGCAGCCGACAGCGCAGCCAGACCACCGCGTCCGCGCCACAGCTCGCCTGCTGGTTCGCGCCGCGGATCCTGCCGGCTGAACAAATGCCGCGACAGCTCCTGTAGCGCCTTCCGATACACATCGCGCTTGAAATCGATGACGCAGTCCAGCGGAATCCAGTAGTCGCTCCAGCGCCAGGCGTCGAACTCAGGATGCGCGGTTGCTCGCAAACTGACGTCATTGTCCCGGCCGACCAGCCGCAGCAGGAACCAGATTTGCTTCTGTCCGCGGTAACTGCCGCGCCATTCCCGACGGATCCAATGGTCGGGCACCTCATAGCGAAGCCAATGGCGTGTGCGGGCCACGATTTCCACGTGTTTGGGCAGGAGGCCGACTTCTTCGTGCAGTTCGCGCAACATGGCCTGTTCCGGCGTTTCGCCGTACTTGATGCCGCCCTGCGGAAACTGCCAGGAATGTTCCTTCAGCCGCTTACCCCAAAACACCTGCTTTTTGGCGTTCACTAATATAATGCCGACATTGGGCCGGTATCCTTCCCGGTCCAGCATACAAGACTCGCAAGATTCTTTACAATTCCATCCATTATAAGCACCGGCGTGCCTGCGGTACATTTTTCTTCACCGATTCCCCCTTTTTTGAAACGTTGCGATGAAAGCCAGCCAATTTTTTCTCAATACCCTCAAGGAAAGCCCTGCCGATGCGGAAATCGCCAGCCACCGGCTAATGATGCGTGCGGGCATGATCAAGAAACTGGCCGGCGGCATTTATACTCTCATGCCGCTTGGTTTGCGCGCGGTGCGCAAGGTGGAAAACATCGTCCGCGATGAGATGAACCGCGCCGGTGCCCTGGAAGTGCTGATGCCCGCCGTGCAGCCGGCCGAGCTGTGGCAGGAGTCCGGGCGCTGGGAGCAGTACGGACCGGAGCTGCTGCGGCTGCGCGACCGCCATGCGCGCGAGTTCGTCATCGGCCCCACCCACGAGGAGGTGATTACCGACGTGGCGCGGCGCGAGATCAAAAGTTACCGCCAACTGCCGGTGAATTTTTATCAGATTCAAACCAAATTCCGCGACGAGATCCGGCCGCGTTTCGGGGTCATGCGTGGCCGCGAATTCATCATGAAAGATGCCTATTCGTTTGACCGCAACGTCGCCGGGGCTTTGCAGACTTACGACAGGATGTATGGCGCTTATCAACGCATCTTTACCCGGCTCGGGCTCAATTTTCGCGCCGTGGCGGCTGATACCGGTTCGATTGGCGGGTCGCGCAGCCATGAGTTTCATGTGATCGCCGATACCGGCGAGGATGCGATCGCCTACGACCCCGCATCCGATTATGCGGCCAATGTCGAGCTGGCCGAAGCGGTTTGTACCGCACAGCGCGCCGCCGCCGCGCAGCCCTTGACCAAAGTCGCCACGCCCGGTCGCGAAAAATGTGCGGACATCGCCGCGTTTTTGCAGCAAACCCTCGCCCAGACCGTCAAAGCCGTGGTGTTCGCGGAAGAGGGTGCCTCAGCCGCAGCTTCCTGTCGGCTCCTCATGGTGCTGGTGCGCGGCGATCACGAGGTCAACGAGATCAAGGTCGGCAAGCTGCCGGGGGTAGCGAGCCCACGGCTGGCGACCGACGCCGAAATACGCGCCACGTTTTCCTGTCCTCCCGGTTATCTCGGCCCGCTTGGGGCGCCGGCCGACGTGCGCATCATCGCCGACCGCAGCGTGGCCGCGCTGAGCGACTTTATCTGCGGCGCCAACGAAGCCGATCAACACTATACGGGCGTCAACTGGGCACGCGACCTGCCCGAGCCGTTCGTTGCCGACGTGCGCAACGTCGTCGTCGGCGATCCCAACCCCGTCACCGGCCAGGGCACGCTGGACATCTGCCGCGGGATCGAAGTCGGGCATGTGTTTTATCTCGGCACCAAATACTCCGCCGCTTTGCAGGCGACCTGTCTGGACGAAAACGGCAAGCCCGCGCTCATGGAAATGGGCTGCTACGGCATTGGCGTCACCCGTATCCTGGGCGCGGCCATCGAGCAGAACCACGACGACAAGGGCATGTTCTGGCCGGTTTCGATGGCGCCGTTCGAGCTCGTGATTTGCCCGGTCGGCTACTATCGGTCGGCAGCGGTGCGCGAAGCGGCCGACGCCCTGCACGACGAACTGTCGCAGCGCGGTATCGATGTCATTCTCGACGACCGCGATGAACGCCCCGGAGCGATGTTCGCCGATTGGGAACTGATCGGCGCGCCGTTCCGCCTGACGGTTGGCGAGCGCGGCCTGAAAGACGGCAAGCTCGAGTGGCAGGTCCGGCGTAGCGGCCAAATGCAGGAATTAACCCTGGCAGGGGCTGCCGATTTCATTGGCGCTCAGGTACAGTCGGCGCATCGGGAACTTACCGGCCTGTTATCGACACTTAGATAAAGTGGTCAAGGATTGTGAGTAAACGCTGTGAACCGAGGTGCTCGTTGTCGCCGGCTGGCGATGTTTGGATTATTGTTCGTCGTCTGTGCGGGTTTGCTGACCGGCTTGCAAACGTCAGCCTGGGCTGGCGCCCAGCAGTATGTGCCCCTGGCCGACTCGGTCAAGATGGCCCTGCATGTCGCAGTCAGCGACCGCTCGGCGCCTGAGCCCGTCTTCAAGTCCACCGAAGAGAAGATTCTCTGGCTGACCGAGATGTCCAATCGTCTGGCCAAGCGGGTACCGGACTACCGGACCCGCCTCGATCTGATCAAAACCGCCCGTTACGAGGCCCAGCGGGCTGGTCTCGACCCGCAACTGGTGCTGGCCTTGATCGAGGTGGAAAGCGGTTTCAGAAAATATGCGGTGAGCTCGGCAGGAGCCCGTGGCTATATGCAGGTGATGCCATTCTGGACCCGCTTGATCGGTAACGCGGACCCTGGCATGTTGTTCGATATGCGCAGCAATATCCGCTATGGCTGCGTCATTTTGCGGCATTACATGGACATTGAACGCGATGACCTGTTTCGCGCGCTCGGTCGCTATAACGGCAGCTTAGGCAAGGCCGATTACCCCAATCTGATTTTCGGAGCGTGGCGGGCCCGCTGGCAGTTTCAGGCGGTGGGTTCGGCTTCCGCTGGAACCGTGAGCATGCGAGCTCAACCCTGAAAGCCCGCAACTGCATTCGCTTTTATTTGTAGCAAACGACCAAATTAAATGGAACTTCTGAGCGTTTTATGCCACTAAATATTAGTTGGTCCTCCAAAAAACTCTACTGAACAAAGAGAATTCACATGCCTATTACTAGCCTCCACTGGCACCGCCCATCTTTCGGCCGTTCGCAAGAAGCTGACGAGCAATCCAGCTCGGCTTCTGGAAGAATAGAAAGCAACGTAAAAAAAATTAATCTGGGGTTTTTTAAAGTAAAAATTCATCAAGCAGGCTCAGAAAAAGCATACTTCAAAGAAGTGAATGCCTGGGCAAGCCAAGCTCTGCGCAGTAGTGGCAGTAGATTTAATGGTGATCGTAATCCTCGGCAAATTGCTCAAAAGTTGAAAGCGTACTTTAAAGAGAACAATGCCAATGTGCCGCTGGATCTGAAAGGTTTGGATTTAGCTGATTTGCCACCTTTGCCTGGTTGGATAAAAAACCTTGATCTTTCGGATAATAGAATCTCAAGCGCTGAGTCTTTAAAAGATCTACCTGCTTCGGTTGAGGTTCTCAATTTGTCGGGCGATTTAAACCTACCCTGCACGGAAACATTGGAATTGGACCTGCCCGCCTTGAAGAAACTAATCGCTAGTTATATGCGGATTAGAGGCTTATCGCTAGATAAATTGCCTGCTTTAGAAGTTCTAAATGCTAATCTGTCGGGTCTCACCGAACTCTCTGGAAGTTTATCTGCGTCATTAAAACATATTCATCTTCGGAATTCCCGTATAGTAACATTACCTGCTAATATAATCAGCCAGCTGGGGTCGGGATGTACTATTGATCTGCGCGATACTCCATTGGATTCACGTGGGGTAGGCGACCCGGGCGGGGCACGAGCTACGCGCATGCACCTGGATGCAGCTATTAACGCTCCAGGTTATCAAGGTCCGCAGTTTACATTTACACCACCACGGCAGCCATCCGCTAGTAGAACAGCACCTGGACATCCATACCGACATCTCCATGTTCCAACTCAGCCCCCTGCTTTAGTAGAGTCAGTGCAACTTAGCCGGTCAGCTAGCCGCGATTTCGATAATCCTTCCTTTGTTTTCCCCGGTGGCCTTGGGGTAGTGCAAGGCAGATGATGGCCTTACTGGCTACTCGATAAAAATGCACCGTCTACCGTCCGGGCAGATTCATCCCCGGCGGCAGCCCGCCTTTGCCCATAACACGTCCCATGCTGCGCATCATTTTCGCCATACCGCCTTTCTGCATTTGCCGCATCATGTCGCGCATCTGCTCGTACTGCACCAGCAGGCGGTTGACCTCCTGCACCGGCACGCCGGCGCCGGCGGCGATCCGCCGTTTGCGCGATGCTTTGAGGATGTCGGGTTTGCGACGTTCGTGCGGCGTCATCGAGCAAATGATGCCGTCGAGCCGCTTGATCTGCTGCTCGGCCTCGTCGGCCTTGACGTTCCCGGCCGCCTGTGCGAGCTGCGCGGGTAGCTTGTCCAGCATCGATTGAATTCCGCCCATGCGGCGCATCTGCGAAATCTGGTCGCGAAAATCGTTCAGATCGAAGTCTTTGCCTGCCTTGAGTTTGTTGGCGAGCTGCTGCGCAGACTTTTCGTCCATGCCGCGCTGGGCGTCCTCAACCAGCGAAACGATATCGCCCATGCCGAGAATCCGGCCAGCCAGCCGGTCGGGGTGAAACAGCTCGAAACCAGTCAGCTTTTCGCCGACCCCGAGAAACTTGATCGGCTTGCCGGTGATCGCTTTGACGGACAAGGCCGCGCCCCCGCGCGCATCGCCGTCGAGCTTGGTCAGTACGATGCCGGTGAGCGGCAGGGCCTCGTTGAACGCCCGGGCGGTGTTGACCGCATCCTGCCCGAGCATCGCGTCGACCACGAATAAGGTTTCGATCGGTGCGAGTGCGGCATGCAGTGCCTGAATCTCTTGCATCATGGCCTCGTCGATGCCCAGCCGACCGGCGGTATCGACCAGCAACACGTCGAACTGGAAACGCTTGGCGTGTTCGAGGGCGGCCTGCGCTATTGCCAGCGGCGACTGCGTTGCGGTTGACGGAAAGAACTCCACGCCGGCCTGCCCTGCCACGGTTTTAAGCTGTTCGATCGCGGCTGGGCGGTAGACGTCGGTAGACACCGCCAGCACTTTTTTCTTCTTGAGCTCGCGCAAATATTTGGCGAGCTTGCCGGTCGTGGTGGTCTTGCCCGCGCCTTGCAGCCCGGCCATGAGCACGACTGCGGGAGGCTGGGTGCTGAGGTTGATATCGACTGCGGCGTCGCCCATCAGTGCGGTCAGCGCTTTGTGAACGATGCCGATCAGGGCCTGGCCGGGCGTCAGGCTGTTGAGCACCTCCTCGCCCATGGCCTGATCCTTGACCTGGCTGATGAAATCTTTCACGACCGGTAAAGCGACGTCGGCTTCGAGCAGCGCCATGCGGACTTCGCGCAGCATGTCCTGTGTGTTGGCTTCTGAGAGGCGCGCTTCGCCTTTGAGGGTTTTGACGACACGCGTCAGGCGATCGGTGAGATTCTCGAACATAGTGGCTTACGGTACACTGTCCCGATGAGTTCAATCGTCATATTGTACGCCTTTAGTATGCTGGCTTATGCGGCGGCGGCAGGGCTCGCCTGGCGCTTATTGCAGGGCCGCAGCACGCCGCGCTGGGGTGGTGTGCGCTCACTGGCGGTCGTTTTCGCTCTCGGGCTGCATGGACTGCTGTGGCACGACGCGGTGTTCGGGTCGCAAGGGCTGCGCTTCGGCTTCGCACACGCGCTGTCCCTGACCCTGTGGCTCGTCGCATTGCTGACCTGGCTGGAAAGTCTGCAAAACGGCACCTTGGTGCTCGAAGTGGTCGCTTATCCGATGGCGGCTGTTGCCTTGCCCTTACCGCTGATGTTCAAAGGCAGCTTGGCGCATGTCGATGTCGACAGCCCATGGTTCAAGGTTCATTTGGTGACCGCGATCGGCGCTTATAGTTTGATGACCGTGGCCGTGGCGCATGCGGTGTTGATGGCTGCTCAAGAAAAAAGTCTCCATGTGCCCAGCCGCAAGCCCCTCCTCGCGCTCGACCGGCTGCCGCCGCTGATTGTCATGGAGCGGCTGCTGTTTCGCATCGTCTGGTTGGGGTTTGGGCTGCTGACGCTGAGTTTGCTGACGGGCGTGGCGTTTTCGGAAGCGTCTTCTCACGAGGGTTTGCGTTTCGATCACAAAACCATTTTTGCGCTCGTGTCCTGGGTGTTGTTTGGCGCCTTGCTGTTTGGCCGGCACGCCTATGGCTGGCGCGGCAAGATGGCGCTGCGCTGGACCCTGAGCGGCTTTGCCACTTTACTGCTGGCCTACATCGGTTCGCGTTTCGTGCTGGAAGTTATTTTGCATCGGCCGGTGGTCTGACGCATGGGGCGCTTGATTTTTTGGCTTGTGCTGGGTTCGTTGGCCTGGTTTCTGTTCTCGACATGGCGGCGGCGCCAAGGCGATGCAGCCAACCCTGCCGGCAAAACGGCCGAACCGGCGCGCCAGGTCATGTTGCCTTGTGCGCATTGCGGGGCGTATTCGCCGGAAAACGAAGGCGTGGTCGTGCATGGCCGATTTTTTTGCCAGAAACCGCACGCGCTGGCAGCGGGCGAACGGCTCGATGACTGAATCGGTCACGGCGCTAGACGCGCCAAACGACTGGAAAGATGGCTGGTGGCGATTCGCCGAGCAGCTCGAGTCACCGAATGTCGACGATCGCCCAGCCAGTGTGGTGGTCGACATGGTCGTCATTCACCACATCAGTCTACCGAAAAACCTTTTTGGCACGCGGCAGGCGCACGCGCTTTTCCTGAACCGGCTCGACCCGGCCGCGCATCCGGACTTCGCAGCGCTCGCCGACTTACGCGTATCGGCACATTTTCTGATCGAGCGCACCGGCCGCCTGACCCAGTTCGTGTCCTGCGAGCGGCGCGCCTGGCATGCCGGCGTGTCCGAATGGCAGGGACGCACCCGCTGCAACGATTTTTCGATTGGCATCGAATTGGAAGGCTCGGAGACGCAGGGCTTCGAGGATGAACAATATGCCGTCCTGAATCGGTTGCTGGCGGCGCTTCGCCAGCGTTACCCGATCGTGCACCATGTGGGACACAGCGATATCGCCCCCGGCCGCAAGGTCGATCCCGGCCCGTATTTCGACTGGCGGCGTTTGTGGTTTGGCCCGGGAAAATTGAAGGGCTCCTGAACGTCGAGCCCCCGTCTTCAAGTGCCGCGTCGCATCGACTCGAAAAACTCCGCGTTCGACTTGGTCTGTTTGAGCTTGTCGAGCAGGAATTCGATCGCCTGGACGTCGTCCATGTCGTGTAGGAGCCGGCGCAACACCCAGATTTTCTGGAGCAGGTCGGGCTTGATGAGCAGCTCTTCGCGCCGGGTGCCGGAGCGGTTGATGTTCAGCGCAGGATAGACGCGTTTCTCGGCCAGCCGGCGCTCCATGTGGATTTCCATATTGCCGGTACCCTTGAACTCTTCGTAGATGACCTCGTCCATCCGGCTGCCGGTGTCGGTCAGTGCGGTGGCGATGATGGTCAGCGAGCCGCCTTCTTCGATATTGCGCGCCGCGCCGAAAAAGCGTTTCGGACGGTGCAGGGCGTTGGCGTCGACGCCGCCGGTCAGCACTTTGCCAGATGCCGGGACGACGGTGTTGTAGGCGCGCGCCAGACGGGTGATCGAATCGAGCAGAATGACCACGTCTTTTTTATGCTCGACCAGGCGCTTGGCCTTTTCGATGACCATTTCCGCGACCTGGACGTGGCGCGTGGCCGGCTCGTCGAAGGTGGAAGACACGACCTCGCCGCGCACCGAGCGTTGCATTTCGGTGACTTCCTCGGGGCGTTCGTCGATCAACAGCACGATCAGAACCACATCGGGGTGGTTCGAGGTGATGGCATGCGCAATGTGCTGCAGCATGACCGTTTTGCCGGACTTGGGTGACGCGACGAGCAGGCCGCGCTGGCCCTTGCCGATCGGCGCAATCATGTCGATGATGCGGCCCGTGATGTTTTCCTCGGCGCGCATTTCGCGCTCCAGCAATAAGGGCTGGTTGGGGTGCAGCGGCGTCAGGTTTTCGAACAGGATTTTGTGTTTGGACGCTTCGGGCGCTTCGCCGTTGACGGTGTCTACTTTGACCAGGGCGAAGTAACGCTCGCCTTCCTTGGGTGTCCTGACTTCGCCTTCGATCGAATCACCGGTGTGCAGGTTGAAACGGCGGATCTGGCTCGGTGAGATATAAATGTCGTCAGTGCTGGCGAGGTAGGACGTTTCGGTGGAGCGCAGGAAGCCAAAGCCATCGGGCAACACTTCGAGCACACCGTCGCCGTAAATCTGCTCGCCGTTGCGGGCGCGTTTTTTCAGAATCGCGAACATCAACTCCTGCTTGCGCATGCGGTTGGCGCCATCGATTTCGAGGCTGGCGGCCATTTCGAGCAGTTGCGAGACGTGCTGTACTTTTAGTTCGGAAAGATGCATAGGGGATCAGAGAGGTAAAGAAGGAAGGAAGAGGGTGCTTGTTTAGCGGGCGATATGTTTAAGTATCACCCAGGAATATCATTAATGCCAGCCAATTCTAGAAAAACGTTGCGGCGATTACAGATGACTGTCGATGAAGGCGGCCAATTGCGACTTGGACAGCGCTCCCACCTTGGTGGCGACCACCGCCCCGTTTTTGAACATCATCAGGGTCGGAATGCCGCGAATGCCGTATTTGGCGGGCGTGGCGGTGTTTTCGTCGACGTTCATTTTGGCGATTTGCAGCCGGCCGGTATATTCTTTGGAAATGTCGTCGAGTATCGGGGCGATCATTTTGCAGGGGCCGCACCACTCTGCCCAGTAGTCGACCAATACAGGGCTTTCGGCTTTCAAAACGTCGGCTTCGAAAGATGCGTCGCTAACGTGTTTGATCAGATCGCTGCTCATGCCTATCCTTTAATGACAATCGATATGATAGTGATGTTACCGTGAAAGAAAAAAAAGCGCCAATGCGCCGCTCGTCCACTGCCTGTCGAGGCATTTTCTGAACGTGATCGAACACGATAAACCGTTGTGGGCGTCGGCCCAGCCCTGGGATGCGATCGTTGCTGCGGTCGGGGTGGCCGATGGTGGCGACCCGGCGCGTGCCTGGCTGGTGCCCGGGGTCGAGCATCTGGCGCCTCTGCGGGCGGCGCTCGGGCGCTATTTGCGGCACAACGGCCGGCCGGCGCAAGCCGCACCCTGGATACTGACCGTCGATGGCCTGGCGCGCCGCGCCGGGGCGGCCACACAACTGCAACTCGTGGCCGCCATCGACGGGCTGTTGAAGGATGCGCCGCTGCTGACCGGGCAGTTGAGCGCTGCGCAACGCTGGTCTCTGGCGCAGGAGTATTACGGCCTGGCGCTGCAATATGCCGCGCAGCTACCGCAGTCGGCCGCCATGCTGGCCGGATATTCGGCCCGAATCGCGTTGGCCGGGCCCGAAACGGCGGTGGTGCGGCTCATCGCCGAGTCGTATGCCGACGAGCTGGCTGACAGCCTGCCAGCTTCGCCGGAGCCGGGCCGCTGGGCGGCGGTTCGCGAGTTGCTCTGGGTGTGGGACGGCGAACCGCAGGCCGCGTGGTGGGTGGAGCAGTATGCGGCGGCCAAAACCATAAGGCGTTTCGACACCCGCGTCGATCTGGCGGCTTTCGATCACTGGGCTCCCTGGACCGCGCAGGCCCACCTGCAGCGTACGGCTGATCCGGAAATGCAGGCCCGGCAGGCCGTCGCCACTGTGATGCGGTGGTTGGCCGAGGACATGGCCCGGCCGATCGCCGTGGCGGTCCTTGATCGCAGCGTTGCCCGGCGTGTCCGTGCCCTGCTCGAACGCGAGGGGGTGCTGGTGCAGGACCGGTCCGGTTGGGCCTTGTCGACGACCCGGGCGGCTGCCTGGCTGAAACAGTGGATCGATTGGCTTGCCCAGCCAACGGCCGCCGGGCTGCATGGCATTCTGGAGCCGGAGTGGCTCGATGACCCGCCGTGGCTGACCGATGCGGCGTTTCGCCGGGCCTTGTTGGGGCAGTGGCGCAGCTTGGGCGAGCACGCCCAGTGGCCCGAGCTTGCAGCGCTGGGCCGCAGTCTGGCCGAGCAGCCGGCTCATGCGGCGCAAATGGCCGCGCCCTGGCGGCGCTTCAGCGCGGCGGTCGAGCGCTGGCTGAGCCATGGCGCGGAGCACTCCTCGCTTTCCCTGAGCGGATGGGCCGAAGCGAGCTTGCAGCTTTTGAGCGCGCTCGGCATCGCGGCGCATTTTCGGCACGATGCGGCCGGCGCGGCTTGCGTTGGTTTGCTGCGCATGCTGGCGCGGGCCGGCCTGGATGCGCCGGTCGCGGCGTCGCAGTGGAGCATGGTTTGGGCCAAAGTGTGCGAGCAGGAGCGTTTCGAGCCGCTGGCGACCGACAGCCCCGTGCGCATGCTGCCGCTGTCGGCGTTGCGCCTGCAACGGTGCGAGCGGGTGCTCGTGCTGGGCTGCGCTGAACGTTTGTTTTTACCGTCGCCGCCTGGTTTGCTGCCGCCGGCCGTGGCTGCTGAAATGGGCCTGCCCGGCCCTTTGCAAAAGCGCGAGCAGCAGTTCAGCGTCCTGGTCGAGCTGATGGCCACCGCGCAGGAGTGTGTGCTCCTGCATGCCGAGCACAACGACGGACAGGCCGAGCGGCTGAGCGGTTTGCTGGAGCGCCTGACGATTTATTGGCATCGCCGGGCGGCCGAGCGCGCGTCGCCCTGGCTGCAGATCATCGAGCCCGGAGACGACAGCTTGCCGCGCCAGATGACCCAGCGGCTGGCGCCGGTCATCGCCGCTGGCTTTTTTGCCGTACCGGCCGTGCGCTTATCGGTCGCCGCGGCGTCCGACCTGGCGGCCTGTCCGCTGCGCTTCGCGCTGCAGCGGACCAGCGGCTGGATTGACGAGCCGCAGGCCCTGGGCCTGGCTGGCGTGGCCCGTGGCCGGGGAGAACTGATTCACGCGGTCATCGAGGCGTTTTATGGAAGCGTCACCTTTGCGGCGTTGCAGCAGGGCGACCTCGACGCCTTGTCGGTCGTGCTGGACCGTGCGTTGACCGATGTCTGGAAAAGCTTGCCACGGGCGCAGCAGGCTTTGCTGTATGGCGAACGCCGCCAGTGGCAGCGGGTGGCGCGCCCGACCCTGCGCTTGCTGAGCGAACGGGCGCGTGCCGGTTGGATGGTCGTGGCGCTGGAGGAACGGGCCGAGCGCTCGACGACGTTCGGGCGGAACGGGCGGACCTTGACTATCCATGGTCGCTGCGATCTGCTCGAACGGCGAGCGGACGACGCCACGGCGCTGCGCATCGTCGACATCAAAACCGGTAACTCCCAAAACGTGCAGCGCCAGGCCGCCCAGCCCCTGAGCTGGCCGCAATTGGCGGCCTATCAATGGTTACTGGACGCGCCAGCGGCGCAGCTCGATTTTCTTAACATCGGCACACGCGAGGTGGTGGCGGTGCCGGTCGAGCCGCCTGACGACGGCGCGAGCGACGGCTGGGGCGAGCGCTGGATTCTTGCTCTACGCGCGGCCCTGACGCGTTTGGCGGATGATGCCGAACCCGCGCGGCCTCTGCCGGGCGCAGCCTGTGCGCATTGCCCGGTCGCCGGCGCCTGTCGCGCGGCGTGGTGGAGCCCGGCTGCGCTGTCCGACACGGTCGAAAGTCCCGACCGATGAGCCAGACCAGCGAGTTGACTCGGTTGGCAACCGACCCGGCGCGGTCGGCGGTGGTCGAGGCCTGCGCCGGCAGCGGCAAGACGTGGCTGTTGATCACCCGGCTGTTTCGGCTGTTGCTCGCTGGCGAGCAGCCCGAGCATATTTTGGCGATCACATTCACCCGCAAGGCCGCGCAGGAAATGCGTGAACGCCTCGATCAGTTGCTCTGGGCGTGCGCGATGGCCGACGACGGCGCGTTGACGCACTTGTTGAGCGAACGCGCCTGTCCGACCGACGCTGCCACCCGGGCTGCGGCCCGGGGCTTGGCCGAGCGGGTGTTCGAGTCGCCGTATGGCGTGGTCGTCAATACGTTTCACGGCTGGTTCGCGTCGCTGTGTCAGTTGGCCCCCTTGCAATCGGGGTTTTCGCGGCAGGCCGAGCCCACCGAGCAGCTCGGCTATTGGCAGGAGCAAGCCCTGGCCGCCGTCTGGCGGACCTTGTCCGAGCAAAGCGACGATACTCCGGCGGCGCAGAGTTTCCAGTTGCTGCTCGAGACTTATGGTTTGTTCAACACCCGTAATTTGTTGAAAGGTTTGTTGTCCCAGCGCCTGGTGTACCGCCTGTGGCGGGGCGGCGACGGTGCGAGCGACGATTTTTGGCGTAGCCTGCAAAGCGATTTTGCGGTTGAACCGGACAGCGACTGGCCGGCGGCGCAATTCGCCGACGCCGATTGGTGCGCCCGGCTGGCTCGTCTGGCGCACTGGCTCAGTCAGGGGACGGCTGCGCAGCAAAAAACCGCCAGCGCCCTGGAGGCGGCGCTGAGCGAACGCGACGGCGCGACGCTGCACGGCCTGCTGCTGACGCAGAGCGGTCAACCGCGCAGCTTCCGGTTCACCAAAGACCTGGGCCGGCAGGTCGACGAGACGCGGTTTACCGACGTGGTTGAGCAGGTGCAAAGCGCTTGGCTGAACGCCTGCGCGCGCCGCTGCGATGCGCAGAGCTGGCGGCTCACCCGGGCGGCCCTGCTGTTGGCGCCGCTGCTGTTCGACGCCTATGCCACCTGTAAAGCCGAGGCCGGTGTTTGCGACTTCGATGACCTGGAAATGACGGCGCTCGATCTGCTGCGGGATGCGGCGCTTGGGCCCTATGTGCGCGAAAAGCTCGACATCCGGACGCGCCATCTGCTGGTCGACGAGTTTCAAGATACGAACCCCGTGCAATGGCTGGTGTTGCGCTCGTGGCTGGAGGAATATCATGCGCAGGATGCGCCAAGCGTGTTTCTGGTGGGCGATCCCAAGCAGTCGATTTACCGGTTTCGCCGTGCCGAGGCGCGGCTGTTCGACATTGCACGCGAATGGCTGGTCGAGCGTTTCGGCGCGGTGGTCTTGCCCACCGACCAGACGCGGCGCTGCGGTGCGGCTGTCACGGCTGTGCTCAACGACGTATTCACTGCGGAGCGGCAGCGCGGCCGAACCCCGTTCCGCCCGCACGTTTCGATCAGCGCGACGCAGGGCGGCGGCGTTGTGCTGTATCCCCGTCTGCCGCGCGGCGAAAAAACCGCTGCCAGCGTCACCCGCGACTGGCTCACCGAGCCGCGCGACGGCAGTGCCACTTTGGACCCGACCGCCGCCGCGCAGTGGGCCGAAGCCCTGGCGATCGGCCGCGAACTGCAGCGTTTGCGGGCCCAGGGCGAGTTACGCCAGTGGTCGGACATGCTCGTGCTGGTGCGCACCCACCAGGCCGCCCAGCCGGTCAGCCGCGCCATGCAGACGCTGGGGATTCCGCATGCTGTGCATAACAAAGGCGGGCGCTTCGCCTCACTGCTATGGGTCGATACGCTGGCGCTGCTGCGCGTTTTGCATAGTCCGTTCAACAGTCTGGCGCTGCTGACCGTGCTGCGCAGCCCTCTGTTCGGCCTGCGCAACGAGCAGCTCCAAAGCTTGCTTGATGCCCATCTGCCGAGCGTTTGGGAGGCCTTGCCGACCGTTCCGGGTGGCGACGCCGTCGTCGCCACGCTGCGCGACTGGAGCGCCCGAGCGCAACGCCTGCCGCTGCACGACGCGCTCGATTACATCGTGCATACGAGCGACGCTATCGAGCGCTATGTCCGCCTGGCGCCGAGCGCCGAGCGGCATCTGGCGCAGACGCACTGGCCGTGGCTGTTGCAATGGGCGCTCAGCCTTGAGCAGGGCCGTTTTCCGAGCCTGGCCCAAGCCATCGAGCACGCTGCGCGGCTGGCCGAACATGGCACGGCAGAGGCGCAAAGCGGTGTCGAGGCCGATGCCGTGCGGATTCTGACCGTGCATGCCGCCAAGGGCCTGGAAGCCGAGCATGTCTGGCTGGCGGCGGCTGATGCGGCGGCAACCCGTGCGTCCGGCGAACCGGCCTGGCTGACGGTCTGGCCTGCCGGCGCTGACCGGCCGCGTCACCTGTCCGTGTATGGCCGGGCCGACGAACGCGGTCTGGCGCGCGCGGCGTGGTTCGACAGCGAAGCGCAGGCCGAGCGCGACGAGCAGGACCATTTACTCTACGTGGCGTTGACCCGCGCCCGATCGACAGTGCATGTGTCGGCGGTAGAGCGCGCCTCGCAAGCTGACAACTGGTACGAGCGGCTGGCGCCGTTCGCCACCACGGTGCATGCCGAGTGGCCGCATCGTTCCGAGGCTGGTGCTGCGGCTGCCGGCGCTGCGGCGGTCGAGGATACTGCCGGCCTGGTGCCCTGGCGGCGGTTGTCGCCGCCCGTCAAGCTCGGGCGCGCCGTTGGGCGGCATCTGCTCGAACCGGAACTGTTGCCGCGCGACCAGGGCATTGCCTGGCATGCCTGTGTGGAGCAGCTGGACGCATCGGCCTTCGACAGTTTTGCAGCCTGGTGGGCGGGACGTTTGGATCGTCTCGAAAAACTGTTCCGGCCGCTCGACGACGCAGCAGTCGAGGAGGTGCGCACGGCGGTATTGGCTTTGCTGCACGCGCCCGAGGTCGTTGGCTTATTGCGGGCAGGCTTGTTCGATGGCGAAGGCGCGGCCTGGAGCGAGTTCGAGTGGATCGATGACCAGGGATGCGCCCACCGTGCCGACCGCATCGTGTATTTGAACGGGCAATGGTATGTGCTCGACTTCAAATGGAGCGTGCCGGCGGGCGCCGTCGAGGCGTATCGCGCGCAGTTGCTGCGCTACCGGACCTTGCTCATGCAGACGCTGGCGGTAGGTGCGACGCAGGCGCCGCGCTTGTTGCTGATCGACCGCCGGGGATCGATCACTCGGGTCGATGTTTAGTCGTTTTAGTATGCACACTGACGGCTGTCCGTGCCGCTGCAGCGGTGTGGCTTTTTAAAGGCAAGGCGTATTTGCTTCAACAATTCAACCGTTCAAGGGACGTGGCCCAACAATGCTAGAATGCGAGCTGGCGGGCCTCCCCGCATGGTGTAGCGGTGAACCTGGTCAGGTCCGGAAGGAAGCAGCCACAATCGTCAAGCCAGTGCCGGGGTAAAGGCTCGCCTCTGTCTTCTCGAGGCAAGCACATGTCAACACAGGTTTTGGCTCGCAAATGGCGGCCACGCAGTTTTTCTACATTGGTTGGTCAGGAGCATGTCGTAAAGGCTTTGCACCATGCCCTGGAAAACCAGCGGCTGCATCACGCCTATTTGTTCACCGGCACCCGCGGTGTGGGCAAGACGACGATCGCGCGGATTCTCGCCAAGGCGGTCAATTGCGAAGTCGGGGTGTCTGCCACGCCGTGCGGCGAGTGCCGCGCCTGTCTGGACATCGACCAGGGGCGCTTCGTCGATTTGCTCGAAGTCGACGCCGCCACCAACACCAAGGTCGACGAAATGCGCGCCTTGCTCGACAACGCGCTGTACGCGCCGACCTCCGGGCGTTACAAGGTGTACGTGATCGACGAAGTGCACATGTTGTCGAACTCGGCGTTCAACGCGATGCTGAAAACCCTTGAAGAGCCGCCGCCGCATATTTTATTCATTCTTGCCACGACCGACCCACAAAAAATTCCGCCGACGGTGCTGTCGCGCTGTCTGCAGTTCAACCTCAAGCAGATGCCGGCGGAACGTATCATCGCGCATCTGCAAAACGTGCTTGCCAGCGAAGGCGTCGCGTTCGAGACCGCAGCCCTCGCGCCCTTGGCGCACGCCGCCCAAGGCAGCATGCGCGATGCGCTGTCGCTGACCGATCAGGCGATCGCTTACAGCGCCGGCGAGCTCACCGTGCAAACCGTTCGCAACATGCTGGGCTCGATCGACGCCGAGCAGTTATTCGACATTTTGCGGGCGCTGGCCCGGCGTGACGGCGGCGCCTTGTTGGACATTGCGCGGCATATGACCGAACGCAGTCTGCCGGTGGCGACCGCCTTGCAGGACCTGGCCGGACTCGCGTATCGCCTGTCGGTTGCGCAGCAGGTGCCAAGCGCCATCGACGCGGACTACCAGGCCGAGGTGCTGCACGAGTTGGCGGGCCTGCTGGCACCGGACACCTTGCAGTTGGTCTATCAAATCGCCAACCACGCGCGCGCCGAGCTGCATCTGGCGCCCGACGAGGCCACCGGCTTCGGCATGGCGCTGCTGCGGATGCTGGCTTTCGTGCCGGCCGCCGCTGCATCCCTTACGCAGCCTGCCGTCAAACCGGCGTCGGCGACCATACCGCCGCCGGCGACCATTGCTCCGACGCGTGCCGCCCAGCCTCCGGTGGACCAGCCCGTGGTCCCGGCGCCGATAAAAGCCACGACGGCCACCCCGGATTTTCCTGAGCCGGCCGCCTGGCCCGAGCGTGTCGGACGCATGGCGGTCAGCGGTCTGGCCGGGCAGTGTCTGCAGCAAAGCGAGTGGGTCGGCGCTGTGCAGCAAGGCGACACTTGGCTCGTGACGTTGCGGGTGCCGGTCAAAACCTATGCCGAGCCGGCTTTCGCCGCTAAAATCGAACATTTGCTGCAGCAGTTTTTCGCGACGCCGCTCAAGCTCAAAATGGAAATCGGCGACGTCGATAAGACCGCCTCTGCCGCGCGGGCCGCTCAGCGCCACGAACAGCAGCGCCAGGCGGAATCGGCCGTCGCCGACGACAGCTTTTTGAACGATCTCAAAAGCCAGATGGGCGCCGTCATCGTCCAGGGCAGCGTTCGTTCGCTCGCCTGATATTCAATAAGGAAACCATGCCATGAAAAATCAACTCGCCGGCCTCATGAAACAGGCCCAGGAAATGCAGAACAAGATGCAAAAAATGCAGGACGAGTCGGCCAAAACCGAGGTCGACGGCCAATCCGGTGGCGGTCTGGTCAAGGTCACCATGACCTGCAAACACGACGTGAAGCGTGTGGTGATCGATCCCAGTCTGCTGGCCGACGACAAGGACATGCTGGAAGACCTGGTCGCGGCGGCGTTCAACGACGCGGTGCGCAAGGCCGAAGCGCTGATGCAGGAAAAAATGGCGCATGTGACGGCCGGCATGCCGTCCATCCCAGGCCTGAAGATGCCGTTTTAAGGGGTGAGCCGACCGTTGGCCCAGCACTCCGAGCGGCATACGCCGCCGCAGCTGAGCAGCTTGATCGACGCCTTGCGCAAGCTGCCCGGCGTTGGGCCCAAATCCGCTCAGCGCATGGCTTTTCATCTCTTGCAGCACGACCGCGGTGGCGCCATGGTCCTCGGACAGGCCTTGCTCGATGCCGCGCGCCTGACCAGCCACTGTATTCGCTGCAACAGTTTCACCAACAGCGAGCTGTGCTCGATCTGCGCCGACCCGGCGCGCGACCCCCGCACACTGTGCGTCGTTGAAACGCCGGCCGACCTGTTGACCATCGAAGCGACCGCCACCTACCGTGGTTTGTATTTTGTGCTGATGGGGCGCTGTTCACCGCTCGAAGGCATCGGTCCGGACGATATCGCCATCGGTCAGTTACTGGGCCGGGTCGACGATGGCCTGGTGGTTGAGGTCATTCTGGCCAATAACTTCACCAACGAGGGCGAAGCCACGGCATTTTTTCTAAGCGAACGTTTGCGCCACGCCGGCTTGCAGGTCAGCCGGCTGGCGCGCGGCGTCCCGATTGGCGGTGAGCTGGAGTATACCGATCCCGGTACCGTGGCGCGCGCGCTCCTCGACCGGCGCATCGTCGGGGCGTCATCCTGAGATGGTGGCAAATCGCCGCGTAAGTGTTTGCCGCCCGCGCGGGTTTAAAGCTGACTTACAACGAACAAAGGTTGGCCATGAACATTTTTCGTACCCAGTTGCAGCGCCTCTCGTTTGCTTCCGCCTTGCTCGGCATGACAGCCCAGGCCTGGGCCGTTCCCCCCGAAGCACCCACGCCCGAGCAATGGTCGTCCATGAGCGTCGAGCAGCGGGAAGCCAAGCGCCAGGAAATCCACGAGCAGCTCAAAAACGCCTCGCCCGAGGAGCGTCAAGCGTTTCGTCAGCAAATGCGGCAACGCATCGAAGCCATGCCCCCCGAACAGCGCAAAGCCATCATGGCGCAGGAGCGTGCGCGCTGGAAAGCCTTGCCGCCGGAAGAGCGGCAACGCATCAAGGAAGAACGTAAAAAACGCTACGAATCGATGTCTCCCGAAGAGCGCAAAGCAATGCGCGAGGAACGGCGCGCCGTCATGGACAAGCTCAGCCCCGAAGAGCGGGCGGAGATGCGGCATCACATGGACAAGTAAACCCATCGACCGGTAAATACGCGTAGGCCCGACCCCATGGCTTTTTTGCAAAAACTGCTGACGGCGGTACGCCCTCCGACGGACCACACGAGCGACTGGGTGCGTCTGCGGCGTGCCACTCAGGGCGAAGTAAGTGCTGGTCTGCAGGTGGTGCAAGACCTGATGCCGGTCGCTTACCGAATTGCTTATCGTTTACTCAACGATCCGCACGCTGCAGAAGACATTTTGCAGGAGTCGTTTATCCGCTTATGGCGGGCCGCGCCCGGCACCGCTGCCACCGCCAGCGTCGCCACTTACTTCAATCGGATCGTCATCAATCGCTGCAAGACCCACCTGTCGCAGCTCAGGCTGACCCGTGGTGCCCATTTCGACGACAACGATGCCTGGGATGCCGAGGTCAGTCTCAACGCGGCGCCGGACGGACCGGCCGATTTCCTGGAAAACGACCAGTTGGCGGCGGCCGTGGCCGCACTGCCCGAACGGCAGCGCCTCGCTTTGTCGCTCTGGGCTTACGAAGATTTTTCGGTAGCCGATATCGCGGAGTTTTTGAGCCTTCCGCAAAACGCGGTGCATCAGTTATTGCACCGTGCCAAGCATAATTTACGTCAACGATTGACAGGACTGCGCCATGGAACCTGACACACAAGACCTGCTGTTGCTCAAGAAAGCACTGCAACGGTTGCCGTTCCCGGTCCCACCCCAAGGGCTCGACCGGCGCCTGCTGCAACATTTATTACAACAAACCCGGCAGGTCGATGCGCGACCCGCCCGGCTCCAGCGCTGGTCCCTGGCGGCGGGCGCCGCCTTGCTGGTGCTGATGCTGGGCGCTGGCGGCGTTTTGTGGCGATCGGATGGTGCAACGACCGACCCGGATGAACTGGCGCAGGTCGATATGCTGTCCGAATTATCGGTCGGTGTTCTATAGTCGGCGTTAGCCGGCCATTGGCAAGTGGTTTTAGCGCGCGACCAGCCTTACTTGACCTTGATACTGTGCCACGGTTGCGTCATCGGTTAACAATATAATCCCCTCGACCATTGCCTGCGCAATCAGCAGCCTGTCGAACGGGTCTTTGTGAATCGGAGGCAAGGCATCGATTGCAACCGCATGCTCGCTGAGTATCGGCAGTTCGCAATATCCGTTGTCGAGCAGGCCGCGGCGCAGCATACGCGCATCGACCCGAAAATCGGGTCGGTTCAGCCCGCGCTTGATGGCAACTTCCCATATGCTTGCTACGCTGAAAAGCAATTCGTTTGCCGGGTCGGCCATCAATGCACGAGCACCTGTCGGCACCCGCTCAATGCTGTCCGCAGCCCAAATCAGCAGATGGGTATCGAGCAGCAGCTTCACTCAGCGCCCTCGAACAGGTTTTGAATTTCGCCCGCACCCATCGTGTTAAAGTCGTCTGGCACTTTGATCTGACCGGCCATAAAACCAAATCGCTTCATTTGCGACGATTCCGGTGTGCCGAGTGCGATCACCTTCACCATTGGCTTACCTGCCTTAGCGATTATGAACGATTCGCCTCTTGCCGCCATCTCGACCAGTTTGGAAAGCTGCGTTTTAGCGTCGTGGATGTTGTAGGTTTGCATGACCATCTCAAGTGGGTTTAGTTTAATAGACTAAGTCTATGTCGTGAGCCCTAGTAAAGCAAGCAATTCGGCCAGCTTGCCAAAACCACCGAGCCGGTTTTTTTTCGAAAAACCGGCTGCAAACCAAGAAAAGCATTCTTTAATTTGAATGGCGGCAATTAAAACCGGCTTCCGACCATAAATCGTCGAAGTACTCGCCCACGCTCCAGCCGATGTCTTTCCCCAAATGGCGTACCAGGTCGAGCCGGGCCAGGAATGCTGCCTGCTGCCGCTTGGGCAGGGCCCGCACGTAATTCAGTGCCTGCTCGAACATCCGCACCAGCGCGCTATAGAAGCTTGCGTCGTCCATGCTGCAACCGGCCAGAAAGTCGAAAACCTCCTCACAGTAGAACACCGTGAGTTCTGCCAGGCCCTCGGGCTGGCCCAGCGCCTTTTTGTAATCGCTGGGCTTTTTTGGCTTTGCTGACCGAGATCTGGTTGCGAAAGTCCGGCGGGTTGATCCACTGGATGATCACATCCTTGTAGTGCTCCAGCGGGTCATCGCCCACACCAAAGCGGGTGTGCAGAAAAGTCTTGTTGTCGTTGCTGGCGGCGTACAGGTCTTGCACCAGCCCCAGCAGGCCGGCGCGGTCGAAATCGGCCAGTTTGGCTTTGACGTCGCTCTAACTGGGCGTGGTTTTGGTGGGTTTCTTTGTTGTCATGTGTGTTATTCCTGTTCCTTCCTGGTCGTGCCACCAGGATCAGTGTTTTTCAGCAGCAGGCTTTCAGAATTTCAAAATAATGACTCCAGGTCAATTTGTGAGACAGTGTCTCACTATTTTGAAAACTAAGATAAAGCTTGCTCATGTAAAACACATTGGATCGGCTGAAACCCTTGCCGTGCAAGGCGCTCAGGTCTTTGGACAAGCGATCCAGCAAGCCGCTGCCGTAGTCTGCCTTTTCTTTGCCGCCTTGTTCAAATTCGACAATATGTTAGCCGATATGCCAATAGGTCTGCACCAGCAGGGTGTTGACCGCATGGGGGGCTTGCTGCCGCGCGCCGTGCAGGGCGTGTCCGATTTCTTGCAGCAAATCCTGATACGCCGCCGGTGGTCGTGGTTACCGAGATGACGCGAAATAATGTTTCAGGCCGTCGCCGATTCAAATCGCTTGATGCGAGACAGCACGCCGCTCATCGCATCGCGCGCCCGATCGGCGTCGTAATGCGTTTGCAGGTTGATCCAGCTTTCGGCGTCGGTGCCAAAAAATACGCCGAAACGCAAAGCGGTATCCACAGAGATGCCGCGCACGCCTTTGACGATTTCGTTGATCCGGCGCGGTGGCACATCGATGGCTTTCGCCAGTGCGTATTGGCTGATGCCCATCGGCTTGAGAAAGTCCTCCAAGAGGATTTCGCCGGGGTGCGCCAAAGGGATTTCACGCGTCATGATGATTCTCCTTTTTAATGGTAGTCGACGATCTCGACATGGCTTGCGTGGCCATTGACCCAGATGAAACACAGGCGCCACTGACCGTTGAGTCGAATGCTGTACTGATCCGCTCGGTTTCCACTCAAAGCTTCCAGGCGGTTACCAGGCGGCACGCGCAGAAACTCCAGCGTCGTGGCTGCATGCAGCTGCTGCAACTTGCGAATGGCGACGGCTGCGATGTTGGCGAACCGGGCGACACGGCGACCGTGGAACAGGGCTTCGGTATCACTGCAATAAAAACTTTGAATCATGAAAAAATAATAACGAATGGCGTTATTAACGTCAAGCGTTATTGTTTGATTAATCCTATTGATGATCTAACGCACGAGGGCCGGCCAGCGGTCGGGTTGTCGCTGATCTCGGCCCCGTCCTGATGCCCGTAGAGCAGCTTGATGGTCGTATCAGCATCGAGAATACAGTCGGTGGAAAGCGCCTCGCGAGTGCGCTTCGGACCGCCTTCACCATCCCTTTTTGCTCAAATCAAAATGCCGGGCTCACCAAACCAAACGCCTTTTACTCTCGAACGAGCGCCGCCGGCCCGTCACGGGGTCGTCGAAGGCAATCGCGTGCGCCAGCAATTGCAGCGGTCGTTGGTAATCGATGGGCGCATCGCTTGCTTGCAGCACCGGGTACATCGTGTCGTGGACGATCGGCATCCCAAGCGCGGTCATTTGAACGCGAAGCTGATGGGTGCGCCCGGTCAACGGTTCCAACTGATACAGCCCCAGGCCGTGTTTAACTGCCAGGAGGGCGATGCGCGTTTCGGCGTTTGGCGGCCCGGCAGTTTCTTCCATCAACGGAAAACGGGCCGCAGGCGCCAGTCGGCTGCGGTACATCATGGGCAGCAGCAAACTCTCCCGCAAAGGTGCTACCGCGCGGTATACCTTATGCACGGCGCGTTCGCTAAACAAGCGCTGATACGCATGGCGGGTCGCGGGTTGCACGCAAAATACCACCAGGCCGGCGGTTTCGCGGTCGATGCGGTGGAGCGGCGTCAAGGTCGGCATGCTTAACGTTGCCCGCAACCGCGCGAGCAAGGTTTCCCGGACAAAGCGACCGCCGGGCACGACCGGCAGGAAGTGCGGTTTGTCGGCCACTACCAGCCATTCATCCTGAAACAGGATCGTCTCCTCAACCGGAATTCGGACTTCGTCGGTCACATGGCGATAGTAATGAATCGTCTGGGCGGGACGGTAAGCGGTGTCAGGGCCGATCGGCTGGCCCTCGGTCGTCAATACCTGGCCTGCCTGCATCCGCTCCGCCCAAACCATGCGGTCGATATGCGCAAAGCGCTCGCATAAAAAATCCAGGATCGTCGCCCATGGTCCGGGCGGCAGCGCCACGCTGCTGGCGCTCAAGCCGTCGCGCAGGGGCAGCGCTGCCGGCGCCCGCCAGTCCTCAGGCATGTTTCAAGCGCTGTCGTCCGCCGCCTGCGCCGCCGCGCTCAAGCGCTGCGCGCGTTGCAGCCGCCAACGGTCGTCGGGGGTGTCGCCGTAGACGTCCTCGGCGGTGGTTGCGGTTTCCTGCAAGTGCGTGTCGAGCGCGATTCTGTTATCGAAGACGAAACATTCGCCCTGCCAGTCGCGGTCAGCGTCCGCCAGCACCTGAAAATAATTCAGAATGCCGCCGTCCAACTGCAGCACGTCGAGCCCCAGAGCCTGCAAGTAAGGTGCGCTTTTTTCGCACCGGATCCCACCCGTGCAATACATCGCGACGCGCGTGCCCGCCTCGCGCCACGCATCGGCATGGCGCTCGACGAAAGCCTGAAAATCGCGGAAATGTTCCACGTCCGGGTTCAGCGCCTTGGCAAAGTGCCCCAGCCGGTACTCGAACGCGTTCCGGTTGTCGAGGACCACCACATCGTCGGCCTGCAGTATCTCGCGCCAGGCTTGTGGGTTTAGGGGCACCGCTTGGGCCGTGTCCGGCGCCACGCTCGGCGGCGGCAGACCGAGCGCCACGATTTCCGGTCGGACATGGACTTTGAGCCGCGCAAACGGCGCTGTGCGGCATGCGCTGTGCTTAAAATGCAGTTGGCCGAACAGCGGCTGCCAGTCCGGGTGCGAGCGTAACAGCGTTTCGAACCGATCAACCGCCGAGGCGGGCCCGGCCAAGGCGCCGTTGATGCCTTCGGCGGCGACCAGAATGCTGCCGGACAAGCCGGCCGCCGCGCCGCGCAGCCACGCGGCACAGGCCGGCGGATCGGCAACCGGCACGAACCGGTAAAACGCCGTGTGACGAATCGGGTCGGCCTGGCTCACCGGGGATACATCAATCGGCTGCGGGTTTGCGGTACGATCCGCGCATACCCGGTAATTAAAAAACATGACGAAACGACACTCATGAACACTCCACAATTACAGCAAAAAGTATTTCTATGGCTTGTCATGCTGCTCAGCATCGCCTTTCTCGGCATCCTGCTGCCTTTTTATGGCGCTGTATTTTGGGCGGTGGTGCTGGCCGTGCTCTTCGATCCGCTGTATACGCGCTTGGCGTCCAAATGGCCAAAACGGCGCAACCTGGCCGCGCTGGCGACGCTGGGCATCTGCCTGTTGTGCGTCATCTTTCCGTTGATTCTGTTGACGGCATCGCTGATTCAGCAGGCCTCGATTGTATACCAGGGTATTCAGTCCGGACAGATCGACTTCGGTTGGTATTTTCAGCAAATCATCGCGGTGTTGCCGCGCTGGCTGATCCGTCTGCTCGATCGCTTCAACTTGAGCGACCTCGCCGGCCTGCAGGCGCGGCTTTCCGCCGCGGCCCTGCAGGGCAGCCAACTGCTCGCCAAGCAGGCGTTTAGCATCGGCCAGAACATGTTCGACTTCGTGGTCAGCTTTTTTGTCATGCTGTATCTGCTGTTTTTTTTGATGCGCGACGGCCGCGACATCATGGCGCAGATTCGCCGGGCCACGCCGCTCGGCCTACAGCACAAGGCGTCGCTTTTTGAGCGCTTGACCACGGTCATCCGGGCGACCGTCAAGGGCAATGTGGCGGTGGCGGCGGTGCAGGGCATGCTGGGGGGGCTTATTTTCACGGTGCTCGGCATTGAGGCTGCCTTGCTCTGGGGCGTGCTGATGGCGTTTCTGTCGCTGCTTCCGTCGATCGGCGCTGCCATCGTCTGGGGGCCTGTGGCCCTGTATTTTCTGCTGACGGGCGCCTTGGTGAAATGCCTGGTTCTGGTCTTGTTCGGCGTGCTGGTGATCGGCCTGGTCGACAATCTGCTGCGGCCGCTGCTGGTCGGCAAAGATTCGCACATACCGGATTATTTGGTGCTGCTGTCGACGCTGGGCGGCATGGCGGTATTTGGTTTGAACGGCTTCGTCATCGGCCCCGTTGTCGCTGCGGTGTTCGTCGCCACCTGGGGCCTGTTTGCGCAGAGCATAGAAGAATAGGGTAGATCTTCCACGCCAAACTAAACCCGGGCGGTCGCTGCCCGGCTGCCGCTCAGTAGCGCCACCCCGGCCAGCACCAATGCCGTGCCGGCTGCATGAAACACCGAAAACGTTTCCCCCAGAAGCACCGCACCCATGGCGATCGTCACCACCGGCCCGATCATGCCGATCTGCGCCACGCGCGGCGCACCGATTTTCGAAATGGCCAGCATCACCATGAAGACCGGCAGCACCGTGCAAAAAATCGCGTTCACCAGCGACAGTTGCCAGACCGCCGGAGGCTGTTGCCAGATGATCGACCACGGCTGACGAAGGCTGATATGCACCAGGATGACCGTTGCCGATACCAGGGTTGCTGAGGAGGTTACCCGGATCGTTCCGAGCCGTTGCAACAAGCTGCTGCTGACGATCAAATAAAGCGCATACGCGAGCGAAGACAGAAAGACCAGGGTGGAGCCCCAGGCCACGTGCGCTCCTTCGAGGTTCATCTCATGGCCGAAGACCAGCAGCAATCCGGCATAGCTGATCAACAGGGCTGTAACGTGACGCCGTGCAGGCCAGCGGCGCTTGAGTACGCAGGTCATCAACAGAACGATCGACGGATAGGTGAACAGGATCAGCCGCTCCAGCGCTGCGCTGATGTACTCCAGGCCGATGAAGTCGAGCAGACTGGCGATGTAATAGCCCAGCAGCCCGGCAATGACGATGATGCCGGCGTCGCGGCCACTGAGCCGCGGATAACGGTACCTCCATTGCACGACGAGCAGTGCCACCAAGAAAAAGGGCAGCGACAAAAGCATGCGCATGGCAAGAAAGGTCGTCGCGTCCACACCGTGACGATAGCCCAGCTTGATGACGATCGCTTTGCCGGAGAAGCACACCGCGCCAAGGCCGGCCAGCCAGAATCCGAGTAGGTCCGGACGGCCGGGCCGGTGTGGCGCCGTGTCGTTCATCGCAGCCGTTTGATCAGCGCCGAAGTGTCCCAGCGCTGGCCGCCTTGCCCTTGCAGGTCGGCATAAAACTGATCGACCAGGGCCGTGACCGGCAGCCGGGCGCCGTTGCGCCGGGCTTCGTCGAGTACCAGCCCTAGGTCTTTGCGCATCCAGTCGACCGCGAAACCTGAATCGAATTCGTTGCGGAGCATGGTCGGGCCGCGTTGTTGCAGTTGCCAGCTCTGGGCGGCGCCCTGGCCGATGACGTCGAGCACCTGCGCCATGTCGAGCCCGGCGCGTTCGCCGAACGCCAGGCCTTCGGCGAGCCCCTGCAACAGCCCGGCGATACAGATTTGATTGACCATTTTCGTGAGCTGGCCGCTGCCGGTCGGGCCCATTCGGGTAACGGCTTGCGCGTAGGCCGTCATGTGCGTGCGAACCCGTTCGAATGTTTGGAGGTCGCCGCCGCACATGACCGTGAGCCGGCCATCGAGCGCCCCGGCCTGGCCGCCAGACACTGGCGCGTCCAGAAAATGCAAGCCGTGTGCGGTCGCCACCTGCGCAAGTTCGTGCGCCAGCGCGGCGGATGTGGTGCTGTGGTCGATATACACCGCGCCCGGCTGCATGGCGGTGAAAGCCGCGAGTGCGACCGAGCGGCTGTCGGCATCGTCGCCGACGCAGGCGAACACCGCCTCGGCTCCGTCGGCTGCCTCTGCGGGGCTGGGCGCCGTCGATGCCTCGCCCAGTGCGGAAAACTCCGCCAGCCATTGGTGGGATTTGGCCGGGGTCCGGTTGAAAACCGTGACATGGTGCCCGGCGCGCAACAGATGGCCAGCCATGGGGTAGCCCATCACGCCCAGGCCGATAAAACCGATTCGTGCCATGTCGCTCTCGTCGATCATAAAAACCAATTTTAATGCAGAACGCCGCCCGTCGTTGGATGCGTCGCCGGCAGAACGCTTATAATCCGCTATTGTTTGTGATAGCGATCATGAAATCATTTAATACCTTCCGATTGTTCTCGGCAGTGGCGCTCGCCGCTGCGCTCCCCGTGGTTTGCCATGCCGCCACCGAAGTTGCCCTCTGGCACACGCTCAGCGGCACCCTCGCGCAAAACTTCACCTTTATGGTGAACCAGTTCAACGCCGAGCAGAAAGAGGTCAATGTCGTGCTCGAAGGCTTTGCGGATCAGGCTGCCTTGAAAGCCCGGCTGACTGCCGCCTTACAAAACAAGCAAGCCCCGATGTGGGTGCAGTGGCCGGGCAGCGACGTCGATAGTTTGCTGAAAATCAAGCCGAACGCTTTCGACGTGGCACAGGACGTGGTCAAGCCGGTATCCAAAGAAGCCGCCCGACTGAGCGAAGCGGCCGTCGCGCCGTATCTGAACGACAACAACAAATGGATGGCTTTACCATTCACGCCGGCGGTGCCGATTATCATGTACCGCGACGAGGCCCTGAAAAAAATCGGCGTCAACCCCCGTCAGCCCAACATCAAAACCTGGCGCGATCTCCAGGCCATAACGAGCAAACTGCGCGAAGCCGGCTACCCCTGCGGTATCGCGTCGATCGAGCCGGCCTGGGTGCATGTCGAGAACCTCGCGTCCTGGCAAAACGAGCCGTACAGTGTCAAGTCAAGCAAAGGCCAAACCTATGTGTTCAACGGTCTGCTGCATGTCCGGCACTTGGCCTTGATGGTCTCGTGGGCCAAGAGCGACCTGATGATCGCCAAGCGCGGTGAAGGTGCGCTGAGCAAATGGGCCAGCGGCGAATGTCCGATGGCGATCGGCCCGTCCACGGCCTTATCGGCGGTCGGCAATATCGAAAGCAGCCAGTTGGGTGTCGCGCCCATGCCGTCGTGGGAAGAGGTGTCCATGCAGCAGGGCACTTTACTGCCCCTGGGCGATGGCCTGTACCTGACCGATCAGCCGACCCCCGATGCGCGCAAAGCCGCGCAGAAGTTCGCCACCTGGTGGCTGTCGCCGGGCGTCTCGGCCAAATGGCATCAATGGTCGGGCAGTGTCCCGTTTTCGGAAGCCGCTTACCTGGCGACCAAGCAAACCAACTATTACGCACAGCTCGGCGGTTGGGACGCGCTCAGCGCCCGGATTGCCGCGCCGAACAGCAAGATCATCAGCAGCGGTTACCGCGCGAACCGCGATCGCGTCCTGGCCTTGACCGATATCGAGCTGGAAAAAGTGTTTGGCAATACCAAGCCGCCCAAGGCCGGCCTGGACGATGCGGTGAACGCCGCCAATGCGCTCGGCGGGTCCACGGGCGGCGGCGCGCCGGCCAAAGCCGGCAAACACGCCATACCCAAAAAATGACGGCCGCGCTCACCGGATGCTTGCAGGCCATGCCGCGTTGGTGGGCCCATCGCGGCGGTGGTAGCGCCGCCCCTGAAAACACCTTGGCGGCGATTCGTCATGGCCATGCGCAGGGCTTGGCGGCGGTCGAGTTCGACGTCATGCTGTCCAAAGATGGCGTGGCGCTCTTGCACCATGACTGGACGGTCGGACGCACGGCGCAGGGCGGCCATCCGGGTGCGGCATTCGCCGGCCTGAACGCCGCCGAGCTGCAAACACTCGACAGCGGCGCCTGGCATTCCCTGCCTTTTGCCGGCGAACGCATTCCCGATTTACAGACGGCGCTCGCGCTGTGCGAGGCACTGAGCCTGACGGTCAACCTGGAGTTGAAGGCGCCTGACGATGCGAGCGCCTGGCCTTTGGCGTGTGAATGCCTGCGGGTCTTGCAGGCAAGCCCGTTTGGCTTGCCGACCGGCCGTCCACGCCTCGTCGTGTCGAGCTTTTCGGTAGCCGCCTTGCAAGCCATGCGCGAGGCGGGCTATATCGGCAGCCTCGCCTTGCTGTACGAGGCCTTGCCGGACGACTGGATCCTTGCCGCGCGCGACCTTCACGCCGATGCGGTGCATCTGCATCAGTCGGGCATTACGCCCGAGCAGGTGCGGCGCATTCATACGACGCGTCGCGCCGTACGGGCCTACACCGTCAATGAGGCGCCGCGCGCTGCGCAGTTGCTGGCCGATGGCGTCGATGGTCTGTTCACCGATCGGCTGGCGCTGGCGAGCGCGGCCGGCGTGTCCGCATCGGCCATCTGTCCATGAAAGCAGGGCGCTGCGAACGCCTGCTGACCGGCGCTTTGCTCGGTGCGGCCGCATTCTTTACCGCCACCCAGGCCGCCGCCGAACGTCGCGTACCCCCTTATAACCCGGCCAGAGCCACGCAAGATGTGTCCGCAGCCGACAAGCTTATTGAGGAAAAAGCCCGCCAGCAAGACCGCAAACCCCTGCAAACATCCCGCCCGGAGTCCGCCCCGGCGGTGGTGGCTGCGGCCCAGCAGGCTACTGTTGCGCACAAACCCCCAAAAAGCTCGGTGCCCCCGAAAAGAAAGCGTGCCCTTAAACAACATCGGAAGCGTGTGCCGCCGCATGCACCTTCGCACGAAAAACCGGCGCTGAGGCGCATCCAGCTTGAGCGCTCCGCCGTTTCGCTGGAAACGGACAAGGCGCAGCTCCCCACCAGAATGCCGATTTACGAAAATTTGAACAATTCCCTGAAGCTGCGCAATGTCGTGACCGCACCGCCTGCGGAGCCGGAGGCGGCGTTGGACGTATCACCGAAGCCGCGTACCCCCATGCCGTGAAACGGACCCGACCCCTTTCGCATACACGCCATGAAAGCAGGAGGGCGCTGCGAACTCCTGCTGCCCAGCATAGCGCTCAACGCTCGCGCAAACTCTCGCTCGTATGCCGCATCAGTGGCGACAGGAAATACTCGATCACGCGCCGCTTGCCGGTTTTGATCTCAACCGATACGGCCATGCCCGGGCTCAAAGCGACGGTGGTGCCGTCTACATTGATGCTGGCCTTGTCCATCTTCACCCGCGCCGAGTAAATCAGCCCACGCTTCTCGTCGTTGATCGCATCGTGCGACACTGATGTCACCTTGGCGTGTATGGTGCCGTACTTGGTGTACTGGAAAGTCTCGATTTTGACCTCGGCATCCTGGTTCGGTTTGACAAAGCCGATGTCCTTGTTCTCCAAGAAAGCTTCCACCTCCAGCGGGTTGTCGCGCGGCACGATCACCATCACCGGCTGCGCAGGCGTCACCACACCGCCGATGGTATGAGCCATCAGCTGCTGCACCGTGCCGTCCACGGGCGATCTCAGTTGCATCAGTTTGCCGCGTGAACCGGCCTTGAGCAGGTCTTGCTCCAGCGCTGCGACTTTTTGTTGCCCATTGGTGATGCTGTCCAGGCTGACGCGGCGGGTCTCGGCAAGCAACTCGGCACGCTGGCCACGGGCCTCGCGCAGACCGGCCTCGATCTCTCTGAGACGGCTGCGCAGGTTGGCCAGATCGGCTTCCTGCTCGATGCGGGCCTGTTCGCGCTCCAGGTACTCATGTTTGGACACGGAATTCTGCGCGGCCAAATTCTTGAAGTCCTGAGCGCGCTGCTTGGCGATCGGCAGGGTCAGCTCCAGCTTGTGCACCAACTCTTGCATTGATCGCAACTGGGCCTCGCGTTTGGCGGTTTCAGCCTCGATTCGGTTTTGCCTGGCAGCGACTTCGGCCATTTGGCTCGCGAGGAGCCGCTGCGCCTCAGCGAACTGGGTGTCGTCGATGCCGTTGGGTCGCTTCAGATCTACACTGCGACCACCGCCCAGCACAGTCAGCATGGCTTGAGCACGCGCCACTTCCAGCCTGGCCACGCCCAAATCGCCCTGCACTCGATTCTCATCGGCTTGTGCGGTGGTGGCATCGAGCTCAATCAGCACATCGCCGGCTTTAACCTGCTGGCCATCTGAGACGTGAATGGCCTTGACGCTGGCAGTTCCAAACGGCTGGATAGTCTTGATGCGGTCGTTGGGCACCACCTTGCCTTTCGCCGTGGCCACCACATCGATGTGGCCGAGGCTGGCCCACAGCACGGCCAGCAAGGCGAACCCGATCAGCATCCACATCGCCACGCGCGGAGCCGGTGAAACGGGCGTCTCCTGCAGTGACAGAGCGGCGGGCAAAAACTGCGCCTCGTGCGGCAGACGCGCGGCAGGCTGCATATGGGCGCGGTGTTGCCACGCATTGCGGAATGCAGAGCCGTAGCGTTTGCACAAATCGGCAAACGCTTGTAGTCGCGGGAATGAGGGGGATTTAATAGGCATCGTCTTCACCCCTGCTGCAAGCGGTGTAAGCGCGCGTACTGACCGGTCGAACCATCAGCTTTAGGGCGAAGTAACTCAACATGCGTTCCTGTCTCCACAATTTGCCCACGGTGCATCACGATGATGCGGTTGGCATCCCGCACTGCCGACAGACGGTGGGCGATGATGATCACCGTGCGGCCTTTGCAGATAGATTTCATATTGGCTTGAATGACGCGTTCGCTCTCGTAGTCCAGCGCGCTGGTGGCTTCGTCAAAAATCAGCACGCGGGGGTTGGTCATCAAGGCCCGAGCAATCGCGATGCGCTGGCGCTGCCCACCAGAAAGCGTGGAGCCGTGTTCGCCCACCAGGGTGTCGTAACCCTCGGGCAGCTCCAGAATGAATTCGTGCGCCCCGGCCAGCTTAGCCGCTTGAATCACCGAGGCCAGCGGCGCGCCCGGGTCGGCCAGCGCGATGTTTTCGCGGATGCTGCGGGCAAACAGCACGTTTTCTTGCAACACCACGCCAATCTGGCGGCGCAGGGAAGTGGAGTCGGCCAGCGCCAAGTCAATCCCGTCCACCATCACCCGGCCGCGCTCGGGCACATACAGGCGTTGCACCAGCTTGGTCAAAGTGCTCTTGCCCGAACCAGAACGGCCCACAATCCCGATCACCTCACCCGGCGCAATGTTCAGCGAGACTCTCTTGAGTACTTCAGGCCCGTCAGGCCGGTAGCGAAACACCACCTCATCGAGTGTGATTCGCCCGAGCAGTGGGGGCAGGGAGCTCTTGTTGCCCGCCACCTCAGTGCGGGTGTTCAGAATGTCGCCCAGCCGCTCGACCGATATCCCGATTTGCTGAAAATCGGTCCACAATTGCGCCAGCCGCATCACCGGCTGTGCCACTTGGGCGGCAAGCATGTTGAAGGCGATCAACTGGCCCACGGTGAGCTGGTTGTCGATCACTAGCCTGGCGCCTACATAAATGGTGGCCACCGCCACCAGTTTGGAGATCAGTGTCACGCCGCTATTGGAAAATGTGCCGATCGTGGCGGTTTTGAAGCTCGATGACACATAAGCCGCCAACTGGTTGTCCCACTTGCGCGTCCAGTGCGGCTCCACGGCCATCGCTTTGACGGTGTCGATGCCGCTGATCGTTTCCACCAGAAAGGCTTGGTTCTCCGCGCCGCGACTGAACTTCTCGCGCAGGCGGGCCCGAAGCAGAGGCGTGAATGCAGCCGACAACATCACATAGCAGGGCAGCGAGATCACCACGATCAGGGTCAGCCAGCCGCTGTAGTAAGCCATCACGGCAATAAACACGCCCGAGAACAGCAAGTCCAGCACCAGGGTGATGGCGTTGCCCGTCAAGAAAGATCGAATGTTCTCCAGTTCGCGCACCCGCGCCACCGAGTCACCCACACGCCGTGCCTGAAAATAGGCGAGCGGCAAATTCAGCAAGTGCCGGAACAAGCGCGCGCCCAACTCCACGTCGATGCGGCTGGTGGTATGCGCAAAGACATAGCTGCGCAAGGCGGTAAGCGACACTTCGAACACCACCACCGCCGCCAGCCCAAAGGCGATCACATCGAGCGTGGTGAACCCGCGATGCACCAATACTTTGTCCATCACCACCTGGAAGAACAGCGGGGTGACGAGGGCAAAGAACTGCAACACGAAGCTCACCAGCAGGACTTCCAGCAGCAGCTTGCGGTATTTGACGATAGCCGGGATGAACCAGGTGAAGTCGAACCTGCCCAAGCCGCTCGCCACAGAAGCGCGGGAAGTGAACAGGATCATCTCACCCGTCCAGCGGGCTTGGAATTGGGCGAGCGTGAGCGTTTCGGGACGACCGACGGCAGGCGATTGGATCAAGACCTGATCGGGCCCCACGCCGGCCACAATGAAAAAGTCCGTCGATCCGTTTTCGCCGTGCCCCACGGCCACGGCTGGCAAGGGTGTTTTGCTTAGCCCGGATATTTCACCGTCTCCCGTTGCAAGCTGTCTGGCGTAGGTTGATCGCCGAATCATCGTTTGGCCGCAGCCAATGCGCCGGAATTTGACAGCCAACCCGAAACCCGGACGAACCTCCCCCTTCCCCCCCGAAGTGTCAACGTGTCGGGGGCGCACTGGGATTTGCTTATGGAGAGGCCAGCGCGCGGGCGGCAGTCAAAAAAATATTTCGTAACGGATGGTGCGAAGCCAACAGAATCCGTATGCGTCGTGTGTTGCGGATCAC
>JBKCTV010000047.1:0-5099 GCA_046318595.1 Burkholderiaceae bacterium | reverse complement strand
GAGATTTCGACATTGGTGCGCAAGTCCTTGATACGGCTCTGATCGAGCACATAACTGCGGATCTGGTGCCCCCAGCCGACGTCGGTTTTGGAGTCTTCGAGCTTTTGCTGTTCGGCCATGCGCTTACGCAGCTCGTGTTCGTACAGCCGCGACTTGAGCATCTTCATGGCTTCATCGCGGTTGCGGTGCTGCGAGCGGTCGCTCTGGCACTGCACGACGATGCCGGTCGGCATGTGCGTCATGCGCACCGCCGAATCGGTCTTGTTGATGTGCTGACCGCCCGCGCCCGAGGCGCGAAAGGTATCGACGCGAATGTCGGCCGGATTGACGTCAATTTCGATGGAATCATCGACTTCAGGGTAAACGAACAGGGACGCAAATGAAGTGTGCCGGCCGTTGGCCGAGTCGAACGGCGACTTGCGCACGAGCCGGTGAACGCCGGTTTCGCTGCGCAAATAGCCATATGCGTATTCGCCCTCGACCTTGATGGTCGCGGATTTGATGCCGGCGATTTCGCCCTCAGACTCTTCCAACAGCTCGGTTTTGAAGCCCTTGCGTTCGCAGTAGCGCAGATACTGGCGCAGCAGCATCGACGCCCAGTCCTGAGCCTCGGTGCCACCGGCACCGGCGGTGATATCGATGAAACAATTGTTCGGGTCGGCCGGGTTGGCGAACATCCGGCGAAACTCCATGCCATCGACAGTCGCCAGGTAAACCGCCACATCGCGCTCAATCGCTTCGAGCGTGGCCTCGTCGGAATCGGCAGCCGCCATTTCGAACAGCTCGGTCGCATCGCGGAGGTTGGACTCCAGCGTCTGCACGGTCAAAACGATATCGTCCAGGGATTTTTTCTCTTTGCCCAGCGCCTGGGCGCGTGCCTGATCGTTCCAGACATCGGGCGATTCGAGCTCGGCGTCGACGACGCTCAGACGCTCGGCTTTGGCATCGACGTCAAAGGTACCTCCGCAGTTCGCCCGTGCGACCGGTCAGGTCAGCGAGCAAGTTTTGCAGGGCGTTTGTGCGTTCGGCTTCCATGGGGTGCTCTGAGTGAGAATGAAAACGTAGTTTAACATTCCGACGCAGTGCCGATCATAATCGCTACCACGGGGCCGGTGGCATAAAATTTCAATCTCTTGGCATCGAGAACAGATAAATCTTTTGCCTGTCACATAAACGGCCTAAACTCGTCGGACCGTCGTTTTAGCAATTCGTCCTCATCATGCCGTTTACCTTTTTAAGCAATGCGACCGAGACTTTGCCAACCGTGATCAATAGCCGCCAACCCGCAGTTTTTCGGGGTTTGGCGCACGATTGGCCGGCGATCGCACGCTGGCGCTTCGAGTATTTGGCTGCGCTCGATCCGCAGCGGGAGGTGCAACTGGTCGTCGGTAACCGCGAAGGAGGAGCGACGCAGTTTATGAAAAGCCGCTTAGGCTGCTATTTGAACGAATTATGCCAAGCCGCGCAATCAAACTTTTATTCCGTTGCCAATGATTTGCCTTATCTCAAAGAATTCGATCTGTTGCGTCATTTTCCCGAATTGCTGAATGATGTCCGCCCGACAGCGCTTTTTCCGCCCCGCAGCGTGGGCGTCAACAGTAGCTGGATCGGCCCGGCTAACGCTCGCACCGGCTTGCATTACGATCTGCTGGACAATATCGCAGTCCAGATCCGCGGTCGAAAACGGTTTTATCTGCTGGCGCCCGGCAGTATCGAAGCGATTGACGCGGTCTCGGCCAAATACGACGCCTGGGCAAAGCTCTCGAATGTCGACGCTGCAATCGGCTTACGACTGAACGAGGCGCACACCGAAAAACCATTGAAAAACCAGGCATTCCAAGTCGAACTCGAACCCGGCGATGTTTTATATATTCCGGCCGGTTGGTGGCATGAAGTGGTCAACTTGACGCCATGCATTTTGCTTAGCGGCTTTTTCGGGCCGCGCTGGACGGTAAACAGGCGCTGGCTGCAGGTGCAATATCAAATGTTCGTTCACCGTTTGCACCGCTATTTATCGAAAACAAAGCTACCCTGCACCTGCCATAGCCAAACAGCGCCATAAGCGTTCATTCGCTGATTCGCCCAGTCGAAAAATTGCGAACTCATTGCTTGTAAGGTTGTTTACCAGCGATTTTATTGGCGACAACGCAGTGACATTCATGGAACTCTGACCGCCTGCCTCAACACTCAAATATATCGAAACCGCATCAGGAAAAATACCATGAACCAGAATCAGTTCGAACTGCTAACCACCGAGTTGATAAATTTTTGCGGCGCACCGAGGGACGGTCGATTATTCACCTTGGATGATATGAGCTTCGAGCTGTCCCATGGCATGGACAGTCAGGCCAGCTGGGTCGACCTGGTAGCCGATGTGATCACACTGTCCGAGGAAGATGGGGTCGAGGCCATGAGCATGGCGCTGGCGATGAACTTTTCCTTGCTACGCGAAACGTCGACCCCGGCTTGGTTCGCACTGAGCCATAACAATGGCCCATCGATCGTTCTGGTGCAGCGTTATTACGGCGACAACCTGCGTGGCCAGGATGTGATTGCTCATGTCAAAACGCTGAAAGCGCACTGCCAGGAGCTGCGGCAGTCGATCGATCAGATGGTAAACGAATGATTTTATTCATTTGAGCCGACTGCGAAACGTTTTCGGTTAACTGGCTACGCTCAACGGTTAAAAAATTTTGAACTTTTTGAGTGATTTTGAGAGTGATTAATAATACAACAAAATTTCAAACCATGCCAAACAACATAAACAGCTTTTTTCGGCTCAACCATTTTAATTGCGTTAAAAGCAGCCCAGACGAGAGGCCTGCCGCTCGCTTCCTTCAAAAAAACAAAACACTTTCATTTATTAGAGATTTTATTTTTAAAATCAGAGCAAGCACTCCTCAGCCAATGTCTAAAATCGAAAAGGCTTTGAAATTATTCGAGGAAGTTTCCAAGAGTTTCCCTCCCGAGAGAAAAAACCCTGAAGAGCAGGCTGCCATTAAATTACAATCAGCATGGCGCGGGCATTCAACGCGCCAGAATTTATTGAAAAAAGTGTCTCCCTACAACGTTTCTTTAACAGTAAAAGAGGGTTTTGTTGAAAAAGAATTGGCAGCATTTGCTTCTTTAGAAAGAGGCAGCGAAGCACTGAATTCGATTGGCCCAGACCATCCATTATTTTATATAAAAGCAGTTCGCAAGAACAGTAAAATTCAACAGGGGATCACGCAGTTCGACAAAGACCCGAATTTGAAGAAATTAAGCCGAGAGCTGACCGAATCAATCAAACAAGGCAACTGGAATGAGCCTCTCCTGAGTAGCACTGCGGTGCGCGACAGATTCCCTGAAAAATCACCGAAAGTCGAGGTAAAAGATGCATTGTTTTATGCTTATTTAACAGGCTCTTTGAATCGTTCCGAATTTAACACTGCTATACGGCTTTTAAACCTGAAAGAACAATTTGCTTCGGATCGTTCAGGCCCGTACATAGACAAAAACAACAACCCCCAACTGCTACCAATGAGCGAAGGAACGGTTGTGGCTAGCGCCATAGTGATGGACGGCAAGCTCACCGAAAAAGGGAAAATTTTTGTGGAAACGCTGGTCAAGAAGATAATTCACACGAAAGGATCAAGTAACGTAGCGGATGGCAGAAAAACAGTCAGTGAACAAATTGCTGAAGAAGATTCAGATAGCGAGGAAGATTCACTTTATGAAAAATATTCAGTTGATGAAGAAAAGCTAGTTTTTGAACGGATCGAGAAAAAATTTTTAAGCGCCCCCGCTAACCAACAAGTTATTTTCAGCGTCAAAAATTTTGATTTTTATAATTTCTGGGAAGCCGCATTAAATAAAAATTTAAATTACACAGAAACCGATTCAAGAGAAATTCTTGTGGCGTCGTACGGTTTAGACTACGAATTAAGTACATTGCACGCTCCTTTTTTAGAAGAAAACTCCGTTTTGCAAAAACTAACTGCTGTGCAGCCGATTTTAGTTACGGGATCTGTTAATTCTTCAAGAGAACAGAAAATGCATCTCGGCCGAGACGCCCCTTTTGCTACACACCCAGTGATTAGTTTGGACGATCGTACCAAGTCTAACATATTGAGTCCGCACGGCGTTCCTGCAGGTGCTTTTATCGGCGAACTTCATGACTCTGGTTTTCATATCCAAAAATCAACAGCCGCAGGCCCTGTTTATCGAAATTTATTATGTGACTTGCTGCCAAATCGCCTGAAAGCTTTAGTCGACACGAACGACGCGAAAGAAGCCAAATCTGCTGCCAAATTAACTGATTATTGGCTTGACTTAGCAATGGATGTTCGCTTTTATGGGCAGAATTGGTTGAGCAAGATAATTTTGGAATACAAAGAACTCGAACAGGATGATTTACGTATC
The DNA here is from genome assembly GCA_046318595.1 of Burkholderiaceae bacterium. Taxonomy (GTDB): domain Bacteria; phylum Pseudomonadota; class Gammaproteobacteria; order Burkholderiales; family Burkholderiaceae_B; genus DAITMV01. Next base: position 698 of record JBKCTV010000047.1, on the reverse strand, counting down.
ATTTATAAACTTATAGAAGACTTGTCAGTAAACAATTTTAAAAAACCTTATGCAATATCTTCAGAAGCTTTAGCCACTTTAAAACAAAATTTTGATAAAGAAGTGCAAAATCTAGCCAAAAGGCCCCGCTGACGACCGGAGACGAAAGCGGGGAAATCAAGTGAAGCGTAATCTGTTATTGCTGCTTTCGCTCAGCCTTTGAGCAGGCTGAGCACGCCCTGGGGCAGTTGGTTTGCCTGGCTGAGCATGGCGGTGCCGGCCTGTTGCAGGATCTGCATGCGGGTGAGCGAAGCGGTTTCCTTGGCAAAATCGGTGTCCAGAATCCGGCCACGGGCGGCAGAGAGGTTGGTGGCCTGTGTCTCCAGGTTGGAGATGACCTGTTCGAGGCGGCTCTGCCCGGCGCCGGCCGAGGCGCGCAGGTTGGAGACCACGTCGATGTTGGTATCCAGCGCAGTGATCGCGGTGGTGGCGGTGGCCGTGCTTGTGATGTCGCCCAATGCAGTGGCAATCGCTGCGACGGTGGTGCCGCCCAAGCTGGTCTGCAGGTCATCGCCGGCGGCGGTGCCGTCGCTGGTCAGGTTGCTGGTGAGCGTGTCGGCGGCGTTGGCACCGACTTGCAGGTTGACCGATTTATTGGTGGCGTCGAACAGCGCGTTGCCGTTGTATTTGGTGTCGACCACGACCCGGCCGACCTCGTC
>JBKCTV010000046.1:0-4154 GCA_046318595.1 Burkholderiaceae bacterium | reverse complement strand
CGAAAAAACCAGAGATCCAAACGCCGTTGGCACCTTCATAGTTGTTGTAGGCATCAAGAAATGCTTCAAGACGCTTTTCAACCTCGTTGGTCAATACGTATTCCTCAAGCTCAAGGCGCAGGCTTGCTTCGTCGTCAGCTTTGATCACCCCTTCGATTGGACGATCAACCGGTTTTTTGAAAATGTCTTTTAGGTTCATCAAGCTGCTCTCGCTTTAAACTTCGTAATCAAAAATGTTGAACGCCCGGTAGTACTTGTCGTCCCGCAGACGGCCAAACAGCTCAAGGGCTGCGCCAGCTTCCAGTGAGTGCGTGTAAGCGCCGGGAAAAAACATGACTGTCGGTTGATCTTTTGCCGTGCTCTGAAGGTTGTTTAGCACGTTATGTGAGCGGATGTACGGAAAAACCTCCGCCACACCGGATAGAAACAGCACGTCAAATTCATTGCGTTCAATCAATCCGGCAATGGCAGGAATCAAGTGCGCTTCGGGGTCCAGCATCCCTTGCAGCAGTTCCAGCAACTCAGGCTTGGAAACTGTGCTCTCCACTTCAAGAACCTGCTCCCATACACCGCGCTCTTTGAGCAGCTCAACTGAAAGGTCATAGAGATTCACGACAAGCACCCGCACGCCATTCTGGCCAAGCTTGTTGGCAAGTTGCTTTTGAAGGCGTTCCATTTCTACTGCTTCAGTTGGCTTGAAAGGGCAAATGAAGAACGGCACTTCGGTGTAGCCCTTCATTAGCAAGAAACGCTGGCTACCGATTACAGCCAGCAAATGCTGGAATCGTTCTTGGAGAGAGCCTTTAGTCAATTCGCCCATCATTGCGCCTTCTTACTTGACCGGAAACCAAGCACCGGAAATATGCGGATCATGTCAATTCCTTTTTGCGACACTAGCTCTTCCACATGCGGAGAGAGCACAGCAGGTTGAATGGAGTTGCTGACTGAAATTAATTCCGCATCCCGGAGCATTCGAAATAAATTCTGGCGTAGCTTATTGCGGGTCATGGGGGTTATGGCATCAAGGTCTTCATGCCAATCCGCTTTTGCATTGAAGAACGCATCGAAGTCCTGGTAGCTTACGTCATACCGAAGCGTCATAAAACGCTCCCGAATCACCTCGACAGCGAATTCCTGGATAAAACGATAGCGGCAACATACGGCAAGCCAGAGAATATTTGCGCGCTCTTGACTAGAGCCACGCGCAACCAATTCAAGAGCATCGTCGGTCAAAGTTTTTAGGCGCGATGAGATTTCGCGGTAAATGCGAGTCGCAGAACTTTGGGTTCTGGTCTGAAGCAGCCCTTGTTTCAGCGATTTTTCGCGAACGGCTTCCCAATTCATTTCTTCCAAATACAGCAGGGCCACTTTTTCTGATTCCTGACAGAAAAGGCCCCCTGTAGTGAATGACATGCTGTATTTGGCTAAAGCGATCATTATTCTTCAATGACTGATTTGTTTTCGTTAGCACCACCAGCCTTAACCCAGAGATCAACTTCACTCTTCTGAAACTTCCTGAGCCGGCCAACGCGGTGCGCAAACATGTTCATTTTGGCGACCCACGCGTAAATAGTGTCTTTACTGACACCTAAATATGCGGCGATATCCTCACCCGACAACCAGCGATCCGACATGGTGGCGTTTTCCATTTGTTAACGTAGCGTAGCTAGACAATGCCGTAGGACTATATAGAGTTTGATCAAATCGAGCATGAGTTGACCTGAATGGACCAGTTTTGGTGTGCAGTTGACGAGGCTCGTTGTGGCTCGACCACTGCCACAGCAAGAATGTGTGGGCTTCTCCATGTGACTCAATCTCGCTTGAGCGGGCTAGGCGCAAACACAGCAGCCAGTGCTTGCGCTGCGGCTGTGTTGTAGTGCCGGGCTGGGGTTTTTGTCAGGGCAACTTGCACATGCTGTTGCTGGGCAGCTTGGGCAGGCGCGGGCGTGGCTTGGGCAGCAATCCCCTTCCCTACCACGGGTGTCGTTCCTGCAGATACTACAGCGGCCACAACGGGTTTGCTTCCCGGCTTTGTGGCGTCATAGGTCGCAAACCGGGCTTCGAGCCAGCTTTGCCATTTGCCGGCGCGTTGGATCAGGTCGGCACGGTAGACGGTATTGTATTGAGGCGTGCGTGAATGGTAGTTCGCCGCTCGCGTCCAGATGTCGCCGCTGTCTTTGCGAAGATGCCCGCGCAAACGCCATGCAGCCAGGTCGTAGGAGTAGCAGCCGCCCTGCGCTACATCGTCGGCTGTGATGCCGTACTTGCGAAGCTCGACCAGGTATGAGGTATTGAACTGCATCGGGCCAACATCATGCGTCCCGTTCGAGTTTTTCACCCACTGACCGGGCTTGCCAGCTTCTTTTTCTGCCACTGCGAGCACGAGGTTCGCCGGAACCTCGTATTTCACGGCGGCCGTGATTGAGCATACGACACGTTCCTGTAGCTGCGGCGGAAGATCGAGAAGAGGCATCGTTACTTTCCAGCCGCGACATCGACCCAATGGCCGCCATCGAGCGGATCGCCTACGTACTTCACGCCCAGCAGATAGGTGTACTGGTCGTTCGCGTAGGCCGAGCAGAAGGCCGGCTTCGCGTTGTTCACCACTTCCACGTCCCGGTAGTAGCAGCCATCGCTATTTTCACCGCCGCTGACCCAGCCGCTGTTCGGGCAAATCTTCTTTTGAACCACGAGGCTATTGTTTGCGTTTAGATAGTTTGCATCGCAACGGCCCGCACCGTTGACGATATTCTCAACGACTGCCGGCATGTTGGTCGACGAGGTGTCGTTTGCAGTTGGGCAGCGCCTCAGGAAGTTGCGCCGGTCATTCACCGTATCGCTCCACTTCCGATGGCTGATACCGAAGTAGCGCGCTAAAGAAGGTTGGCACTCGTTTGGTCTGGTGCCCGACGAAAGGCACAGGATGGCCTCGCACGCGAGCTTCGTGTCTCCGGTCAGAACCTCACCAGCAGCAAATGCGACCGACGAGCTGCTCAGCATGGCGGCGACCAGGGCCGCGACGTATAAAAAATTAATCTTTTTATTCACGATTGCGATCCTTGGTATTAAGCCGATTTCGGCTGATCCTTGTTGACGAAATCGGCCACTTCTTCGTTCAACGGGGCTGACTGGCTTCCACTCTTGCTGGCACCCAGGCTATCGCCGGCGAAACTTTCCTGACCTGTCCCGCTGGCCTGGCCGGAAGCACTTGCCTGCTGTTCCACATTGATGCTGTTTGAGCCGGCCTGCTGCGAGTTGTCTGCAATAAAGTCGCGTGCTTCTTGAGCACGCATCCCATCGCGCATGCTTTCTGCTGCTGCAACGTCCTTCCGCGCTTGGCGAGCTTGTGCAGTTGAACCCGGATTGCTGATTTCCGAGGCCAGCTTGCCGCCTACAGTCCCACCAATTTTCTCTTGTGCCGCATCTGCCATGTTCGCGGCCTTGTCCTTAGCGACCGCGCCGGCACCCTTGGCGAGATTCGCACCCATGTCGGCCGCGAATTTTCCGGCCGTGCTAACTGCGGATCCCGTTGCAGACATGAAACCACCACTGCCGCCTGATGAGGGGCTGCTGCCACCGCCGCTCGAACTTCCCGACCCAGAGCTACCACTGCCACCAGAGAACATACCTGAGCCTTCAGCCATATGGTGCTGCGCCTGCTGGAAGGCCGCCTTGAGTGCGGACGCACCGCCAGCCATCGAAGTGGCGCCCGCTGCCACGGCTGCGCCGGCGGTGGCAGCTGCGGCTGCTGCCGTGGCGGCGGCACCGAGCGCCGCTCCGGCACCGAAGCTGCCGATGCCTCCAGATGAACCACCGCCCACGATGCTTGCCATCATCGGTGGCACTTTATTCACCAGGACAAGCAATACTACCGATGCAACCAACATCACGAACAGGCTTTTGAGCGCGACGTTGCTCGGTTGTATCGCCGCGTAATACTGGTCGATGAACGATTTGCCGATGCCGACAAGCAGGATCATCGCAAAAATCTGGATAGCCACCCCAAGAACAGTTTTATAAAAATTGATTGCAATGTCCGAGGTCCAACGGCCACCGCCGAAACCGAGGAGAAACACGCCGCCGTAGGCCAGCATCCACCCTGAAATTAGCTACATGAGCATGTTCACCCCAACCATTGCCAAGCAGATAAGAAT
>JBKCTV010000045.1:0-16726 GCA_046318595.1 Burkholderiaceae bacterium | reverse complement strand
GTGCAAATGTATCCGACTGCTCTGTTTTTATCCTGCAGGTTTTGCGGGATACATTACGTTATGCCCCTCAAGGAGTCATCTCGCATGCAAGAACGTATGGATAAGTCTCGGCTTGAGGAGCTTACTAAGGAAGAGCTTGCGCGCCTTACGGCTCGTGAACGCGAACTGTTGCGCTACCGAGAAGTTATTGATCGTCAAGAGAGTGAATTAGACGCCTACCGCTCGCGACTAAAGGAAGAACAGCTTGCTCGGGAAAAGGAGCTACAAAAGGAGCTAGAAGCAAGAGAAAGATTCTTTGCCGAGCGAGAAAAGAAGCTAATCGAGCGCCAGCGTGATTTCGAAAATCACTTAATGCACCGCCAAGCAGAAACCGAAGCCCTGCGAACGCATCTACAAAATGAAATAGCCAACCGCGAAGCGAAGCTTCAACAAGCTTTAGTTGAACTCCAGCAAGAAAAGGAGCGCTACAACGAGGAGAGCCGGAAGAAGATTGAGCGAACGTCAAAGGACTATGTCGTAGATGCCTTGGACACCCTTGATAAAAAGGAAAAAGAATTTCACCGCATCTCAAAAGTTTGGAGTGGCATTGGGGCCGGAGCACTGATAGCGGGAGTCGGGTTGTTTGCCTATATAAGCGTTTCATCTACCGTTGCGCTGCCGGCTTCCATAAGCTGGGAATTCATCACGTTCTCTGTATTTAAAGGACTTGTTGCAATAGCGTTGCTTGCAGGGCTTGCTAAGTATTCGTTCCTATTCAGCAGTTCTTACATGCAAGAAGCGCTGAAGAATGCAGACCGCCGTCATGCAATCAACTTTGGAAAGTTTTACCTTGAGTCTTACGGTGCGGCCGCTGATTGGTCGCAAGTAAAAGAGGCTTTTGAACACTGGAACATCACCGGAGCTAATGCATTTAGCCGCTCTGAGGAATCTCCGCCGGATGTAACTGCACTTGAAAAGGCAGTTGCATTGATCGAGCGTGCAGGGAAAGCAATCCCCAAAGGCAAGAGTGACAGCGGTGCATAACGAGTAAGGTTAGATCGTGCGAAGCCACGATCTGAACCGTTTGTTGGACAAGCCCGGACTCAATGCGCGTGTTTTTTCTCGCTATGGAAATATCTCTTTGACGGTCACGGCGTTTTGCGGCCAATTCGATCTCCGCAATTGACCGCCGTCGTCACCATCGTCGCCATTGCGGCGACGCCCCCACTGTAAAGCCGTCAAACGATGCCATGCCCGACGGTTTTGTTCGATTTCACCGTATTTCAGGCCGACCGATTCCCTCTGCCCAAGAATGCAGATCGGAGGCAATGCCCTGTGTAGGTGCGCTACATGTTCATCTCCGCGTTGGTTGCCGTCGCTCACCCATGCGTTGCCGGTGGTTGGTGCGGCCGTGGCGTTTTGATGCGCGTTCGCACGACCTTCTTTACCCCGCCACAGCAGGTGCTGCGTATTCCAGCCAAACTGGACACCCATTCCGCCGCAAACTGGACACTCATTCCACGGCAAATCGATCACCAATTCCAGCGCAAACTGGACACTTCAGGCGTAGCAGCGCGGGGGCTTTTTTAGTAACGTGTTGCAAGACCACCCACAGGTCCACGCGGGTTGAAATCGAATCACATAGCCATACCCCCGCTCGGTTTAACCTGCTGTGCTTGATTGCTATTCGTAACCCAAAGGGTTACAATCGCGCCATGATCAAAACGTTTGCGCACAAAGGCCTGGAGGTTTTCTTTTCGACAGGCAGCAAGGCCGGTATCAGAGCCGTTCATGCCAAACGCCTGGCGCTGATCTTGGCGATGCTCGATCAGGCGGGTGACATATTGGACATGGACGCGCCTGTCCTGCGCCTGCATCAGCTCAAAGGCAATATGGCCGGCATGTGGTCGGTCACGGTGCAAGCGAATTGGCGCATTACGTTTCAATTCGAGAACGGCGACGCCCACGTCGTGAATTACCAGGACTATCATTGATGAACGGAGACCGTCATGCGCATGCATAACCCGCCGCACCCGGGCGAAATTTTGTCCGCGATGTGGCTCAAACCGATCAAACTGTCGATCACCAAGGCCGCCGAGCAGCTCAACGTCTCGCGTAAAACGCTGTCGGAAATTGTGAATGGCAAAGCTGCAGTGACGCCGGAAATGGCTATGCGGCTTGAGATTGCGTTCGGCAAAAGCGCCGAGAGTTGGCTGGGTCACCAGGCGGCCTACGACCTTTGGCAAATGCAGACTCAGCGGGAATCGCTGGGGGTTCATCCAATCGCGGTGGCGGCCCATGCCTGATGAAGCAAACGCAGCATGGGTTGACCCCGACGACGCTCCCGAGTTGACCGACGAGTTCTTTGAAAAAGGAACGTGGCGGATTGGCGAGCAAGTGGTTAGCCGCGAGCAAGCAGAGCGAATGCTTTTTGAAGCAGCGCTGCTCCGGTCACTCGACCAGGCAAAAGCCAGCAAAATTGCCGATGTGCATACACCGCAGCAAATTGCCGCGCGCGTAGGCGAACGATTTGAAGAATGACCTACTGGCTGACGCGATAGCATTTAGCCGTTCATAGGACTTCACCGCTCGGCTGATCTGCCAAAAGTTCACCATTACACGGCGTCCTGCGCCTCACGACGTAAGGCATCTGGCGTGATCATATCGTAATATTCAAAAGGCTGATGAATCCACGGATTATCCGGCAGGGATTCGACGAAATAGTCCGGCCGAAACGCCGATATGCCTTTCAACCACAATACCGCAGTTCGCACCGCCTCTATCCCGTTCTCGGCATTTTTCAGATGCGGCGCAACCATCGCCAGCGTCCGTCCGGAATCGGCAAGGTCGTCGACCAGTAGGACGCGCGGCCCGATCTTCGAAGCCGTAGTCGCGATGCGGGCAGAAATATACAAATCGCCCTGCACCGTGCCGTTCTCGTCGCGATAAGAACTGGCGGCGACCACCGCCAACGGCTTCTTGAAAATCCGCGACAGAACGTCGGCCACCCGTAAACCGCCGCGCGCCAAGCCCAAAACCGTATCGAAAGCCCAACCGCTATCGTGAATCTGTAGCGCCAGACGTTCGATCAAGCGATGGTATTGTTCCCAGCCGACCTTCAATGGCTCAGTGCTCATGCCGAGGAACCGCTGCCTGGCAACCCATCAGAGCGGCGCCGTTTCGAACGGATGGCGGCAAACGATGGTCTGATCGCGATCCGGGCCTGTGGAAATCATGTCAACCGGAATATCGCAAAGCTCGGCAATCCGTTTCAAGTAGTTCAAGGCCTCGTCGGGCAGTTCTTGCAGGGTCCGTACACCGAACGTGGATTTTCTCCAGCCGGGAAATGTTTCGAAAACCGGTTTGCAATGGGCCACGGCGTCCGCGCCGAAAGGCAGGATATCAGTAGGGCCTGCCGGTGTTTCGTAGGCCGTGCACAGTTTGATGGTTTCCATGCCGTCCAGGACATCGAGCTTGGTGATGCACAAGCCACTGACGCCGTTGAGCTGAATGGTGCGTTTCAGCGCTGGCAGATCGAGCCAGCCGCAGCGCCGCGGCCGCCCGGTCACCGAGCCGAACTCATGCCCGACCCGTGCGAGATGGGCGCCGGTCTCGTCCGCCAGCTCGGTAGGAAACGGTCCCGAGCCGACCCGCGTGGCGTAGGCTTTGGTGATACCCAAAACATAATGCAAGCGGTCCGGCCCGACGCCGGCGCCAGGCCCGGCTGCGCCAGCCAAACAATTGCTGCTGGTCACGAAAGGATAGGTACCGTGATCGATATCCAGCAACGCCCCTTGCGCTCCTTCGAACAACAAAGATTTGCCGGCTGCGTTAGCCTGCTGGAGAAGCGTCGGCACGTCGGCCACCATCGCCTGGATGCGCGGGGCGAGCGCCATGGCTTTGTCGAACACCTGATTGACCGCTACCGGCGTGGCTTTCAAATAATGTTCGAGCACGAAGTTATGGTAATCCAGCACCTCGACCAGCCGCGCCATGAAATGCGTGGGCCGGAACAGGTCCTGCACCCGCAGTGAACGGCGCGCGACTTTATCTTCGTAGGCTGGGCCGATGCCGCGACCAGTGGTGCCGATTTTGGAGTCGCCGCGCTTCGCTTCGCGCGCTTTGTCCAGAGCGACATGATGGTCCAGGATCAACGGACAGGTTTCGCTGATGCGCAGCCGCGACTCTACTTCGATCTGCCCCGCTTGCAACTCGTCGATTTCGGAGAGCAGGGCTTCGGGCGACAAGACCACGCCGTTACCGATGAATACCTGGACGTCGGGCCGCAGGATACCCGATGGAATCAATCGCAAAATGGTTTTTTTGCCATCGATGACCAAGGTATGTCCGGCATTGTGGCCGCCTTGAAAACGCACCACGCCCTGCGCATGGTCGGTCAACCAATCGACGACTTTACCTTTGCCTTCGTCGCCCCATTGGGTACCGATGACAACCACATTCCTGTAATTCATTGAATCCTCATGTAAGGGACTTGATGGGCTGCACGTACCATGTGCTGGAACTTAAGGACAACTCGCGGTCGCATTTAAATTCCTGCCCTTCTGGCTCGGCGCCGGGCAGACTCTGAACGACGACCTCGCCCTGTTCGCGCAACCCACGGATAGCCCGCGCCAGCGCCGGGTCGGGCGACCATGGCGCGCGAATTGCAGCCGTGTGGGCGCTATTAGGCAGAGCATACCGCACCAGCTCGCGGAGGTCGACGGAAAACCCGGTCGCCGGGCGCGCCCGACCGAATACTTTTCCGACCTCGTCGTAACGCCCGCCACGCACCAGTGCATTGGTGTTGCGTTGGGCGTAAATCGAAAACATCAGCCCGGTATGGTACTCATAACCGTGCAAATCAGCCAAGTCGACCAACACTGGCACATCCGGGTAAGCGAGCGACACTTCATGGGCCAGCCGCGCCAACTCGTCGAGCGCCAGACGCACGCGCGGCGTATCCGGCAAAAGCCGTTCAGCCTGCGCCAATACGCCATGGTCGCCCAGCGCGGGGCCATACAACGAAGTCAAAGCCAGCAAGCCATCTTTCGCGGCACTCGCGGGAATGGCGGAAAGCGCCGCAGCCAAGGCAGCGCCGTCTTTCGCGGCCAACCAGCCGTGAAGCTGCATACTCAGCTCGTTCGACAAAGAAACACCGAGACCATCTTCGGACAATAAGGCATCGAGCAGGCCGGCATGACAAATATCCAGCCGCAACGCATCGACTTGCCCGAGTTGCAAGGCATCGATCGCCAGACAAACAATTTCGAAGTCCGCCTCGACACCGGCATAACCATAGAGCTCGGCGCCGCATTGCAGAGGTTCGCGCGTGGTGTTCAGACCTGCCGGCAAGGTATGCACCACCGGTCCACAATAGCAAAGCCGCGTGACACCCGGACGATTGAGCAGGTGCGCATCGATTCGCGCCACCTGGGGCGTGATGTCAGCGCGCAGACCCAGCGTGCGCCCGGACAACTGATCGACCAACTTGAAAGTTTTGAGGCCGAGCGCATGACCGGTCCCGGTCAGCAACGATTCTACATACTCCAGCAGCGGCGGCATTACCAATTCGTAACCATAACAGCGGAAACGATCGAGCAACCGGCGACGCATCTCCTCGATGCAGCGAGCCTCATACGGCAATATATCGGCGATCGACTCGGGTAATAACCAGGCGGACATGGACGAATGCTTAATTATTTGCCGGTTTTACCGGAAAATGAGCCCGCGCCCCCCGGGCTGCGCATGAAACGGAAAAAGTCGGATTGGGGATCGAGCACCATCACGTCGGACTTGCTTTTGAACGATTGGCGATAAGCTTCGAGGCTGCGGTAGAAAGCGAAAAACTCGGGGTTTTGACCAAATGCGCCGTTATAGATGCTCGATGCCGCCGCATCGCCCTCCCCTGTGAGACGCTGCGCATCGCGGTAAGCCTCGGCGAGAATTATTTCGCGCTGCTTGTCGGCGTCGGCACGAACCTGTTCGGACTCAGCACCGCCGGTGGATCGCAGCTCGTTGGCCACGCGCTTACGCTCGGCCTCCATGCGTCGATAAACGGAGTCGCTGATTTCGGGCAGAAAATCGACCCGCTTGAGGCGAACATCAATAATTTCGACACCGATTTGCCGAGCATCGTCCGATACTTTCTTGACGACCGAGCTCATAACCATGCTGCGCTGTCCGGACACCACTTCGCGCACAGTGCGCTTGGTAATTTCTTCGTTCAGCGCCGCTTTGACGATCTGATTCATCCGATCCTGAGCGCGTTTTTCGTCACCTATGAAGCTGACATAATAAAGACGCGGATTGGCGATACGCCATTTCACGTAGGAGTCGATCAGCAGGTTTTTCTTTTCGGCGGTGATGAAGCGATCGGTCTGGGGAGTATCGATGGTCAGGACGCGTCGATCGAGATAAACGATGTTTTGGAACGGTGGCGGCAGCTTGGCATGCAAACCCGGCTCGGACACCACGCGTTTGACTTCGCCAAGCGCAAAGACGATGGCGTACTGACGCTGATCAACGATAAATAGACAAGAGGATGCGAGCATCAGCACAAGAAATACGGAAGCCAACACAGGAAACAGGCGATTCATCAGCGGACCTCGCGTTCACGGTTGCGGAACCCCTCGGACCGCGACTCACCAGTGTCGTAACGGCTCGTGGCGGCGCCGGCAAGACCGTCCGCCCCGCCATTGACTTCTCCAGCCGATAAACTGCCGCCGCCGGCCGCCTGGGGAGCAGCCACAGCGCCGGTATCGTTGCCGCGGGACTGATTGATCAACTTGTCGAGCGGCAGATACAGCATCGAGCTGCCCTGCCGACTTTCGTTCAACACTTTACTTACGTTGCTGTAGACCTGCTGCATGGTTTCGAGATAAAGCCGCTCGCGCGTGACGGCTGGCGCTTTGGCATATTCGCTGAGCACGGCTTTGAAACGGGATGCATCGCCCTCGGCCTGCGCCAGAATGCGCTGCTTGTAGCCCTGCGCCTCTTCCAGCAAGCGCGCGGCTGACCCTTTGGCTTTGGGAATGACGTCATTCGCGTACGCCTGGCCTTCATTTTTCAAGCGTTCGCGGTCCTGCCCGGCTTTGACGGCATCGTCGAAAGCGGCCTGCACCTGCGCCGGCGGCTGGGCGTTTTGCACCGTAACGTTGGAGACGATGATGCCGACCTTGTAGCGGTCGAGGGTGTGTTGCATGAGCTGGGCTACTTGCAGTCCAACCTGTTCACGGCCTTCATACAAAACAAAATCCATTTTGTTGCGCCCCACTACTTCGCGGATCGATGTTTCGGCGGCCTGCATGACCGTATCCTCGGCATTGCGGTTATTGAAAAGATATTCGGCGGCATTTTTGATACGGTACTGCACGGCAAACTGCATGTCGATGATATTTTCGTCGTCGGTCAGCATCAGGGATTCGTTGGCTACCTTGGTACGCATGTTGTCGCGGTAACCAACCTCGATGGTACGAATCTGCGAAACGTTGACGGTCTCTTTGTTTTGAATCGGATAGGGCAGGCGCCACTGAATACCCGGACCTGTGGTGTGGTGATAGCGGCCAAATTGACTGATTACGCCGACTTGACCTTCCTGAATGATGAAGAAACCACTGCCCAGCCACAACAGAACAATGACCAGCAGAACCGAACCCCAACTCCGCGGCCGCGGCATCGACCGGGGTTCATGGGGCGGCCGGGGCCCGCCTTTTCCGCCGAACAGCCGCGAAAGGCGGACTTGCAGGTCGTTCCACAAAGCCTCGAGATCGGGCGGTCCATTGGACGATGGCTTATTACGCGAACCCTGAGTCGGCAACGGCGTCGGCCCGTCGCCTTCCTGTCGGCCCCAGCCCGGGTCGTTACCCGATAAAACCTTATCCGATTGCATCACCTTCGACGACCTCATAAAAATTCGATGCCGTTTGCAGCAAACACTGCCGCAAACGATCCAACCCGAGGGAAAAGCGGGCACTGATGCTAACGGACGACATATTACCATTTTCGTGATACTCGATTTCGGGCGCGCGGTGAACGACATCGATTTTGTTCCAGACGATGATTTGCGGAATGGCCGCGGCACCGATTTCTTCCAGAATCAAGTTGACTTGGGCGATCTGCTCGAAGCGCGTCGGACTGGCCACATCGACCACATGCAACAGCAGATCGGCATTCACGGTTTGCTCGAGGGTCGCCTTAAAAGCCTCGACCAACTGCGGCGGCAGGTCGCGAATGAAGCCGACCGTGTCGGCCAGCGTCACCTGCACACCCGGCGCCAGAAACAACCGACGCGTCGTGGTGTCCAGCGTCGCAAACAGTTGATCCGCCGCATAAGCGTTCGCATGGGTCAGGGTATTGAATAAAGTCGATTTTCCGGCATTGGTATCGCCCACCAGCGATACCGAAAAAAGCCCTCGCCGGTCGCGCTGGCGGCGCTGCGTCAGACGCTGTTTGGCAAGCTTGTCCAGGCGGAGCTTGAGCTGACGGATCTTGTCGCCGATCATGCGCTTGTCGAGTTCGAGCTGGGTTTCGCCCGGACCGCGCAAACCGATCCCGCCCTTCTGGCGTTCCAGGTGACTCCACGCGCGCACCAGCCGGGTGGAAAGGTGCTGCAACTGGGCCAGCTCGACCTGCAACTTGCCTTCGAAGCTTTTGGCGCGTAACGCGAAAATATCTAGGATCAGACTATTGCGGTCCAGCACTCGGACCTTGAGAACGTTTTCGAGGTTGCGCTGCTGAATGGGTGCCAGCACGTGATTGAAAATTACCAGCTCGGCTTCATGGGTAGCGACGGCGTCAGCGATTTCCTGAGCCTTGCCGGACCCGACGAACAATGCCGCGTCCGGGCTCTTGCGCCGGCAGGTCAGCATCTGTCGGACATGCGCGCCGGCCGACTCGGCCAACAAACGCAGCTCCTCCATATCGTATTCGAAATCGGGCGTCCCGAAATCGACTCCCACCAGCAAACTTTTATTCTGCATCAGAGCAGCAGACGGCTCGATTGAATGTTTCAGTCAGCCACCTTTTCGACTTTGTCGTCGATCGTTAGATTAACGGCGCGTGCGGGCACTACCGTGGAAATGGCGTGTTTGTAGACCATTTGCGTGACCGTATTGCGCAGCAACACGACGTATTGGTCGAAAGATTCGATCTGTCCTTGCAGTTTGATACCGTTCACCAGATAAATCGATACCTGAATATGCTCTTTGCGCAGTAAATTAAGAAACGGGTCTTGTAAGAGTTGCCCTTTATTACTCATGACGGCTCCATAGTTATTTTTATCGATCGTCGCTTGACGCTGGCACCAGCGAAACTTCTTTATTTGTCAGTTTAGCATCACAAAGGCCCAGCCAATCGGCGATGGTCGAGTTAGCCAAATAGGCATCGGCCAGGGCATTCATGTTGCGACCGGCCACTGGTAAAAGCGCCGTCCAATGCGTCAGGGCGCCGCGATCGAACCAAAACGCCCGAGCCAGCGTTTCGGCCGGCACATAACTTAGGTTGCAAATCAACGCAAATCGTTCAATTTGTCGTTCGGAAACCAGCCGTCCGACGAGACCCAGGCCTTCCAGGCGCTCCAAAACGTCGTCCAACACATCGGGCGCAGCTTTGAAATGCGCCCGCAGCTCATCCATCGTCGTGCCGAAACGGGCTGCTCGACCCGCCTGCACCAAACTTTGCAGCACCGCCAACCCAAGCATCCAGCGCTCCCCTGGCGGCGCCCGTTCGTCCCAACGCCCGAGACGTGCGCTCGGTAAACTGGCAGTGACAGTGGCGCCCAGCAAAACGATCATCCACGATAAATAAATCCACAGCAGGAACAGCGGCAGTGCCGCCAACGCCCCGTATAAGGCGGTGTATGCCGGAAAGTGAACGATGTAATAAGTAAACGCGCGCTTGCCTATTTCGAACAAAAATGCTGCCAGCAAACCGCCGGCAAGCGCATCCTGCCAGCGGACCGGACGGTTTGGAATCATGACGTAGGCAATACTGAAAGCCACGACACTGCACAGAAACGGCACTATCGCAACCAGTGATCGGCCCAGGCTGTGCGAGGTGGGGAACGATGCCACCAATGAAATAGACTGCGCCACCAGCGCTGATGACAACGACAAACCAATCCCGAGAAACATCGGCGCCAGAGTCAGCATCGACCAATAAACCACCAGCTTTCTGAACAAAGGCCGCTTGCGCCGCACATGCCAAATGCGGTTGAATACCTTGTCCACAGTCAGCATTGTCATCAGCGCCGTCAAAATCAACGCCAGAATTCCGATGGTCGTCAGCCCGCTCGCCTTGGAAGAAAACTGGTTGACATATTCGAGAATCGTTTCCGAGAGGGACTCCGGGAAAAAACTGTCGAACAAATACCCTTCGAGCGCCGAGCGAAAACGCTGAAACATGGGAAATGCCGTGAAAATCGCCAACGCCACCGTTGCCAGAGGCACCAGCGCCAGCACCGACGTAAAGGTCAGGCTGGCGGCAACCTGCGGCAACTGCTGCTCACCGGCGCGGTGCGCCATCAACTTACCGAACGCCCGCCACCGCAAGCTGCGCTCGGCAACGAGCCGTCGAGCGGAAGACAGAATCTTTTTCATGCCGATATGATACCTTTGTCGCTATGCAAGAAATTCTCGTTCTATATTACAGCCGCTATGGCGGCACGCGCCGGCTGGCTGAAGCGATCGCCGATGGGGTCGACAGTGTTGATGGCGTCGGTGTCCGCTTGCGAACCGTGCCACCAGTCAGCGCCGACAGCGAACAGACGGCACCTGCCATTCCGGACGCCGGAGCCCCCTATGCCGACAACCGCGACCTCGAAGAATGCATCGGCCTGGCGCTCGGCTCGCCGACCCGTTTCGGTAATATGGCGGCGCCGCTCAAGTACTTCCTCGATGGCACTGGCACGCAGTGGCAAAACGGGGCGCTACGCGGCAAACCGGCCTGCGTCTTTACCTCGACCGGTAGCCTGCATGGTGGCCAGGAGGCCACACTGCTGTCGATGATGCTGCCGCTTTTGCACCATGGCATGTTGATCGCCGGCCTGCCTTATTCCGAAGCGCGGCTCATGACGACCCGCAGCGGCGGCACACCATATGGTGCCTCGCATTGGGCACAAGCCGACGGTTCGCGGCCGGTCGACGAGGACGAGTTGCACCTGGCCCGGGCGCTTGGCCGACACCTGGCGGTGCTTGCCCTGAAGCTGGCGCGATGAGCAACGCTTGCGAGCGCCGCCAAGCCTTGCGCTGGACCGCGACCGCCAGTACGTTGGCCTTGATCGTTTTATGCACGGGCTGGGAATTGTGGTGGGCACCCCTGCGACCCGGCGGCTCCTGGCTGGTGTTGAAAGTGTTGCCTCTACTGCTGATGCTACCCGGCTTGTCCAAAGGCCGCGTGTATACCTATCAATGGACATCCATGGCTATTTTGCTATACCTGGCAGAGGGCGGCGCACGCGTGGTCAGCGATGCAGGCAACTTATCGGGGCACTTTGCCTGGGCCGAACTGCTGCTCGCGGGGCTGATTTTTGCCGCAGTGTTGCTGTATTGCCACTCGCATAAAACCGGCACACCGCTCGATCGGAGCGATTCCTCGCTCGACTCCACGAAGCCATGAGCGCCACGGCGCGGTGGTTGGCCAACTACGCCCGACAATACGGACCTGCCAGCGTCATCACCGACCCCTCAGGCATGGCCCCGTTTCTCACCGACTGGCGTGGGCGCTACCAAAGTCAAGCGCGAGCGATACTGCAACCGTCGACCAGCGAAGCGGTCGCGGCCGCCGTGCGCTTTTGCCAGGCGGAGCGTCTGCCGTTGACCCCCCAGGGAGGCAACACCGGCTTGGTCGGCGGAGCAGTTTCATTGGCTGCCGGGGGTTTCATTCTGAGCACGACGCGGTTACGCGAGTATTGCCGGGTCGACATACCAAACCGGACGCTGTGTTTGTCGGCCGGTTTCACCCTGCAGGAGGCGCAATATAGCGCGGCACAAGCCGGCCTGCTGTTTCCACTCAGCCTGGCGTCCGAAGGCAGTTGCACGATCGGCGGCAACTTATCCACCAATGCCGGCGGCACGGCGGTCCTGTGTTACGGCAATATCCGCGATCTGACCCTCGGCCTGGAGGCGGTTTTGCCAAATGGCACCATCTGGTCTGATTTACGCGGCCTGCGCAAGAGCAACGTCGGCTACGACCTCAAACAGTTATTAATCGGTGCGGAAGGCACGCTTGGCATCATCACCGGCACCACGCTCAAACTGTTCCCGACGCCGCTCGGGTTTATCACGGTATGGCTCGCCGTCAACGACATCGATCAGGCGGTCGATGTGTTTCAGCGGCTGCAAACCGTAGCAGGCCCGGCCGTGACGGCCTGCGAATGGATGAATGCAGCGGCGATCGAGATCGTTCAAACCCACTTTGCCGGGCGTGCGCCGGTCTCGGCAAGCATGAGCCATTTGCTGCTCGAACTGTCCTACTACGATCAGGCGCAGTCCAGCCATCTCGAAGCCCAATTGCTGAAGCTGTTGAATCAAGTGTCAGGCGCTGGCATGATTGGCGAAGCCGTAGTGGCCCACAACGAGCAGCAGCGGCAAGCCCTGTGGCAGTTGCGCGAAAACATTTCCGCTGCGCAGGCGCGCGCAGGACTGAACGTCAAACACGATATTGGCCTGCCCCTGTCTGAAATCGGAGCGTTTGTAAAAAAAACCGCAGTTGATTTATCGACCCGCTGGCCGGGTTGTCGGCCCATCGTATTCGGCCATTTGGGGGACGGCAATTTGCATTTCAATGTATCGGCGCCGATCGGCGCGGACAGCCAAGCCTTCCTGCACGACCACGAAGCCGCCATCAACGCCTGCGTTCATAAGAGCGTGCAAGCGCTCGGCGGCACTATTTCAGCCGAACACGGCATTGGCCTCCTAAAAAAAGATGCGTTGGCCCAGCAGGCGCCGGTTGCGGCCTTGGAAGCAATGCGCGCCATCAAGAAAGCGCTCGATCCACACAATATTCTCAACCCCGGCAAAATCATCAATTTGTAGGATACCGCCCGGTTTATTGTTTCCGCACAATCCATGCTGAGTCAATCAACCAGTGGGCTAATCTGTGAAAAATTTGAGTATCGGAAAAAAGTTTGCCGCTGTGCTGTGCTTACTCACGGCACAACTTGTCATCATCGTTAGCATGGCCACCGGCTCGCTCGACAAAATGGCCAGTCAAGAGCAGGAGTTCTTGAAAGAGGACGTCTCCGCAATTTTGATTCTTTCGAAAATGGCCCAGAGCATCGGGGTCGGGCGTGTGGAGCTGCGTAATGCACTCATGGCCAAAGTGATGAATATGAGCGCCGGCGATGTGGCTCAGTTTCGCAGCCGCTATATCAATCTGCCGCAAGAAATCAGCAAACAGTTGGAGCAATTAAGGCCCCACATGAGCAACGCGGAAGAAAAATCCTTGTTACAGGGGTTCGAAACCGAATGGAATAACCTGGTTGCGGTGATTTCGGAAATCGACAAGGAAATGACCAACAACAATGTCGATTCCGCCCGCGAACTGATGCTGACCCGCTGCATCGCCGTGGCAACTAAGCTCAACCAGTTTTCTGAAAAACTGCAGTTGGCGAAAAAAGAATCGCTCGACAAGAATGCGCAGACCAGCCTGAACACGGCCAGCAGCCTGAAATTACAGATGAATTTATTTGCTGTGGCAGGGCTACTGGTTTCCTTGGGGATCGCTATTTACGTCATCAGTGCGATCAAGAAATCTTTGCAGCAAGCCGTCAGTCTGAGCCAACAAATCGCCGAGGGCGACTTGCGCGCCACAGTAACCGTTTCATCCAGCGACGAAACCGGTCAATTACTCAATGCTTTGAACGCAATGAGCGCCGGTCTCCGGAAAACCTTTTCTCTGGTTACCACCGGCGCTGAAGGGGTCGCCTCGGCCGTCACGCAGCTGACGGCTTCCACCGCCCAGCTGAGCAATACTTCGAAAGTGCAGTCGGAAGCAACCGCAAGCACCGCTGCGGCGGTCGAAGAGTTTACGGTCAGTGTCAGCTCAGTGGCCGAATCGGCCACCACGGTCAGCAATCTGGCACAAACCAGCCTGCAACGGACCGAACAGAGCAAAGAGGAGATTCATGCGCTCGTGGAAGAAATCGGTCACGTCGAAGACGCAGTCAATCACATTTCCGAGTCGATCGGCGAATTCATCCGCTCGGCCAAGCAAATCACCGAAATGACCCAGCAGGTGAAAGAAATTGCAGATCAGACCAATTTGTTGGCGTTGAATGCCGCCATAGAAGCTGCACGGGCCGGGGAGCACGGCCGGGGGTTCGCCGTGGTTGCGGACGAAGTTCGCAAACTGGCCGAGAAAAGCGCGGCCTCCGCCACGCAGATCAACGAAATAACCGGCAATATGAATAACCAGTCCACGGATGTCGAAAGCGCGGTCCGCCAGGGTCTCGATTCGATCAACAGCTCGCGCAAACATGCCGACGGTGTGGTCAGCACGATCGCCGAAACTCAGCAGAGCGTGCATCATGCCGTGCGCGGAGTAAACGAAATTTCCGAGAGCGTCAACGAGCAAAGCAACGCATCGAACTCGGTGGCCCGCAACATCGAGCAGATCGCTCACATGGCCGAAGAAAACGACATGGCGATTCGCGAGACCAGTCAAGCCGCGATAGCGCTACAAAGCGTGGCGGATCAACTGAAAACGTCAGTCGAGCAGTTCAAGCTTGGTTAATCGGCAGCCACCACTGGCCGCATAGCTAAGCGGCGCGGCCCTCAGCGACTCACAAAACCGGCAGTGCGCAAGCACTGCCGGTTTTGCTTTGTGCTCTTGCAAAAATGTTAGTCCGACAGGCTCTTAGGCTAATCCATCTCGAATTTTGAACTTTTCTATACTTTCTGCCAACAAAGAGGATTACCCTCTTTTTCGCCGTGATTCCATATGCCACATGCTATTCAAACCGGTTTTGCTCAAAAATTTTATACCGATTTTGGTCAATCCGACGCAAACGCTCATTTGTCTGAGGGTGCGTCGGGGTCGACCGACACGGCTTTGATCGTTTACTCGCCGGAAAAATACAGAGAACCTTCAAGCAATACGCCGTTGGAAAATTTCGAGCGGCATGCAGACTTTGCTATTTTCAAAGAACAATTCATCGAAGACACCAAAAAACTAATTGCTTTTATTGAACAAAAAAGCCCTGAGCACCATCAATCAATAAAAAAATCATTTGAATTGTTGACCGGAAGGCTGTTCGAAGATAATTATTTTTCCGATTTACGGAGCATATTATATGGCTCAGGGGCCGCTGCGTTGAATCAACTGGCTCACTCGGTCCTTGATGAAAAAATTCTTTTGGCAACGCGTGTTGACACCATATTAAACCTTAGCAGAGAAGTGACAGTATGTGCACCGGGAACCAACACCAACCTAATTAACGCTGCTCGCAAACTGAAAACCTCTAAAACGGGCATCGATAATGCGATTTTAAATACAAAAGAGACGCAGATCGAAGATGCCATTCGACTTTTTGTTCTCAAAACCCATGCCACCGAATATAACTTTTTGGGAGACGAAACCCATTATGTCGTAGTATATGTTAATCACTTGGCAGATCGTTTTGGTTTAACACCAAAAGAAGATATTTTTTCTGAAACAATAAGACGAGAAAAAGTCACGCCAGATCATTACCAAGCGTGCGAAGCTTTTATTAGAAAGCATCTAACCCCCGTAAATTTGGCTACAAAAATGGCTGAAGTGTATTGGTCACATATTGAAGGCAATTTGGCGCAAAAAAATTATGGGATTAATCAAGCCATACCCATCGGCCAGTACAGCGAAGTCATAGAAGACATCAAGGCAGTCATGCAAAGCTTGGAAGACAGTTATGGTCAGGTCGACCTGGACAGGTTGATACACATCAGCAGCGATGGCGAGAGTTTTCGGTTTCATGGCAGGCCGACCTTATTGGCGCTGGATATACTCGATGCCATGCAAATGCAAGATTTAATCGACACAAAAGAATCTTCCGAACCGACATTGGTGTATAAGTGGCGCGCCCAAAGCAGCAGCACGTCGATTTCGATTCACAGCCGTGAAAAGTTAACCTGGGCAGAAACGGGCATGCCCGCACTCACCAAACCAGAGCGTGCTTTGGTCGATGCCGAAACTTTTCTGGAGGGCTCGGTTCGGCTTGAAGAATTTGCTGCGCTAAAACCAGGGGGGCAGGATTTAAAAGTCTTACAGGAAATATTCATCAACAGCGAGATCGAGGATTTACAAAGTTTTGTAAACATCAATAATGATTATTTTAAGGTACGATTCGGCGATGAATTTACATTGCCTCAGCTTGTCGCTATATTCAAAAAAAGAGCTGAGCCGTACAAATTGCTGTTGCATGCGGTATCTCAAAAAGATAAGACTTTGATAGCTTTTTTAGTTCACGAGCTTGACGCTAACATTCACCATCGATATTCAGAAAACAACCGCCCGGGCGATCAAGCAGGCAACACCTTGCTGGACATGGCTGCCATACATGGGCACACCGATATACTCGAATATTTACCTGAGCTGGGTTTCGATCTTAATTTTGCTCCCCCCACAGTGGATATTATTTATTATTCCAATTACATCGACCAATCGTACGCGCAAATCGCGTTTATGAAAGCCGCCAAAGCTGGTCAAACAGAAGCTTGCAAAACATTAAATAAGTTAAGCAGAGACTGTGTAAAAGCAAGAGGTGCTTCTTACT
>JBKCTV010000044.1:0-92961 GCA_046318595.1 Burkholderiaceae bacterium | reverse complement strand
CCTGCTCCTCAGCCGCCTTCGCGCGCATGGTTGATCGTGTATTTGGGGATTTCGACGACGATATCCTGGTCGCTCATTTTCACCTGGCACGACAGGCGCGACTGCGGCGTCAGGCCCCAGGCCATGTCGAGCAGGTCGTCTTCGTCTTCGTCGCTGGGTGCGAGCGACTCGAAGCCTTCCCGGATGACCACATGGCAAGTGGTGCAGGCGCGGCTCATCTCGCAGGCATGTTCGATGTCGATATGGTGGTCGAGCAGCGCCCGGCAGAGCGGGGCGCCGGTTGGCACGGCGAACTCGGCGCCGGCTGGGCAGAGTGTGTCGTGCGGTAAAATTTTGACGATGGGCATGATTACAATTCTTCCAGTGTTTTGCCGGTCAGCGCCTGCGCGATCGATGCATTCATACGCCGCGCGGCAAAGTCTTCGCTGGCCGTCGACAAGGCATCGATGGCGGCCGTAAGCAGGGCGGTATCGGCGGTTTGGCGCGCATCGCGGAGTCGTTGCACGGCGTCCATGATCGCAGCCCGCTCGGCAGCGCCGAGCAGGGAAGCATCGCGCGCCAGTGCCGCATTCAGTGCTTCGAGCAGGCGGTCGGCATCGACCTGCTTTTCGCGCAGGCTGCGTGTCAGCATGTCGGTTGCCGCCATTTCGAAACCGGCCTTCAGCATCCGCGCGATATCCTCGTCGGACAAGCCATACGATGGCTTGACGACGGTATGCGCCTCCACCCCCGAGGTCAGTTCACGGGCCGTGACCGACAGCAAACCGTCGGCATCCACCTGGAACGTCACGCGGACGCGCGCCGCGCCGGCCGCCAGCGGCGGAATACCGCGCAGTTCGAAGCGTGCCAGGGAGCGGTTCTCGCTGACCAGCTCGCGCTCCCCCTGTACCACATGCAGCGCGAGCGCCGTTTGGCCGTCTTTGAATGTCGTGAACTCTTGCGCCCGCGCGGCGGGCAGGGTGGTGTTGCGGTCGATGATGCGCTCGGTCAAGCCGCCCATCGTTTCCAGGCCGAGCGACAAGGGAATGACGTCGAGCAGCAGCCAGTCGTCGTTCGCTGGGCGGTTGCCGGCCAGCACATCGGCTTGCAATGCCGCGCCGAGCGCCACGACCTGATCCGGGTCGACATCGGTCAGCAGCGGCTGCTCAAAAAACGCCTCGACGGCTTCGCGTACCGCGATCATTCGCGTCGAGCCGCCGACCATGACCACCCCGTCGATGGCTTCCGCCTTCAACCGGGCCGCGCGCAAGGTCTGGCGCGTGGCGGTCAGCGCCTTGTCGATCAACGGCGCGGCAACCTGAGCCAGCTCAGCCGCCGTCAGCCCGATGTCCCAACGCTGCGCTTCGTGGATAAACTCGAACCGGACGGCAGCTTCGCCCGACAAAGCCTCCTTGGCATGCCGACACTGCCTGACCAGCGCAGCGAAAGCCGACCGTGGCAGCGCACCGAGCCCATCGCGGGCCTGGACGTATTCGGCCAGCAGGCGATCGATGTCGTCGCCGCCCAGGGCTGCGTCGCCGCCGGTCGCCACCACCTCGAACACCCCACGGCTGAGTCGCAAAATAGACACGTCGAACGTGCCGCCGCCCAGATCGAACACGACGAAACACCCCGCAGACTGATGATCCAAACCGTACGCAATCGCTGCCGCAGTCGGTTCGTTCAGCAGCCGCAGCACCCGAATCCCGGCGAGCTGTGCCGCGTCTTTGGTGGCCTGGCGCTGGCCTTCGTCGAAGTAAGCGGGCACCGTAATGACCGCGCCCGTCAGCGAGTCGCCGTCGAACACCCCGAGCGATGCTTCGGCGCGCTGCCGCAGGCTGCGCAGAATCTCCGCCGATACCTCGACCGGCGATTTATCGCCCGCCGCCGTGATGATCGCCGGCATGGCGCCGGTGTCGCGCAGCGGGTAAGGGAGCTTCAAATGCTGCACATCGCCCAGGCTGCGGCCCATGAGCCGCTTGACCGAGGCAATCGCCGGCACCGATACGGCGGCGGCGCAGTGCAAAGCCTCGTCGCCTGTCAAAACACGCCGATCCGGTGTGTAATACACCACCGAAGGCAAAAGCACCCGGCCGTCGGCATCCGGCAGGCAGGTCGCTGCGCCGGACTGCACCGTCGCCACCAGCGAATGCGTGGTGCCCAGGTCGATGCCGATGGCCAGGCGATGCTGGTGTGGGCTCGTCGATAAGCCGGGTTCGGCGATTTGCAGCAAAGCCAATCAATTCTCCTCGTGCGCGAACGCGTCGTCCAGCGCCAGCCGGAATTTATCGATGAACATCAGTTGTCTGGTAAGCGTGGCCGCCGTGGGGTAATCGTGTGTTTCATCGAACGCCACCCCGATCCGCCGTAGCAAATCGCCGGCCACCTGCTCGACCTGCGTCTGAAGAAGATCCAGTGTCGGGGCATCGGCGGCCTGCGCCAAAGCTTCACGCCACTCGATTTGTTGCATGAGAAAATCGCCCGGCAAGGGAATGGATGTGTCCGCGCCCACGGCGACGCCCCGCAGTTCGCAGAGATAAACCGCCCGGCTGACGGGTTCCCTGAGCCGTCGGTAGGCTTCATTGATGCGTGTTGCCCACTGCAAGGCCAGGCGTTGCGCCGCCTGGTCGGCTTGGCCGAACTTGTCGGGATGCAGGCGCGCTTGCAGACGCAAAAAAGTTTGCTGCAAGGCATCGGCGTCGATAGCGAACCCTGGCGTCAAGCCGAACAGTTCGAAATCGTTGTCGCGCAAGTCTGGAAAATCGGCAGTCATGGGATATACGGTACTCAGACCGTGAAGCTTTCTCCGCAGCCGCAGCGCGCCTTTTCGTTCGGATTGTTGAACTTGAAGCCTTCGTTCAAACCTTCACGCGCAAAGTCCAGCTCCATGCCTTCCAGATAAGGCAAGCTCTTCGGGTCGACGAAAATCTGGATGCCCTGGCTTTCGAAGCAACTGTCCTCGGCATTCGGCGCATCGACGAATTCGAGTTTGTACGCCATGCCCGAGCAGCCGGTGGTCTTGACCCCGAGCCGCAGCCCGACCCCTTTGCCCCGTTTGGACAAAAACTTCTGCACGTGCTGCGCGGCTTTTTCGGTTAGCTGAAGACTCATGATGCGACGATCCTCAAACGGCCTGCGCCGCTTCCTCATGCTCGACCCTGGCGGCCGCTTTGGCTTTGTAATCGGCCACTGCGGCCTTGATCGCGTCCTCGGCCAGAATCGAGCAGTGAATTTTCACGGGCGGCAGGGCCAGCTCTTCGGCGATGCGCGTGTTTTTGATGTCCAGCGCCTGGTCGAGCGATTTGCCTTTGACCCATTCGGTGATCAGAGACGAGGAAGCGATCGCCGAGCCGCAGCCATAGGTTTTGAAACGCGCGTCCTCGATGACGCCCTGCGCGTTGACCTTGATCTGCAGCTTCATGACGTCGCCGCACGCTGGCGCACCGACCATGCCGGTGCCGATGTCGTCGGCGTTCTTGTCGAAAGCTCCGACGTTACGGGGGTTTTCGTAGTGGTCCAGGACCTGTTCGCTATATGCCATGTCTTGCTCCTTTGAATTTCCTAACTCGACCTTCAGTCCTAGCGCTAACGCTCAATGCGCCGCCCATTGGACGCTTTCGATATCGATGCCTTCCTGAAACATTTCCCATAGCGGGCTCATGGCGCGCAGCTTGCCGACTTTGGCCCGCAGCAAGTCGACCGTGAAATCGATATCGGCCGCCGTTGTAAACCGCCCGATTGAAAATCGTATCGAACTGTGCGCCAGCTCGTCGCTGCGGCCCAAGGCCCGTAATACATACGATGGCTCCAGCGATGCCGACGTACAGGCGGAACCGGACGACACCGCGATATCCTTGATCGCCATGATCAGCGACTCACCTTCGACGAAGTTGAAGCTCACGTTTAGATTATGCGGCACCCGCTGCTGCAGGTCGCCATTCAGATACACCGCTTCGATCCGCTGCAGCCCGTCCCACAGGCGGTCTCGCAAAGCCTGGATGCGCGGCAACTCCTCGGCCATTTCCAGATGCGCCAGACGGAAGGCCTCGCCCATGCCGACGATTTGATGCACAGGCAGCGTACCCGACCGCATACCACGCTCGTGACCGCCACCGTGAATCTGCGCTTCCAGCCGAATGCGCGGCTTGCGCCGAACATATAGAGCGCCGATGCCTTTCGGGCCGTAGGTTTTGTGGGCCGAAAAGCTCATCAGATCGACTTTGAGCGTGGCCAGGTCGATGGGCGTCTTGCCGGTGGCCTGGGCCGCGTCGACATGAAAAATCGTCCCGTTGGCCCGGCAGAGATCGCCGAGTGCGGCAATATCCTGAACCACGCCGATTTCGTTGTTGACCATCATCATCGATGCCAGGACGGTATCGGCCCGCAATGTCCGCTTGAACAGTTCGATGTCGAGCAAACCGTTCGGCTGCACGTCCAGATATGTCACTTCGAAGCCCTGGCGTTCGAGCTCCCTGCAGGTGTCCAGCACGGCTTTGTGCTCGGTCTTGACGGTGATGACGTGCCGCCCCTTGCTTGGCGCATAAAACACTGCGGCGCCCTTGATCGCCAGGTTGTTCGACTCAGTGGCGCCTGAGGTCCAGACGATTTCCCGCGGATCGCAATTGACCAGCGTGGCCACGGCCTCGCGCGCCTCCTCGACGGCCGTTTCGGCATCCCAGCCATAAGCATGACTGCGCGATGCCGGGTTACCGAAGCTGCCCGTCAAAAAAGGCAACATGCGATCGACCACGCGCGGATCCACTGGCGTGGTGGCGCTGTAGTCGAGATAAATGGGCATGGGTTTTTGCATGGTGGCGTGGTTTGTTTCCATTGTGGTGTGGTGTCAACTGGCGGTTTGTAAAGGACGACGGTCGTGCATGACCATGGCGGCGACCTGTCCCGGTATGGATGGGCTGTCTTGCTTCCGACGGTGCTCGTCGACCAGTTGCTGAACGGTCACCGACTGCAAAAATTCGAGTAAGTTCGCATTGAGTTTTGCCCACAGGTCGTGGGTCATGCATGGCCCGTCGTCGGTACAGTTTTGCTGCCCGCCACAGTGCGTGGCATCTAGCGGCTCGTCGACCGCCAGAACGATGTCCGCGACATTGATCGAAGCGAATGGCCGCACGATTTGATAACCACCATTGGCGCCCCGCGTGCTTTCGACCAGATCGTGACGGCGTAATTTGGCGAACAACTGTTCCAAATACGACAGCGAAATGCTTTGCCGCTGACTGATGGCCGACAATGTCACGGGCCCAGTCTGCTGCTGCAAGGCAATATCCAGCATGGCGGTAACCGCAAAGCGGCCTTTGGTTGTTAGTCTCATATCCGCATTATATGAATCCCGACTCTTTTAGTCAACTTTGACGCCTGGCAGCGGCTGGTCCACGGCAGGAGTAGAATAGCGAAAATAAAAGCTTTTTTAGACGGCGCGCAGCGATAAGTTTCATTTGAAACGACAGAGCTTGCATCACAATAATAAGAACTAAATGCTTGAGATTGTTAGATTATTTATTACATCTGTAACCATAAGTTTTGCAGTAACGGCTAATTCCACCGAGCCCACGTTGCGGCTCAAGCCCACGGCCTCTTTGTCAACCGGATCGGATGCGCCTTACTTTAAGCCCGCTGATGGCGAGGTTGCGCCCATGAGCTTGAAGTTTGACGGTGGTTTGACTCTGCCTGCCGATTCGCAAGGACGAACTGCATCAGTAACATCGCTCAAGCCGGTCGACATGGCGCGTTTCTCGAAACCGGCGCCTGGTTTCGAAGGCATGACGCTCTACCATGCCCTCGTCGGCATCCTCAAATGCTTATTCGGCCTGACGGTCTTCATCGTTTTGGTCTATACGATCAGACACTATGTTTTTACGATTCAACGCTTGTTTGGGCGGCAGTCGCAAGTCTATCTGGATGTGACGCATGCGCAATGGCCCCGTATCACTGTTATGGTCGCTGCGCACAACGAAGAAAAAGTTATCGCCGATTCTCTGCGGGCATTACTCGATGTCGATTACCCTATCGAACGGATGACTATCGTACCGATCAATGACCGTTCGGTCGATCGCACCCGGGACATCATCGACGAGATCGCGCTGCAGGCGCCGGATCGAATCAAGCCGTTCCACCGCACGGGCGGTAAGCCCGGCAAGGCAGCAGCGCTGAAGGATGCCACCGAAGGGATTCGCGACGAGATCATCATCATTTTCGATGCCGACTATTTGCCTGGCAAGAGGCTGATCAAACAGCTCGTCGTGCCGTTTTTCGATCCTGAAGTCGGGGCGACGATGGGCCGGGTGGTGCCGCTGAACCGCGGCGTCAACCTTCTGACCCAATTGCTCGACCTCGAGCGTGCCGGCGGTTATCAGGTCGATCAGCAGGCCCGCGCCAATCTGGATTTGACGCCGCAATACGGCGGAACTGTGGGCGGTATCCGAATGGCAGCCCTGAATGCAGTGGGCGGTTGGTCGGACGACGTACTGGCGGAAGACACCGATGTCACTTACCGCTTGCGCTGTGCAGGCTGGAAAATCATTTATCAAAACCGCTCTGAATGTTATGAAGAGGTGCCAGAGGAATGGCCTATAAGAATCCGCCAACTGCGCCGTTGGGCAAAAGGGCATCATCAGGTGCTGTTGCGTCAGACAGGTAACGTCATACGCTCGCCGATGCTCGGTCCGCTCCAAAAATTCGATGCATTGCTGCTGCTCAGTATTTTTATGATCAGCCCGCTCATGTTGGTAGGTTGGCTGAGCGCACTGGCGCTGTTTTTCATGGGGGTGGGTTCCTGGCTGTATGGTGGAATGGCGGTATTGATCGTGGCGGGCTTTTCCAGTCTGGGCAATTTCGCCGCTTTTTTCGAGATTGCCGGCGCTGTTTTTTTAGATGGGCAGCGGCAACGGCTCAACTTACTGCCGCTTGGGTTGTCGACATTTCTGGTGAGCTTGGTCGAGATTAGCCGTGCCACGCTCGAGCAAACCTGGAATAGTCTATGGGGGCGTGGCATTTCCTGGGAAAAAACCCTTCGCTATCGGACTGAACTGAATGTATCCGAGGCTAATCGTGGGGGGTAACGATTTGGTCCAGTGGGGAACCGGTTGCGTTCTATTGTTCGCCGTGCTGAGCGTCTGGGGCGTGCTTTTATGGCCGGCGATTCGCACCGCGAGCCGGCGCAGTGTGCATGTGCGCCTGGGTATTTCGCTTGGGCGGGACGACAATCCCCGCTATTTTGCGATGCAATTTCTGCAGGCAATCCAAAATGGTGATCATGACAAGGTCGCCGTCGGCAATTTGCCCGCTGGCAGCGTCAGTGACATCGACCTTTACATGCCTTTGGCGGCCGAGGTCGGAATATCGTCGATTTTGCGTGGGGTGCGTGGCGACGGAATGCTGACGCTCGGTGCGGAAACGCACGTCGAACGCTGGGCGGATGCGCCAACGCTGCTGGTCGGCGATCATTGCACATTGCCAGGCCGTACGACAGCGGAGCGCACATTACGGCTCGGGAAAAGTATATGTTTCTGCCGATTGTATGCCCCGAGCATCGAGACCTTTCCTGTGCCGCACCCGGTTCCAGCAGACTCACCGGAGCCAGTGCCCAAGACTTACGAGCTTTTTGCCCAAAATTCTGCCGCGCCCGTGGCCAGTTCTGCGCAGCGGCATATTTATAAAAAAGATCTTTATATTCAAAAAGACACGGTCGTGCATGGCGATATCGTTTGTTGGGGGCGCGTACTCGTTGGCGCCGGAGCGACGGTGATCGGCCGAATCAAAAGCCGTAAAGGCATCGTTTGTGAGGCCGGCGTATCAATCATCGGAAGCCTGGTATCCGATAGGGATGTCGCGTTGTTGATCGAGTGTTTCGTCAGCAATGTCATTCTTGCCGAGAACGCTATCCGGATTGGACCCTATTGCCGAATCGGTGAACTGAGCGATCCGGGAAGTGTATGCGCCGATCAGGTCATCCTGGCCGGCGGAGTGAAAATTCATGGGGCCGTCGTGGCCAAACTGCTAGGTTTCACCAAGGACTCATGATGAACAAATCAGCGCCGTTGCTTTTCCTGCTACTAGGCTTTGTGGGTTCGTTTTCATACGCGGCTGCGCCGGCTGAAAGCCTGCAGCCCTACGAGGCTAGCCAGGGCGCCATGACCATCACCCGTGGCGGTGACCTCGCCGATCCGTATTTCGCTCTGAAGGCTTTCTGGGTTCTCGGGCACGAGCGCAGCGGCAGCCTTGCTGTGCCTGAGCCAGCCGCAGCATTGAAATTTATGACTTGGCTGTTGCCGTTTCAGCAGGCGGACGGTTCGTTTGGCCGATATTGCAAGGAAGCTGCTGGCTGGAAAAGCTGCAAGCGTTCTGATGCGGATGACGTGCTGACGGCGTTATGGGTTTATTGCGTGCTTCGCTACGCGCCCGATCAGGCGCTCTGGAATCAGTCGGCCGGCCGTGCTTTGCTTCAGCTCTTACGCTTGTGGGACCCTGAACGACAGGTTTTCAGGTTGTTTGCCAATGCCCCCGACGCCTTGCTGATCGACAATCTGGAGATTGTCGAGCTACTGGCCAGCATTTTGAAACCGACTGCTTTAAAGCGCTTATCCGCCAGTGAGCCGGCACTGGGAACAAATCCACTCTGGCCGCTGACCTCGACGATTACGCCATCGCGTTTGCGTGCGGGGATGGAAAAAACTTTCGGTATTCGCTTCGCCGTCAACCCGTATGCCGAGCGTCTGGCGTCGCCAGGACATCTGCCTGGCGTGCATTTCTATCCGCATCTGGTGGGGCCGACCTACGTCTGGGCCGCCAATCTACAACCACTGGCGGCCGCCGCACCGTTTTGGCGAAGCTGGTGGAGTTTGGCGGGCAGCGCCTGGTTGAATATGGAGGCCGACGAATATCCTTGGGCGCTGGTGGCTCTGGCTGCGCATTCCCTCGATAAAAAAGCACTGCAGCAATGGCAAACCGCAGTTTGCCAGCAGCGTACCGCTGCGCGCTGGACCGTACTGGACGAGGCCGTTTGGCTGCGCGTGGGAAACGCGCAGCGTTGCCGGCCTGCCGCAGATAAAAAATCATGAACAGGTTTCGCCCCGCTCTTCTGACGGTGGGCTTGATCGCCTGTCTGTGTTTGGCCGGCTGGTGGTTTCAACATACGACATTGCGCTCTACTGCTAACGAAATCATTCTGCTAAGCCCCGATACCGTCAGTGTGGAGCGGCAGGGCTTGCTTGCTGTCTGGCAGGACGCGGCAGCGGAAGAGGGAATACCGCTCAAAGCGATGCGTTATTCGGATTGGATTCGGCAGCGTTCCACGCCAACCGGGCCGGCGCATGCAAACCCGGCACTTCCACCGATGCTGATCGTTCCCGATGGCTTGTTTCGTGCCGCACCCGAACCGTTGGCGGATGCCTTGCGGCGTTTCGTATCGGCGGGTGGGTTCTTGTTTTTGGTGCATGACGCGGTGCTGTCCAGTCAAAGCAATCCCGACCGGCGTGTATCGCAAATGGCCGATCTCGCCGGTGTCGATTACCAAAACGATCAGGATGTCTGGAATGTTTTGCTGGGTAGGGAACAGATTCTGACGCGTATCGGTATTCCGCCCGGACGTTTTTCGTTGGAAGGCGAGTGGCGGCGCATCACGGGCTATATTTATGACGAGGTTCGTTTTCCGGGTTTGAAAAGCGCTACGAAGTCGCGTGGCAAGGTGTTGTTGCAGTTTGCCGATGGCCGACCGGCGGCTATCGAAAATCGGTATGGACGAGGCAAGGTGTTGTTCGTCAACCTGCCGCTCGGGCATTTGAAACAGCAAACCGATGGCGGCTGGCTGCACGGTATGCTGTCGTACTTCGCCCGGGATATGGCGCATTTGCCTTATTTGTCGAATGTGCCTGACGGGGTTGGGGGCATGACACTGAATTTTCATTGCGACGCGAAAATCTGCGAAAAACCGCTGCGCGAGCTTACGGACATGGGAATATTCGAGCATGGCCCGTTTTCTATCCATGTCACGGCTGGCCCCGGGCAGAATGCCGAGGACGATGGCAAAGGGCTCGATCTCGATAACAACCCGTCGTTTCAAAAGTTTCTCAAAAGTCTCGCTCAGCAAGGGCATGCCTTGGGCAGCCATGGCGGTTGGATCCACGACGAATTTGCGAGCGCAGTCGATGAGACCAACGAACGGCAATTTTTGCCTTATCTCGAAAAAAACAAGCGATCCATCGAACGGCTGACAGGTGCGCCGCAACGCGAGTATTCCTCGCCATATGCCAATACGCCACGCTGGGTCGTGCGCTGGTTGGAAAAAACCGGCGTCAAGGCTTACTACACGACTGCCAATATCGGCATGGGGCCAACCCGGAGCTGGTCGGGAACTAGCCGCGATCAGGATATCTGGAGCTTTCCGGTTCAATCGTTTGGTGCCATTGCCACTGCCGAGGATGCAGTTTTACAGCTTGTTCCCGAAAGCCAGCTATCGGACTGGTTTGCGGCGCTCATCGACTTTTGCGTGGAGTCGCGAGTCACGCGCCTCGTCTATTTTCATCCGCCTGGAGCCATCATGATGCCGAATGCGCTGCGAACGCTGATTGATCGTGGATCGAGCTACGAAAAGCAGGGGCGTTTCAAATGGCGCACGCTTACCGAGCTAGCCGAGTTCCTGGATAAACGCGCCACGGTCCAATGGCGTATCCTGCCGGAAGGCAAAGATGGTCTGCGTTTGGAAGCGACTCGGCCGGGAGGGCTGCAGCACATGGCATGGTTCATCGATCGTCGTGTGTATGAGCAGCCTGCGATTTTGGCAGGCCAGGCCCAGGTTTTCCAAAATACCCAACACTATCGCGT
The DNA here is from genome assembly GCA_046318595.1 of Burkholderiaceae bacterium. Classification (GTDB taxonomy): domain Bacteria; phylum Pseudomonadota; class Gammaproteobacteria; order Burkholderiales; family Burkholderiaceae_B; genus DAITMV01. The sequence continues at coordinate 82,146 of JBKCTV010000044.1, read as the reverse complement.
TGTCGTCCAGGATGGCGGCCGTTTGCAGATGCGCCTGAATTTCCGTCAGAGTAAAAACAAGCCATGACTCATCCCACCATTCTGCTTTGCATGGGCACTCGTCCCGAAATCATCAAAATGGTGCCCGTGGTGGTCGCTTTACGCGCCCGCGGGGCCGATGTACAAATCCTGCACACCGGTCAGCATACCTCGATGGCCGACCCGTTATACGATTTTTTTGCGATGCGGCCTCAGCATGTTTTATTGCTCGAGCGGCAAAAAAACGATTTGGCGGAACTGAGCGCGCAACTGATCGAACGCATCGCTCCGGTGTTACAGCAGGTGAAACCAGCAGCCGTGCTTGTGCACGGCGATACATCATCAGCGTTGATGGCGGCCCTGGCCGCTTTTTATGAAAAAATTCCGATTGGGCATGTCGAGGCGGGGCTGCGTACGCATGCCAAGTACGATCCCTTTCCCGAAGAGAAAAACCGTGAGTTGATCGGCCGGCTTGCGCACTGGCATTTTTGCCCGACGCCGCGTGCAGCGCACAACTTACAAACGGAAGGGCTGACCGAGCGTATCATCGTGACGGGCAATACCGTCATCGATGCGGCTTTGCAAACGATAAAAAGCATTCAGCGGCCGACGGTTGGGCTGTCTGCCGAAGTCGACGGCCTGCGCCAGCAGTGGCAGACCGAAGTCGCTGGGGGCAATCCCTGCCGCATGGTTTTGGTCACGGCCCACCGCCGGGAGAACTGGGGTCCGCCGATCGCTGCAATCGCGCTATCCATGCTGAACTGGCTGGCGCAGGACGAGTCGCACCGCGTCGTCTGGCCCGTCCATGCGAACCCTGCGGTTGGTGGCGTGGTGCGGCGCACGCTGGCCGGCGTATCGCCGGCATTGGCGCAAAGGTTTCATTGTCTGCCGCCGGTCGAATATCCGGAACTGGTTTGGCTGCTCAGCCAGGCATGGTTGGTGGCGACGGATTCAGGCGGTATTCAGGAAGAGGCGACCGCATTCATGACGCCTGTGCTGGTATTGCGCGCGACGACCGAACGTCCGGAGATTCTCGAATGCGGGCTGGGTAAGCTCGTTGGCACTGACCCGCAAGCCATCAATGCAGCGCTGAGCCTGGCCCAGAAAAAAGCCGTCTTGCCCGTCAGCCTTCGGCAGAATCCGTTCGGTGATGGGCATGCGGGCGAACGGATAGCCGATCGGCTGTTGGGCGACTTGCATGCTTCAGCGGCAAGCGCCAGCGTTTAAAGTTAATTAATTATCTTCCGGAAAGTCTGGTAATCATGTTTCGTTGCAGTTTGGTTCGTGTACTCAAAAGCGCTTTTATTTTTGGGGCCGTCTGTTTGCTATCTCCTGCTGCGGCTCAAACAGTCTGGCCGACGCAAGTCCAAGGCCAGAATAGCCTGACGCTGGGGGCCAGCGGCGGAAATGCGCCGCAGCCTTATCAGGAAGGGGCCGGCGCCCGGCTGACGCTCGATACCGCTCTACACGGCTTCAAGGTGCGTGTCGATGCGCAACGCCAAACACGGTTCGGTCTGACTGGCGAGTTTGCCGGACTGCAGTTGACGCGTGACCTAGACAGCACGCGTTACGTCACTTTCGGTGCCGGTGGCGGCAGCAGCCGACTGTACGCCCGCTGGAACACGAACGGCTTTATTTTTCAAAAGTGGGGTGTCGGCTCACCCCATGTTTCGGGTTTGGGAATCACTTACTCGGCGATGCGGGATGACCGCAGCGACTACAGCGTGGTGGCTCAACACATCTGGTATGCCAATGATAAAGTCATTTTCGAAGGTGGTTTGCGTTTTGGTCGGGCCTCGCCCGGCAATATTGCCAGCAACCAGCAGTTTCTCGCTACAACGCTCGGCAATCCGGTTGGCAGGCATGCGGTCGTGCGTTTTGCGCGCGCCCATGAGGCGTATCTGTTGTTGAGTGACCAACAGGAGCTCGCACAGTTTTCCAGCAAACAAGCCAGCGTGACGCTGAACCAGCCCCTGACCCGCGAACAAATGCTGTCGTTGACCGCCGATCGCTATACCAACCCGTTCTACACCCGAAACCGGTTCGACTTTGGCTGGAGCGTGCGGTGGTGAAGCCGACTGATCGCTATCTTCAGGCTCAACAACGTAAGAAAACCGAGCTGCACCGTGCCTTGCGCGTATTGGATTTTCCGCCGGGCCGCTGGCTGGATGTGCTGGGCATCGCGTTTTTTTGCAACGTCATCATATGGCAGGCGTGGCCTCTGATAGCTCGATTCTGGCGTGCGGTGATGGGTTGGTTTTTAAACGATCTGATTCCGGGTGTCCAATTTATCGAGCGGCCCGTCTGGTTTGGCAGAAAAGCTTTACTGGCATTCCCGGCGCTTACCTCCAGCGTACCCAATGATTTTCAATGGTGGCTAGGGACGGGGTTTACGGCGCTGTGTTTTGCCGTGCCATTGATCTTGCCCGATCGGTTTACGCCTTTACGCTATTTTTTGTGCTTTGCCGGTTTGTTGCAACTGGTGTCACAAGTGTTTTTTTTGCTCGTGCCCGGTTTGTTTCCGTATGCGGCGGCAGGGTATTTAGCCGACATGCTGGAGCTTGCGTTTGCTTTGCTACTGATTGCGCCGTGGTTGCTGGGGTTGGTTTATCATATTTTTCCGTTTTCTTTCTGGCGCAAGTTAGCGCTGACGCTGTTGATGCTTGCGGTGACGACGATACTTACCCCTCTGCAATATAGTTTTCAAGCTTGGCTGGTGAGTGCGGGGTCGCTGCTGTGGTTGCCGATTCTTTATTTTTTAGCAGGAGTTTCGTTGAATCTGCTGGTGTTCGTTTGTCTGTACGCCTGGGCGATGAGTTGGCGCTCATTGGAGGACTAGCCAAAAATTTAAAATGACAACCCGCACAACCCTGGTTAACACTTCAAAATTTCCTTGACCTATCAAGGTGAAGCCACATTTTTTGTGTTTGGATTGAACTAATTCACTCCTGTTTGCCACTACTTAAAGACACGGACAAATATGGAGTGAATGTGGACAGTAGCCATCAAGCCAAGAATATCGATTGCGGCAAGCCAGGAATCAAGAAGCCGCTCGTCAAGCGTCCCAGATTAACGCCTTTTGAACCAGACACAATGGTTGTTCATTTAGGGCCGAACACACAAGGCACATACGCCGCGCCAAATAAACCGAGCACCGAGTTGACCGGGCCGGGAGATTGGCTGATCAACACCAAGCCGGGCAAGATTGTACCGCTTAGCGAAGAGCAGGCTTCTCGTCCCGGAGACAAGCAAAAAATATTGTGGGTGGGAACCACCGAAACTGACGAACCGGGTAGCCCGCAGCACTTTAGCGGCCACTATCCCGCTTTTCATGCAGACAGGCAAGAGCCTGTCACCGAGCGCCAGTATGCCCCAACGCCGCCACAAACAATTGTTATTACCGAGAACTATGTTGCGCCGCCGACCGCAAGTACTGTGGTGATTACCGAAACTGTTCGAGAAGTCCAATATGTCGAACGTCAAACGCCACCGCCCCCGTGTTCCTGCGAGCCACCGCCATGCCCCTCGCCCAGCGTGCCGCCAGTATCTCCTCCGCCCACCGAGCCACCATGCCCAACGCCGCCCCCGACCGAGCCGCCATGCCCAACGCCGCCCCCGACCGAGCCGCCATGCCCAACGCCGCCCCCCAACGAGCCGCCATGCCCAACGCCGCCCCCCAACGAGCCGCCATGCCCAACGCCGCCCCCCAACGAGCCGCCGTGCTCTGATGTGTCGTCGTGCGGCTCGACCTCCAGCTACTCACCGTGCGGTTACGGTGCGGCCAGTTCTAAGTCCGGCTGTTTAAGTACCGACGAGTTAGATGCTTTATTGCGGCAATGTTTGCCGCAGTCTAAAGTTTGTTCTTCGACGAATGCGTCAGCGGGTGCCTATTGTAACGGTCAATCGGGAAGTCTTTCAGCGCACGATATACAGCACTATTTGGCACAAATGCAGCAAGCTGCTTGTACTTAATGGTGCTTGCATCTGTCCGGCAAGACCGTGCCGCATGAATTGCTGGTCGCATCTCTCTACTCGTATGAAACGAAGTTTCAAATATGACGCGCACCCTAGTCTTACTGTCACAGTAAGACTAGATATTCGCGATGAATGTTTTGATTCCTGACCCGATGAACTGAATCCCGACGCAGACCATCAAAAACCCCATTAATCGGCTCATGGCGTCCATTCCTTCCTCGCCAATCCATACCGACACCAGGCGCGCCGAGCGCAGCGTCAGCCAAATGACGAAAACCGTTGCCAGAATGCCCGCGACGGTCGCCATATAGGCCACGATCTCGGCAGCGCCGCGTAGCTCGGCGATTTCTGACGACATGCCGATCACGACGGCGATCGAACCCGGACCGCTGATGCCCGGCATGGCCAGCGGAAAAAACGCAATGCCGCTTTTACCGTGCATGAGGGTTGATGGCTCATTGTTTACCTGGAACAACATGCGATAGCCGATGATCGAGACTGTCAGGCCGCCGGCGATTCGAAGGGCGCCATACGAGATACCGAAGCCTTTCAGAATGAACACCCCGGCGAACAAACTGACCACCAGAATGAGGCAGGCGTATTGGCACGCTTTGGCCGCCTGCGCTCTACGATGATCGGGGTCCATGGACGACGTCAGCGCCAGAAAAAGCGGAATCTTCGACAGCGGATTGGTGATCGTCAACAGGCTGACCAGCCCGCCCAAGAAATAGGCGAGCGTGGTTTTCGACAGCAGTTCGTCAAGGAAAATCAAGCCGCAGCAAATTGAGTTGCGCGTTTACGAGACAGCTCCATCAGCCCCGTGCAAGCGTCCTCGATGTAATTCAGGACGGTTTCGAAGCCATCCGAGCCGCCGTGGTACGGGTCGGCAATGATCGCCTCGTCGTGCTCGGTGGCAAAGCGCATCAGTAGCTGTAGCTTGTGGCTGTACTGTTTCGGGCACTGCTGCTGTAGCAATGCCAGGTTGTCCCAGTCCATTGCGAGTATCAGATCGTAGTCGCGAAAGTCTTCGCTGCGTATCTGCCGGGCTTGGGCGTTCGAAATGTCGTAGCCACGCTTGGCGGCCGCCGAAATGGCACGGTTGTCCGGCGTGTTGCCGATGTGATAGGCATGGGTGCCTGCCGAGTTCATACTCACGTCGCGATCCAGTCCGCTCGATTTGATCATGTGCCGAAACACACCCTCGGCAGTTACAGAACGGCAAATGTTACCCATGCATACAAATAAAACACGCGTTTTCATGTCTTTTTTCCTATCAGCTTTTAAGCGTTATGACCATCGATACCATGAAATGTTCAGCCGCCGGCCACCAAAGGCACGACATTCGAGGCGCCCCGCGCGCCGAACACCTGTTCTTTTAAAATTCCCAACTGATCGCGCACCCGGGCCGCTTTTTCGAACTCGAGGTTGCGCGCATGTTCCAGCATCATTTTTTCCAAGCGTTTGATTTCCTTGGCCAACTGCTTCTCGCCCATTTCCTCGGCCGCGAGCATCAATTCCGTGTCCGGCAAATCCTTGGCTTTGTCCGGGCTGAAAACGCCGTCGATCAGGTCGCGGATTTGTTTTTTCACGCCGCGTGGCGTGATGCCATTCGCTGTATTGAAAGCGACCTGCTTTTCGCGCCGGCGGCGAGTTTCGTCCATGGCCTTCTGCATCGAGTCGGTTACCCGGTCTGCATAGAGGATCGCCGTACCGTTTAAGTTCCGTGCGGCGCGGCCGATCGTTTGAATCAAGCTCCGTTCTGACCGTAAAAAGCCTTCCTTGTCGGCATCCAGAATGGCGACCAGAGACACCTCGGGAATATCCAGCCCCTCGCGTAGCAGGTTGATGCCGACCAGCACGTTGAACTTTCCAAGGCGTAAATCGCGGATGATCTCGACCCGTTCGACCGTATCGATGTCGGAATGAATATAACGCACCAGCACGCCGTTGTCCGACAGATAATCAGTCAAATCCTCGGCCATGCGTTTGGTTAGCGTCGTCACCAGCACGCGTTCGCCAGCCTCGACCCGGAGGTGGATCTCGCTCAGCAGATCGTCGACCTGACTGGCCGCCGGTCGTACTTCAACGACCGGATCGATCAGTCCTGTGGGGCGCACCAGCTGCTCGACGACCTGACCCGTAACGCTCGCTTCGTAAGTCGACGGCGTGGCGGAGACGAATACCGCCTGCCGCAGCTTGCCTTCGAACTCGTCGAATTTGAGTGGCCGGTTATCGAGCGCCGATGGCAGCCGAAAGCCGAAATTGACCAGCGTTTCCTTGCGCGACCGGTCGCCGCGGTACATGCCGCCTAGCTGGCCGACCGTGACGTGGCTCTCGTCGAGAAAAATCAGCGCGTCTTTCGGCAAATAATCGATCAGCGTTGGCGGTGGCTCGCCTTCGAGCGCGCCGGACAAATGCCGGCTGTAATTTTCGATGCCTTTGCAAAATCCCAGTTCGGACAGCATCTCGAGGTCGAAACGGGTGCGCTGCTCCAGTCGCTGTGCCTCGACTAGCCGCCCTTCGGCGTGAAAAAACGCCAGCCGGCCGCGCAGCTCGGCTTTGATGTTTTCGATGGCGCGCAGCACCGTCTGGCGTGGCGTCACATAATGCGAACCTGGATACACTGTGAACCGCGGGATTGTTTGCCGGATCCGGCCGGTCAGCGGATCGAACAGCTGAATACTGTCGATTTCGTCGTCGAATAGCTCGATGCGCACCGCCAGCTCGGCATGTTCGGCAGGAAAGATATCGATCGTGTCGCCGCGCACGCGGAAGGTGCCCCGCATGAATTCGAGGTCGTTGCGCGTGTACTGCATGGCGATCAGCCGCTGCAGAATATCGCGCTGACTGAGCTTGTCCTTGTGGCGCAGTGTGAGCACCATGGCATGATAGTCGCTGGGATTGCCGATTCCGTAGATGCAGCTAACCGTCCCGACGATCACCGTATCGCGCCGTTCGAGCAGGCTTTTGGTTGCTGACAGACGCATCTGCTCGATGTGTTCGTTGATCGACGAGTCTTTTTCGATGAACAGATCGCGCGATGGGACATAGGCCTCGGGCTGATAATAATCGTAATAGCTGACGAAGTACTCGACGGCGTTGTTCGGGAAAAACTCGCGCATTTCGGCATAGAGCTGCGCGGCGAGTGTTTTGTTCGGCGCCAGCACGAGCGCCGGTCTGCCAAGCTGGGCGATGACATTCGCCATGGTGAATGTTTTGCCGGAGCCGGTCACGCCGAGCAAAGTTTGAAAGCTCAGGCCGTCGCGCACGCCTTCGACCAGCTGACCGATCGCCGTGGGCTGGTCGCCGGCAGGAGGGTAGGGCTGGTAAAGCTGAAAAGGACTACCGGGGTAATTAACGAAGCCTGACGGCATGATAAACTTCGATTCATCCAAATGCGCTAATCCAATCCGGCATTATCCGGGTTTACGCGCAGTTTTTCCAGACTTGACTTTTATAAAAATTTCCATTCTCTTTCAGGCAAACACCATGTCCGAACTTCTCTCACAACGCGCATTGACCATCAAACCATCGCCCACGCTGGCTGTGAGCGCCCGCGCGGCGCAAATGAAAGCCGACGGCAAAGATATTATCGGCCTGGGTGTCGGCGAGCCTGATTTCGATACCCCGCAGCACATCAAGGATGCCGCCAAAAAAGCCATCGACGCCGGTTTCACCAAGTACACTGCGGTCGGCGGCACGCCGGGCCTGAAAAAAGCCGTTATCGAAAAATTCAAACGCGACAACGGTCTGACTTACACGGCCAAACAGGTCATCGTCGGCACCGGCGGCAAGCAGTGCATTTTCAATCTGGTGATGGCGACCATCGGCCCCGACGATGAAGTCATCGTCCCTGCGCCGTACTGGGTCAGCTACGCCGACATAGTCGAAATCGCCGAGGGCAAACCGGTCATCGTATTCGCCGGTATTGATCAGGACTACAAGATCACGCCGCAGCAGTTGGAAGCCGCGATCACGCCCAAAACCAAAATGTTCATGATCAACAGCCCGAGCAACCCGACGGGCTCGGTCTACACCGCCGACGAGCTGCGCGCGTTGGCCGAGGTGCTGAAAAAGTACCCGAACGTGCTGATCGCGACTGACGACATTTATGAACACATCAATTTGAACGGCGTGCCCTTCGTCAATATCCTGAACGTTGCGCCTGACCTCTACGACCGCACGATCGTGCTGAACGGCGTTTCCAAAGCCTACTCGATGACCGGCTGGCGGATCGGTTTCGCCGCCGGCCCCGAGCGCATCATCAGCGCGATGGACAATCTCCAGTCTCAGTCCACCTCCAACCCCTGCTCGATTTCACAGGTTGCGGCGGAAGCGGCGCTGACCGGTGACCAGACCGTGCTGCAGCCCATGGTGGCGGCGTTCAAGGAGCGCAATGCGTATGTCACCGAAGCCCTGAACAATATTCCCGGCTTGAAGACGATTGCGGCGCAAGGCGCGTTTTACTCATTCATCGACGCCCAGGGGGCGATTGCCGCCTTGAAAGCTGCCGGTAAGATCGCCGTGGCCAACGACCTGGCGCTGGCCGAGTATCTGCTGGGCTTCGGGGTGGCGCTCGTGCCGGGCTCCGCATTCGGAGCCGAAGGCCATATGCGTTTGTCATTTGCCACGTCGATGGAGACGCTTAAAAAAGCGATCGAGCGGATTGCTGCGGCTTTGGCCTGACCGGGCGATTGCGGGGCGCGATTATTTTGCTATAATCCGTCCCTGATCCCTGATAGCTCAGTCGGTAGAGCGACGGACTGTTAATCCGCAGGTCCCTGGTTCGAGTCCAGGTCGGGGAGCCAAACATATCAAGCACTTAGCCTAGGTCACAAGCCTGGGCTTTTTGCTGAAGTTTGCTTGATTAGCACGGTCCTTGTGTAAATGTGGCGTGACCGATCTCAACCATTTTTCTTGTACCGCTCCGTCAGCCTGTCCTTTGCGTAACAGCCATCGTCATCGCCACCAGGGCAATCTATTTTTTCATCGCATTTCTCCATCGTTGCCGCGACTCCGACATAGGCGCTGCCGCCATAGCTTTTTTAATAAGCGTCCACCTGCTGCGCGGCCAACAGAATTTCCAGCGGCTTGCGCCCGACCAACCAGAAAATCAGCGGCGTCAGCAGCGAATCGAGAATCGTCGAACTGACTAGCCCGCCAAAGATCACCACCGCGACAGGGTGCAAGATTTCCTTGCCCGGTGCATCGGCCGCCAGCAGCAGCGGCACCAGTGCAAACGCCGACACCAATGCGGTCATCAGCACCGGCGTCAACCGTTCCAGTGAGCCGCGCACGATCATCGGCATGCCGAATGACTCGCCTTCGAACTTGCACAAATTGATGTAATGGCTGACTTTGAGAATGCCGTTGCGCGTCGCGATGCCAGCCAGGGTAATGAACCCGACCATCGACGCCACCGATAATGTCACGCCGGTCATCCACATCGCAAGCACACTGCCGATTAGCGCAAACGGGATATTGCCCATGATGACCAGCGCTAGCACTGCCGACCGGTAGCGCGAATACAGTACCAGGAAGATCATTGCCAGCGACGCCAGCGACAGTCCAGTGATCAGCTTCATCGCCTGTTCCTGCGCCTGAAACTGCCCCTCAATGCTGACGAAATAACTGCCTGGCAGCGCGGTCGCGGTGATGGCCTTGCGAATGTCGCCGATGATGCGCGACATGTCGGAGCCGTCGGTGTTGGCATACACCACGATGCGGCGGCGGCCGTTTTCGCGACCAATCTGGTTGGGGCCGTCGCCCTCTTCGATAGTGGCGATCGCCGACAGCGGAATCTTGCCTGCCGGGCTGTCCAGCATCACCCGTGCCAAATCTTGCGGCGAGCGGCGTTCGTCGGCTAACCGTAGCACCAGGTCGAAACGGCGCGCGCCATCGACGACCTGGGCGATGCGTTCGCCATCCGACAGCGTTTCCAGCGCTTTCAGGGCCTGACCCGGCGCGATTCCATATTGGGCAGCCTTGCGATAATCGATGCGCACTTTTATTTGCGGAATCAACACTTGGCGCTCCACTGTCAGATCGACCAGTCCTGGTACATTGGACAGCCCCCCCCGCAGCGATTCGGCCAAAGCGCGCAGGGTGTCGATATCGTCGCCGTAAATTTTCAGGGCGATCTGCGCGCGCACACCGGACAACAAGTGATCCAGCCGGTGCGAGATGGGCTGCCCGATGGCGACCGACGCCGGCAAAGACGATAGCTGCGTGCGAATGTCGGCCATCACGGCTTCCCGGTCGCGGGCAGACCGCTTCAGATCGACGTCGATTTCCGACGAATGCACGCCTTCGGCATGCTCGTCCAGTTCAGCTCGCCCGGTGCGGCGTCCCACCTTCACGACCTCGGGCACCTGCTTGATCAACGTCTCGGCGGTAGCGCCCATGCGATTCGCTTCGGCGAGCGACGTGCCGGGGTTGAACATCAGGGACGTCACCAACGATCCTTCATTGAATGGCGGCAGGAACGCGCGCGCAAAGAATGGCACGCTGGCTGCGGCGGCCACCACGGCCAGCGTCGCTGCCGCGAGGATGACTTTGGCGCGCGGAAACGACCATTCCAGAATGCGTGCATCCCAAGCCTTTAGACGCCTGACCAGTGGGCTATCGCCATGCGCGAGCTGCGGCATGTTCGGCAACAGGTAATAGGCCAATACCGGCGTGACCGTCATCGACACCAGCATCGATGCCAGTATCGACACGATGTAGGCAATACCCAGTGGCGCAAACAAGCGTCCTTCGATGCCGGGTAATGCGAACAGCGGGACGAAAACCAGCACCACGATCACGGTGGCATACACGATGCCGGAGCGCACTTCGACCGACGCGCGCCAGATCACTTCCAGCACAGACGGCGGGTCGTCTTCGCTGCATCGTTGCTTGAGCCGTCGCAGGATGTTTTCCACATCGACGACCGCATCATCGACCAGTTCGCCGACGGCAATCGCCAACCCTCCCAGGGTCATCACGTTGATCGATTGTCCGAGCAGGTGAAAGGCAACCGCCGTCACCGCCAGCGACAACGGAATCGCAATCAGGGAAATCGCCGTGGTGCGTACATTGAGCAGAAATGCGAACAGGATGATCGCGACCAGAATGGCACCGTCGCGCAACGCTTCGACCACATTGTTGATGGATGCCTCGATGAAGTCGGCTTGTCGGAACAACACCTCAGGCGCTGACATGCCGACCGGGAGACCTTGCTTGAGCTCCGTCAGCGCGGTCTCGACAGCGCGTGTCAGCTTCACGGTGTCGGCTGCCGGCTGTTTCTGCACACTGACAATGACGGCCGGCTTCGAGTTCAATCCCGCATCGCCGCGTTTGAGCGCCGCCGCATAGCGAACGGACGCCACCTGTTCCAGCAGTACGGGCGTGCCATTGCGGAACGCGACCGCCAGCCCCTTCACATCATCGAGCCGGTTGGTACGGCCGAGGTTGCGGATCAGGTATTCGCGGCTGTTTAGATCGATGAAGCCACCGCTGGTATTGGTGGCGAAACCGCGTAGCGATGCCTCTACCTGTTCCAAGGTCACGCCGAACTGCGCCATGCGCGCGGTATCCGGTTCCACGCGCAATTGCCGCACCTCGCCACCGATTGGGATCACTTGCGATACGCCGGGTATCGACAGCAAGCGTGGGCGCAGCACGAAGTTCGCATATTCGCGCGCCTGCATCGGGTTCGCTTTTGACACGTCGATCGGCAGTGCGATCAGCATGATTTCCCCCATGATGGACGAAACAGGCCCCATGATCGGTGCAATCCCGCCGGGCAGTTGCTCACGCACCAGCGCCAGCCGTTCGGATACCAGTTGCCGGTTGCGGTAGATATCGGTGCCCCAATCGAACTCGGCATAGACAATCGATAAGCCAACGCCCGAGACGGAGCGCACGCGGGTAACGCCCGGCATGCCGTTGAGTGAGTTCTCGATGGGGAACGACACCAGCAGTTCGACTTCTTCCGGTGCCATGCCGCCTGCCTCGGTCAGCACGGTGACAACCTGTTTGTTCATGTCAGGGAACACATCGACCGGCGTGCGCAATGCCATCAAGGTGCCGTATACGACCAGCAGCACGGCTGCCGCCAGCACAAAAAAGCGGTTGGTCAGGCTGGAACGAACAATCCAATTGAACATGTAGCGCCCTTACCTGATCTGGTTGATGAGTGCGGTGCCCGACACCACTACGCGGTTGTCGGGCGAGAGCCCTTTGACGACGACGATGGTTTTGGCGTCCAGCGGTCGTGCCTCGACCGGCTGCGCGATGAAGCGCTCGGCACCCGTCTTGATCCAGACGATCGTCTCGTTGGCCGGACTGCGCACCAGCGCTTCGGCGGGTAGGACGACGCCTTTGACCTTATCGGTCAGCTTCACGACTACTGTCACCGGCTGGCCTACGGCGAGTAGTACATCCTTGGTGCGTGCCCGAAAACTCAGCGGCAGCGCGCCATCGCGCAAGCTGCGGCCAGCGCCCAGCAAATCAAGTGCGACGCCTGGCAACCCGGCCAGGCTGGCATTGCCGATGCGTCCCGCCAGTGCGGCGTCGGTGGTGAGCGCTTCGATCATCATCCGGTTCGGATCGACGATCTCGAACAGTACATCTCGTGCCTCGACAATCTGACCGTTGAGAACGTTCGACGTGGCGATCACACCGGCTGCCGGCGCGGTGATCGCTTCATTGCCGCCCAGACTTGACGACACGGCGCGTTCACGTCCGGTCAGGCTCGCCAGCTCGGCGCGCGCCGCATCGATTTCCTTCTGCGGCACGGTGCCTTCCAGAGATTCCAGCCGCTTGAGCCGTTGTATTGCAAGTGAGCGATTGGCGCGCAGATCGGCCAGTTGCGCCTGTTGATTGCCGCGTTCGATCGCGCTAGCGACCGGGCGCACATGGACCAGCACCTGGCCTTTTTCCACGCGCTGCCCATTCATCGGCAAACCTTTCGGGCCGGGTTCGATTCGTCCAGCGAAAGGCGCCTGCACGCGACCGCCCGCGTTGGGATCGATCGCCACCCGGCCATTCAATTCGACTGTCAAGGGATGCTCACCCTCGCGCCCAATCACGGTACGGATCGCCATGCGCCGCTGCGCCTGCTTTGGCACGTTGACGCTGCCGTCTGGCAGACGCGCCAGGACGGACACATTGCCGGTGGCCGGTGCATCTAGATGTTCGCCATTCGATCCATGCGCGCCGGGCGCTGCATGTGCCAGCGGCGATAGTAGAGCTACCACGCAAAGGATTCGGAATAAATGTGAAGCTTGAATTTTCATGATTTTTTTTCCGACAACTTATTGCGGCGGCGGCTAGCTGCAAATGCGGCAATCACGATCGCTACAAGCGCAACACCGGCTAGCCAAGCACCTTTTTGCGTCAGTGAATGATCGTGATCATGCGTGCCGTTATGGGCGCTAACATCGAGCGTACCTTCAAGCAGGTCGTTATCGTTGCCAGCGGAAAACGTGAAGACCAGCGCATGCTTGCCCGGTTTCGCCAGCGCCTTCAACAGGTTAGCGTCATCCACAGCATAGTCGCCGTGATCGGCGTGAAACTTCGCCGGGGCCTTGATGCCGTTGAATTCGACTTCCAGCTTGCCGTTTAGTACCGGTTCATTGGTGTCGTAGCGGTCGATCAGGATCGAGAGTTCATCTTGTTCGAGATGGCCGACCAGCTCAAAAATCTCGGTGAAGCTTTCGATGCGCGGCTCGGCGTTGCGATGCACATCGCCGCTCTCGTGGCCATCCAGATGTTCGCCATTGGGGCCATGCGCACCTGGAGCCGCGACCGCCGCGACCGCCGCGGACATGGCTATGAGAAAAACGAGAAAAATTTTATGCAGGCTCATGGAAGGATTCCTAACGCTTGATTCAATCGTGCGTGGGCTAAACCGACTGCCACCCGCTGCTGCCGTTCGGCTGCGTCCGCTTCATGCACGAGCGACTGCGCGCGCAGCACATCAGCCAGTCCGCGTTCGCCCAGGCGGAATGCTTTTTCGATCAACTGAAAGTGATCGAGTGCCAGGACAGTTCTTGAAGACGCCATGTCCAACGCTTCTTGTGTCACCGCCAACTGCTGTCGCGCCAGGTCGATATCGGTCTGGAGCGCGCTCTCCGCTTGCCTAGCCTCAGCGGTTGCCGTTTCGATTTGGGTGTACGCAGCGGTCTCGAGCGGGCGATTGCGCGCGCGGGTGCCGATTGGAATCTGGATCGAAAGTCTGATGGTACGGTTGGCGCTTGCGACGTTACTATCTTGCTCGCGCCGCATCGCTACGCCGGCAGTCGGTGGATCGCTGCGCGATACATTGACCACGTTCAGCGATGCTTGCGCATGCTGCAACGCCGTGCGCGCCGCGATCATACGCGGATGCGGATCAGCCGGTGTGCTGCCTATCGGCTCGACGACTGGAGGTGGAGTATCCGGCTGACCGGTCAGTGTGCGGTAGCGGGATAACGCCTCATTGACACGTGCCTGCGCCAGACCCAACGCGGCGCGGGAAGCCAGCAGTTCTTGCTGCGCGAGCATGCCGTCAGTGCGGGCGAGATCACCCGCTTTGACGCGCCGCATCACTTCATCCGCCAGCGCTTCGAGGCGCCCGATGTGGTCTTGCGCTTCCGATAAAGCTTCACGGGCAGCGGCAACCGCCCAAAGCCGTTCTCGCACTTCGCCCGCCAGCGCCAGCCGTGTGTTGGCAATTTGCGCCTCCAGGTCGTCTGCACTCGCTTGCACCAGTGTTTGTCGTGCCGACTTTTGTCCTGGTAACCAGACTGGTGCGGAAAGGGATACTTCGGTTTCGCGGCGTCCGTTTTGGTCGCTCCAGCGATCGCTGCGTTGCGCTAGGCCGATCGCGGGTGCGCCAGCCGTCAAGGCATGTGCGGCATCGCCGCTAGCCAGAACTTCATCGCGGCGCGCTTCCAGTGTGCGCGCTTGCGGTGATCTTTGCCATGCCAGATTGACGGCGGCGCGTAATTCGGAAGCGCCTGATTCGGCATAAGCCATCTGTGCGGCTAATCCCAAGACAATCAGGACAAAACTACGGTAAAACAAGTTTAATACAAGCATGCGTTCTCCATTCGGTGTCCAGATGAACTGGCCGAAGGCAATCGCACACCGAAATTGCACTGCGCCGTACAGATGAACTCTGTAGGATTCAGAAATGCGTGGACTCCCTCGGCGAATTAGCCGAGGGCGGATGGAGGTTTTTGGGGTCTCTCGGGAAATCCATCCGGAACATTGATGCCCAGATGAAAGACGACCATCGAGGAAGGCGGAAAATTCAGCAGAGGCAAGACGGCAGGCAGCAAGGTTGCCATCTGCTGGCAGCATTTATGGTCCGCCGAATGCTTGGCGGACTCGGTCGAATCATCACAATGAATCGAACCGTCGATATCATGGTGATGGCTAGTGACTTGCCGGTGTTCTATTTCGTGGGCGAGATCAAACGTATTTCCTTTTGGCGTCCAACCGCCTTGCAACGCGAAGGTATGCAATGGCAGCATCATCAATAGGAAAAGACAAATAAGACGGCGCACGCAGAAAATATCCAAAAATTCAACCCCAATTATACAATGCATCACCCTCCTCATGCCTGAAACTGCGCATCGCGGTGGGCGAGCAAAAGGTAAAAACTTCTACAGTCAAGCTTAACCGCTTGTTTTAAGCAAAAAACCCCCAGAAGCAGGCTATCCTTCCCACGGGTGAGATAAAAGCCACGAAACTCATTCTATAAAGTGAGTCTTGGTTAGGGGTAAGCATGACTGACGCGAATAAACGGCTGATACAGGCCATCGAGTGGCAAAACGCAGGGCGGTTGGACGATGCCGCTGCCTTGTTCGAAGAGATTCTGCAGGACGAGCCGGGCAATGCGCCAGCTTTGTATTCGATTTGCGTGATTCTGTTGAACCGTGGCAAGAACGAAGAAGCCTTGCGGTGGAGCCTGCCAGGCGTGGAGCGCGTCTCGCAGTTCGCGCCGCTGCAGTTCGTGCACGGCGCCATTCTGCAAAATCTTGGGCGTAAAGAAGAGGCTTTAGCCGCGTTCGACCGGGCCTTGCTGCTCAAACCGGACTACATCGAAGTCATGATCAACAGTGGCGCCTTGCTGCGTGAGATGCTGCGGCACAAAGAGGCGCTGGAGCGTTTCAATCGGGTGTTGCAGGTCAACCCGCAATATGCACCGGCGCTGGCCAACTGCGGCATCATTTTGACCGAGTTCAAGCAGAGCGAACAGGCGATCGGCATGTTTCAAGCGCTCTTGAAAATTCAACCCGACTACGATTACGGACTGGGCTTGTTACTGTACGAGCAGTTGCACATTTGCGACTGGTCCGGCCTGGAGACGCTCAAACCCCGCATCATCGACGGTGTGCGGGCCGGCCAAAAAGCATGCAAGACGCTCGCCTTGATGGCCATCACCGACAACGCCGAAGACCATTTCATCGCCGCGCGGACTTTCTCGCGGTCGTTTTGCGCGCGGCAGAGTGTGCGGTTGTGGAACGGCGAGCGCTACCGGCATCGGAAGATCCGTCTGGCATACCTTTCGCCCGATTTGCGCGAACATCCGGTCGGTCATTTGATGGCCGGTGTCATCGAGCGGCACGATAAAAGCCGCTTCGAATTAACCGCGATTTCGCTCGGTATCGACGACGGCAGCCGGCTGCGCGCGCGCATGGTGCAGGCGTTCGACCACTTCATCGACGCTAAAAACATGGGTTCGCTGCAGATCGCGCAGTTGCTGCGCGAGCGCGAAATCGACATCGCCGTCGATCTGGCGGGCTACACGACCGACTCGCGCACCGCCGTTTTTTCTTACCGGCCGGTGCCCGTGCAAGTTAATTATCTCGGCTATCCGGGCACGCTGGGTGCCGAGTACATGGATTACATTCTCGCTGACCGGCATATCATTCCCGAGCATCAGCAACGCTTTTATGACGAGAAAGTGGTGTATTTGCCTGACACTTACTTGCCAACCGACAGTGGTTTGGTGATCGCCGAAGGCACGCCGTCGCGCGCCGAGTGCGGTTTGCCGGACACGGGCGTGGTGTTCTGTTCGTTCAGTCACGATTACAAAATCACCCCACCGATGTTCGATGTCTGGATGCGGCTGTTGAAACGCTGTCCTGACAGTGTGCTGTGGCTTATGTCGCGCGGTGAGCTGGCGCAGCGCAATCTGCGGCGCAACGCCGAGGTGCGCGGCGTCGACCCGGCGCGCTTGATTTTCGCCGGGCGTGTGCCGCGGGTCGAGGACCACTTGGCGCGCTATCGGCAAGCGGACCTGTTCCTCGATACCTTTCCGTATAACGCGCACACCACGGCTGCCGACGCGATGATGGCCGGCTTGCCTGTCGTCACCTACATGGGCAACGGCTTCGCTTCGCGGGTGGCAGGCAGCCTGGTGCACGCGATCGGACTGCCGGAACTGGCGACGAGCTCGCTCGAAGCCTACGAGGAATTGGCCTATCAATTGGTGACGGTGCCCGGACGCCTCGCGGAGCTCAAAGCCCGGTTGCGCGCCAACCAAAAAACGCATGCCTTGTTCGACACCGAAAGCTTTTCGCGTAACCTGGAAGCGGCTTATATCGGGATGTGGCGGCAGGCGGAGCTCGGCGGTGCACACGACGAGCTTTGCGGCCCACTGCATAAACAATTCATTTCGACGACTTCCACTGCATCGGAGCAAGCATGAGTAAAAGCCTGGACCTGGGGTGCGGCGCCAACCCCAAAAACACCTTCAATGCCGACGAAGTCTTCGGCATCGATATCAAAGACATTCCGGGCAAGAACGTGCGTAAAGCCGATCTGGTCATCGAGCCGATTCCTTTCGAGGACGCCAGTTTCGAGTACGTGACCGCGCACGATTTTCTCGAGCACATTCCGCCTGTCGTCTATGCGCCGCAGCGTCGCAACGCGTTCATCGAAGTAATGAACGAAATCTACCGCGTGTTGAAGCTCGGCGGGCAGTTTTTGTCGTTCACGCCCGCGTATCCGCACGTCGAGTTGTTTCGCGATCCGACTCACGTCAACTTCATCACTGAGCAAACGTTTCCGCTGTATTTCGACGACGTCAACCGCTGGGGCGGCGCCTACGGTTTCAAGGGCGCGTTCAAGATTCAGATGCAGGAATGGCGCGGCCCGCACCTGTTGACCGTGCTGATCAAGACCGAAGTGCCACAAGCCGCCCCCCAGGCCGACCCTGAGCCAGCCTTGCTGACGCCCGCCGCATGAGCCGCACGATTCACCTTTACTATCGGCATGTGCACATCAAGGCCGATGCGTTCAGTCGCGACCCGAACAAGGCGCGGCCCGCGTGGTTTTCGCACGAACGCTGTTTTCGCAACCTGTTACAGACCATCCGCCTCGACCCGCGCGGCGCGCAAGTCAAAATCACAATCGTCTACGACGGCTCGACCGACGATTTCATGAGCGACTTCGTGGCCGGCTATTACGCCAATCAGGAGTACGGCATCCAGTTGCAGTTCATTCAGGGCGGCTCGGACAAAAACTCCTTCCTCATCACGCTGGCAATGGCGCGTGGCGCCGCCGTGCCCGGCACTGACATCATTTATTTGCTCGAAAACGATTACATGCACGCGCCGGGCTGGGTCAGCAAAGTGCTCGAACTGTACGACACCGGCTTGTCGTTCGACATCGTGTCCTTGTATGACCATGCCGACAAGTACATGGCCGCGATGTATCCGACGCTGACCGCGCAAATCGTGCATACCCGAACCCATCACTGGCGGACTGCGCCGTCGACCTGTGCGTCGTTCATGCTGGAAAAAAGTAAATTTGACCGCGATTACGACGTGCTGGCCGCCGGTTTGACCGACTATTACTTTTTTTCCAGGCTCGTCGGCGAACGCGGCCGTATTTTATTGACGCCCTTGCCCGGGTTAGCTACCCACTCGATGGAGGGGTATCTGAGCCCGGCCGTCGAATGGGAAAATTACGTTTATTGAACGCCGGACGCCGCCATGACCGCGAAAACCCTGCCTGCCGCCATTTCCGCTAAAAGCCTGTCCGTCGAGCCGCCTTTGCCAGCGAACAAGGCCGAACGCGACAAAACCTTATACGTCACGCAGTCGTTTCTGCCGCCACTCGACGAGTTCATGCCTTATCTGGAAGATATTTGGCAAAGCCGTCAACTGACCAATGGCGGGCCGCAGCATCAAGCTTTCGAGGCGGCGCTGGCCGAGCATCTCGGCGTCAAACATATTTCCTTGTTCACCAACTGCACCATCGGCTTGGTGACTGCCTTGCAGGCGCTGCGTATTAGTGGCGAGGTCATCACGACGCCGTATTCGTTCGTCGCGACCGCGCATTCTTTGCTTTGGAACGACATCAAGCCAGTGTTCGCCGATATCGACCCGCTCACATTTAACCTCGATCCAGCCAGAATCGAAGCGGCGATCACCCCGCAAACCGCTGCGATCATGCCGGTGCATTGCTATGGCAACCCCGCCGATATCGATGCCATTCAACGCATCGCCGATGTGCACGGTCTGAAAGTGATTTACGACGCGGCGCACGCTTTCGATGTCAAACGACGCGGCGAAAGCATTCTGAATGCGGGCGACTTGTCGGTGCTTTCGTTTCATGCGACCAAGGTGTTCAACACCTTCGAGGGCGGAGCGATCATTTCGCCGGACGCGAAAACCAAACGCCGCATCGATTACCTGAAAAACTTCGGTTTCGCCGACGAGGTGACCGTCGTGGCGCCCGGCATCAATGGCAAAATGAGCGAGCTCAACGCCGCCGTGGGCCGTATGCAGCTCAAGCATATCGACGCCGTGCTGGCGCGGCGCGCCGTCATCAACCGCCTGTACCGCCAACAGCTCGCCGATATCCGGCACATCCAGTGTCTGACCATTCCCGATGACGTGGAGTGGAACTACGCATACTTTCCGGTGCGCGTGCAGGCCGGCTATGGCTGCTCACGCGATGCTTTGTACGCTAGGTTAAAAACGGTGGACATTTACAGCCGGCGGTACTTTTACCCGCTGATCAGCGATATGCCGATGTATCGTGGGCTGCCATCGGCCGACGCGGCCAATCTGCCGCATGCCCAACAAGCCGCGCAGGAGATTCTATGTCTGCCGATTTTTCCGGAAATGACGCCGGCCGATGTCGATCGGGTGGTGGCCGTGTTGCGGACTGCGGGGTCTGGCGCGTGACCAGACCGGCCAGGTCGTCGGGCGCGCGACGGGAGCTAAGTCCATGACGCAAGTGATTGCTGTCGTGCCGATTTATCAGTCGCAGTTACCCGGGTTGGACGAGGCCGCGCTCGATTATTCGCTTGCGAAGTTGCGCCATCCGGCGGTTTTCGTCGCGCCAGCCGGGCTGAACGTCGAGTATTACCGCCAGCGTTATCCGACCCTGGCGTTCGAGTATTTTGCTGTCGATGATTTCGCATCTATCGCCGCTTATAACCGTTTACTGTTGAGCGCCCGGTTTTACGAGCGCTTCCTGTCATCCGAGTTTATTTTGATCTTGCAAACTGACGCGCTGATTTTCGAAGACCGGCTCGACGAGTGGACGCAGGCCGGTTTCGACTATGTCGGCGCGCCCTGGCCCGACGGACTGGAGCTGTTCATCAACCTCGATCGCTTCGAGGGTGGATACGGCAAGAAGGTGCGGGCGCACGTCGGTAATGGCGGCTTGAGTTTGCGCCGGACGGCGAGTTGCCTGCGTTTGCTGAACGAATTTCCAAATGCGGTCAATGTCTTTCTGCACAGCGGTTCGAGCGAGGATTTGTTTTTTGCGTTCATGGGTGGGCTGTCGGCCGACTTCCGTATTCCGAACGAAATCACCGCCGCGCATTTTTCACTCGAACTCAAGCCCGCGTACTACCATCATGTCACCGGCGGCCACGTCCCGATGGGAGCCCATGCCTGGTGTAAGTACGACTTGGCATTCTGGCAAAAAATCATTCCCGACCTGCCTGCCGTGCCCGACATGGCGGCCCCCGCCGTATGACGACCGCGCCCGCTTTTCCGCACACTGGCATCCAGTGCCTGAGTGCGATTGCCCAGCACCACGGTCTGCAAGTCAACCCGGAGCGGCTGATCCACGAATACGCGCTTGGCAACGAAGAGGCGGCTGCACCTTTGCTGGTGCGCATCGCCGGCCAGATTGGCCTTAAAGCCAGCGTGCGGACTTTGACCTGGGAGCAACTGATCGCGCAAAACGGCGTGTTTCCGATTCTCGCCAAGCTCGACAACGGCAACAGCGTCATCGTCGTTGGTGCGCGGACCGAGCCGGACGGCCATAGCGGCGCGCGGGTGGCGATTCTCGATCCGCAGGAGTCCGCCGGGAATGTCATGTTGCTCGATCACGCGCAGTTCGCGACACGCTGGCGCGGCACGGTCATTTTGATGAAGCGCAGCCACGGATTGACCGACCCCAAACAGCCGTTCAGCCTGCGCTGGTTCATTCCGGAAATATTGAAGCAGAAAGGCGCCTTTCGCGATATCGCGATTGCCGCGTTCATGCTGCATCTGCTGGCGCTCGCCTCGCCGGTGTTTTTTCAGTTGGTGATCGATAAAGTATTGGTACACCAGAGCGTGTCGACCTTGTGGGTGCTCGGCGCCGGTATCCTGATCGCGTTGCTGTTCGACGCGGCTTTCAGCTTTTTACGGCAAATGCTGGCGCTCGCCGCGACCAATAAAATCGACATGCACTTGACTCGCCGCACCTTCGCGCATTTGCTGTCCTTGCCGATCGATTATTTCGAGACGACCACCGCCGGAGTGGTGGTGCGGCACATGCAGCAGCTCGAGCGCATTCGGCAGTTCCTCACCGGAAGGATGTTTTTCACGGCGCTGGACGCCACCGCTTTGCTGATTTTTTTACCGCTGTTGTTTATGTATTCGTTGAAGCTGGCATCGATTACCCTATTGTTCACCGCGCTGATCGGCGGTATCGTTGCGGCCCTGGTACCAAGCTTTCAACGTCGTCTGAACGTGCTGTACTCCGCCGAAGGCAAGCGCCAGGCGATGCTGGTCGAAACTGTGCATGGCATGCGCACCGTCAAGGCGCTGGCCATCGAACCTGCCCAGCGTCGCACCTGGGAACAGAATTCCGCCGATTCGATCAATGCGCATTTCAAAGTGGGGCAACTGTCGATCGTCGGCAACGCCATCACCGAGTTTCTGAATAAACTCCTACCGGTGATGATCATCGTGCTGGGCGCGCAGGACGTGTTCGATCAGACACTGACGGTTGGCGCATTGATCGCGTTTCAAATGATTTCCGGTCGCGTGGTCACGCCGCTGGTGCAGATCGTCGGCCTGATCAACGAATACCAGGAGACCGCCTTGTCGGTCAAAATGCTCGGCGAGGTCATGAACCGACCACCGGAAGGGCGACTCGGCGCCGGTGGGTTGCGGCCGAAACTGGTCGGGGAGATCAAGTTCGATGCCGTGACCTTCCGCTATCCGGGCGCCGCCAACGCCGCGCTCGACCGCGCCACCTTCACCATTCCGGCCGGTTCGGTGGTCGGCATCGTCGGGCGTAGCGGCTCTGGCAAGACGACCCTGACCAAGCTGATTCAAGGGCTGTACAGCGTGCAGGAAGGCGTCGTGCGTTTCGACGGCGTCGATGCCCGCGAAATCGAACTGGCGCACCTGCGCAAGCAGATCGGCGTCGTGTTGCAGGAAAACTTTTTGTTTCGCGGCACCGTCCGCGACAACCTTGCCGTGACGCGGCCCGATGCCAGCTTCGAAGAAATCGTCGCGGCTGCGCGCTCAGCCGGCGCGGACGAGTTCATCGAGCGCCTGCCGCAGGGCTACGACACCCTGCTCGAAGAAAATGCCGCCAACCTCAGTGGTGGGCAGAAACAGCGCTTGTCGATTGCCCGCTGCCTGTTGGCGAGGCCCCCGATTCTCGTGCTCGACGAGGCGGCCAGTGCCCTCGACCCCGAAAGCGAAGCGATTTTCATCCGCAACCTGTCCAAAATCGCCGTGGGCCGCACCGTCGTGATGATTTCACACCGCCTATCGACGCTCGTCAACGCCGACGCCATCCTCGTCATGCAGCAGGGCCGTTTGATCGACGCCGGCCGGCATGACGAGTTGCTGACCCGTTGCGATACTTACCAGCACCTATGGAACCAGCAAACAAGCCACCTGTGAAACCCCGCGCGCCGGCTACCGGACGGGCTGCCCGCCCGGCAGCGCCGGTCGTCGAGTTTTTGCCGGACGCCGACGAGATCGAGCGGCGGCCGCTGCCGCCTTATGTTCGCCTCACCTTGCATACACTGGTGGCGATGCTGCTCGCGTTTATCCTGTGGGCGACGTTTTCCCGGATCGACCGCGTGGTGGTGGCGCATGGCAAGCTGATTACGCCTTTGCCGAACATCGTCATGCAGCCGCTGGAAACGTCGATTATCAAAAGCATCGACGTGCGTGTCGGTCAACTGGTAAAAAAAGGCCAGCATCTCGCGACGCTCGATCCAACGTTCACCCAGGCCGATCAGGCCCAACTGCGGACCCAACTGCGCAGCCTGGAAACCCAGGCGCAACGCCTGCAACAGGAAATCGCGGGCAATGGCGCACGAGCGCCCGTCGATTCACCCGCCGGCGATGCCGACGCGCAGCTGCAGGCGCAGCTCGCCACCGAACGTCAGGCCAACTACCGGGCGCAACGCACGCGCATGGAAGAAAACATCGCCAAGCTGCGCGCTGGGCTGGAAACCAACCGGCGGGATCAACAGCTGCTGACCGAGCGCGTCGCATCCTTGCGGGAAATGGAAAACATGCAGCAAAAGCTCGTCGCGCAGAATTTTGGCGCCAAGCTGAAGTTACTGGAAGCGCAGGACAAACGTCAGGAGGTCGAGCGCGAGCAACAACTGGCACGCAACCGCGAGCAGGAGCTCAAGCGCGAACTGGCCTCGTTCGAAGCCGACAAGGCGGCGTTCGACCGCAGTTGGCGGCAAAAAGCCATGGAGGACATGCTCAGCACCACGCGCGACCGCAATACCGTGAGCGAGCAGTTGCGCAAGGCCGATCAGCGGCAAAAACTCGTCACCTTGATCGCACCTGCCGATGCGGTCGTGCTCGACATCGCCAAATTGTCGCAGGGCTCGGTCATCAAAGAGGCCGAGCCGTTATTCACGCTCGTGCCGCTGAATGCCGAGCTCGAAGCCGAGGTCCAGATCGACTCGCAGGACGTCGGCTACGTCAAGCTCAATGATCCGGTTTATCTGAAACTTGATGCGTTTCCGTTTCAACAGCACGGTGCTTTGCATGGTCAGGTGCGGACGCTCAGCGGCGATGCGTTCCGCCGCGATACTGCTGGCAATCCAGCGGCGATGGGCCAGGGCACGGATGCGTTTTATCTGAGCCGGATTCGGCCGGACGGTTTACGGTTGAAAAAAATGCCATCGCAGGCGCGGCTCCTGCCAGGCATGACGCTGAGCGCGGAAATCGTTGTCGGGCAGCGCTCGGTGATGTCGTATCTGTTGTGGCCCTTGACCAAGGCGCTGCACGAGTCTTTGAACGAGCCTTGATGGGTTGAATCGTCGGCGCATCATCGACCGCAACCGCAGCGTTCATGTCGATGGGGCACCTTGCTAATTGCTCTCCAGTCCGCCTGGCGTGATCTCTGGCACTTTACGGCTTTTCGGAAACGGCTTGCGATTGCGGTCGATGATATGCCGGCGCCGCATTTCCTGCAAAGTGCTCAACAAGCTCGAGCCCTCGCGCATGGCGGCCTGCTGCAAGGCCAGGGCTTGTGCTCCCTGGTTATTGATCATGCCATCGTAAATGGTGTGCGTGGTGTGCGTTTTATCGAAAGCCCCAGTGGGTATGGTTATCGAAGACAAGGTGGTCAACAAACCCTGCAAGAATTTGACGACCTCGTCGCTCGCGCCGGCAAACAGTTCGGCTGCGTGTCGCTCGGTATCCGACCCGCTGGCCAGTTCCTTGCTGTTATGCGTTTGCGGAACCATTTTCAAAAACGCCAGCGGCGTGTCCAGTTCGAGAGTGATACTCGACAGCCGCAACTGCAATACCGCGTTTGGCACCAGCTTGTTCAGCTCAACGAGCGCGCTCAGCAGCGCCGTTAACGCCTGCGAGCCATTTTGCAAAAGTAAAGCGTTCAAAATGGGAGCGTTCGCGGGGGTCGTGATATCGATGGCAACGGGTTGTGCTGTATTGATCGCGTTGGCGGGAAGAATGTTGTCCATGGCGGCGTCTTAGCTGATGTCCTTATCTCTTAGTACGTTTTCAGCGCTGAAATGTTCCCGGTGCGTGCCAATTTAAGTAAGGCGGTCGTCATTCCACGCTACGCAAGCTGACGGCGGCAGCCCGGACGTATCGGACCTCCTGGCCCTCGACCAGCTTGACGATCACGTCGGCGTTTTCGTTGGCTTGAAATGCCGCGTCTGGGCAGCCTTGGGCAAACGCATTTTTGCGACCGGTGTCATGGGTGCTGCGTGCGCTGTCGATATTGCCCTGCCACCATTTGCCGTTGGCGTGCAGCCAGACGGTGTCGATGGCGACGTTGTTGAGCGCTGCGGCTGGGGTCGCGTTCAATTCGATCGGTACGATCAGGGTCGGGATTGCGCAGGCGGCCCCGTTGGTTTTTAAGACGGCCGGCTGTTGGTTCAGGTAAGGCGTGGCTTTCAGCGTCACTGATTTACCGTTCGTCATGACGGCATACGGTGATGCCAGCAACTGTGCGTAGCTGGGCGGATTGTCGACGGCTGCAGTGCTGGATGATGCGCTGTCCGCGCTGAGGTTGACGGCCTCGCGGGTTGTCGAGTCGGGTGTGCTGCCGCCGCAGCCGGTCAATATACTGGTGATCACCATGACAGTCGGAATAAGGATTGAACGCATCGTGCACCTGTCGAAAAGGGTTTGGAAAGAAAGCCGCTTACCACTGGGTAGCAAATGAAGGAGGGGGCGTTCCATCGCCGTTAGGGTAGCTCTGTCCGCCGATCAGCAAAAACTGCGAGCCTAAAAAAAGCAAGAATGAACAGAAAAAAATGTTTGATTGCGGGAATCTAGCGACACAGTCAGTTCTCCCGCCAAGTAAGTGCCGTAATTGCTGTAAAACACTACCTATAGTGGTTAAAATATGAAAAAGTACTACAGGTAGTGTTTGGTGGCAGGGCAAAACACAGCTTTGCCCGCTAAAAATAGCACCGAATCAAGGTGTTAGTTCAATATTTTCGGGAGATTTCTATGCAGTTGACCACCGAATCCGGCCTGGGCGCCGCGACGCGGCCCCAGCCCGACGCAGGCATATCGTCTGCAGGCGAGGATAAAGCCGGCATGTATTCACAGTACCGGCTGATCCGCCGCAACGGCTCGGTCGTCGCTTTTGAGCCAGGCAAGATCGCGGTCGCGTTGACCAAAGCGTTTTTAGCCGTCAATGGCGGGCAGGGCGCCGTGTCCGCACGGGTACGCGAACTGGTCGAAACCCTGACCGAGTCGGTCGTTGTGGCGCTGATGCGCCGCCAGCCATCGGGCGGCACGGTGCACATCGAGGATGTGCAGGATCAGGTCGAGCTGGCGCTGATGCGTTCTGGCGAGCACGACGTGGCGCGTGCCTATGTGCTGTATCGCGAACGACGCGCCCAGGAACGCGCCCAACAGGCCAAATCGGTCGGCCCGGCCGTTGCGACAATTCATGTGCTCGACGGCGGCCACCGTCGACCGCTCGATATTGGGTTCATCCGCAAGCTGATCGAATCTGCCATGACCGGCCTGGGCGATACGGTCAGTGCCGATGCGGTTCTGCAGGAAACCCTGAAAAACCTCTACGACGGCGTGACCGTCGAGGAAATGTACAAATCGGCCGTGCTGGCCGCGCGTGCGCTGATCGAAACCGATCCGTCCTATGCCCGTGTGACCGCCCGGCTGCTATTGCACACCATCCGAAAGGAAGTGCTGGGCCGCGAAGCGCTGCAAGCCGATATGGCGCAGGCCTATCCCGATTACTTTCCCGGGTATATCAAAAAAGGCGTCGAGGCTGGTCTGCTGGATGCGCGGCTCGCTCAGTACGACCTCAAAAAGCTGGGCGCTGCCTTGCAACCGGAGCGCGATTACCAGTTTGATTACCTCGGCCTGCAAACGCTGTATGACCGTTATTTTTTACATATCGACGAGCGTCGCGTCGAGTTGCCGCAGGCGTTTTACATGCGCGTGGCGATGGGCCTGGCGCTCAGCGAAGTCGACCGCGAAACCCGTGCCATCGAATTTTACGAGGTGTTGTCGCGTTTCGATTTCATGAGTTCGACGCCGACGCTGTTCAATTCCGGCACGGTTCGTTCGCAGTTGTCGTCGTGCTATCTGACGACGGTCGGCGACGACCTCGACGGTATTTATGAGGCCATCAAAGAAAACGCGCTGTTGTCCAAGTTTGCCGGTGGTCTGGGCAACGATTGGACACCCGTGCGGGCGCTCGGCAGCTACATCAAAGGCACGAACGGCAAGTCGCAGGGCGTCGTGCCGTTTCTGAAAGTCGTCAACGATACGGCGGTGGCGGTCAATCAAGGGGGCAAGCGCAAGGGCGCTGTTTGCGCTTACCTGGAAACCTGGCATCTGGACATCGAAGAGTTTCTCGAGCTGCGTAAGAACACCGGCGACGATCGCCGTCGCACGCACGATATGAACAGCGCCAACTGGATTCCCGACCTGTTCATGAAGCGCGTCATGGAAGCCGGCAGTTGGACGCTCTTTTCGCCATCGGACGTGCCCGACCTGCACGAGAAATTCGGTCGGGCGTTCGAGCAGGCTTATACGGGCTACGAGGAAAAAGCCGCGCGCGGCGAGATCAAGCACTGCAAGACCCTGCCCGCCTTGCAACTGTGGCGCAAGATGCTGTCGATGCTGTTCGAAACCGGTCATCCCTGGATCACGTTCAAGGACCCCTGCAACATCCGCAGTCCGCAGCAGCACATCGGGGTCGTGCATTCGTCGAACCTGTGCACGGAAATCACGCTCAACACGTCGGACACCGAAATCGCCGTCTGTAACCTCGGTTCCGTCAACCTGACCGCGCATTTGCAGGACGACGGGCAGGGCGGTTTGATGCTCGATCACGACAAGCTGCAGCGCACGATCAAAACGGCCATGCGGATGCTCGACAACGTCATCGATATCAACTACTACGCGGTGGGCAAGGCGCGCAATTCCAACCTGCGGCACCGGCCGGTGGGTTTGGGCATCATGGGCTTTCAGGATGTATTGCACATGAAGCGCACGCCGTACGCCTCGGCGGCGGCGGTCGAGTTTGCCGACCGTTCGATGGAGGCGGTCTGTTATTACGCTTACTGGGCCTCCACCGAGCTAGCCGAGGAGCGTGGCCGCTACAGCACGTTTGCCGGGTCCTTGTGGGACCGCGGCATTCTGCCGCTGGACTCGTTGAAACTGCTGGCGCAGGAACGCGGCGGCTACCTGGAAACCGACGATGCCGCCACCCTCGACTGGGACGCGTTGCGCAGCCGCATTCGGGCGCACGGCATGCGCAACTCGAACTGCGTGGCGATCGCGCCGACCGCGACCATCTCCAACATCGTCGGTGTGGCGGCGTCGATCGAACCGACCTTTCAGAACCTGTACGTCAAGTCCAACCTGTCGGGCGAGTTCACCATCGTCAACGAGCACTTGGTGCGCGATCTGAAGGCGCTCGGTTTGTGGGACGAGGTCATGGTTGCCGATCTGAAATATTTCGACGGCTCGCTGGCCAAAATCGATCGGGTGCCGCAGGCGCTGCGCGAACTGTACGCCACCGCCTTCGAGGTCGAGCCAAAGTGGTTGGTCGAAGCTGCGGCGCGGCGCCAAAAATGGATAGATCAAGCGCAGTCGCTGAATATCTATATGGCCGGCGCGTCCGGTAAAAAGCTCGACGACACCTATAAACTGGCGTGGTTGCGCGGTCTGAAAACGACGTATTACCTACGCACGATCGGTGCGACGCATGCCGAAAAGTCCACCGTGCGTGGCGGCAGTTTGAACGCCGTCGATTCCGATGGCGCGTCCAACACAATGCAACTGCACACCGGCGCGACGTCGCTGCCCGAAGCTGAAATCGTCGGTCTGGCCTGCACGATGCGGCCTGGCGACCCAGGTTTCGAAGAATGCGAAGCCTGTCAATAAACCACGAATACAAGGAATCTGCATATGTTGTCCTGGGATGAAGAAATCGTCGACACATTGGGCAAACCCGCCACCACGCCGCCGGCACCAGCAGCGCCACCGCATCGCTTCACTCCGCCGCCCGAACGGGTCGCAGCGGTCGATGCCGCCGTGGCGAACGAGCCGCTCGCGCAACGCGTCAATGCCGCTGACAAGCGCGTCATCAACGGTCAAACCGACGTCAATCAGCTCGTGCCATTCAAGTACAAATGGGCATGGGAAAAATACCTTTCCGGCTGCGCCAATCACTGGATGCCGCAGGAAATCAACATGGACCGCGACATCGCGCTCTGGAAAAATCCGGAGGGGCTGACCGACGACGAACGCCGGCTGGTCAAACGCAATCTCGGTTTTTTCGTGACGGCTGATTCGCTGGCGGCCAACAATATCGTGCTCGGCACCTACCGGCACATCACGGCGCCCGAGTGCCGGCAGTTTCTGTTGCGCCAGGCATTCGAGGAAGCCATCCACACGCATGCTTATCAGTACATCGTCGAGAGCCTCGGCTTGGACGAAAGTGAAGTGTTCAACGCGTATAACGAAATCAAATCGATTCGCGACAAGGATCAATTCCTGATTCCGTTCATCGATACGCTGACCGACCCGTCTTTCAAAACCGGCACACTGGAAAGCGATCAAATTCTGCTCAAGTCGCTGATCGTCTTTGCCTGCCTCATGGAGGGGCTTTTCTTTTATGTTGGTTTCGTACAAATTTTAGCGCTTGGCAGACAAAATAAAATGATCGGCGCTGCCGAACAGTATCAATACATCTTGCGTGACGAATCAATGCACTGTAACTTCGGGATTGACTTGATCAATACGATCAAGCTGGAAAACCCGCAGCTTTGGACGCCGCAGTTTCGCGAAGAGATCAAGGCTTTGTTCATGCAGGCGGTGGAGTTGGAGTACCAGTATGCCGAGGACACGATGCCGCGAGGCGTGTTGGGTTTGAATGCCGCGATGTTCAAAGAATATTTGCGTTTCATCGCCAACCGACGGGCCACGCAAATCGGTTTGGAGGCTTTGTTTCCGAATGCCGGTAATCCATTTCCGTGGATGAGCGAAATGCTCGATTTGAAAAAAGAGCAGAATTTTTTTGAGCGACGGGTGACGGAGTATCAAACCGGTGGTGTATTGAACTGGGAATGACGAGGGCCGTAGGGCCCGAGTTTGCTGATGGTTTGCGAACGATGGTTTGATCCGAATTCGAACTGAAAGGAGTGTTTGATGGCTGCTGAAAAGAAAGCGACTGCCAAGGCGTCGTCCAAAGACGCCAAGAAAACGGCGCTGAGCAAAACCACCACCAAGGCGGCAACCGCGCCTGCAAAAAAGTCATCGGCCGTCAAGGCTGCCGTCTCTCCTAAAGCAGCACCCAAAGCCGCTGCAAAGGCCAAGCCGCTTACGGCCAAAGCCGGTTCAGCTAAAGCGGCGGCAACCGCCAGCGCCAAGCCAGTCGCCAAAAAAACTATAACCAAGCCGGCAAGTGCTCAGGCAGTTGCCAAAGTAAGCAAAGCCGCGCCCGTAGCGGCCAAGAAAGCGTCTGCTTCGACCAAGCCCGTTGCAAAAGCCGCATCGGTGAAAAAAGCGGCGCTTCCATCTGCTACTGAGAAATCGACCACAGCCAAAAAAGCTGCCGCCAAACCTGCAGCCAAGCCTGCGGCAAAAGCGCAGAAGGCCAAACCCGTTGCTAGCGCAGCAACCAAGGCAGTAACCAAGGCAGTAACCAAGGCAGCAACCAAACCAACGGCTAAAACCGCCTCTAAACCGGTTGCCAAAACTGCAGCCAAACCTGCGGCAAAAACAGCCGCGAAATCGGCTGACAAGCCTGCAGCTAAATCAACAGCCAAGGCTGCCGTAAAGGCCGGAGCTTCTGCTGACAAGTCCGCTCCTGCATCCGCAAAAAAAAAGACCGCCGCTAAATCAAGCAGGGCTAAAAAACTGACGAGCGGCGGACCCACCTGGACGCATCCCACTGGGCCGCGTCCTTAAAGCATCACGCTTTCAGGTTCGGTCAGTTTGCCCATAGCGACCGGTTTTCCGATCAATTCGGGAAACCGGTTTTTGTTGCACGTGCTTTCTCTTTCTATTTGATTCGGTAATTCATCATGTTGTTCGACATCGTTCATTTATTGATTGAATCGGCCGCAAGCTTGCTGGCGTTTTGCTTGCTGTTGCGGGCGCTGATGCAATCGGTGCGGCTCCATCCGCGTAACCCGCTGGCGCCGTTCACTTTCGCCATGACAGATTGGCTGGTGCGGCCGTTGCGCCGCGCGGTGCCCGGCTTCGGCGGCATCGACTGGGCATCTTTGCTGGGCGCACTGCTGGTCGCCGCCGTACTGAACATCGTTTTGTTGACGATTCGCTGGCTGCAGATGAGCGACGGGTTTATGAATGGCGGCGATCTGGCAAAAATGGTGTTGGCGTATGGTCTTCCGGCTGCATTTGTCTGGTTGCTGCGCAATTCGATTTATCTGCTGATGGGAATCGTGCTGATTCAGGCTGTGTTGAGTTGGGTCAATCCGCTGTCGCCCCTATCGGGTTTATTGAACGAGCTCAGCCATCCATTTATCGCGCCTTTGCGCAGGGTCGTGCCCACGGTCGGTAATGTCGATTTGTCGCCTCTGGTGTTATTGCTGATTCTGCAAATTTTGTTGATGGTTTTGCAGCAATTGGCGGCCACGTTGCTCTCGGGCTGAGGGGCCCTAGAACATAGCGGGGTCGAGTTCGGATTCGCAACTGATCTGAAA
The DNA here is from genome assembly GCA_046318595.1 of Burkholderiaceae bacterium. Classification (GTDB taxonomy): domain Bacteria; phylum Pseudomonadota; class Gammaproteobacteria; order Burkholderiales; family Burkholderiaceae_B; genus DAITMV01. The sequence goes on along the minus strand of JBKCTV010000044.1, from coordinate 50,261 downwards.
CAAAGCTTCCGTGTCGAGGTCGAACGCCGTCAGGCAACCGCCCCAGACACAGCCAGTGTCGATCGCGATCAGATCGGGCCGAATGTTGAGGCCGCGCGTCGACCAATGGCCGACGATCAGCCGCTGATTGGCCGTCTGCCGACCGGGTACGTCGAACCACGGAAAATAGCCCTCGATTGCGTCTGCTTGTTTGTTTTTCCATTCCATCAGCCCGTCGGCCGTGCAAAAACGCATACGGGTCAGGGCGTTGACGATCACGCGCCAGCGGTCCGGTCCGGTCAGTCCCTCGTCCCAGCGATTCGATTGATTGCCATAGAGCGTCGACATGAAGTCTGTCCAGGTTTCGGCCTGCAGGGCAGTTTCCACTTCGCGCGCGAGGCTCAGCGTTTTTGCTTTGGTCCAACTGGGCAATACCCCGGCGTGCACCATCAAATGGTTCGGAAAAGCCGCCTCGGCGTAAGCCAGCGGCTGATGTCGCAGCCAGTCGATCAACTCGATCCGGTCAGGTGCGGTCAGAATGTCGGCGATGGTGTCGCTCCGGTTATCGCGGCCGTGACCAGCCGCAGCGGCCAGCAAATGCAGGTCGTGGTTGCCGAGTACGCAACACGCCGCCTGGCCGAGGCTTTTGACGAAACGCAGGACGCCGAGCGACTCTGGCCCACGGTTGACCAGGTCGCCAGCAAACCACAGGCGGTCGCGCGTCAGGTCGAAACCGATTTTTTCCAATAAGCGTTCCAGTGGCTTCAAGCAGCCCTGAAGATCGCCAATCGCATAATTGGCCATGAATATCGCCGCCAAAAGAAAAATCAAAGGCTCAATTTATCAGATCGGGCTTTTCTATGAAATACTCGCGTTTTTGAACGAACGAACCATCGCCTAATGACCATCGCCCCCGCCATCTTCAAAGCTTACGATATTCGTGGAATCGTAGATGACACCTTGACCGAATCGAGCGTCGAGAAAATTGGCCGGGCGCTCGGCGATCTGGCCGCCGAACAGGGCATCGCCCAGGCCGTCGTGGGACGCGATGGCCGCTTGTCGGGCCCGTCCCTGCTGGCCGCCTTGTGCCGGGGCTTGCAACGCGCCGGCATCGATGTGGTCGACATCGGCATGGTGCCCACTCCTTTGGTTTACTTCGCCACGCATCATCTGCAAAACGGCACAGGCATTCAGATCACCGGCAGCCACAACCCGCCACAGTACAATGGCCTGAAAATGATGGTGGGCGGCGATACTTTGCACGGTGATGCGATTCAAGGTTTGCTGCAGCGTATCCTGGCGCCCGGCTTCGACGCCGTGCCTGCTGTGCGGTCCGGGATGCTCAGTACGTTCGATGTCTGGCCGGTTTATCTCGAACGCGTCCTGGGTGATGTCAGGCTCAGTCGCCCGCTCAAAATCGCCGTCGATGCGGGCAATGGCGTTGCCGGGGCTTTTGCACCGGCTTTGTACCGCGCCATGGGGTGCGAAGTCATCGAACTCTTCTGTGAGGTCGATGGTACCTTTCCCAACCACCACCCCGATCCGGCCCATCCCGAGAATTTGCAGGACCTCATCGCCTGCCTGCGCGCTACCGACGCCGAACTCGGTCTGGCATTCGACGGCGATGGCGACCGACTGGGCGTGGTGACGAAACAGGGCCAGATCATTTATCCGGATCGGCAGCTCGTGCTGTTCGCGCGAGACGTCCTGACGCGCGTGCCGGGCGCGACGATCATTTACGACGTCAAGTGCAGCCGCAATGTCGCGCTCGCCGTTCGAGCGGCGGGTGGGGAACCGTTGATGTGGCGCACCGGCCATTCACTCATCAAGGCCAAGCTGCGTGAAACCGGCGCACCACTCGCCGGTGAAATGAGCGGCCATGTGTTTTTCAAAGAACGCTGGTTTGGCTTCGACGATGGCTTATATGCCGGGGCGCGTCTGCTGGAAATCTTGACGCGCGCGACCGACGCCAATGCTGTGCTCGATGCGTTGCCGAATGCCTTGTCGACGCCGGAGCTGCAAATTCAAACCCTGGAAGGCGAAAATTTTACCTTGCTGGAACGCTTGAAGGCGACTGCAGACTTTCCCGGCGCGCAATCCATCAGCTTGATCGACGGGATCCGTGTCGAGTTCGCAGACGGGTTCGGGCTGGCTCGGCCGTCCAACACGACGCCGGTCGTTGTGCTGCGGTTCGAGGCGGATGACGAAGCCGCTTTGGCTCGCATTCAGGATGCTTTCCGGGTGGCGATTTTGGCGGTCGCGCCGGGTGCCGTATTGCCGTTCTAGGAGCCCGTCAACGAGCGCCTGGTGAATATTTTCCCTAGATAATCGTTTTGCTCACTAAACTCTCGCCATAAGGTCTTCAGTGTTTGCTCGATGGTATTACAAGCCCAGTCGAGCGTTTCCTGGGTGATCGTCAACGGCGGCGTGAACCGCAAAACACACTCGTGCGTGTCCTTGGTCAAGAGGCCAGCCTGAAGTAGACGTTCGGCCACCAGGTGGGCCGACATGAAGCGCGTTTCGATTTCCATGCCGACCATCAGGCCGCGCCCCCGAACGCAGCGAATCAACGGGCTGTCGATGTTCCGCAATTGACGCAATAAATAATCGCCGAGCGTGGCAGCGTTTTGCGGCAAGTTTTCCTGCACGAGCACATCGAGTGCCTCTAAAGCGACCGCCGCGCCCAGCGGATTGCCGCCAAAGGTCGAGCCGTGGTTGCCCGGCTGGAAAACCCCCATGACGGCACTGCTACCCAAAAACGCCGATACCGGGTACAAACCGCCACCCAGGGCTTTACCGAGAATCAGCCCGTCCGGTCGTATGCCGTCGTGATCGCAAGCCAGCAATGCTCCGGTGCGGCCGAGCCCGGTCTGCACCTCATCCACGATCAACAGGACATTGTGGCGTCGGCAAATCGCCAGGCAAGCCGCCAGATAACCGGCTGGTGGCACGACGATACCGCCTTCGCCTTGAATCGGTTCGACGATGAATGCCGCCGTGTTGGGCGTAATGGCTTTTTCCAGCGCTGCGGCATCGCCAAACGGAACGCGTTTCAAGCCGTTTGGAAACGGACCAAAGCCGTCCTGATAGTGAGGTTCGGAGGACAAACCGACGATCAGTGTCGAGCGGCCATGGAAGTTGTTCTCGCAGGCGATGATCTCTGCCTCGTTCGCCGTGACGCCCTTGACTTGGTAGGCCCATTTGCGCGCAGCTTTCAAGGCGGTTTCGACCGCTTCCGTTCCGGTATTCATCGGCAAGGCACGCTCCATGCCGGTCAGTTCGCACAACTTCTCCAGCAGCAGCGGCAGGCGGTCGTTGGAGACGGCGCGCGAAGTCAGCGTCAGACGTCGTGCCTGATCGGTCAAGGCTTTGATGAGCCGCGGGTGACTATGTCCGAAGCTGACCGCCGAGTAGGCGCTCATCATATCGAGCACCCGATGGCCCTGCACGTCGGTTAGCCAGACGCCTTCGCCGCAGGTAAACACGGCCGGCAGGGGGTCGTAATTGTTGGCACCGAACGACAATTCTTTACTGCGCAGTTGCTGCGTGTCCGGGCCGGCCAGGGCCGTGATCAAGTCGGTGATCAAGCCGACGCCCGCATTCGCATGATCGTGCTCTGGCAGATACTCGACCAGCTCGATGGCGCACAAGGTGTCATGGGGCTTATAGCTTGCCAGAATGCTGCCGATTTCCTGAGGATCGAGGCCGGCGGCGCAAGGCGTCGTCGTGAACGGCACGATAGCGCTGTCGAAAACGTCCAGGTCGATCGAAACACCGAAAAAGTCGGTGCGGGCGTGCAGGCGTTCAATCGCCTCCCGTAAGGTTTCCTCGACGCCGCGGTCGCGAATTTCGTCGATGCAGTAAATGCGGGCTCCCTGTGCATTCAAGCTGTTCCATTCCGCTGTTTCCCAACTGCGCGCGCCATAAATGACGATGTTTTCCGGGGGGAGGTGCGGTCCGGCGACACCAACCAGCTTGGGGTGACCCTGGCCCATTAGCAAGGCGACCGGCATGCCATGCAGATTGCCGGACGGCGTGGTGGAAAGGGTATGGGCATCCAGATGGGCGTCCAGCCACAATAAGCCGAAGCTTCCTTTGGTTCGCAGGGCGCGACCGACACCACGCCAAGTGCCGAGCGCGGTCGAATGGTCGCCGCCAATGACGACCGGCAGTACATGCATGGCAATACTGGCTTCCACCTGCTGTGCTGTGCGTTCCGCCAGGTCGGCCAATGCGGCGATCGACGGTTGATCGGCCATCGGATGTAGCAATGGGCCCCAGCCGGCGGCGAGGCCGTTGCGCCGTAAGTGACCGCACAAGCCCCTGTTCTGCAAAGCCTCAGGTGCTGCCGCGACGTTGGTTTGTCGGCAACCCAGCGCATTTGCCACGCCGATCAGTTGCAATGGCTTTAAACTCAGGTTCGATGTCGACATAAGCCACCTCCAAGGCAAAGCGTTAAGCCCCGACTCGATTGGAGCATAAAAGTCGCGGCAGGGTTTTCCCCGTTCAGGGGTACTTCGAATTCGTTCGATAGTGATTATTTATTCTTATGCGCAAAAAAATCGGGATAAATTCCCTCTACCTCCCCACTTATAATGACTAACGGTCGTTTTTACCTGCGCATCCATGTACAGCGTCAAAGAAATCTTTTTTACATTACAGGGCGAGGGTGCTCGTAGTGGTCGGGCGGCGGTGTTCTGTCGATTTACTGGTTGCAATTTATGGACCGGTCGTGAACAGGACCGGGCAAGCGCCGAGTGTCGATTCTGCGATACCGATTTCGTCGGTACGGATGGGCCGGGCGGTGGGAAATTCGTCGACGCGAAATCCCTGGCCATGGCGGTCGCTCGAGCCTGGCCGGCGGCCAGCCGAGCGTATCGGTATGTGGTGTTGACCGGCGGCGAGCCGCTTTTGCAGGTTGATGCAGCCTTAACCGCTGCCTTGCATGCGCAGGATTTCGAGATCGCAGTCGAAACCAATGGCACGCAGCCGCTGCCTTCGGGCCTCGACTGGGTGTGCGTCAGCCCGAAAGCAGGCACGACGATTCACGTCCGCCGTGGACAGGAGCTGAAAATCGTCATGCCGCAGCCGGCGCTCGACTTTATCGCGATGGCGCAATGGGATTTCGAGTATTTCTTCGTGCAGCCCATGGACGGCGTCGATCGGCCGCGGCACTTAGCAGCCGCCATCAAGTTTTGTCAAGACCATCCTCAGTGGCGTCTATCGCTGCAGACACATAAAATCGTGGGCATGCCCTGATCTCCCATAGAAGGGATGAAGGGGGGTAAAAGAGCGACCGATTCGGTTTTAGTGCTCAAAAGTTTAAGGGTTTTCCTTGCTCAGTTCTGCAGAACGAAGTATCTTATATAGGATGTTCCGCAAAGCTTATTACCCTGGTTACGGAATTGTGACAAACCGTACTGCCAATTGGCGTTGCCTTTAGAATTGGCTGGCAAAAAGCTGCACTAACCAAAATCTGATCGGAATCCGCGTGGCAATTAAATCGTGCACGGTGAGGGAGGCGTATGTTGGAATTTAATACCTTGGTAGATGTGTTGTGCCATCGAGCTCAAACCCAAGACGACAAATCTGCCTTCACATTTCTAAATTCCGAGCTGGAGCCGGTGCAGCATCTGTCTTTCAAAACGCTTCGCCAACAAGCCGCCCGTTACGCTCAAGCCTTGATCGAGGCGGGCGCACTGAATGATGGTGCTCAAGCGCGTGCCTTGCTGGTTTTTTCGCCGGGCCTGGATTTCGTAGCGGCCTTCTTTGGTTGTCTGATGGCCGGCGTAGTGGCCATTCCCGTTACAGCGCCCCGTAAAAATGCTTCCTGGGAGCGTCTCGCGCTCGTTGTTTCGGATTCATCTGCCGGCTTCGTCCTGGGCGAAAAAGAGATTTTTGACGATCTTGACCGACGGGGTGCGGGTTGTTTGACCAGTCTTTGCTGGATCACTCCCGAGCATGCTGCGGACGTCGATCCGGCTGTATTTTCCGGGCCTGTCGTGAAACCCGGCAACCTGGCGATGCTGCAGTACACCTCCGGCTCGACCGGACAACCGCGCGGCGTCATGCTGAGCCATCGTCAGTTGATGGCGAATTCGCGCGCAATAGCGCATGCTGTCAATCCGACGGTGAGCGATATCGGCATGATCTGGCTGCCGCCGCATCACGATATGGGCTTGATCGGTGGCATACTGCAACCCGTTTATGTGGGCATTCACTGCTATCTGATGTCGCCCTCGGCCTTTCTGCAAAGACCGGTGCGCTGGTTGGAGGCCGTTAGCCGGTACCGGGCGACCATCACTGCAGCGCCTAATTTCGCTTACGACCTGTGTGTGCGCCGCGTTTCCGATGAGCAATTGGCACAGATTGACCTCTCATCCGTGAAAGTACTGCTGAACGGCGCTGAACCCATCCATGCCCCTACATTGGCCGAGTTCAGCCGTAAGTTCGTCAAATGTGGTTTCGCCGCCGAGGCGCTGATGCCCTGTTATGGATTGGCGGAAGCCACCCTGCTGGTTAGTAGCCGGTTGCGTGGCCAAGGGTTGCGCCAGCAAGCGTTTTCCCGCTCGGGTCTGTCGGTTGGCGCGATGATGCCGGCCAAAGAAAACGATCCCGCCGTGCAGTTGCTGGTGAGCGCCGGACGTGTCGACCCTGATATCGACCTGTTGATCGTGGATCCGCTGTCGCGCGTTCCGTGCATCAGTGGACAGGTCGGTGAAATCTGGTTGAGGGGCGAAACCGTCGGTCTGGGGTATTGGAATAACGAATCGGCCACCCGTGAAACTTTTGCGGCAATGCTCGGCAAATCCTGGCATTCGACCGCAGCGGACGACAACCGCCCCTGGCTGCGCACCGGCGACTTGGGCGCCCTGCACGACCAGGAGCTTTGGGTGACGGGGCGGGTCAAGGATGTCATCATCATTCGCGGTCAGAACCATTATCCCCAGGATATCGAAAACACGGTGTTGCAGGCGCACGAGGCGCTCTGGCAATCGATGGCCGTGGCGTTCTCGGTTCAGTTGGAGGATGCCGAAGGCCTGGTCGTCGTGGTCGAGGTGCACCGTCATGTGCCCCCGGCCCTGCTCAACGACATCGAAAATAAAGTGCGGGCCGCCGTTTCCCTGCATCACCAGCTAACCTTGCACCGCATTACTTTCGTGCGCCAAGCTTCATTACCTAAAACCACCAGTGGTAAAGTTCAACGTCGTTTGACACGTTCTTGCTGGCACCATGACACCTTAAACATAGTTCAACGACAATCTTGCCGCACGGAAGCTTGAATTTTTTACGACAGGCCATCGCGCTCGAAGAGACCCTGGGATGCCCCCTGTCTAGCGATGCGTTGTTGTCACAAGCCGGGGCCTTGGCCGCAGACGAGCGAGAGCGTTTCGATCCCGACGTGTTCTGTGCGCTGCACGCACTAGGGCTTTCCGCGCAATATGTTCCCGCCGAGTATGGAGGGCGGTTCGAGCGATTCGACAGCTTTTTTTCGATTGGGCGGGTGCTGGCTCGACGCGACTTGGCTTTCACCATCAGCTACAGCACGCAGATCTGGTCTGTGCTTGTCTGGATGGCCGGCAGCGAGCGACAAAAAAGTCAGATGGCGGCGGAGTTGTTGACAATGAAGTTTCCTTGTCTGGCGTATTCCGAAGCGGAGCACGGGGCTGACCTGCTAAGTAATCAAACCCTTCTGACCGAAGACGGTGACGGCCGGTGGCGCTTGCGTGGTGAAAAATGGCCGATCAACCGCGGTACCGAGTCGGATATCGCACTCGTTCTGGCGCGTCATGTCGAGGCTTTAAACTGGCGTGGCCAATCGCTGTTTCTGCTGCGCAAAAACGATTTGCCAGCAGGCACTTACGAAGATTTGCCCAGAGAGGCGACGCATGGTCTGCGTGCCTGCGATATCAGCGGTATCCGCTTCATCGATACGCCCGTAACGTCCGCCGAACTTCTGGGCCAGACGGGTGAGGGCCTGGAATGGGCGCTCAAGGGTCTGCAAGTCACGCGAACTTGCTGTACCCCGTTGGCGTTGGGGGCGCTGGACAGTCTGCTGCGTTTGACGTTGCAGTTTTTGCATACACGGCAGTTGTACCAACACAGCATTTTGCGTCATGACGTGGTGGCGCTGCAGGTCGTGGATATCTGGTCTGCGGCCATCAGGGCCGAATTGGTGTCTGTCGTTGCCGCGCGAGCTTTGCATTTGTTCCCGCAGCAGTTTTCGAGCTGGTCTCTGGTTGCTAAAACCTTTGTTTCCGATGTGCTGGATGATTCGGCCGAGAAGCTGAAGCGTTTACTGGGGGCGCGGTTTTACCTGCGGCGTTTGCCTTTTCAAAAAATTCTGCGCGACAGCGAGGTGGTGTCCTTGTTCGATGGCAGCAGCGCGGTATGCTTGGACGCGCTGGCGGTGCAGCTGCCGCAAATCATGCGTGTCAGTGGAACGGCGGGCAGCTATCGGCTATCCAAACAACGGGCGCAGCGGTTATTTGATCTGGGCGCCGATCTGCCGGTGCTGAACTGGGACGGTTTCGAAATCAACGGCCGGGGCTGCGATGCCGTCCTCGGCGCTTGGCCCGTACTGAAACAAATGCTGGGCGAAATAAAAAATGAACTTTTTGCCAGCGGTATACTACAGAGTATTGATGAGAGAATGATCGCGTTGGAAAGCGGGTTGGCCGCGCAAGGCGATCGCCCGGCCGGTCGAAAAAGGCAGCCGATCGATATTCACCATGCCAAGCTGTATAACGCTTTGCATGCCGACATCGTGTCGATTGGCACATGGCTGTTCAACCGGGAGCGGTGTGGCGTTTTTTTTGCCGCTGCAGAGTGGCTGGTGCATGGTATCGAGGATCACTGGAAGGCGCAGTGCTCGATTGATGCGAAACGCCTGCAATCCCTGCTAACGCATATCGTCGAGCAACAGACCTCCGGAAAAATGTTTTCCTTGTTCGATTGGCCGCTCGCGGGCAAAGCCCGCTGAGTCAAAAGTCGAATCTATATTCAATTGAAAGAGGAGTATGCACGATGTCGTCGCCTGATACCGATCAACAGTCCGTCCATCGATTGGTCATGGAACTGCTTGCGCGGGAGTTGCGTCTCAAAGTCGAGGACATAAATGCGAATACGCCTCTGATCGAAATGGGGCTCGACTCTATGTCGGCACTGATCGTTGCCGGTGAGTTCGAAGACCGCTGGAATGTGCGCTTGCCCTCGACCTTATTGTGGGACTGCCCGACAGTCGAGGCGCTGGTTGCGCAGCTGACTACGCTGCTGAACTTTCCTCCCGCTCAAACGGACGACCAGACGGCATGACCGACGCCTCGGTCGATCCACCCAGCCCCGCAGCGTCGGCCCGGGTGGTCGAAATCGCCCCGGCCGAGCAGCGTTTCGGTTTATCGCGCTGGCAGCGGGGCTTGGCGTTGCTGATGGCGGCTAAACCGCAATCCGGCGCGCAGCATCTGATTTTTTCTGCAGAAATCACCGTCGATGATCCGGCTTTTCCTGCTCAGGCCCGGGCGTGGTTGAACAGCATGCTGCAGCGCCATCCGGTTTTGAGAAGCGGCATTGCTTTCGACTCGCTTTTTTTCCAGAAAGTGGTGCGCGGTCATGCCCGTCCCGTCTTGCTGGAAGTCGATGCACAGGGCATTGACGACGACGCTCTACGCAGCCGTGCCCGGGCGGATTGTCGTGTGCCCTTCGACTTCGCGAGTGGCTGTCTATGGCGGATCCACAGCTATCGGCGAGCCCCCGATACCTGGTTGATCTGCATCGCCATGCACCATGCCGCCTTCGATTTCTGGTCGCTGGGGCTTTTGCTGGCCGAGTTCACTAAAACTTTCGGCGCATTGGAGGCTGCTCCGGTTGTGCTCGACGGCACGTCTTTCTTATACGATACCGAGGGTGGTTCTGAACGGCAGCCGCTTGGGGCAGGCGACGCCAAAGCCGCGTTTTCGACGTCCACCGGTTTTTGGCTCAAGTATCTTGCCGACGCGCCCGCTCTGCATCCCTTGCCCCTCAGTTTTGTGCGCGCGCCGTCGATTAGCGACCCGGGTGCCGGTGTGGTGTTGAGTCTGAACCGGACGACCGCCGATACGGCCCGCGCACTGGGGCGTGAGCTTGGATTGACACCGTTTTTCCTATTCTTGAGCTTGTGGGCTCTGTTCCTCAGCCGGGTTGGTGGTCAAGCCGACTGGGTCGTCGCTTGTCCCGCCAGTCAACGCGCGACGCGCGAGACGCGGACCCAGATTGGCCAGTTCGTCAATATTTTGCCGTTCCGCTTGCAGTTTGCGAATTTGCAGGCCGACGTGCGCACCTGTCTGGTGGAAAATAAAAACCGGCTGGTTGATGTCTTACGGCATCAGGACATCACTTTGCATCGTTTGGTGGAGTTGTTGTCGCCGCCGCGCAGCGCCTTGCATGCGCCTTTGGCGCAGATCGGCTTCGCCTGGGAGCGGATTCCGCTGATGGCGCAGTTCGAAGCATTTTTTCTGCCTTGTGATGCGACTGGCGAGCTTGCTGGGCAGGGGTTCACGGCCCGCCCTTTTCATGTTCCGCAGCAGGAGGGGCAGTTCGAACTGGCTCTGGAAATGGGCGGAGAGTTGCCAGATGGTGGGCTGATTGCTCAGTTGAAGTATCGCACCGACCTGTTTTCCAAAGAGCAAATCGAAATCTGGGCGAGCGCTTTCACTGTGTTCGTCGAAGCGGCCGTTATGCAGCCTGCCGCCGCTGTGGCTTCTGTTCCTTTGGCGGACCCGCCGCAACGTGCCCGGTGGCTGGCCTTGGGACGCGGTCCCCGCACCGTTCCCGAAGCGCCGTCGATTTTGCCGGCGATCGTCACGCAACTCTCGACCCGCAGCGCGGCGCCTGCTTTACAGGACGAGACCGATGCGCTGAGCTATGGGCAGGCGGCGCAGCGCATGGCTTCGTTGAGTCGAGCCCTGCGCGCGGCGGGGGTCAAATCCGGCGACCGGATCGGTGTTTGCTTGCCGCGCGGAGTGAACTGGCCGATTGCCGCTTTGGCCATATGGTCCGTGGGCGGCGTTTATCTGCCTTTGGACGCCAACTTCCCGGTTCAGCGCCTGACGGCGATCGTCGACGATGCCCGGCCTGTTTTGTTGATCGAGCACGGCGCCACCAGCGGTGTTTTGGGGCGTCTGGACTGTCACGTACCGGTACTGGACTTGAGTACGCTGTCCCTGAACGAAGGAGATGCCGCCGAGCTGGACACCGCGGCGAGCTGTTCCACAGCGTATCTGCTCTATACCTCGGGCTCGACCGGCAAGCCCAAAGGAGTCCAGATCACTCACGCCGCCCTGCTAAACCTGATCGATGCCTTGCAGAAGAGAATCGGTTTTTCCGCGACGGACCGCTGGCTGTCGGTGACCACGCCCGCCTTCGATATTTCGCTGCTCGAAATGCTCATGCCGCTCTACACCGGGGCTTTCGTTTATTTGACCAGCTACCGCGAAGCATCCGAGCCCGCCTCTCTGACGCAGCGTTTGCAAGAGCATCGCATCGACGTCATGCAGGCAACGCCGACGCATTGGCGAATGCTCGTCGACACTGGCTGGCAGGGAGCGGCATCTTTGAAAGTATTGTGCGGCGGCGAAGCCTTGTCGAAGCCGTTACACAGCGCTTTGCTGGATAAGGTTGCAACGGTTTGGAATATGTATGGACCGACCGAAACGACCATCTGGTCGAGTGCCGTCGAGCTGCAAAGCGCTGATCCGATCCACCTCGGTTCGCCTTTGAATAATACCGACTTCGTTGTTCTGGATGCCTGCGAGCAACCTTTGCCGCCGGGTGCGGTCGGACAGTTATGGATCGGCGGCGCGGGGCTGGCGAGCGCTTACTGGCAACGTCCGGATCTGACTGAGCGGCAGTTTAAAACAGTGGCGGCTGCGCCCGAGCTGGGCCGGTTGTATGCCACCGGCGATCTGGTGCGTTGGAACGCGAGTGGGTTGCTGGAATACTGCGGACGGATCGACGATCAGATCAAGCTGCACGGTTATCGGGTCGAGTTGGGCGAGGTGGAGAGCGGATTGCAGGCCTTGCCAGGTGTGCGTCGGGCGGCGGCCTTGCTGCTCAAAGAGCCGGAGCCGATGCGCTTGGTGGCATTTTTCGAAGGCGACGACGGTATTTTGCAAAACTGGCGCGAACTGCTGCGCGAACGTTTGCCGGCTTATATGCTGCCATCGCAATTGATGCGCATCGCGCAATGGCCGCTGACCGCGAATGGTAAATTGGACCGTCGCCAACTGGCTGCGCTGGTGCCCAGTTTGCAAGCCGAGTCCGAAACCGCCGCGACGCGTCAGCCCCGCTCGGCGGACGAGCTCTACATCAGCCAGGCGTTTAGCGATGTGCTGGGAGTTAACAGCGTTCCGCTGACCGGAAACTTCTTCGAACTGGGCGGGCATTCCCTGCAGGCGGTGCAACTGATCACTTTGTTGAACCGCCGGTTCGATACCCCCTGGCAGTCGTCCATTCTTCTGGAGTCGCCAACGGTGGAAAGTCTGGCGGTGCGTTTGCGTCAACACCGCCAGGCGGGTGAGCGGGGTGCGGTGCCGGCCACGCTGCGGGCGGTAACGCTGAACAAAGGGTTTGCCGGGGTACGGCCGTTGTGGTTGTTCCATCCGATCGGCGGAACGGTCTTCGGCTATGCGGAGCTGGCGCGGCGCCTGGATGGGCGGCGACCCATGCGGGCGTTCGAGGCCGCGTCTTTGCAAAACGACGATCTAGCCGAAGTTTCGGTCGAGGCGTTGGCGGCGCGCTACGTCACCCATATCGTCGAACGCCAGCCGCAAGGCCCTTACATGCTGGGGGGCTGGTGTTTCGGCGGTGTGATCGCCTATGAGGCGGCGCGTCAGTTAGTTGCAGCCGGCCATCCGATCGATGGGGTGGTGCTGATCGACACGCGCGCCCCGGTGCTCGACAACCATCCGAGCCGTTCCGAGGATATCGATCTTTTGAACTGGTTTGCGCAAGATCTGGCGCGGCCCCACGGCAAAACTTTTGTGGACCTGGCGAGTCGCGTCGCCGATTTGTCCGGCGATGAAGCGATCGCCTATGTTTACCAGGAAGCGATCGCCATGCAGCTCCTGGAGCCGGGCACCGGAATCGATGCGCTACGCCGCGCCTTCAACACGTTTTTGGCGCATTGCATCGCGTTGCAAACGTATCTGCCCGACCTGCGGCCCGAGGAGCCGATCGACGCGCTCCTCATCAAGGCCGACGACGAGCCAACTAATTTTGGCGAGCAGTTGGGGTGGGAACAAATCATACCGAGCTCCCGCTTGCGGCTTTATCATTGCCCCGGTGATCACTATACGGTCATGATCAATCAAAATGCGCAACAGGTGGCCGAAGTGATTGACGACGTCTTGCCGGTGACGGAATCGGTGGGTTTCGCTGCTACCATGCCGATGCCGGGAGCCTGACATGTTGACCGCCGAATACCGTTTCGAATTGCCGTGCACCGCCGAGCGGGCGTTCGAGCGGCTGAGCGATCCCTTGTTCGATAAAGTCTGGCAGCACGCTTGTGTCGACTGCCGTATCGACCCGGCGGACGCACGGCAGTACTTCATCGAATTCAATTTTCTCGGCAAAAAAATGTCGTTTCATTGCCGTATCGAGGAAAAAACCGCACCGACGCGCTACTGTTTTAAAACCCTGGACGGTCCATTCAAGTACGAGGGCCGCTACGCCATCGAAGCGCTCGGAGACGCCGCAGACCGGCGCTGCACGGTGCTATGGACGTTTCAAGTCGAGCCGGGCGGCTTCTTCGGTATCGTTCCGGCCGTCATTCTCAAAAAAACCCTCGTCAGCCAGTATCAAAAAGACGTCGAAACCCTTACCCGTTTGCTTAAGGAAATGCCCGGATGAAGTCTTACGCTGACTGGCTCATGAAATACCGCCTGGCCGCCATTGCCGGAATACTGATTCTCACCGGTGTGCTGGCGGCTTTTGCGGCACAGGTCAAAATCGTCATCGATCCCGTCGCTTTATCGCCGCAGGGCCATCCGTATACCGTGGCAACCAATCGCGTCGACGCGGTGTTCGGGTCGAAATACATGGTGTTGATCGGTGTGACGCCGAAAACCGGGGAAGCGCTGCAGCCGGCCGTGCTGAAAACCGTTCGACAACTGACCGACCGGCTGCGTACACAAAAAGGCATCGTGCAGTCGACTTTGCTGAGCCTGACCGCTCCTCAGGCCAAAGCCATGCGCGGGCGTGCCGACGGGATGGAGGTCGTGCCCTTGATTCCGAGCGATGATCCGAATCCGGCAGAGATTCTCGAGGTCAAGCGGCGTTTGCAGGCCAATCCGGTATATCGGGATCTGGTGTTGTCGCGCGATGGCCGCACCGCAGTCGTCATGGTTGAGCTGGTCGAGCGCTCTGACGGTTTTACGGCCATGGTGGCGCCGGTGCGCGCGGCGGTCGAGGCTTTTCGCACGGCGGGGGTCGATATCACGCTGGGCGGCAATCCGATTTACCTGGAAGCCACCGAGAATTTCGCGCAGCGGATCGAATGGTTATTTCCGCTGGCGATTCTGCTGATTGGTCTGTTGCATTTCGAAGCTTTCAGAACCTGGCAGGGCTTTGTCTTGCCGCTGGTCACCGCGCTATTGGCGGTCGTCTGGGGAATGGGTCTGATGGGCATGCTCGGCCAGTCGATGGATATTTTCAACTCGCCGACGCCGATTTTGATTCTGGCCGTGGCCGCCGGCCACTCGGTGCAGTTACTGAAACGCTATTACGAGGAGCTCGAGTCGCTGCGCTCGGAGGCGCCGTATGCGCAGCTCGGGCCCCGGCAGCTTAGCGTCCTGGCCGTGCAGCGCTGCCTGATACGGGTCGGTCCGGTCATGATCGCCGCCGGGCTGGTGGCTGCAATCGGGTTTCTGTCGCTGCTGGCGTTTCCGATTACGACCATTCGCACTTTTGGACTGTTTACGGCCGGCGGTATTCTGAGCGCCTTGCTGATCGAGTTGACGTTCACACCAGCGGTGCGCTCTTTGCTGGCGGCCCCGGCGCGGATCAAACCGTCAGCCCGTTTCTGGACAGCCATACCAGATGCCATCGGCCGGCATGTGACCGACGCGCGCGGGCGCCGTCGGGTTCTCGGCATTGCGATGGCGCTGAGCTTGTTGGCGCTTATCGGCAGTGCAACGGTCGTCGTCGACAACGCCAGTAAATTGTTTTTTGCGCCTGATCTGCCTTTGCAGCGCGACGATGTTTTTCTGAATCGGCAGACCGGCGGCACCAACAGCCTGTACATTATGATCGAAGGCCAGGCGCCGGACCGCATGAAAGACCCGGCCATTTTGCGTGCGATGGACGAGCTGGTTGCCTATGGCCGCGCGCTGCCGGCGGTAGGTGGCTGGATCGGCAAATCGGTGTCAATGACCGATTTCATCCGCCGTATGAACCAAAGCATGCACGATGACGATCCTGGCTTCAATCGCATTCCCGAGACCCGCGAGGCGGTATCCCAGTATCTGCTGCTGTACTCCCTGTCCGGTTCGCCGAATGATTTCGATGCCTACATCGATTACGATTATCAGCGGACCAAAATCACGCTACTGCTGCGCACGGGCAGCAACAAAGTCATCGAACAGCTGGTCGGCGCGTTGCAGGCCAAAGCAAAAACCCTGTTTCCATCTGATGTGACGGTCAGCTTTGGCGGCGATGTGGCGCAAACGATTGCTCTGACCGAAACCATGGTCAACGGCAAACTGCTCAATATCGCCGTGGTGGCGGGGGCTATTCTGGTCGTGTCCTCGTTGCTGTTCGGTTCCTTGGCGGCGGGACTCATCGTGCTGCTGCCGCTTGCCCTGGCGGTGCTGTCGGTGTTTGGCGTCATGGGTGGCTTGCGCATTCCGTTGAACATCCCGAATTCGCTGATTGCCGCGATGGCGGTCGGCATGGGATCGGACTACGCTATTTATCTGCTGTACCGTATCCGCGACTACGTCAGGACGGGCGTGGGCATCGACGAAGCCGTACGCCAGGCACTGCGCTCCGCCGGTCAGGCTTCATTATTCGTCGCGACGGCGGTGGCGGGTGGCTATGCGGTACTGGCGGTGTCTTACGATTACATGGTGCATGTGTGGCTGGCACTGTTCATCGTGGTGGCGATGCTCGTATCGGTGTTCGCCTCCTTGTACATGGTGTCGATATGTGTGGTGCTGTTCACCCCCCGTTTTCTTATGAAACATTCATTGAATAACAAGCAGTCGCCTGTCCTGACATGGGTCCTGACGGCTTGCGCGGCGGGAACGCTGGCTGTTGTGGCGCACCACGATTCTGTCCAGGCGCAAACGCCTCCGTCTACCGCGACGGTCGTCGATCCGCGCGCACTGATGCTCAAAAGCGACGAGGCCAGTCGCGTCAAGGATTCCACGGCGCAGGCCACCTTCACCTTGACCAATCGCAGCGGCAACACACGGGTACGTAAAATTCAAGGTTACAGCCGGCAGGTGGTCGGCGGTACCCAGCAAATGCGGCTGGTTCGCTTCGTAAGCCCAGCGGACATCAAGGGCACGTCGACTTTACTGATCGAACACGCGCGCAGCGAAGATGATATCTGGGTGTATTTGCCCTCTTTAGGCAAAGTGCGACGTTTATCCGCGAGCCAAAAGAAAGACGCTTTCATTGGCACGGACTTCAGTTATGGCGATGTGATCGGCCACAAGGTCGACGAGTGGAACCACGCCCTCAAAGGCGAGGAGCCCATCGATGGCACGCCCTGTTGGGTCGTCGAATCGACGCCGGTCGATGATGGCGTCAAAAACAATACTGGTTATGGCCGCCGTGTCTCGTGGCTGCGCAAAAACGATGCGATGCCGGCACGTCAAGTGTTTTACGATCCGGCCGGGCAGCTATTGAAGCGCTTCACTGCCAGCGATATCCGAGCCGTCGGCAAAGGACGCTATCTCGCCTACGATTCGCAGGTCGAAAACTTGCAAACCGGCCATAAAACCCAGTTGCATTATGACGATTACAAAGCGGATACCGGTTTATCGGCCGATTTATTCACGACCCAGGAACTGGAGCGCTGACTTTGGGTGTATGGGGCGGAGGCGTTTTGCGACGTGTTGGGATGTTGTCGCTGGCGGCGAACGCCATGACGGCTCAGGCCTTGCCGCCCGGCATGGACACGCAGTTGTCGCTACGCACCACCGTCTACTCCGGCGATCGGAATCTCAACGATCGGGGGCCTATCGGGACCGCCGAGGTCTGGGCCAAACTGCGCTGGAAAAATCCGTTTGGCACTTTGGTCGTCAACGCAGCTCCCCCCGTGAGTACGCCAGCGCAGCGTCAGCCAGCCGACCGCCTGCGGGAGCTGTATCTGCGGCAAACCATCGGCCCCCTCGACCTGACCTATGGTCGCCAGGTCATCGCCTGGGGCAAAACAGATGGTTTGAACCCCAGCGATGTCGTCTCGCCCCGGACTTTTACGCGGTTGTCCGTCAGTGATGACGACCTGCGCCGTGGCCGTGATGGCATGCTGCTCAAAACCGCCTGGGCCATCGCTGGGCAGCCGACCGTCTTGTCTGCTGCCTTACTGGATGGGCGCGCGTCCCACGTCATTCCTGTGCCGACCGTAGCCGGCATCGATCTGAGCACACGGCGCGGCCCCGCGCGCCTGGACGTCGCGCTCAAGTGGGAGACGTCGTTTCCCAGCGCTCGGATCGGCGCCACCGATGCGTCGCTGATGTTTTATCGGGGTGTCGATCTCATGCCGGACCTTGCAATCAGCCAGCTGACGCCGTTCGGCGCCAGCCTGCTGTTGCGGAATCATCGGCAGCAAGTGATCGCTGCCGATGCGAATGTCGTGCGCGGCACTGTGGTTTGGCGCGCGGAGGCGGCTTACGCCCGCCCGGATGATGGGGATGAAAACGATTTCACCCGTAAAAAGCCGACTCTGTGGGTCGTCGCCGGTCCCGAGTTTCGCCTGAACGAGAAAACGACGCTCGGCGTCCAGGTGACGGCGCGGTATGTGCGGCATTTCTCCTCGGCGGACGCGCTGCGCGGCCTGTCGGGCAACCCCTTGTTCGACGAGGCTTACGTTCAAGCAGCGCGCACTCAGCAGGCGATCGCCGATCAGAGCCATGCCGTGCGCCGCGGCTTTACGTGGCGCCTGGCGTCGAGCTGGTTGGATGACCGGCTGACCGGCGAACTCGGCGGCGCGGCGATTTGGCCGGATGCCAGCGGGATAGCGCGTCTGAAACTATCGTATGCGGTGACCGATGAATGGCGGCTGGAGGCCGGTGCAGAAAAATTTTACGGGCCCGACAATACCTACTTCGGCTTTTTGCGCAAAAACAGCTTGTTGTATGTACAGTCGCGCTACAGCCTGTAGCAGAAACGCACGGCGGCGGGCGTTTTTAGTGCGTCACGCGTGTCACGCCGCCGCTGCTGACGATCCGGACCCGCTGGCCTGGGGCGAACTGCTCATCTGCTTCCTGTACGTAAGCGCGTAATTCGCCGCTGTCGAGACGGACGGTAATTTCGTAGCCTTTTTTGGTGCCGACGTTTTTCTCGATGACCTGACCGGCCACTCCGCCGGCGATCGCGCCCAGCACGGTGCCGACGACAGCGCCTTTGCCTTTACCGATATTACTGCCGCCCAGGCCGCCGACCACGGCGCCGCCGGCCGCACCGACGCCGGTGCGTTCATTTTCGATGGTGACCTCGCGGACGCTGTCGACGACGCCGGTCCGCACGATTTGTTCGCGCCGCGCCTCTGCGCCGCGATACACCGTGCCGGAACTGCTCGGCGTGGCGCAGGCGGTGACCAACAGCAGGGCGCTGAGCGCGGCGGTGCCGGCGATTTTGTGATGGTTATTCATGGCTTCTTCCTAAAATGATGAGTCGATAATTTCATTCGGCAACTTCTTTACCACGGCCGATACCCGAATGTGGCGGCGAAGCGTTCGGCCACCGCCGCGCGGTCGGGGGCATAATTCTGTCCGCCGCGCTGCGCGATTTTCAGCGCTCCCATCGTGCTGGCCAGGCGACCGATGGTGGGCCAGTCCATTCCCTGGGCGATACCGTACAACAAACCGGCACGAAATGCATCGCCGCAGCCGGTCGGGTCGATGATCGCCTCGGCGGGCACACAGGGAATCCGTACCAACTCGCCCGCATTGAAAATCCAGGCACCTTCCGCGCCTCGTGTGACAATCAAAGTGTCGACGCGTTCCGCCAATTTTTCGAGCGACAGGCCGGTCCGGTCGCTGAGCAGTCTGGCCTCGTAATCGTTCACGGCGACATAGTGGGCCTGGTCGACGAAGGCGAGCAATTCCTGACCGTCGAACATCGGCAGACCCTGACCCGGATCGAAAACGAACGGAATGCCGGCCTGCGCCAAGGCACTGGCGTGGTCGAGCATGGCTCGTCGGCCGTCGGGCGCGACGATGGCTAATCCAATATTGTCTTGCCGGGGGTCGAGCGGGTTGTCGTGCGCTTCGGTCATCGCGCCTGGATGAAACGCGGTGATCTGGTTGTCGTCGCGATCGGTCGTGATGAAAGCCTGGGCCGTCATGGCCGTGGTCGACATGCAGATGTGCCGGGTGTCGATGCCCAATGATTGCAGGCGGGCGAGGTAGTCCTGGCCATCGGTGCCGAGCATGGCGTGTGGCAAGGGCCGGCCGTTGAGTAATTGCAGGCCGTAGGCGATATTGCCTGCACAGCCGCCCCATTCGCGACGGAGCGTCGGCACCATGAAACAGACGTTCAGGATGTGCACCTGGTCGGGCAAAATGCGATCCTTGAAGCGGCCATCGAAGTCCATGATGGTGTCATAAGCCAGCGAACCGCAAATCAAGGTGTACGAAGAAGACATGCAGGGTTCCGAAAAAGTGTTCAGCGCAGCTGGTCGAACAGGCCCAGGCGAAAACCGCTGGGTGTGGGTTTGGCCTCCGGTGCGTCAGGCGGGCCGGCGAGCCGGCCGATGTCGATGAACGCCGTCAGATCGAACTCCTGGCCGGGTAACAGGCGCGGTCCAATCTGACCCATGCTGCCGGCGTTCAGCCGGTCCGGTTTGACCACATAATCGACGGGCGACAAGGCCAGCCGTGCGAGATCGCGTGCCTGGGTATCCTGCAAGGTGAGCTCGAAAAACGGCCAGTTCGTTGCCACCGTGCCCCGGTGGGCTATGCGCAGCTCGACCTGCAGCTGCCGATCGCTGGTGCGACTTAGATTCGAGCCGATGATGGCGACGCCGCTCGAGGCGGGTGCGGCGGCGGCGCTGCCGAGTGCATGGGCGGCCGCTTGCAATGGTTTGTCGAGAATTGGCAGGATGCCGATCACGCTGGCGCGTTGCCACCAGACGGTTTGTACGAATAAAAAGCTCAGCAGGATCCCGACTGCCCAGCGTGCCGTCGGGGTCCAGGGCAGGGGCGCGGCGCGGCGTTGTTGGACGCCCGTCCACCGGTCCAACTGATTGGGGATGCTGCGGCTCGGCAGTCTGTGGTCTTGGTCGAGCCCGGCCTGCCAGGCGGCCGCATCGCCAGGGGTCAGGCCTGCGACGCCCGAAAAAACTTGACCGCAGCTACCGCAGCGGACTTGGCCGGCATGCTGCTGAAGCTGCAGGGCACTGACACGGAAGAGCGTGAGGCAATGCGAGCACCGGGTGGCCAGCGTCATGCCGGTCGTCCTGGTAGGCCATCACGCCTGATTTGTCGGCATGGCGCTGCGGCTGGTCGCATGGCGGTACTCATATGAGAAACGACATTAGCTCGGGGCCCGTTGCCCGGTCAGGCAAACCCAGCCGTCGTCGGTTCGCCAAGTAGCGAGCGTCAGCCAGGGAGCGTATGCGGCGACGAGTTCCTGCGTTTGCCGTTCGAGAATACCCGACAAGACTAACTGCCCGCCCGGCGCCAGCAGCCCGGCCAGAACCGGGGCCAGTACTTTGAGCGGAACCGACAAGATGTTGGCGATGACGACCGGGAAACGGCCGCCTTGCACCGCCGGGTCGTCGGGCAGCCCGGCGTGCAGGTCGATGTGATTGTGTGCGGCGTTTTGCAAGGTAGATGCGACCGATTGCGGATCGATGTCGATGGCCAGGGCACCAGCCGCGCCGAGCTTCAACGCGGCGATCGCCAGGATACCCGAGCCGCAGCCGTAGTCGAGGATCTGCCGGCCCGCGAGATCGGCGGCCGCCAACCATTGCAGGCACAGCCGCGTCGTGGGGTGCGAGCCGGTTCCGAAGGCCAAACCCGGGTCGAGGCGAAGCGTGACGATGTCGCTGCCTGCCGGCGGCTCGTGCCAGGACGGCACGATCCACAGCCGTGGCGTGATTTCGATCGGTTCGAACTGCGCCTGGGTAAGCCGTACCCAGTCCTGCTCGGCGACCGTACGCCACTCAATGGCGGCGGTGTCGTGAAGCTGGGCCGCGAGCAGCGCTAGCGCTGCGTCGCCGATCGTGCGTGTTGTGAACAAGGCCAGCACTCGGCTGGCCGCCCAGGCGTGCACGGTCGGTTCCAGGCCCGGTTCGCCGAATAAAGGCTGCTCGTCCGGGCCGTCGGCATCGGCATCTTCGATCGAGACGGAAAAGGCACCGTTCTCCAGTAAAAAGTCCGATACGGCTTCGGCATGCTCGGCAGGCAGATGCAGCACGGCTTCGGACCACAGCACCTCGGGGGTGTTCGTCAGCATCAGGGTTTGCCCCCACCTAGCAGGCCGACAACCGGCCCGGGGCGCCCAGCCAGCCGCTGTTCGAGGTAATGGATACTGGTGCCGCCTTCGATGAAACGCGCGTCTTCCATGAGTTCGCGGTGCAGGGCGGTGTTGGTCTTGATGCCGTCGATCACCAGCTCGGACAGGGCGACGCGCATTCGGGCCATTGCCTGGGCACGATCGACGCCGTAGGTGATGACTTTGGCGATCATCGAATCGTAATGCGGCGGCACCACATAGCCGCTGAATGCATGCGAATCGACGCGCACGCCGGGACCACCCGGCGGATGCCAGTTGGTGATGCGTCCGGGGGACGGCGTGAATTTGAACGGATCCTCGGCGTTGATACGGCATTCGATGGCGTGACCGCGAAACTGGATGTCACGTTGCTTGAAGCGGAGCTTTTCGCCGTGGGCAATCCGAATTTGTTCCTGGACGATGTCGATGCCGGTGATCATTTCCGTGACGGGGTGCTCGACCTGCACGCGGGTGTTCATTTCGATGAAATAGAACTCGTTGTTTTCGTATAGAAATTCGAACGTGCCGGCGCCACGGTAGCCGATTTTTCGGCAGGCCTCGGCGCACCGGTCACCGATGCGGTCGATCAGGCGCCGGGGAATCAACGTGGCGGGAGCCTCTTCGATGACTTTTTGGTGGCGGCGCTGCATGGAACAGTCGCGCTCCCCCAGCCAGACGGCGTTCTTTTGTTCGTCGGCCAAGACTTGAATTTCGATGTGGCGCGGGTTTTCGAGAAACTTTTCGAGGTAAACCTCGGGGTTGCCGAACGCCTGGCCGGCCTCGGTACGAGTCATTGTGACAGCATTCAGCAGAGCCGCTTCGGTGTGTACCACGCGCATGCCGCGCCCACCCCCACCGCCGGCCGCCTTGATGATGACCGGGTAGCCGACGGCGCGCGCGATCTTGACGATTTCTTTTGGGTTGTCGGGCAGAGCGCCTTCTGAACCTGGCACGCAGGGAACGCCGGCAGCGAGCATGGCACGTTTGGCCGATACCTTGTCGCCCATCAGGCGAATGGAGTCGGCGCGCGGGCCGATGAACACGAACCCGCTTTTTTCGACGCGCTCGGCGAAGTCGGCGTTTTCCGATAAAAAGCCGTAGCCGGGATGAATGGCCTGAGCATCGGTGACCTCTGCAGCGCTGATGATCGCTGGAATGTTCAGGTAACTCTGCGAGGATGCCGCCGGTCCGATGCACACGGACTCATCGGCGAGCCGCACGTATTTGGCCTGGGTGTCGGCCTCGGAATGCACCGCGACGGTTTTGATGCCCAGTTCGCGACACGCTCTTAGAATGCGCAGGGCGATTTCGCCGCGATTGGCGATCAGAATTTTATCGAACATGATTTACTCGATGACGAACAACGGTTGGCCGAACTCGACTGGCTGACCGTTTTCGATCAGCACTGCTTTGACCACGCCCGTTTTGTCGGACTCGATTTCGTTGAGCAGCTTCATGGCTTCGATGATGCACAGGGTTTCGCCTTCTTTGATTTCGGAACCGACCTCGACGAAATTAGCTGCGCCCGGGCTGGAGGCCCGGTAGAACGTACCGACCATCGGGGACTTGACTACGTGGCCGTCGATCGGTGGGGCGGCGTCCAGTGCATCGGCGGCGCTGTCCGGCCGACGCACACTGGCGCCACCGGCTGGCGCGGCGGGTGGGTAGTCGGCGGCATAAGCAGGTGCATAAGGCTGCGAATAAATCGCTTGCCCCGCAGCCAGTGGATGATTTTTGACGATTCTGACGCGTCCTTCACCCTCGGTGATCTCCAACTCGGCGATACCGGACTCGGCCACCAGATCGATCAGGGTTTTCAGTTTTCTCAAATCCATGTAACGCCTCCAACGGCTTATGTTTGTTATTGATTAGATTTTGTGTGCAGCGGGCGTGGCGGCGAATCGCAACGCATAGCGATAGCCTTCCGCGCCCAGGCCGGCGATGACGCCGATGGCAGTATCCGCTAGCAGGGACTGGTGACGAAAATGCTCGCGCCGATAGACGTTCGACAGATGCACCTCGACGAACGGCATCTGCACCGCCAAAAAAGCGTCGCGTATGGCGATACTGGTGTGTGTGTACGCGCCAGCATTGATGATGACGAATTTGCCGCTTTTGGCAGCGTATTCGTGGATTTTGTCGACGATTGCGCCTTCGTGGTTGCTTTGCCAGCATTCGATCGTAAGCCCTAGCGCGGCGGCGTCGGCGTGTAGCTGACGGTCGATCGTTTCTAGCGTGGTCGATCCATACAAACCTGGCTCGCGCTGTCCGAGCAGGTTGAGGTTGGGGCCGTGGATGACCAATATGCCGGGGACGGTGGAATTCATATCCGATTCGATTGAGTAGGCAACTTTAGCTGAACTTCCGGCATTTTGCGCATTTCGCGCCGGAATGTCCAATGAGTCAAGGAATTTGCAAGGCGCGCTTGAGCTCTTCGGTGCGTATGGGGCCGAGCTTGCTAAATACGACTCGACCGCTGGCGTCGAGCACGACGGTATACGGCAGGCCGCCGGCGCGGTTGCCGAGGCGGTCGGCGAGCGCAGTGCCGCCGTTGGCGGCCATGCCGACCGGGAAGCGTAGTGGGTGGTTTTGCAAATAACGTCCGATGTTGGCCGGCGAGTCGATGCCGATTCCGATCAGCTCGATGCCGTGTTGCCGTATTTCCGGATAGAGAGCGTTGAGCAGCGGCAGCTCTTCGACGCACGGCGGGCACCAGGTCGCCCAAAAATTCAGGACGACGCGCCGGCCGATGAGCGTGTCGAGCGCCAAAGGCAAGCCATCTGGGCGGGAAAAGCTGAGGTTTTGCAGGGGGTGCACACTGCCGGGCGTGGTCGCTGGCAAATGCCGCTGCGCTGTCCACCAGCCGCCCGCCATTGCACAGAGGGCGAATACGCCATAGATTAGCCAGCGGCGGCGCTTCATACGGCGGCTTCGGTCAACAGGGCCTGCAAACCGCGCGCGTCTGTGCGGAACAAGGGCTGGTCGGTGGGCGCCTTGAGCAGGCCACGGCGCTGATGGGGCTGCAAAACGCCGGCCTCGACCCATTCGTCATGCCAGCGAAACGCAATGCCATCGGCCATTCGGCCCTTGCCCAGCTTGACGGCGACCGGATCGAAGGCAACATTTCTATTCAGCAGCCAGTAGTCGATGGCTTTCGGGTCTTCCGGAAAAAGCAGCAAATGAATATGGCTGTGTTCGCCAGCCGTGCCGTTGACCACGCCGCCGTACACCAGCGGCTCCATGACGGCGAGCTCGTTCAGCAGCGTCAAGGCAAGCCCGCGCAGGGCCAGCAGCCGGGCCGGCTGGGTGTCGGCCGCGAACAGGGCATGGTGCAGGCGTACTTCAGCCTCGATTTCGGCATGGCTCGGCAGAAGGTGGCTGGCCGCCCGGCCGCCCAGCATTTCGCTGACGGCTTTGTGGCGGGCACTGGCGTAATCGTGGCCCGATTCGGCGATCAGTCGGGCAGCGGCGATGGCGATCGCCTGCCGCGTGTGCCCGCTTTCGGGAAATTTCGCGTTCATGGCGGCCAGTGTAGCCGATTCTGCCGGCTACAATGACGCTTTGCGATGGCGATGGGTGCGGCATGCACATTCATATACTGGGCGTTTGCGGCACCTTCATGGGCGGACTGGCGCAACTGGCGGTGGCGCTCGGGCACCGGGTGACCGGCTGCGACGCGCAGGTGTATCCGCCGATGAGTACGCAGTTGCAGGATGCCGGCATCGGGCTGATCGAAGGGTTCGACGCGGCTCAACTGGCCTTGCAGCCCGACTTGTGGGTGGTCGGCAACGTCGTCAGCCGGGGCAATCCGCTGCTGGAAGCCGTGCTCGACGCCGGTCTGCCGTATACGTCCGGACCGCAATGGGTCGGCGAGCAGGTTTTGGCGGGGCGGCACGTGCTGGCGGTGGCCGGCACGCACGGCAAAACCACGACCGCCGCGATGCTGGCCTGGATTTTGGTGAGCGCTGGTCGGCAGCCTGGCTACCTGATCGGCGGCGTGCCGCGCAACTTCGGCAGGTCGGCGTTGCTGGGCTTGGCCGGGGCGCCGTTCGTGATCGAGGCCGACGAGTACGACACGGCGTTTTTCGACAAACGCTCGAAGTTTGTGCATTACCGGCCGCGCACGGCGATTCTGAATAACCTCGAATTCGATCACGCGGATATTTTTCCGGATGTCGAGGCGATCGAAACCCAGTTTCATCATCTGGTGCGCACGGTGCCCGGCGCCGGCCGGCTGGTGGTCAATGCCGATGATGTCCACCTGCGGCGCGTCTTGGCGCGCGGTGCGTGGAGTGCGACCGTGTTTTTCGGGGAGGGCGCGTATGGCGGTTTCACCGCGCAGGCGCAGGACGAGGGACGCTTCCTGGTGTTGCGTGCCGAGGAGGCGGTCGGCGCGGTGACATGGACCTTGAGCGGCGCGCATAACCGGTCGAACGCTTTGGCAGCGATCGCTGCGGCCGAGCATGTGGGTGTTGCGCCGGCCGAGGCGTGCGCGGCGCTGAGCACTTTCCAGAACGTCCGGCGGCGCCTGGAAAACCGGGGCGAGGTCGGTGGTGTGACGGTCCTGGACGATTTCGCGCATCATCCGACGGCGATTGCCACGACGATCGCCGGATTGCGCCGGGCTGAGCCCGGACGGCGCATTCTGGCGGTGTTCGAGCCGCGTTCCAACACCATGAAGCTCGGCGCGCTGCGCGCCCGCCTGCCAGCGGCCTTGCGCGAAGCGGACGCTGTGTTTTGCCATACCGCGGGCTTGAGTTGGGATGCCGCCGGATGCCTGGCCGAATTACCGCAGCCGGTGCTGTGTACGGCAGATATCGAGGCGCTGGTGACGGCGGTGCTGAGCACTGCGCTGCCTGGCGATCAGATTCTGGTCATGAGCAACGGCGGGTTCGGTGGTATTCACGAGCGTTTGCTCAAGGGCTTGGCGGCGCGCGACGGGCGGGCCGTTGCCACATGAAATCTTTACGGCTGGCGCGTTGGCGTGCGCGCGTGTCGCCCACCTGGCCGCCTGGCATCCGCGACTGGCTGCGGACGAAAGGCTCGTTGACCGTTCGTCTGCAGACCGAACGCGGTCGGTTTCGGGTGGAGAATGTATTTCAAGCCCTGACCGTCGGCTTGTCCGACGAGCGCGGCGTGCTCGATGAGGGCCGGGTGCTGAAAGGACGTGGCCGCGACGTGTTTTTATGGTCGGGCGGACAGCGCAGCGTCTACGCACATTCCCTGATCGCCTGGCATGGCGCGCGTTGCGATTGGCGCTTCTGGCGTGCGCTGGGTCAGCGGTCGCTGGGTAGCGAACTGTTTCGCGACCGGACCATCGAGCGCGGACCGGCACGTTTCGCCTGCCTCGGCGGCGCACACCCTCTGGCGCGGGCCGCCGGACTGACGGCCGCTGCCGTGTTATATGCCCGCCGCACGCGTTACCGGCGACGCGGGGGCCGTACGCCTCTACTGGTCACCGAGGTTTTTCTGCCGGCGATCCAAACTCTATAATGCGCACACGATGAACGTACTTTATGAAGAAGATGGCGGCTTTAAAACCGCCGCTGTTTTGTCTGACCAGGGCGCCAGCCTGCAAGTCGAGGCGCCGCACGGCAAACGCAGCAAGATCAAATCCTCGCATGTGTTGCTGAGCTTCGCTGCGCCCCGCGCGGGCGAGCTGCTGCCGCAGGCCGAGGCCCTGGCGGCCGGTTTCGAGGTGGACTTTCTGTGGGAATGCGCCGGCAGCGACGAATTCGGTTTCGAAGATTTCGCTCTGGAATATTTCGGGCACAAACCGACGCCTGCCGAGTCGGTCGCCATTTTGCTGAGCTTGCACGCGGCGCCGGCTTATTTTCATCGCAAGGGGCGTGGGCGATTTCGCGCGGCGCCTGCCGAGATTTTGCAGGCGGCGCTGGCAGCCAATGAACGCAAGCGCTTGCAAGCCGAGCGTCAGCAGGCCTGGACCGCGACGTTGCTGGCGGGCGGTCTGCCCGACTCGATGGCAGCGCGCCCGGCCGCGCTGCTCGTCAATCCCGATAAAAACAGCCTGGAATACAAAGCGTTGCAGGCGGCGTGCGAGCAGTGCGGCGCGACGCCCGCCCGGCTGCTGCTCGCCAACGGTGCTTTCGGTTCGGCCGAGCAGCTGCATAGGGCGTGCTTCGAGGCGGCCGATTTCCCGCGCGGCACCGGCTTTCCGGTTATCGATCCGGCAGCTAACGCCGCCGAACGGGCCGTGCTCGATGCTTTGCCGCTGGCCGGGGTGGAAGCGTTTTCGATCGACGACACGACCACGACCGAAATCGACGATGCCTTTTCGGTTGTCTGGGCGGCGGACGCCGCCGCGCCCCGCGCCACGATCGGGATTCACATCGCCGCGCCCGGTTTGTTCATGCGGCCGGGCGACGCGCTGGATGCCCTGGCGCGCGAACGGCTGTCCACGGTCTACATGCCGGGCGATAAGATCACCATGCTGCCCGATGCGCTGGTGGAGCAGGCTTCGCTGACGGCGGGCCGGACCGCGGCTGCTTTGTCGCTGTATGTCGATGTCGATCCGGAAACGGGCGAACTGCTGGGCGAGCCGACGTCGCGTATCGACCGTGTGCGGGTGGCGAGCAACCTGCGGCACAATCTGCTCGACGGCGTCGTCACGGCGGCGGCGCTGGCCAGCGGTAGCCCAGAGGCGCAGCCTTATCCGCATGCCCGCGAACTGGCTCTGCTATGGCGAGTCTCGCGTCTATTGGCCGCGCAACGCGAACAAGTGCGCGGCAAACCGGAACAACACCACCGGATCGACTACAGCTTTTATGTCGACGCAGGGCGCGTCAGTATCGTGCCACGCCGCCGCGACGCGCCCCTGGATCTGCTGGTCGCCGAGTTCATGATTTTGGCTAACCAGACCTGGGGAGGCTTGCTGCACGAGCATGGCGTGCCGGGAATTTACCGCGTTCAGCCGCCGCTGGGGCGCGTGCGCATGGCGACCCAGGCTGCGCCGCATGCCGGGCTCGGCGTGCCCCAATACGCGTGGTCCACATCGCCCTTGCGGCGTTATGTCGATTTGGTCAATCAATGGCAGCTGCTGGCCGTGCTGCAGCAGTGCCCGGTACCGTTCCCGCCGAACGATGCCGAGCTGTTCGCGGTGGTCTCTGCGTTCGACGCCACGTACAAGAGTTATGCCGATTTTCAGAGCAGGATGGAACGTTTCTGGTGTTTTCGCTGGTTGGCGCAGGAAGGGGTGAGCGAAACCGGCGCGACCGTTTTGCGCGATGAGCTGGTACGGGTCGACGATCTGCCGCTGGTGCTGAGAATCGCCGGGCTCAACGGTCAGACGCCCGGCACGCGCATCCGCTTGTTGATCGGCCAGGCCGATGAGCTCGAACTGCTGGCCGACTGCCGGCTGTTGGGGATCGTGGCGGAGCCGTCGGCGGTGGTTGGCGATACGCCATCACCCGACGTGCCGAACGGAGAGGAAACCGACCATGCGATTGTCACCTGACAGAGCGCTCGGGTTTGCGAGCGGCCTGGCCGCCTTCGATACCCGCCGCGCGTACGGCGGGATCGACTGGCGGCGGGCCTTCGCCATCTCCGTGCTGTTGCATTGCGTCGTGCTGGCGGTTCATGTGGCGCCAGGCAAGCCGCCCCTCATCGAGCAGCCCGCGCTGGAAGTCATCATCGTCAACAGCCAGACCCGAGATAAACCGCGCAAGGCCGATGCGCTCGCGCAAGTGGCGCTCGATGGCGGCGGTGACCGTGATCACGGGCGAGCGCGCTCGCCCGTGCCGGCGGCCGAGCAACGCAACGAAGGCGCGGCGCTGGCCCAGGCCCGCCGACAGATCGAACGGTTGGAGGCCGCGCAGAGAAATCTGCGGCAGTCTGCCGTGCGGCCGACCCCGGATAACCAGGCGGTGCCCGCCAAAACCAACCCGGACCTGAGCGAGCGACCAGCCGAGCCGGCCACCACGCAGGCCAAGTCGAGTGTGTCGTTCAACGCGCAGGACATGCTGCAATCGGCCAAGGACATAGCGCGGCTCGAAGCGCAGGTGGCGCAGAATATCGAGGCGTATAACAAGCGTCCCCGCATGCATTTTTTTTCGCCACGGACGTCGCCGTATGCGTTTGCTCTGTACGAAGAGGCCTGGCGCGAGAAGGTCGAGCGGTTTGGCAACCTGAATTACCCGGACGAGATCAAAGGGCGGATTTACGGCCAATTGATGATGACGGTTTATATCAACGCCGATGGCAGCTTGTTGCGGGTCGACCTCGACCGCTCTTCCGGAAACCCGGTGCTCGACCGCGCCGCGCGGCGCATCGTCGAGCTGTCCGCAGCCAACGGTTTTGGCCGCTTTCCGCCCGAGATGCAGCGCCAGACCGAAGTGCTGGCGATTCCCCGGGTCTGGGTTTTCAAAAACGACACCCTTGAAACCCGTGACCGTTGAGTCGCCGCCCGATCGCTATGCGGTCATCGGCAACCCGGTCGCGCATAGCCGTTCGCCGGCCATTCATGCCGCATTCGCCCGCCAGACGGGGCAGGCCGTTGCGTACGGCACACTGCTCGCGCCGCTCGACGGCTTTGCGCAAACCGTGGCGGCATTCCGCGCGGCGGGTGGACGCGGGGCGAACGTCACGGTGCCGTTCAAGTTCGCGGCGTTCGCTTTGGCTGATACTTCGAGCGCGCGCGCGCGGCGGGCCGGGGCGGCTAACACCTTGCTGTTCGTCAAGGACGACGCCATTCATGCTGACAACACCGATGGTGTGGGACTGGTCGCGGACTTGCAGGCGGCGCTGGGCGACCTGCGCGGTTCGCGCGGGCTGGTTGTGGGGGCGGGCGGTGCGGTGGCCGGTGTCTTGCCGAGCCTGGTCGATGCCGGGGTGGCGCGGCTCGTGCTCTTGAATCGCGACCCGGCCAAAGCGCAGGTATTGGCTGATGCGTATGACGCTGAACCTGGCCTAGCGTGCCGGGTCGGTGGCTTAGATGCATCGCCGGAACCGGTCGATTGGCTGCTCAACGGCACCAGTATCGGCTTGACCGGCGGCGCGCTGCCGCTGACCGACGCGTGGTTCGCCCAGGCGCGTCTGGCCTACGACATGCTGTATGGCGTCGAACCGACGGCGTTTTTGCGCCAGGCGGCGGCGTGTGGCGTGGCTGGGCGGGATGGTCTGGGCATGCTGGTCGAGCAGGCGGCGGCGGCGTTCGAACTCTGGCGCGGCGTGCGACCGGAAACCGCGACACTGCTTGCCGCGCTGCGCGCGCAGTTGAGCCGGCGACTGGTATGAGCGGCTCGCACGTTTTGGGAAAATGGCTCAAGCGCCTGCTGTGGTGGGCGTTTATTGCGTTTTTATTGTTGCAGTGCTGGTATTTGAGCTGCATCGTCTGGTGGAAGTTCGTCGACCCTTCGTCGACCCGCTTTATGCGCGACCGCCTCCACGAACTCCGGCAGGCCAACCCCCAGGCGCGCTTACAGCGTACCTGGGTCGATTACGAGCGGATCGCACCGGCGATGAAACGCGCGGTGATCGCCGCCGAAGACGGTCGGTTTATGCAACATGCCGGGGTCGATTGGGATGCCGTGCAGCGCGCCTATCGGCACAACGTGCACGGAGGAAAACGGATTCATGGCGGTTCGACCATCACACAGCAGTTGGCGAAAAACTTATTTTTGAGCAGCCACCGCAGTTATTGGCGCAAAGGCCAGGAGCTGCTGATCGCGTGGATGCTCGAGCTCGTGCTGGACAAGCGCCGGATTCTGGAGATTTATTTGAACTCGGTGGAATGGGGTAATGGCGTGTTCGGCGTGGAGGCGGCGGCGCGCCGGTACTACGGCGTCTCGGCCGCGGGGCTGAGCGCGTATCAGGCGGCGCAGCTTGCGTCGATGCTGCCGGCACCGCGTTATTTCGAACGAAACCGTGGTTCGGGGCGGCTGGCCCGCAAGGCGGTAGCGGTTCAGGCGCGGCTCGGACAGGTGGCGGTGCCGCGCTGAGACCCAGTGCGTCATCAGGGCCGTTCAGCGCTAAAATTAGCCCAGTAAAACGCCGTCCCTGCAAAACTCCAGCCGGCCGCGCTATATCAAATCGACGATATTTGTTCAACGCTTCCATAGGCTAGGTATGCAGTTCTCCAAATTTAAATTCAGTTCAGATTAGTTTGCGTACTTAAATAAAAAATTTCACAACCGTAAGCCCGACAATCGTGGATAAAGGTGAGTGATCGTCCATCTCGCGTTCTGATCAGAGCGTTCCGCAGAAAAACATGAACGAAAAGAATCCAGTTCAAGTACTCGGCCGTCGCGTATGCTATAACCTTCTGCCACAGAACCAGAATGTTCGACAATAGCGTCCGTGATGTTTAATAAATCTGCATCGCAAGATTCCAGGTATTGAAAAACAGATATTACGGCATCTGCTAAATATCTTATGTCGTAGTACTTGGCCGAGGCGCCGTATTCTAGAGCATGATTTTTCAAGGCCAGCTTATCAGCTGTTAAGTGGTGCTCGATCAGCCGTGTTCTGGCGAAAGGACTGAATAGCTGGTAAATCGGCGAATCAGGAGAGTTGATAAACGTGGTAAGCAACTTATTTTCTTGTTCTGAAATTTCACGCGTCTTTTTATCCATTTCAATCAAACTCATTTGAGATTGACTAAGCTGCTGTTGAGCGCGACGTTTTTCATGGTAAAGTATTTCTTGCTCTTCGTGTTTTTGGTTAATATCGCGTGCCAGTTCATTCGTTTTTATGGATAACCGGTCAAGCTTTTCATGGGCGGAGTTTTTAGTGTCTTCTAAATTCTGTTTTTCAAGAAAATTTTCTTCTGAAAGGTCATCTAGAATAACCTGGCTTATTTGACTAATATTTTTGAATCCATCCTTAATTGACTGGTATTCTGCGCTAAGATTGTTTTTTATGGTGTCTAGTAACAATTGTTCGAAAGCCGTTACCATTTCCGGTTTTGCCTTACCGGCTTTATCGCTTACTAAGTTACAGATTGTCGCAAGTAATTCCGCTGCGTAAAAATTCTGATTCTTGCCAGGCCTCGTTTCATCCTGTACGTTGAGTTCATAAGATTTTTTTAATTTTTTTATTTCATCGACAAAAATTTGAAATCTGAGCGGTATAAAAACAGAGGGCTCGCTAAAAGTTTTTTTTACGTCAGAACTGACAAAACTGGGAGTAAAATTTCCTGATATAGTCGCGGATAAAAATTCTGATGTATGCCCTGATAAAATCTCGTATAATTTTTCGGGTTTTTTTGGAAAAACTGAGGACAATTGTCCCTGGATATCAAAATGCATCCAAGATCCTAAGGTGTCTGCCAATAAGCAGATCACACTTTTCGAAGATCTCTGTATTGTTCTTTTTTTTCCAAAAACAGATAGGATGGTAGGAATAAATATTAATATCAAATAAACATACGTTTTTGGGATGTTATCGTCACGGTGCTTTGCGAAAGATTCAACCATTCGTTCATTTAAGCAGAATGTTAGCTGTTTAGCCGAAAGTTCATAGTTTTTTGCGTCTCCCTGTTTAAGTGCCGTTTCAAGAGTGTTTTTTATAATTATGCCTGCTTTAGTGGGGTCTTGAATATTCTGAAAGTATGACAAAACCAGATTCAAGAGTGATTCATATTCGCGATAGTAAGCGTTTGCTTGCTCGCTGCAGTATGTGTTTGAATTATTTTTTCGAGCTACGAACATGGGAGCGTTACTTATGCGCTCTCCGTCTTTGAAGTCTGCTAAATCTTTTTCCATAGAACGCACGCGAGTATCTAATTTATTTATTTCCGTTCTGATTTTGTTTGATGATCGTTGGTTAATCTTCAAAGCTTTTTTATTGTTTTCTAAAGAATCTGCTATTTTTTTTGATTTCAATTTTATTTCAAATAAATCTTTCTTTTTCTCGGCGGGTAAATTTGATTTTTCAAGTATTTCTTTTTTTGTCGATTTCAGTTCTTCTGCGAGTTGATCAAATGTTTTTTTAATTTCTGCCAGTTGTTGTATTGCTCTGCTCTGCACCGTTTGAGTCGATCCGCTGGCAATATCGTTAGCAGGAAATGCAGAAGATGTTTTGGTTTTGGATAAAAGGGAAGTAGCGGGATACATGTTTTCGGGGGGAAGAGTAAAACAATGTGTGGGGTGGATCGGTAAAAAAGTTCCCGTGAAAGCGCGTTAATCGTAAAAAGTGTCCCTGCGCTGTGTTTCAAGCGAAGTCACGACGTCACGTAAGCAACGGCAGAACAGGGGAACTCAGGCGCCGGCTACCTCGCTGTTTTGCAACCACTAAGCCTTCATAAGCGGGGGCGAGCAAGCCATTGACTATCAAGGTTCCCTGGCATGGGCACGGGCGAATGAAAGGATGCTGATGAAGACAGTCAGCTATTCACGACAATTACCGGGCTGTACCCAGTCCCAGCCGTTCGAACAGCGCCTCGTCCTTACCCGTCTGGGGATTTTCGGTCACCAACAGCTTGTCGCCATAAAACACGGAGTTGGCGCCTGCCAGGAAGCATAGCGCCTGCAATTCGTCGCTCATGCTCTCGCGGCCGGCCGATAAACGCACCATGGCGCTGGGCATGGT
Source organism: Burkholderiaceae bacterium (assembly GCA_046318595.1). Classification (GTDB taxonomy): domain Bacteria; phylum Pseudomonadota; class Gammaproteobacteria; order Burkholderiales; family Burkholderiaceae_B; genus DAITMV01. The sequence continues at coordinate 16,034 of JBKCTV010000044.1, read as the reverse complement.
GATACGCGCCACCGCGATGGTGCGCACGAATTCGAACACGTCAACGGGTGGCTGATCGGCCAGCGGTGTGCCGGGGACGGGCACGAGCTGATTGATTGGAACGGACTCGGGCGCCGGGTCAAGGCTGGCCAGTTGCGCTATCAAACCGGCGCGTTGTGCGCGTGTTTCGCCCATGCCGACGATTCCGCCGCAGCAGACCTTGAGATTGGCCTGGCGCACGCGCTCGAGCGTGTCGAGCCGGTCGTCGTATGTGCGGGTGCCGATGACGCTGTCGTAGAAGTCCGGCGCGGTGTCGAGGTTGTGGTTGTAATAGTCCAGCCCTGCGGCTTGCAGGCGCTGGGCCTGGCCGTCTTGCAGCATGCCCAGGGTCACGCAGGTTTCCAGCCCCAGTGCTTTGACGGCGCTGACCATCCCGGCCACTTCCTCGATCTGATGGTCCTTGGGGCTGCGCCATGCCGCACCCATGCAGAAACGCGTCGCTCCCTTGCTTTTGGCGGCCTCCGCCGCTGCCAGCACATCGGCCAGGGGCATGAGCTTTTGCGACTGCACGCCGGTGTCGTAACGCGCTGCCTGTGGACAATAGCCGCAGTCCTCCGGGCAGCCGCCGGTCTTGATCGACAGCAAGGTCGATAGCTGGACCGTGTTCGCATCGAAATGCCGCCTATGCACCTGCTGTGCCTGAAACAGCAGGTCGTTGAACGGTTGCTCGTACAGGGCGAGCACCTGCGTCGCGCTCCAGGCTGGCTGCTTTTTGTGATCTGCTGCCGGCTGCAACGGTTTGCTGAAACGAATGGCCTGCTCGGCGTGCGTTGAGGTGGGGGTTGTCATGGGCCATGCTTCAGGAAAACGGGAAATGGAATTTTAGTGCATTTAGGCCCTACAGGGTGCTGGCACGCCATCCTCCCGATTTGTCGGCCTGGCGTTGTGCTGTGCGCATCGGTCCGGGCGCTTGTCCCTCGCTCGGAGCACCCTCGCTCGAGAAAGCGTCCAGCCCGATGCATGGCCCCAGTGTCACGCCTGAGCAAACCGGTGCAAATGCAGTGAAGCTGATTATCAGCGATCCAGCCGTGCCGTTGGCCAAAAACTACGACGCGCTTGAGCCAGTTGCGAAACTGAATAGTGGAAGGTAATTTTCACGCGACAGCGTAATGAAACGGGTGGGGTTTCGGCCGCAAAAGCGGCACATTAACATCAAAGTATTCTGCAAAGTTTTCTGGATCAAAGCTGATACCCCCTGGCGCTCAAGCACTGTGTCCACGGAACTCTCGCCGTGTACGCGGGAGGGACCGACTTCAGACAACGCTTCGAAAACTTTACAGCAGTAGTGATCTACTGGTTTTGGGTGATTCGGCGGTAAAAACTCGTGAATTGGTAAAGCTCGCGGAGCGTGAGCGCCGGCATGATCAGCAGCCCTGAGATTAATCCGACTGGTATTCAAAGCTACGCTCCGGCTAAAGCAGGCCCCCATTTTTTCTCCAATTAAGAATCAATCTCTTCTAATCCCGTGATGTCCTAGAAAAGCTCTCCCGTTCCGGCCGGGCTGTCACTGCGGGCGTTTTCCGCATGCGGTAGCCCCTCCAGTACCTCGGGAACCAGACGGTATAGCGCGATCAGTTGCTCGGCGGTGGTGCAATACGGCGGCATGAAATACAGCGTGTTGTTCAAAGGGCGCACCAGTACGCCGCGGCTTTGAAACGCCAGGCGCAAGGTCTGACTGAAGGCCGAGCCGTAATGCCTGTCGGCGGTTTTGATGTCGAATGCGGCAATCGTTCCGCAAATGCGGATTTTTTCGATCGCGGGGTGCTGCTGCAAGCGCGCTGTTTCCTGCCGATGAACGCTGTTTAGTGTCTGCCTGGCATCATCGCAGGCGGCCGCAGTCGACAGCGCCAGGCTGGCCAGCGCCGCCGCGCAGCCCAGGGGGTTGGCGGTGTACGAATGGCCATGCAAAAACGCACTCCGCATGTCGGGACCTGCGAACGCCTCATGAATGGCCGTCGTGGCCAGCGTCGCGCCCATTGGCAGAAAACCGCCTGTCAGCCCCTTTGATAAGCACAGCAGGTCGGGCGTCAGATCGCCCAGGGCGGCGCAGGCAAAGAGCGGGCCGGTTCGCCCGAAACCGGTCATGACTTCGTCGGCGATGATCAGCAGACCGGCCGCTCGGCACCGCGCCACTACTTGCCGGACGAACGCCGGGCGTGCCAGCCGCATGCCCGCCGCGCCTTGCATCACAGGCTCGAAAACGAATGCTGCGGTGTCGTCGGCGTGCGCTGCTAAATGCTGGTCCAGCGCGGTTAGCGCTGCGTTTTCGGTTGCTGTTGGATTTTGCCCCTGCCAGGTTGCGGCGTAGGGTACGAAATCAACGTCGAACAGCCAGGGTGCGAACGGTGTGTAAAAGCCTGATGAGCGGCCGACTGCCATCGCGCCGAAGGTGTCGCCATGGTAGCCGCCGGCGAACGCCAGCAGGCGCCGCCGCGGCGTGCCGCGGTTCAGCCAGTACTGGCAGGCTATCTTAACCGCGACCTCGACGGCTGTCGAACCGTTGTCGCTGAAAAACGTGTACTGCAAGTCGCCCGGGGCCAGTTGCGCCAGCCGTTCGGCCAGCGCCACGGCCGGCGGGTGGGTGATCCCCGCGAACATCGTGTGTTCGAGGGTATGGGCCTGGTGGGCGATCGCTCCGGCAATCGCCGGGTGGCCATGGCCGTGCAGATTGACCCACCAGCTCGACGCCGCGTCCAGATATTCCCGGCCGGCGCTGTCGTACAAGTAGGCGCCAGCGCCGCGCACGATGGTCAAGGGCGCAACGGCAGTCGCTGCCTGCGTGAATGGATGCCAGCAATGCCGCCGGTCACGCTCGGCCAGGTCGTCGCTGCTCATGAAAGCGGTGGCAGTTCGTCTAAAGCCCGCAGCAATCTGGTGCTGGGCGTTTGGGCGGCGAGCGCCGCAGCGTCGACGCTGGTCAACTGCGGCAACACATCCAGCACCGGCACCCCGCTGAAATGCTCGATGTCCCGGCGGTTGGCGGCATTCGGAATGCCGCTCAGCACGATGCCGATGATGCGCAGATTGCGCCGCCGCGCCGCTTCGACGGTCAGGCAGGTGTGATTGATCGTGCCCAGCCCGGTCCGGCCGATGATCAGCACCGGCAAATCCAGATGCACGATCAGTTCGGCCATCGTCTGTCGGTCGTTGAGCGTGGCGAGCAGGCCACCTGCGCCCTCGACGACCAGCCGCGCGGCGGCCGGTAAACGGAGGCGGGCCAGCTCGATCTGAACGTCTTCGCAGGCTGCCGCCTGGTTCGGCGAGAGCGGGGCGGCGAGGCGGTAAGCCTCGGGATGCGTTGGCTGGCCGCTCAAGGTTGCGACCCGGGCACGGTCGGTGGCTTGGTCGGCATTGCAACCGCTTTGCAGCGGTTTCCAGTAAGTCGCCTGCCAATGCCGTGCGAGCCAGGCGCTGACCAGGGTTTTGCCGACGTTCGTGTCGGTACCGGTAATGAAGACCGCCTGCATGTCAGCCTGCCGCCGCCTGCAAATGAACGAAAGCGACATCGTAATTGATTTCGACCGGTTCGGAGAGCGCCTGCAGGACCGGTCGCAGCCGGGTGAGCGCTGCTGGCCGCCGAGCGGCCGCGGCGGTGTGCGCCCCGATTTCCTTCAGCGCGCGCGCGAAAGCGTGGCCATTGGCATATAAATGCAGAAACCGTTGCGTTTCGACGGTGCAGGCGGCTGCCTGGCAGGCCGCGCCTAAACCGTTCAGTTCGTCCAGCGTCGGCAGGCTGCGCAGCCGGGGCGTCGAACCGGCTTGCAGATGCGCATGGCGCCAGGCACTAAAAGAACCATCGAGCAGCACGCTGAAAAAAAGTTGTCGCCCATAACGCAGGCAGTGCGCAACCGCGCCTGGCAAATCGTCGAACCACTGAAAACACAGGCTCGAGGCGATCAGGTCGACCTTTTGACAGGCGGCGTCGGTGCCGATGTAGGACGGCACGAAGCTGCGAGCATCATCCAGTTGCCAATCGATCTGCTGCGAGGTCAGGTGCCGGCGAGCCTCCATCAGCATTCCTGGTGCCCAGTCGACCGCTGTCAGCCGCGCATTCGGAAAACGCTCGACCATGGCTTCGCTCAAGAATCCGGTACCGCAGCCCAGATCGACCATGCGTTCGGGTGCCGTCAGGCCCAGCCGGGTCAGCTGCTGCTCGGTCCAGGTCCACAAGGCCTGCGCGGTCTGACGCTGCACGGGTGCGTGCTGCGCATAGTGCTGCGCCGCGTCTGAGAATCTGGTCTGGATCGGATCGGGCGCAGCAGAGTTTTGAGGATGATTCATCGGAAAGCGTGCAAAAAATCGTCCAGCGCGTCGAGATAACAGTCGGATTGTACGCAAGGCGACAAATGCGAAACGGTTGCTGGTAACCAACGAAGCGCCGTGGCGGGAAAGCACGCGCTACTGAGCCCGGCCGGTACGATGGAGTCGCCGGCGGTGGCCACCGCCAACAGGCGACAGCTCGGCAGCGCGAGGTCGAGCGCGCGCAGTTCGTGCAAACCGTGCTGTAGCCGCGCAAGCGCCAAAGTGCCTGGCTGCAGCGAAGGCTGCAGATGCGCAGCGGCCGTTTGCGCGCCTCCCGCTTTGCGTAAAAACGCCCGCACGGTCGCCTGCGGCGCAACCGTCAGGCTCTGCAGCATGTGCTCGACCTGCGCGGGCGCGACACCGACCGGATGCGCTGCACCGTGGCAGAACCAGCGAAAACCGTGCAGGCTGACGAGACCGGCCCAGTCGTGTGCGAACTCTACCAAACGCGCAAAACCTTGCGAGTGCCCGATGCCGATCCAGCGATGGCTGGGCGGCAAGGGCGGCTCATGCGGCGCATCGTAACCGTAACCGTCATCGAACAGCGCCACCAGACTGTCCGGGTAACGCTGCCGCAGGTCGGCGGCCAAGCCGTCCAGGCTGCGGGCCGTCAGGCCCCAGCCGTGCCATAGCGCGAAGCCGAACGGTTTGTTAAGCATTTCGGGCCCAGTCGCGAAGGCTTTCGATCAGGTGAGCGATGTCGTGGGCGCCATGCTGTGCTCCGATGGCGATGCGGATGCGCGCGGTGTGCGGCGGGACGGTCGGCGGGCGGATCAGCGAGCCGCTGAACCCGGCGGTTTGTAAATGATCGCGCAGCGCTTCGGCCGCATCGACGGCGCCGACGATGAGCGGCACGATATGGCCGGTCGAGGGGCCGGTGTTCAGCCCGAGTGTTTGGCAGGCCGCGCGCAATGCGTCGGCCTTCGCGAAAACCGCCGCGCGGGTTGCGTTCATTTGCGGCACCAGCCGCCAGGCGGCGAGCGCTGCGCCGATGCTTGCCGGCGCCGGCGCCGTGCTGTAGATGAAACCCGTGCACTGGTTGATCAGAAAGTCGCGCACCGCCGCGCTACACGCTATGTACGCGCCCTGTCCGCCAAGCGCTTTACTGAACGTGCCCATGGCCACGCCGCGGTGCGCCGTGGTGCCGGCAGGGCGCCACCAGCCGCTGCTCAGGCCATAGCCGTGTTGACCGTACAAGCCGGTCGCATGCGCTTCGTCCAGGTATAAAAAGGCGCCGAACTCGTCGGCCAAGGCCGTCAGCGCCGCCATGTCGACGCAGTCGCCGTCCATGCCGAACACCGTTTCCGCAACGATGAAGCGTGGCCGGTCGGCCACGGCGTTTTTTTCCAGGCAGTCGCGCAAATGTGCCAGATCGTTGTGCCGATAGCGGATCTGTCGCAAGCCATTCAAGCGGCAGGCATGGTGCAGGCTGGCGTGGTTCAGTCGATCGGTAAACAACTGCGGTTCGCTTTGCCAGACCGTCGGACTTGTCAGCGCGGCCAACACCGTGGCGTTGGCCTGATAGCCGGCGTTGAATACGAGCGCGGCTTCGGTGCCCTTGGCTTCCGCGATGGCCGTTTCCAGTTCGGCGAAGCAGGGCAGGTTGCCTGATAGTAGCCGTGAGCCGGTTGCGCCCGCGCCGTAGCGCCGGGTGTATTCGCAGGCGGCATCGATCACCGCCGGATGTCGTGACAGGCCGAGGTAGTCATTGCTGGTGAAGTCGAGGCGCGCCTGATTGGACGCCGGCAGCTTGCGATGCAGGCGCTGGCCTTGCAGGGCGCGGTTACAGGCTTCGTAAACGCCCTCGTGCTGTGTGTTGGAGAATGTCAATTAATTTCTGAAAAACGCAAAATATGAAAACTGATCTTTTATGGGTATCTTCAATATTGGCGGTTTCAAGGAGTAAGTGCAACAGGGTTAAGCGGTAGCAGCTTGCCATCGTACAGTGTGCGGCAGATTGGGTTGGGGGCATGCGTCGACTCGCCGTGGTCGTTTGTTTAAGCGATTGGTTTTGTCGGGTGTTGGAGATGTGCTACGGCGTTACTTTTTTGACATAGATTTTGAGAGTGCTGCCGTTAATTTTGGCCAGCGTACTGCCGAAGCGGTTAGCGACGGTTTGTAAGGTATATAGGCTTCGGGCGCTGCCATCGAGCGAGCTGATCATAAAAGCGACGTCGCTGCCGTCATTCAGATACTGCCAATTACCGAAGCCGCTGGGCGACAAGGGTGGCGCCAAACCGTCGCCGGCTTTCCACAGATCGCCGACCTCGCCGGGCGCCGTCACGGTGGCGTCGTTGCAATTGACCGAACGGATCAAGCCATCGGCCGGCGTGGCTGGATAATCGGCGATCACCGCTTCCGCATGCTCTGTGATGCGTTGCAGACTGCAGGTCACCAGCTTGGTGCGGATCATATTGGCCTGCGCCTGCAAATCGACGCGCACCTGCGCCGTGACCCGCGCACTGTCGCCCTCACGGTTGACGAACGCGTAACCGGCAGCCAGTACGGCAAGCAGCGCCACGCCATACAACACATACGCCGTCACGAAGCCGGCAGCCCGTCTTGTCGGCTTGCCGTATGTTTTAGCGCAAGGGTGACCGATCAATAAAAACCATCCGCCCGGGGTAGGCTTGGGTCGGTCGTCGGTTCTCATGCTGCATCCTTCAGCCGGAGCTGCGTATTGAGCTTTAGCGGGGTTTTAGCGGAGCTTTAGCCGGGTTTTAGCCTTCGTTGACGACCTTGAAATACACATTGCTACCGACGGTCGCCGTGCCGACGCAGCCCTCGGACCAGCCGACGATGCCGGTGGTTGCGCTCAAATCGACCGCTGTCGCGGTGGCCGTGTTCGTGAAGTCGGCCAGCGGAACCGTCGTCGTCGGCGGCGCGGTGCTGATGGCCGTACCGTAGAGCATGGTGTTGATGCGCTGGCAGGTGGCGGTGTTCAGTGGCCCGGTCAGCACGACCGTATCGGCCGCCGCCGAGCCGACGCCGTTGAGTGTGACGCTGTCATGGTAGACGTAGCTGCCGGCAGCCCGCGGCGTAAAAGTCGAGGTGTTGGTCGTGGTGCCGCTGACATAAGCCTTGGCCGGTCCGAGCTGTACCGACGCGTATTGCGCCGACGGATCGAACAAACCGGTGCCGGCGGCGGTGTTGAACGTCAAATTCGACAGGCTGCCCTTGTCGTTCAGAAAGCGGGTTGTGCCCTCGCGCAAGTCGGCGCCTTGTTTGAGAATCACGGACGCATTGACTTTTGCCTCCTCGAGCGTGGTTTGCGTGTTCGGCGTACGGTTGGCCAAGGCAAAGCCGCCGATGACGGCCGTCAGCAAGGCGATGCCGAACAGAATGGCCGCTTGAATGAAACCACCCTGCCTGCGAGTGCTTGATAAACTAAGCATGATGAACCCCTTGGTTATATATGTTGCTTATTTGAGCTCGATCCGAGCAGCTTTGCGCTTGTCTGCGAGCTCATTGCCGATTCGTTGGGCCACTAACAGATTCTTGATCTCGCCTTTGACCTTGTCTACCGCTGGTTTTGGTTGTGCCTTTACCTCTTCCAGGTTAAGCACAAAAACACCGTTACGCAGGACGATGGGGCGGCTGATATCGCCAGCCTTCAAATCCTTGACCAGCCGACCCAGGCCATAAGGTATTTCACCGACCGTCAACATGTTGTCGTCACTTTCCTTCATATACTTTAATTTGGCGAGCGCGTCGCGTTCTTTATTGACCATGGCGCGGGCGGTGTTTTCGCCATCGGCCACGTCCTGAGTCAGGTAATAACGCACTTTGTAGCGTTTGTAGTCTTCTTCGCGGACGTTTTTATCGTAGAACCCTTTGATGTCTTCCTCGCTGATGGCTTCGGTCAGGGCCTGCGTGCGTTTTTGCATGTAGAGCGTCGAGAGCACTTCGCGCTCGGCGGCGCGCAGGGCGATCTTGGCGTCTTTTTGGTACTCTTTTTCGGCGAGCTGAGCCGCCAGGATTTTATTGATGTAGCGATCGATCGCCACGGCGCGGTCGACGCCGGAGGCGACGATGTTCAGGATTTCCGATTCGTTGACATCGGTGCCGTTGACGTTGGCCACGATGCGGTCTTCGCCACGCTGATTGTCGGCCACGGCGCTTGCGGGTTTGGCCATGCCGAGCCATTCGGGCTTGCCGCCGCTGAGGACGCCTGCCACGCCGACGCCCACCACGAGCGCCGTGACCGCCGCGGCGACGAGTATCTTTTTGCCGTGCGCGGATTTGGCACCATTGGCCCTGGAGGCGGGCGTGTCTGTTTCATAATAGTCGGCCTCATCGACTGCGGGGGTGGCCGGAATGTCGCCATGGATGTCGTGCAGCTTATCGGCGGCGGTGGCGGAAACAGGTTGTTCGGCGTACTGGTTCATGCTCTTCTTACCTTTCATGCGATCAATTCAAAACAAACTGTTGTTTGAACCCTTTGATCACGGCCTTCGAGGCGGCTCCCTCGCAACCCGCTACACAAACTTCCTGCGCCTCCCAGATCACCGACTCCGAAAAGCTTTGCAACGATGCCAACGCATACATGAACTCGGCATAGCTGTCGGCGTTGTCGACACTGACTTCGATGGCGTCGCCGCCGCGCGATTGTTCGAACCGCACCACCGGCGACAAACGCCGCATGCTGCTCACATAGCTTTGATACTCGAGCGCGCGCAGCGGGATCTTCCTGACCTCCACCGACTGCGACTGCTGCGCGGAAGCGGCGCTATAAATCTGCGAAACGAGCTTGCGCGTCGAATGGGTGGCCACCACGACCATGCAGACGGCGACCAGCAGCAGCGCCGGCGACAACAGTCCCAGGTTGGCCGGGAGGCTCTTCAGTAACGCGAGCCAGTGCAGCTTCCAGTCGAGCTTCATGGTGCTTTATTGCTTAGTCTTGAGCATAGGAGCCGCAGCAGTCGTTGCCGACGGTTCGGTCGCCGCGGGCTGTTTCACCAGCGCTGCTTTGGACATGACAGAGTTCACTTTGGCCTTTCCGATTCCTTTGCTAACCCAGATCAAATTGTCCATGTCCTGTAAGTCGGTAGTAACCCCCTTACCTAGTGAGTCGAGGTAATCCCTGCTCACCCAGGTGGGCAGGGCAATCCTAAAACGTTCCTCCGTGCCCTTGATCCGGTACTCTTCGATCCAGCCACCGGCACGCACGACGGTCGCCGACACGTTCTGAATCTGGGTCAGTTGCCGAGACAGCGGTTGGCTCAGATTCGCACTGCGCATGGCGGCGTTGGCTTTTTCGACGATAGACTGCGCGCTTTGCGAGGACCGGGCGCCGAGCACGCCGGTCGCCAGTTCGCAGACGACGAACAAGGCCGTTGCCAGGCCGAGGGTGCCCAGCGATAAGCGGCTGACCCACTGCGACAGACGGTCGGCCGTGGTGCGGAACAACCACGGCAGCGAGCTCAGTGGCCAGGCGTTGAAGGCTGCGGCATCGTATAGCGGCAGATCGGTCGCCTCGATCGCTTCGGCCATGACATCGAGGTGATTGACCAGCAAGCGCAGGGAGGTTCCGCGGCGGATCAGGGCGTAGCCGTTGGGCGCGTCGCGCAGCAGATAGACGCCGTCGCCGCGGTGCTGGGGGTGGCCGGAAAACGCCGCCGCCAGGGGTGTGGAGAAGCGCGGGTTGGACGCCAACTGACGGCTCGGCAGCGTCAGGTAGTACACATAGCCGTCTTTGACGTCGTAGGCGTTGTGGATCTGGCTGGTATCCAGAATATCCTGCGCCAGCAGGGAAATGACGCGCTCCGGATTGGCCGATCCCAGCGGCACACAGCCTGCCAGCATATTGGAATAAATCAGCGACAAGTCGGATTCGGTACTCATTACGAGCCTCCGGTCATGACAGTTTCGTTTTGCAGGTATACCACCCACAGCGCAAACAGCACAGCGATGCCCGAGTAGATGAGCGAGACGACGAACGCGATGATGGCGAACTGCTTGGAGGCCCGACGGGCCATTTCATCGCGGTTGCCGGAAACGATGTCCATGGTGTGCGCGAGCTGCTCCTGATCGGCGTGCGAGCGCAGAATCATCCGCTCGGAGCCGCTGAGCAGTTCATGGGAAAACGCCATCGCCACCTGTTCGCCGTTTTCGGCGCGGCGTTTGATGGAGCTCCAGAACGCGACGACCATCGGTATGCGGGTGCCTTGCGCCGTGATGGTGACGGCATTCAAAAAAGTGACGCCGCCCTTGAGCAGCGACGCCATGATCTTGGTGGTGGTGGCCATGCCGGCGTGCAGCAGGGCTTTGGAGATGATCGGCGCCTTCATGACCATAGCGTCGATCTTGCGCCGGAATTTCTCGTCCGGTCCGAGATAGGCGACTGCCATGACGACCCCGGCGATCACCATGAGCACCGTGCCGGCCAGCAGCACGTCGTTGGCCAAGGTCGCGATTTCGATGCTGCGCTGAAAATTGGCCGTCTTCAGGGGATCTTCCGATTTCAGCCCCTGCTCGGCCAGGGACGGAATCAAGCCAAAGCGCAAGCCGACGACCGTCGAGATCGCCATGAACAGATCGAGCGCAGTCCACACCACGGCGCCGAACATTAGCTTGATCGTATTGGATTGTTGGTTGAAGTGATCGACCGAGGTCTGCAAGGCGCGCGGCAGTTGGCCCGTGCGTTCGCCGGCGTGCATGATGGCCAGGGTCGTTTCGTCAAACCAGCCGAGCGCCTCGATCGCCTCCAGAAAGCCGCGGCCGCGCCGCAGCGTATTCATCGCGACGTTGAGCTGCACGCGGTTGCTGTCGGTTTCGCCCAGAATGACCTGCTCGAGCGCACGGTCGGGCGAAATGCCCGCCTGCACGTTGAAAGCGAGCGCCTGCAGAAACTGCTGTTTGTACCCCCGGGCGACGCGATTGAACAGCGGGTTGGGCGCGGGCTCCCGGCGCACGTCGAGCACGACGCCGCTACGGTCGCGGATTTCGGCCAGCACTTCGCGCTCGGAGAACGCCGTCAGCACCAGCTCGTGTTTGAAGTACCCGGGCATGGAACGGTCCGGAATGGCCGAGCCGTCCATGATGTAAGGCAACAAATACGTCGCCCGAAAGTTGATAATCCGGGTGACGCTCATTCCCCGGCCTCATCGAGCACGAGATAACCGAGCGCCGACAAACCCACCTCGGCATCAATGATGCCCTGGTCCATCAAGGACTGAATGGTGTTGGCGCGGCTGATGAAGCGCACCCCCTCGCCGCTTTTATCGGACGTCAGGGCCCGGCTGACCGCGCCGTTCATCATCGCCTCAATGAATGCCCCGCGCCGCGATTCGCTGTCTTCGACGACCACCGTCTCGTGCACCGCCACCCGGCCGCGATAACCGGTCTGGTTGCACAGCGCACAGCCCGCCACCTTGTGCAGACCATGGTTGGCTTTGAGCTTGCCGTGCGAAAACCGGATCAGCTTGTTGTCGACCTTCAGCATGTCGATCTCGCTGACCGGTGTGGCGCAGGCGCACAGGCGCCGGTCGAGCCGCTGATGAATGGCAAGCCGCAGATAATGTGCAAGCACGAACAAGGCATCGGCCCGCGAGCGCTCGTCGACCATCGACAGAAAACGTTCCACCGTCTGAGCAACGCCGTTGGCGTGGATCGTGCAAAGCACCAGGTGACCCGACTCGGCAAACGCCAAGGCCGCACGAGCAGAGTCGGCATCCCGGATCTCACCGAAAATCAACACGTCCGGATCCTGCCGCAAAATCGATCGCTCCAGGTCGGTGGCCTTTTGTTTGAGCAAGGCCTGTAACTGAATCTGACGCGCAAACGGCAACACATACTCGACCGGGTCCTCGACCGTGACGACGTTGATCCGGTCCCGGTCGAAACGGCACGCCATGGTGTATTGCGTCGTGGATTTGCCAGCACCGGTCGCGCCGCTGACGATCACGATCCCGCCCGACTTGCCCGAAATCCGCGTCAGCGCGTCGAGCGTCGCCATCATTTTCGGTTGACCAGGAAACAACGCGTCCAGACCCGGCAACACCGCCGGGTCGAGCGCCCGCAGCGCAATCGTCTCGCCATCGACCAGCGGCTGGGTCGCCATCCGAAAATCAACAATCCGCCCCCGGTAGTCAATCGACAAACGGCCGTCCTGCGCCATCCGCTGGTTCGACGCATCCATGCCCGCGTCGGTCTTGAGCCGCGTAAAAACCGCCTGCATGACGGTCTCCGGCACCAGATGCATCTGCTTGAGCTGCGAGTCGATCCGGTAGGCAATCCACGAGTCCGGGTCTTCCTTGCGCAGCAAGTGAATATCGCTGGCCCGCTGATCCAGCGCTTCGTGCAGCAAAGCCAGAATCGCGCTCTGCAACAGCGAGGCGTTCACCTCTTCGAAACGCAAGCGTTCGAGCAGCGCGGCAAAGCTGTCGTTGCTGTCGGTCTTGCTGATCAAACGCTGGATTTCGAACAAGTCGACCGGCTCGATCCGCAACGAATCGATCGGTATCGAGCACGCGCCAATCAGCGCCTTGCGCGCCGAATAACCCAGCGGCCGGGCCGCCTTCAGAAACAGCGTCTTGCCGTCGAGCCGGCCCGGATACACTTTGTAATGGGCGCACAGCGACAATGGCAACAAGGTACTGGAGACCGCCTGCTCGACCGACCCGGCATCGCTCTGTTCGAGCAGCCGCATAATCGCCTCGCGCGACAAAAAGCGCGAGCGCAGCAACAGGTCGCTGAGCTCCATCGGCCGACCTTTGGCCAGCAACTGCTTTTGCTGACGCAGCAACATCTCGAGCTGCTGGCGGCTCAGACCTTTTTCGAGCAAACGCTCCTGCAGGGTGTGCTCGATACTCATCGCACCGCGCCACTCGCACCGACACCACCAGCACCACCCTGCCCAGGACTCTGCCCGGCACTCTGCCCAGCGCCGCCCCCCGATGGACCGTTGGTCGCCGCCGGCGTCACGCTTTGATAGGCCGATGCGTCCCGGCGCTCCAACAAACCAGCCGGCGGTACATAACCGGCCTGCGATCCGGTTTCTACATTGCCGTAGAACACCATCAGCTCCTCACCCTGCTGCGGCTTCCAGAATAAAGTCACAACCCCATCGTCGACCTGCGCCCGCACCGGCAAACCGGCAATATAAGTCGTTTGCTGGTGACGTATCCGAACGCTGAAAGTCTTCGGTAAGGCCGGCGCCAAACTCGTCGACAGGCCCGGCGTACCCGATACCCCACCGCCACCATTCAAAGCACCCGATGTCCCAGGACTGGCAACACCGCCCGGCGATGCGGTCAGCCCTTGATTACCGTTCGCAGCCCCCTGCTGACTGAGGACCGCTTGCTGGCGCAGCACCGCAATGTTGCCAACGATCGCCGTCACCGCCATCGATGACAACAAATTACGCAGCGGCGCTGGGATCCGCTCGCTGTTGAGCACCTGCTGTTGCAGGGTGAAGTTTTCTTGGCTGTTTTTGGGCGATTCGCCACCGCCCGGACCATCGCCCGCCTTACCAGCCGCATCGGGCGGCGGCATCTTGAGCACGGCCGCACCGTCGCCCGGCAAAGGCGGCATGTTCGGATCGCCCAGCGCCCGGCCGGCTTTGACCGGTTTGATCAACGGGTTGGGAATGCTCATCTGCGCCCCCACCGGCCGCCAAGACAACCCCATCACCAGACACCCCACCGTCAACCAGGCAGCCGTTTTTTTTATGCGGTAACTAAAAGCAGCGGCATTCATAGCGAACCTTTTTTACCGAGCGAAACCACGAACCACCAAAAACGCTGCATTTTTTCCACCGTGTATTCCACCGCCGGCCCCAGGCGCGCCGAGGATGCGCTCATGAACGCCGCCACCGGGGACGACTCGGCAATCGCAGCGGGTTTCTCTTTCTCGACGACGGCCTCAGCCCCAGCCAACAAACCCTCCCGAGGCACCGCCGCGACGCTCGGCAATGGCTCGCTCACGGCCTCCGGCACAGGGCTAACGACCGGCGCCGTGACCGGGGCGAGCGCAGCCAAAGGCTCAACGACTGCCAAGGGCTCAACAACCGGCACCGGCGCAGCAGCGGCCTGCACGGCCGCCGCCACCGCGGGCTTGGCCATGTGCAACGGCGCAACGGCCACCGGCAGCTTGCTGTCAGCCGAGGATACGATGCCAACGACCGGTGCCGCGTCCTTTTTATTGCCTGCCGGTAAAAAACTCACCAAACGCGGCTTGATGGCAATCACCAGCTCGGACTGCCTGACCTGCTTGTTGCTGTTGTTGGCCGAGGCACCCATCTGCCGGCTTTGCTCAGCCCGTGTGATCGTGATCCCACCCAGCAAAATCGTGTCGCCCGGCCGCGAACGAACCTGGGTTTTTAACTCCCGGTCAGCCACTTCCGGCAAGGTCAGGTCAGTGCCAAGCGCAATATATTTAGTAAACTGCAACAGCTCGGTGATCGACAGGTTGATCCTGGTATAAATCGTCTTGTCGTGCTCCTCGCCGGCCAGCGAAATCTCCAGACCAGTCTTAAGATCCTTGGTGTCGACCGTCACCTGGTTCAGCCCAGAGGAGTTGATACTGCCAACCTTCGAAACATAGGTCGTGGACTGACCCACCCGCAGCAAACCCTTGGTGCCGTTCATCAAGCCGATGCGCGGCTGACTGATGGTCTTGACATCACCCTGCGATTTTAAAAAATTCAGCAGCAGATTGAGCGAAAACTTCGGACCGTAAATAAATGTGTTCAGGCTGTCGATCCCAGAACCAGCAGCCACGCTGATCGCCCGGCTCGACACAACATCGGCCGCCGTGTTGCCCTTATTGACGATACCGGCAGCCTCCTGCGTTTTGGAAACCACCGGGCCATTGGCCCCGACGAACGCTTTCCACTGAATCCCCATCTGCGAACTATCACTCAGGTCGACTTGCAGAACCTGCATTTCGTAGACCAGCATCGAGCGCGACTCGCGCATCCGATTCAAGTAAGACTCGATCGAACCAAGCGATTTACGGTTCGATCGGAACACCATCGACCGGTTGATCCGATCCAGGTAAACGTCCCGCGCCCCCATATATTGAAGCGTGTTAGTGATGCCCGCCAGATTGTCGTCACCCAGCACCGGCGGCAGGTCCACGATAAACTGCTGCTCGGGCTGAATCAAAATCGACCTGCCGCCCCGCGTTGACCAGAAAAACCCCAGCGAATCGGCCAACTGGTTCAACACCTCCGTCAAGCTCCCACTCATGTTGCTGCTGGTCACCGCACCATAGCGCCGCGCCGCTTCCGCCCCACCCTCAAACGTCAGCGAATACCCCGTGTCAGCAAACAACAACTGCATCACATCGTACAAACCGGTTTCCGTCACCGACAACCCGCTCACTTTTTTTTCGGGTAAGGCGCTTTGCGGTTCGGTCGAGCGCACCAGAAAAACCGACTCCGGCATCCATTCGGTGTCCAGCGACGTGTTAGCGTCCGGCTCCTCAGGGCTGATCACGGGCGGCTTGAAACGCTCCTGGATCACGGCCGGGGTCACCGCAGGACGAGAAAAACCGCACGACACCAAACCCAGCGTCACCAATCCGATCCCCGCCGCCCTCAACATCCCCGATCCGAAATCGCCTGTTTCCATACCTTCACCGTGCCTCACCCGACGCGCCGCCCGAAAACGACACTTTTTGTAGGAATTACCAGATCAGTATCATTCGGCATCACTGGCTAATCCATCACTCGAACCAGCTACCACTCC
>JBKCTV010000043.1:0-6235 GCA_046318595.1 Burkholderiaceae bacterium | reverse complement strand
ACAGCGTTTCGCGATGGCCGAAGGTGGCGGTGTGCGTGGGGCTGCCCACATGAGCTGAAGCCGACCGCCAAAGCCGACTATCGGACGAGGAAAACGACGCTTCCCTCTCGTTTCCGTTCTCGGTGCCGGCATCAACCGGGGCCTGAACCGCAAAAATTATGCGGTTTGCCCCTCAGGAGCGGTGCGAGCCTCTAGAGTCACGGATTCAGGTTTTAATTTGTATCTACAT
Source organism: Burkholderiaceae bacterium (assembly GCA_046318595.1). GTDB lineage: Bacteria > Pseudomonadota > Gammaproteobacteria > Burkholderiales > Burkholderiaceae_B > DAITMV01. The sequence goes on along the minus strand of JBKCTV010000043.1, from coordinate 6,006 downwards.
GCTCCAACTTGTAAGGATATAAGCCATGATTTTCTCAAAGAATATGGGTGGTTTTCCATCTGATGCCATTTATGCTATTGAGGCTGCTCAAAAAGAACAGCAGGTTAAAATTAATCAGTTTCTTACTGGTTTCCTAGGTGAAGACGTATCCAAGATTGAACACATAGATTTTGATAATGACACGTCTAAGTTCTTTAATCTAAAAGCTCCTGACTACATTATTGAGAAGTTCAGGGCTAAAGATTACCTTCAAGATTGATAACATTTCATCCAGAGGGACGCTACGCGCCCCTGAATTCAAACGTTATGCCTCTTAGCCACACTTACAGGCGCAACTTTTCCTCTTGCCAAACCCCATGTCTCGATGTAGACTATACGTCACGTCAACTATTTGCGGCAAAACAAATATGAAGGCAATCAGTCTCTTTGCTTGCGGTGGTATCGGTGATCTAGGGTTACGGCACTCTGGGTTTGATGTAATTGTTGCCAATGAATTACTCGAAGATCGCGCCGAAGTATTCAAACATAACTACCCAGAAACTCACATGGTTGTTGGGAATATATGGGAAAAAACATCTGAAATTTTAAAGGCAACTCAAAATCGCTTAAGTGGAAGTTCTTTGGATATTGTTTTTGCAACTCCTCCTTGCCAGGGTATGTCGAAAAATGGGAGAGGTAAACTTTTGAGCTTATTTCGACAGGGCCTTAAAGATGCGGTAGACCCGAGAAACCTTTTGGTTATACCGACAATCGAAATATTCATCAAAAGTGGGGCGCATACGTTAGTAATGGAGAATGTCCCAGAAATGGAGAATACCTTCATTCCAGACCCACATGGGGATGGGGGGCTAATTGGGATTATTGATTTAATAAAAAAATCACTTGGTCCCGAGTTTAGTAGTTCCATTCGTGTTGTTGAGTTTGCAAATTACGGCGTTCCTCAGAGCAGACAAAGACTAATCTCAATCTTTACAAAAAATGAAGATCTGAAGCAGCACATAAAAATGTATGGTTCACTTTTTCCGCAAGAAACCCATAGCAAGGATGGATATTCCGCAGAGAAATGGGTAACTGTCCGAGACATCATCTCAGACGCTCCCCCTTTGGACGCAGGTAAGCCTGAAACAGCTCAATACAAGAAAATTCCATATCATCGCGTCCCGCTACTTGATGATGAAAAATATCTTTGGGTGAGCAATACACCAGAAGAGAAAGGCGCTTTTGACAATCAGTGTATAAATCCAGCGTGCGGGTTTAAGGGTAACCCAACACATAGTTCAGCTAAGGATGAAAACGGAATAAATAAAGCGAGTATAGAAACCCCAATTTTTTGTATTAAATGCAATTTCATTTTGCCCCGTCCTTGGGTTAAGGAAAACGGCGAATATCGATTGATGAAGGGTTATACAAGTGCGTATAAGCGCATGAGCTGGGATTCGCCAGCCAGCACGCTTACACGCAACCTTTCATATGCTTGCAGTGATAACAAATTGCATCCATCGCAGAATCGTGTCTTATCCCTATACGAAGCAATGAAACTTCACACCATTTCTAGCTATGAATTTGAGTGGGAGCGTGCCGATGGAAAAAAAGTGAGCGATAAGTTAATTCGAGAACTAATAGGTGAAAGCATCCCTCCCGCAGGCCTTGAAAAAATATTCTGCTTTCTTTCATGCCTATTAAATGACAGGGGTCACAAAAAATTTTCCACGCTGCATAGAGGGCAACAAGAATTATGTTTATAGCTTAATAAGAGTTCCGCCGTTGTATTTGTTTATGAATTTCACATAGCGCGGATCTTCTTTAACCGCTATCCAATTCCGGTACATTTTATTAACTCCAGAGCGCGGCATAATTGAAACGCTTGTTGTTCTTCCACCGCCCTCCTTGGGTTGAACTATTTTCCCCCAATCGTTTTCTGTGAGTGTATTCCCAAAAAAGACGGCCACGATATGTGGAACGCCATCAAGGAAGTCCCATAAAATACCGACCAAATTGTTTGTCTCTCGATGATGCGCTTTCCAGTCATAACGGCGCATTACTGCTATCCGTGTCTCACCCATATCTGGTTTTTCAATACCGAGCTTAGCGCATTGAGTTGGCGTTGGAACTGAACCGCATGTGGCTTTAATTTCGATTCCGCCATTTTGAAAAGGACTGAATGGCGACTTATCCCTTATTCCTCCTCTGGCTCTGATTTCTTCATACAACTTGATTCCGTGCTTATCCATAAGTAACAAATCTGGATAGCCATCCTGATGGGGGTTTCCTATAAACCGATTCTTTGATTTCTTAGCAAGACTTTTTGCAAAAAGTTCGCCAATAAATGCAGATAAATTCCTCATTCCCAAGATCGAAAAAATATCAACTGGAATATCTTTTGTTATTTTGTCTACTATATTGTGAACATCATGCAGGGCCTTTTCAAAAATCAATACATCTATAGTTTCCTCATTACCCGAACCAGACATGAAATTTGTATTGGCTTTGCTATTTATTAGATATGTCATTCTTATTTTCCTGTGTGGCTAAAGTAAAAAAATCTGCTGGAGCAATGCGGAGTGCTGTAATAATCTGCTCTAAAGATTCGAGCGTTATGTTTCTTACGCCGCGCTCCACGCCAGAAATATAAGTCCGGTCTAGGTTTGATCTATCAGCCAGCTCTTCTTGGCTCAAGTTTTGAGCCTTACGATAATACCGGATCGCGATTGCTATTGAGTTAACAAGTGTTTTTTGCATGACTGGCTACGCAGGGAAAGTAGTAGTATATTTTGACAAACGAAGACTATTAGTCCACGGACTATAAGTCACAAAAACAAGCGAGTAAGGTTAGATCGTGATCGCGAAGCGAGCCACGATCTGAACCGTTTGTTGGACGAGTCCGGTGCAAAGCGAGTGTATTTTTTACTGTATGGAAATATATTTGTGCCTGACACGCCGATGCACGGCGAATATGCTCCCAGACACTCGCCGCCACCAATATCAACGTCCCGATTGCAGCAACGTCAAACTTTCAATTACCGCAAAAGCAAGCTAAAGGTGGGCAATTTAGCAGCTGACCGTTGCGGGCGAGCCTGACAACCCACGCGCCTCAGGTCTCGTCACGGCGTGGTTTGGTCTCGGGGAGAGCGACCACAGCTCCTTGCGTTTTCCAAAGCGAGACGATTACGCCGCCAGCAATCAGCCCTGCGGTCACGCCCAGGCTGAGCAAGGGCGGAAACTTGCCGACCAGGTTCACCAGAAAGATTTTGCCGCCGATGAACACCAGAACCAAAGCCAGGGCGTACTTCAGGTAGGCGAAGCGCTGGATCATGGCTGCCAGGGCGAAATACAGCGCACGCAGCCCGAGGATGGCAAAGATGTTGCTGGTGTAGACAACGAACGGATCGGTCGTGATGGCAAAAATAGCCGGAACCGAATCGACGGCAAAAATCAGGTCGGCAAATTCAACCAGGCACAGGGCAAGGAAGAGCGGTGTGGCCCACAGCACCGGCTGGCCACCCGTGGGGTGCGGCGCACGAACGAAGAACGCATTGCCGCGCAAGGCCGGCGTGACACGCATCCGCTTCTTCAGAAACTTCAGCAGGAAGTTGTTCTCCAGGTCCGGTTGGTGATTGCTCATCCACAGCATCTTGATACCGGTCAGAATCAGGAAGGCGCCGAATATGTACAGCACCCATGAGAACTGCGTGACCAGCGCGGCACCCAGCCCGATCATTGCTGCGCGCAGTAAGACGACACCCAGAATGCCCCAGAACAAGACTCGGTGCTGATATTGGCGGGGAATGGCGAAGAACGAGAAAATCATCGCGATCACGAAGACGTTGTCCATGGACAGCGACTTTTCGATCATGAAGCCTGTGAAATACTCGATGCCGCGCTCGGCGCCCAGTTGCCACCACAGCCACCCGCCGAATATCAGGGCGACGCTGATGTACCCGGCCGACAACAGCAAGCTCTCGCGGATGCCGATCTCGTGGTCGTCCTGGTGCAGAACCCCAAGATCGAACGCAAGCAAAGTAACGACCACGCCGACGAATACAAGCCACAGCCAAGTGGCCTGACCAAGGAAATCGATGAACAGAAAATCAGGCACTTTGTCGCTCGCTTATTGTTGGTTAGGCTGTGGGTTGGGCTGAATGGGTGGCGATCATGCGCGGCGTTTCGGTGGGCGCACGGGCAGGGCCAGCTTCGGGGACGCCGCACCTGGGTGAGCGAGCGCGACGGCTGCGGCTTTCCAGGCCCGTTCGGTCGCCCGTCGCAGCAAAGAGCCGAGCTTGCGCCGCCGCTCGTTGACAAACATCACCTCGCCGTCCTGAAGGTGAACTTCCATGGTGCATTGCCTGCTGGCAGCGCCATGCGGTGTTGTCTCGCCCAGACGAACCACGATGCGGACAATACGATCGGCCAGGCGAGCGAAGACGCCGCGTAGGCGTTCAGCCAAGCCCGTTGCATGGGCGCGTGGCAGCCGGACGTTGCCAGCGCGAATTTGGATGTGCATGGTGTTCTCCTATTCGAATCAAATGGAAATCAGTGAAGCGTCACCAGGACAGTGTAAGTGGTGCTAGCATCGAAATAAATTCGCATTTACAGTGTGACTCTTCGAATTAGGCGAACTATCCCGATGAACTACAAGCACCTCCAATACTTTTGGACTGTTGCGCGCACTGGCAGTATTGCCCGCGCGAGCGAACAGCTTCACCTGACCCCGCAAACATTGAGCGGCCAAATCAAGCAACTGGAAGCGCGGCTCGGCAAACCATTGCTGCGCAAGGTCGGGCGAGGTTTGGAGCCCACCGACGCGGGGCGAACGGTTCAGCGATACGCCGAAGAGATTTTCAGCATGGGGTCTGCCATGCAGGAGGCGCTGCAGACTGGCAGAGATGGGCAATCTCAGGCTACTTTCCGCGTTGGCGTCTCGGACTCGGTGCCGAAGTCGATCGCCTGTCACATCCTCGAGCCTTGCCTGGCCCACCCTGCACATGGTCGTCTGGTATGCCACGAAGGAAAACTGACGGCCTTGTTGGCAGAGCTGGCCGTGCATCGCCTGGATCTTGTCGTCTCCGATGTCCCGCTTCCGGCCAGTCTGAGTGTGAAAGCGTTTACGCACTTGCTGGGGCGTACCGATGTGAGTTTTTTTGCGTCGGAAACGCTGATGTCCCAGTTTGGATGGACCGCCCGTCGCGCCCGCGCCCGGTTTCCAGCTTGCCTTGCCGATCTGCCCCTGCTGATGCCCAGCACAGAAACGGCGCTGCGGCCGCGGCTGGATGCATGGTTGCGCGACAACGGACTGAGGCCTGCGATCGCCGCAGAGTTCGACGATGGCGCCTTGACCAAGGCATTCGGTCGCCGGGGCCTGGGCGTTTTCGCCGGGCCTGCCGTGCTGGCCGGCGAAATCGAAGCCCAGTACCAGGTGCTAAGGCTGGGCAGCGCGACCGCGCTGATGGAAGAGTTTTACGCCATCTCGATCGAGAAGCGAATCACGCACCCTGCTGTGGCCACGGTCATAAAGACTGCGGGGCCCATTTTGTTCGGGATCGGCAGGTAGTAGCGCCGTCAGCGACTACCTGTCAGGCGCCAAGCTGCGCTCAGCGTCATTATCGCGCGCACCGTGCGGCCCGGTCAGACCAGTGCCGACGAGGGTTTGTTCGGCAATGTGGTTTACAGAGGCGGAACCCATTTCTCTGGGGTTTTTCAACTGATGAAACCGGATGAACCAGCGCACCCAATAGACATAAGCCTCCTCGGTACGTATGCTGCAATCCTTGTACCGAATACGCTCACCGCATCTGATCAAGCAAGCGCACCGATTTAAGCGGTGGCTGTTCAGCAGGCTTGCAGGGTTTAAGTGGGTATTTAGTATTACCTGAATCCGTGGCTCTAGAGGCTCGCACCGCTCCTGAGGGGCAAACCGCATAATTTTTGCGGTTCAGACCCCGGTTGATGCCGGCACCGAGAACGGAAACGAGAGGGAAGCGTCGTTTTCCTCGTCCGATAGTCGGCTTT
>JBKCTV010000042.1:0-19407 GCA_046318595.1 Burkholderiaceae bacterium | reverse complement strand
CGGAATCTCCCCCAACTCCGATTCCACAAGCCGATCAGGAAACAGGCCGTAGAGGTGCGCGTGAAGGCCGGGCAGGGATTGGCCGCGTTGCCAGCGGCCTTCCATCTTGGCGCGCACGGGCTCGAAATCGACAAACCACGCTTTGAACAAGGCGCGGGCCATGGCCTCCAGCGTTTCGTTTTGTTGGCGGTTGAGTTCTATCTTGTCGTCCAGCGTGCCGAGGATGTGGGCGATGGCGCGTTGTTCTGGGAGAGGTGGAACGATAAGCTCTATCTGCTCGAACCTTGATTTTGAGATATTCGTATAAACAGACCCACCTCCGCCTACGGCTTCAAGTGTTTGTCTAAGCTGTGTAAAACAGTAGTAAATGTATTTTGAATCAACATCACTGTTGCAAATTAAGCTGTTAATTTGCTGATTTGTGAAGCTCGGCTTGGTAGTGATGCCGCATCTCCCGATCGTTGCGATGCATGAAACCATGACCGTTCCAGTAGGAAGAAGACATGTCCGCAATGATTGCGCACCAATTTCAGAAAGCGTTCGCACTGATGACGATATTTCACGTTGCCCATTCATATCTGGAATAGTGATGAAGGGGTAATCGCCATCAAAATTTTCTACCACTGATGTAGAAGGTGTTTTTCCTGTAATTACTTTACCGAGGTCGCTTATCCTGTATTTCTTCCACTCACCCATTCCCCACCCCCTTCAACTCCGCCTCCAGCGCCTCAATACTCGGCAATTGCCCCTGCAACTCAGCGGGCAGGGTGTGTGACAGTTCGTAGGTGGCCAGCCCCAGCGGTTTGCTCATGTCACTCAGGGCGTATTCGGCTACCAGTTTGTCTTTGCTTTTGCACAGCAGCAGGCCGATGGTGGGGGCGTCGTGCTCGCCGCGCAGTTGTTCATCCACGGCTTTGAGGTAAAAGTTGAGCTTGCCTGCAAACTCGGGTTCAAAGTCCACGGTTTTGAGTTCCACCGCCACATAGCAGTGCAGGCGGGCGTGGTAGAAGAACAAATCCAGAAAAAACTCGCGCTCGCCCACTTGCAAGGCCACTTGGCGGCCCATGTAGGCAAAGCCTGCGCCGAGTTCAAGCAAAAAATGGGTGATGTGGTCGATCAGGGCTTTTTCCAGCTCGCGTTCGGTGTGTTCGGGTGTGAGCGATAAAAAGTCGAACACATAGGGGTCTTTGAGCATTTGCCGCGCCAATTCTGACTGCGGTGCGGGCAGGGTTTGGGCGAAGTTGGTCAGGGTTTGCCCTTCGCGTTGCCACAGGCCGCTTTCGATTTGGTGGGTGAGCACCATGCGGCTCCAGCCGTGCGCCTGAGTTTGTTGCACGTAGTACAGGGCTTGGTCGTGGCTTGAGCACTTGCTCAGAATGGCGAGGTTGTGGCCCCAGGGTATGGCGGTCAATTGGGCAACAGCTTGTTGCCCAATTGGGCTGGCAGTCCAAAAACTGTGCCATTGCCGGATGTATTTGAGGTTTCTTACAGAAAACCCCTTCATGTCGGGAAATTCCTGCATCAGGTCTTGGCTCAGCTTTTCCAAAAAACCACTGCCCCAGCGCTGGCTGGCTTGCTGGGCCAGAATGTCCGCCCCCAGTTTCCAATAAAACCGCAAGAGTTCGGTGTTGACCGCCACGGCGGCTTTGAGCTGCACGTGGCGAAAGCGGGTTTTGAGGTCGAGCAGCCACTGGTGGTAATCGCTGGCGCTGTGCTTGTTCAGATCATTCGGCATCGCCCAGCTCCTTTAAGTTGGCCTCAATCGCTGCCGCCACGCCGTGTTCGGTAAAAGCAAACGGTGAAGCACCGCCGAACACGCCTTTTGAAGGTATCACAGACTGTGATACCAGCCGATCAAGCTCGGCATCTTCCAGTACAAACATGAAATCAGCAGGAAAGCGTTTGATGTTGCGCTTCACTGCCTGTTTGAGCGCCCGCGTTTCTACCTGATAAAGGGCCGCCAAGTCCCGATCCAACATCACCTGCACCCCACGCAAGGTGTGGATCAGCCCTTGCAATGCCTCTTCACGCAGCGCGATGGCTAGCTTGTGCTCAGCCCCCATCGCCCGCCTCCTTGTGTTCCGCCTCACCCTGCTGCAACACCACATACCCCGCTTCGATATTCGGGTGAAAGGCTTTGGGCAGGCGCGACCACAGATGCACTTCCACCAACATGGGCAGGGTACTTTCTTGCAGTGCTTCTTTGAGTTCGAACCAGTCTTCAACGTCTTGTGCCAAGTCAGCCGGGTTGCGCAGCACCACGTCCAGGTCGCTGCCCTCGTGCGCACCGCCATTCACCCGGCTGCCATAGGCCCAAACCTCGGCGCAGGGCACGTGTTGCGCCAGCAGGGTTTGCAGCGTGTGCAAATGCCGTGCGGGTAACAACAAACGCGACAAATCAAGCTGCGGCATCGAAAGCCTTTTGAATTTCAGGTGCCAAGGCCCGCACGTCTTGCAAATAAGCGGGGAGCAGCTTGAGTGTGTCGTTGGCGAAGCCTGCGCCGTAGTCGTGCGCGGTGTTGTTGCGATTGGCTCGGTACGTCAGCCAGCGTTCGACAGTGGCGGCATCCATCAAACCGTGTTTGCCAGCATGGCGCAGCACGTCATTGAAGACCCATTTGTCCACTTCGCGGGGTGCGCCACCGTAGGCTTTGAGTGCTTTGCGCAAGAGCTTGCCTGCAGTTTCCAGCGATAACTCAAAGCTCTTGATGGCGGCGTTGCGGTACAGATCAAAGCGCACATTGTCGCGGTTGGCATGGCTTTTAATCGCCAGCAATGCCTGCTCCAAGGTGTTTGCCGTGCGCAAAAGATGTTCGACATTCAGTGTCATCGTGATGCCCCTGTGAAGCCCAGTGCCGTCAAATTGGTCTCGATCGCTTCGTCCAACTTGGCGGCTTGCTGGCGTTGCTCGCGCCAGAGTTGCGACAGCCGCAGCATTTTTTCCTCGAAGGGCTCGCCGTCGTCCGCGACATCGGCAGCGCCCACGTAGCGCCCGGGTGTGAGCACATGGCCGTGTTTGGCGATCTCTTCAAGCGTGGCGGATTTGCAAAAGCCCGCCACGTCGGCATACTCCCCTGCGCCTGCCTCGCCGCGCCAGGCGTGGTAGGTGTCGGTGATCGTCTTGACGTCTTCGTCGGTGAGCTCGCGCCGGGTGCGGTCGACCAGCACGCCCATTTTTCGGGCATCGATGAACAGCACTTGGCCGCGCCGGTCGCGCAGGCCCCCCGCTTTTCCAGTCGCGGGGTTCTTGTTCCGGGCCAGAAACCACAGGCAGGCGGGGATCTGCGTGGAATAGAAGAGCTGGCCGGGCAGGGCCACCATGCAGTCCACGGCGTCGGCTTCGAGCATGGCTTTGCGGATATCGCCCTCGCCGGACTGGTTGGAACTCATCGAGCCGTTGGCCAGCACCACGCCAGCCGTGCCGTTGGGGGCGAGGTGGTGGTGGATGTGCTGGAGCCACGCATAGTTGGCGTTGCCCACGGGCGGTGCGCCGAACTTCCAGCGCACGTCTTCGCGCAGACGGTCGCCGCCCCAGTCGGAGATATTGAATGGCGGGTTGGCCAGGATGTAGTCGGCCTTGAGGTCGCGCAGCTCGTCTTTGTGGAAGCTGCCTTCGTTGTTCCAGCGGATGTCGGAGTCGATGCCGCGCACGGCCAGGTTCATCTTGGCCAGCCGCCAGGTGGTGTAGTTCGATTCCTGCCCGTAAATGGCGATGTCGCCGATGCGGCCACCGTGCTCCTGCACGAATTTTTCGGACTGCACAAACATGCCGCCCGAGCCGCAGCAAGGGTCGTAAATGCGCCCGGAAAACGGTTCGAGCATTTCGACCAGCACACGCACCACTGAGCGCGGGGTGTAGAACTCACCACCGCGTTTGCCCTCGGCACCTGCAAACTGGCCCAGAAAGTATTCGTACACGCGCCCCAGGATGTCTTTTGAGCGGCTGCCTTCTTCGCCCAGCGCAATGCCGGAGATCAGGTCGATCAGCTCGCCGAGCATCACCTTATTAAGCGCAGGCCGGGCGTAGTCCTTTGGTAGCACGCCCTTGAGCGACTCGTTGTCTTTTTCGATGGCGCGCATCGCATCGTCGATCAAGGTGCCGATGGTCGGCAGCTTGGCGCTGGCTTGCAGGTGCGACCAGCGCGCTTCTCTGGGCACCCAGAACACGTTGTCGGCCAGGTACTCATCCTTGTCCTCGGCCGCCTGGGGGTCTTCTGCCAACAGCGCTTGGTGTTGCGCCTCAAAGGCATCCGAGATGTACTTCAGGAAAATGAGCCCGAGCGCGACGTGTTTGTAGTCGCTGGGCTCCATATTGCCGCGCAGCTTGTCGGCTGTCTTGAACATCTCCGCCTCGAAGCCGAGCTTGCCGCCGTTCTTGTTTGTGTCGTTGCTTGCCATCGTGTTTTGTCCTATTTGCGCGATGTCTTCGCGGCGGGGGCTTGATACCCCGGCGCGAGTCTTGCGTTTTCGACGCCGTACAAGGCCAGCGGATCGCTGAGCCATAGGCGGTATTGTTCTTCCTTGAGACGGTGGTCGGGCGAGCTGTCCACGCCCCAGCGCAGCAGCATATAGCCCGCGACGGCGGCGCGCACACGCATCCGGATCGAGCCATTCGTCATCCCGTAGTCCATCCGAATGATCTCGGGGCGGCTCAGGCGAGGGTGCGGGACGAGGTCCAACTCCACGATCCTTGTCCACTGAATGTCTTTGTCGGGGCGCTCGTCGGCTTTGGGGGGGGCATTAACCAAGCTTGGCGCTTCGATACGGGTAACGACGAAGTCGCGGAACTCGCCGCGCTTTCGATCAAAAGCCCGGACGTGCCAGCGCAGACCAGTGTCAACCAAGGCAAAGGGCACGATGACCCGCTCGGACTCGCCGCTGCTCATCGAGTGGTAGCGGATAGCGAGCGCGCGTTTGGCGTGGATGGCGCGGCAGATGGGGGCCAATACCGCCATCCGTGGGCTGCTCAAGACAGCAGGTGATTCGCAGGGCAGCATGGGCTGAGAGTCGACGCCCAGGCCATCGCCAAACCCAAGGGCGATGGCAGACAAGACTCGCTGCGGCGAGTGCTCGAAAACAGGGGAGAAGGCTTTGCTGATACGGTAGATTTTGTGGCTACCGTCGAAATCGATATTCTGTGGTGCTATTTGTCTGTACAAACCCAGGTCGCGCGTTGCAGCGGTAGGCGCCATGCCAAAGCGACTGCTCAAATCCGGCCGACCGATTTCACCCATGAAGTAAAGGCGAAAGTCGATATAGGCCAAACGCTCGCGCTGCGCATGACCCAGCCATTCAACGGTTTTCTGCTCGGGGTTCGAGTGAGTTTTCGGCATATTAAACGCTTTTTTTAACGCTATGATATCACTAAATTGATGAGATTTATATTGTGTTTATGGTTAAACTTAGCGAATCGTTTTGTATGTCACGAAAAATAAAGGAACCCATGTGAAGCACTTATTCAAAGCCCTTGTCCTTTCCACGCTTGTTTTTTCAGGAGGCTTCGCCATGGCGATTGAAGAACCTAAATACGAACTTGTTTCGGAGGAGGGCGCATTTCAAATTCGCCGTTACCCATCCGTGTTGATTGCAGAAACGTTTGTCGATGGCGATATGGATGAGGCCTCGAATAACGGTTTTCGGTTGATTGCCGATTTCATTTTTGGCAACAACACAGCGCCCAATGCCCCCGCGGGGGGCTCGGAAAAAATAGCCATGACAACACCTGTCACCGTGGCACCTGTTTCTCAAAAAATTGAGATGACCGCTCCCGTGACCATCGAACCTGTTCAGGGTTCCTCGGAAAAAATGAGCACAGCCAATCGCTGGCGTATTTACTTCGTCATGCCAAGTAGCTATACCCTGGCTTCTTTGCCAAAACCAAACAATAGCAAGGTGGCCATTCGCGAAGTGCCGGGAGCCACATACGGCGTCTTGACGTATTCCGGGTTTAACTTTTTATCGAATGTCCAAACGCGTACCGATGAACTGATGGCTTGGTTGAAAAGCAAAAAAATGGAGGCGCTTCAATCCCCCCAGTTTGCTCGATACAACCCGCCTTGGACGCCGCCTATGTTTCGCCGAAATGAGATCATGGTGCAGATCAAGCCTGCTTTTTGAGCGTGAAACCAACTTTTGTATGGGAAATTAACGGGCAGCCGCCTGGCGCGCGCGGGGCTGGTGGATGAAGCGCTCAGCGGCCTCGAATATCAGCATGCCGGCCATCATGGACACCACGAACACCGTGGCCTTGGGCTGACCTGAGAACATTGATACCAAGCCCGGCCCGGGACAAAAGCCGGCCAAACCCCAACCTGCGCCGAACAGCAGGGCGCCGATAACCAGCCGGCGATCGATCTGGTTGGCCGTTGGTAAGTGCAGGGCGCCACCCAGGAGGTTGGTCGTCCGCTTCTTGGCCACCGCAAAGGCGAAAGCGCCCACCATGATGGCGCCGCCCATCACCAGGGCGAGCGACGGGTCCCAGGCCCCGAACGGGTCCAAAAAGCCGAGCACCTTGCCCGGATCGGTCATCCCCGACAGCAATAAGCCGACGCCAAAGAGCAGGCCGGCGATAAACTCACTGAATCTTTGCATGATGCAGACCCTCAAAACAGATGGCGAACTACGAACACCATGGCAAACCCAGCACTCATGAATGTGAGGGTTGCTACCAGTGAGCGTGGCGACAGACGGGAGAGGCCGCAGATGCCGTGGCCGCTGGTGCAGCCTGAGCCATAGCGCGTGCCCAGCCCAACCAGAAGCCCGGCTGCGACGATGAGCGCGTAACCCGCATCAATCCGCGGTGCAGGCATGACGCCTGTTGGCGCCACCCAGGCAAACACGGCTGGTGCTGCGGCCAGGCCCAGCAGAAAAGAAATCCGCCAGCCAATATGCCCTGTGCGGGGCGAGAGCAGCCCACCCAGAATGCCGCTGATGCCCAGAATGCGGCCGTTGAACAGGATGAATATAGCCGATGCAAGCCCCAGCACGATGCCGCCGCTCAATGAGGCCCACGGCGTGAAATGAGTCCAATCAATCATCACTGTTTACGCCTTTGGTTGACCGCAGAACTGATCATAAAGTACCTCCATCACGGCCAGCACTTTCTGGCTGGAAATTTTGTAGTAAATGTTCTTGCCCTCGCGGCGGGTGCTCACCAGCTCCTCGTCGCGCAGCACGGTAAGCTGCTGCGAGAGCGTGGGCTGCACGATGCCAAGCAGCTCCTCCAGCTCTCCTACACGCTTTTCGCTCTGGCTGAGCTGGCAAAGGATCATCAGGCGATCCGTGTTGGCCAATACCTTCATGAGCTTGCAGGCCTGTCCGGCCGCAGCTTGCATTTCCGAGAGATCCGGCATTACTGACTTCATTGACGTCGCCTAGTTTTCGCTTGATGAAATATGCGCTTTTGCTTTCTATTCATGCTTTATATTATATTGAAAAATATAAAATTGTTCAATATAATATATAAAAATTAACTGAATTGTCGCCATCATGACCGCTCCCAGCATCGCCAAACCTCAGGTGCATGGCATCTTCGACCCCGCCACCTGGACCGTCACTTATGTGGTGCACCTGGGGCCCGGCACAGCCTGCGCGATCATCGATTCGGTGCTCGACTATGATCCCAAGTCCGGCCGCACCAGCCATACCTCAGCGGACAAGGTGATCGATTACGTTCGCAGCAATCTGCTGCGGGTGCAGTGGATTCTCGAAACCCATGCTCATGCCGACCACCTGACTGCCGCACCCTATCTGAAGGCCCAGCTTGGCGGGCGCACCGGCATTGGCGGTCACATCACCACCGTGCAGCAGGTGTTCAAGCTTGTTTTCAACTTGGAGCCGGATTTTGCTGTGGATGGCTCGCAGTTTGACCGCCTGTTTGCAGAAGACGAGGAAATCAGCGTCGGTGAGCTATTCGGCAAGACGCTCTATGTGCCGGGCCACACCCCGGCCTGTGTGGCTTACCAGTTTGGCGACGCAGTTTTTGTGGGCGATACTTTATTCATGCCCGATGTGGGGACCGCCCGCTGCGATTTTCCGGGTGGTGATGCCCAAACCCTTTATACGTCCACGCGTAAGCTCCTGAGTCTGCCTGCGGATACGCGCCTTTTCATGTGCCACGACTACCCGCCCAATGGCCGTGAAGTGTCTTTCGAAACCACCGTGGCCGAACAACGCGCGCGCAACATTCATGTCCATGACGGCATCACCGAAGCCCAGTTCGTGGCAATGCGCGCCCGGCGCGACGCTACGCTGGAAATGCCGGTGCTGATCCTGCCGGCAGTGCAGATCAACATCCGCGCCGGGGAAATGCCGCCCAAGGAAGCCAACGGCATCGCTTACGCCAAAATTCCTCTGAATGCGCTCTGAGATGACTCTACTGGCGACCGTCGCCAATCCGCACGGATGCCAGTCTGGCTAGACTTCTGGCCCTGAATGAACTCGCTGCCCAAGCCCAAGAACTCAAGATTGGATACGGGTAGGGCCAGCCATTTCTACCCCATTTGGGAAGTCGTGGCGCGATGGCCATAAACTGCGCCATAATTGCGCCACATGTACTTCGAACAGCGCCACAACGCTATGTCATCTACAACAGACTTACTGAACAGCATCCGGTCATCCGAGAACGGATTGACGCTGGCCGAACTGCTGACCGCGCACCCTGAGATTGCCAGGCGAACAGCACAGCGCTTGATCGCGAAGCTGATTGAGCGCCGGCAAGTCGCCGCGCTGGGTGAAGGTCGGGCCCGTCGCTATTTCCGTGCAAATATCCAAGCTGGCAGCGGTGCCCTGGCCACCAGTGTAGATTGCTTCCCGTCTTTCATTCCCCTTTCTGCGGATAGCCAGGACATCCTTGCCTATATCGATCAGCCTCTGGCGGCTCGCAAACCGGTAGGCTATCAGCGTGATTTTCTGGATGCGTATCGTCCCAATGAGATCTGGTATTTATCTGAGTCGCTGCGCCGCCAATTAGACAAGATGGGCAGAACCACTGACGTTGACGAACCTGCGGGCACTTACAGCCGCGCCATTCTCAATCGATTGCTGATCGACTTGTCATGGGCATCAAGCCACCTGGAGGGCAACACCTACTCGCGGCTCGACACCCGCGAGCTTATCGAGCATGGCAAGGCCGCACGGGGCAAAGCCGCCATCGAAACACAGATGATCCTGAACCACAAAACGGCGATCGAACTGCTGGTCGAAAACATCGACAGTGCGGAGTTCAACCGCTACACGCTGATGAACGTGCACAGCGCTTTGGCGGAGAACTTGTTGCCCAATCCAGCAGATGAGGGACGAATTCGCCGGCATGCCGTCGATATTGGCAAAAGCGTTTATCGCCCGATCTCGACACCACAGCAAATTGAAGACGCGCTGGAAGTGTTTCTGGGTAAGGCTAACCAGATTGGAGATCCATTTGAGCAATCCTTCTTCATGATGGTGCATTTGCCCTACCTGCAGCCTTTTGCCGACATCAACAAGCGCACCTCACGATTGGCCGCGAATCTGCCGTTGTTCCGCGCGAATCTTTGTCCGCTGACTTTTCTGGATGTGCCGGAGCAGGCATACAGCCGGGCAACCCTCGGCGTGTACGAAATGACTCGAGTGGAGCTGCTGCGTGACCTTTACGTCTGGGCCTATGAGCGTTCTACGCAGGAATATCTGGCGATCAAACAAGACTTGGCGGAGCCCGACCCCCTTCGCTTGGCATGGCGTGATTTCATCAAGCAGACGATTCGCGAAGTCATCACGCATCCTGAGCTGGAACCGCTTTCCTGCATTCAGCGAGCCGTGGCAGATTTTGTGCCTAAAGGTGAGCAAGTGGGGGTGCAGGCACTGACTGTCGAAGAGCTCCGGAGGCTGCACGAGGGGGTGCTGGCGCGCTACGGTTTACGACCCTCCGACTACACGGCCTGGAAGGCGGTTCAAAGGCATTGACGCATTAACGGACTCGGGTTCGATTCTGGGTTTGGGAACTCCCCCCGAAGATCAGATGATCTGTCATGTTGCGCGCCCCTTGATCTCTCGAAAAGCGCACCAAATAAAGCTTTGCCGGCGGCGGGGGGATTTAACCGGACACTACTGATGAAAAATGTTGAGTTGTACGCCATTGGCGTATAAGATGGTAAACATGGAATTTATTGAAACTTCTGTTTTTACCCGGTTGCTCAATCCTTTACTGGACGATGAGGAATACAGGGGTTTACAAAACATTTTGGTGGAAAAGCCTGACAGAGGCAACCTCATCAAATCTGGCGGTGGAATTGGCAAATTACGCTATGCATTACCGGGACGGGGGAAAAGCGGCGGTGTTAGGGTAATTTATTATTGGGTCAAAGACTCGCATCAGATCTACCTGTTATTGATTTATCCAAAATCGAAAAAAGATGATTTAACTGACCAAGAAACGGCGTTGCTGCGCGAGTTCATAAAGGAGCTTTAAATGGAAAAAGAACTATTTGACGATTTGGTCCAAAGCTTGAAGGAAGCCAAAGATATCGCAAGCGGCAAAAAAGTTGCGTCCAGACGATTTAATATCGCTGCTCCTGATGTAAAAGCTGTGCGCGAACGGATAGGGCTATCGCAAAGTGAATTTGCAGGTTTGATGCGCGTAAGCGTCAAAACCTTACAAAATTGGGAGCAACATCGGCGTAACCCAACGGGTCCGGCAGTGGCTTTGCTAAAAATTATGCTGAGTGCTCCTGACATCGCTTTGAAGTCCTTGCATGCCTAATTTAATGTAAACCCCCAGCAAACCCATCTTTACAAAGGCATCAAAGTTTGGCTGGTTTCCAGGAATGCGGCAGCAACTCCTCGATTTTGCTGCATGGCTGCGTAGGCAGGCGATCCAGCACATCTTTCAGATACGCATAGGGATCGTGGCCGTTGAGCTTGGCCGACTGAATCAAGCTCATGATCGCAGCCCCTCGTTTGCCCGCGCGCAAGCTGCCGGCAAACAACCAGTTTTTGCGCCCGAGCGCGACCGGCCGCATCTGGTTCTCGACCCAGTTGTTGTCGATCGGGACCAGCGGATCATCCAGATAATGGGTCAACGCCGCCCAGCGCTTCAAGCTGTAATCGATGGCGCGCATCGTGCCCGAGCCGTCCGGGATCTTGGCCTTGTGCGTCAGCAACCAGTCATGGAGCTTATCCAGTAGCGGTTTGGCCTGCATTTGCCGCATGTTCAGCCGAACGTCGGGGGGCTGTTCCCGCAGGCTTGCTTCGATGGCGTACAGCGCCGCGAACTGCGCCAGCGCCTGCTCGGCGATCAGGCTCTTGTTGGCTTTGTGCAAATCGAAGAACTTGCGCCGGGCATGCGCCATGCAGCCCGCCTCGGTGACGCCGTGTTTCTGGAACAGGGCTTTTTCAGTGGACACTATGTTTATGGCACGGCGGTCAAAAATAAAGATGGGTTTGCCGGGGGTTTACGTTTCAGGAGTTTTGCAGGGACGACTACTGATGAGTTTTCACGGGAACTTATTTCGCGATTCACTCCACTGACAAGGAGGGCCTGCACGCTAAAACCAACTGCAGCAGGCTTACGTTTATTCGAGAAAAAAGGAAGAATGCCGCATGAAACCGTCAACTAAAATTAACCTTCCCGGTGGGTACATGATCGTTGGCCATAGACCAGGTTATCCAGTTAATCGAGCCAGCTCCCAACCCCCAGTTTCCGCACCCGAGACTCATAACATTGCCTTTCAACCAGTCAAGTCGTCACTGGTAAGCCTGGTGCGTTCGTATATGCCGTTTAAATTTAAAATTAGGCCTAGGCCAGACGGCGGCCAAGCGGCAACCCCGACCTCGATATTTCAAGCAGGAGGTACTAAGCGCACACGATTGTCGTCTAAACCATTGGATAAGGCGGTTCAAGCAGTAGGGAGTGGGTTTGAAGATCAGCCGCAACCCAACATTCCGACTCGAGAAGAAATTGAGAGGGAGTGGGATTTAGCACTCCCGGTTTTCGATGGGGCTGCGCGCGCGACGCCATCCGATTTTGCCAATTATTTACCAATCTCGGATTCTCATGGGGCTGCGCTCGCGACGCCATCAGATTTTGCCAATCTGATTCACTTGCTTGCGTGGGCAGACAACGGATTGGGCGCCGGTACTGATCGTTTGAAATCCTCGTTCAGCCGTGTGATGGGTGGTGATGATCGTTCAGAAGCCTTGTTCAGCCGTTTGATGGAGCGTTCATTGAACGATCTCGCGGAAAAAGTCAAAGGCGAAGCCAGCAAGAAACAGCTGAAAAACGCCGCTAAAGCCTTCTCCAAGAGTCTACCATATTGGTTTGTAAACCCTGACGCCTACACCGGCATGCAGGAAGACGTCGATCCGTGGTTATTGAACCGAGGTAAGAGTATTGCTTCCGCTGAGGACATGATTTCACATCTCGACGGCCTGGTCCAAGGGGAGCATTTGTTGATCCAAATGTCGCAGACTGTGTCGATGAGAAAACAAGGAGGTTCGCATGAAGGAGGAGGTTCGCATGCGACCTCCGTCTGGGTAACCCGTACAGCCGAGGACGAATTCAGCCTTTGCTATGCCAACTCCAATTTCGCACAACCAACAATCGAGGTTCGGGAGCTCGGTAAAACGCAAGTGGAGGAAGCCTTAAAACAACTCACAGATAAGAGTGATGCTAGTCCTCTAAAACTAATGCCGAAGGATGTCTTAGTGATTGGAAGTTTGCTTCCTAACGACGCAATGGCGATTGAGGACTCTAGGGAGCCCAGTGATAAAATGCTAGACGTATACCAAAAGGATGGGTTGCTTGGACGCTTATCGCCAGCGGGCTTTGTTGGGTTTGGTGCTCCGCTTGCCGTATGGCTTCGCAGTGTCGCCGTGCTCGCAAAAAAAGACGTCAAGTTGAGCGAGGAGATCAATGGCCTTGAACCAATCTCGCAGGCCACTCAAAAAAATGGTTCTTGTTTGGCTGAGAGCAAATTCGCGTTTCTCAGAACCGTTCTACCCAAGGAGACATATAAATTAGCAAAGGCTTATTTTTTGGAAACCGTGATAGGTTGCGCTAAAAATTTTGGCGTTTGCGATCAAAGGTTGTTCAACGCCATCATGACGCGCTCAGTCAACGCAAGGATCCGCAGCGCTCCGGATTTGAGTGGTGGCTGCGAGAAAACAGACCGTCAAGGCCATAAAACGATCGATACTCAAAGCGTTTGGGCGCGAGCGGCTGAAATATGTCACGAGCGCGCACTCGAGAGGCTTAAAAATACGTTCGGGAATGACGTCAATGTTATGGCCAGTCAATCAAGCGGCGGTCACACCCCACTCGTGCGAGCAATTTTGAACGATCAGCCTTCCGGCGCTCATCGTTTGATCGGCGACGGTGCAGACGTGAACCTGGCCCCTAGAGGTTCTCTTACGCCCGTCATGATGGCGGCGAGTGGAGATTCGTCGGTACTAAGCAGAATGATGGACGCGAAAGCCAATTATAGGGACAGAGACGAGTCGGGCACCACTGCTTTGATGTTGGCCGCGAAGAGTCCAAAGCTTTATAACGTCGATCTGCTCAGTGGACCGTCTTCGGGAGCCTTGCGCAAGGACAAAAACAACAGAACAGCGCTCTGGTACGCCGCAGAGGCTGGGGAATTGGATAATGTGAAACTGTTGGTAAAAAAATACCCTGCACTCATCAAAAAAGACCCGCTTGGCTACGAAATCGCACTTAAGGCTGCTCAGCAAGCCGGTAGGCTTGATTTGGTCAAAGAGTTCGAAGCGTTGGCAAAAATTCCCGGATGATCATAGGCTGGATTTTGCATAAAGAGGGCGGGTTGCACAGTAAGCATTTGATATAATTTGAATTGTCTAGAAACAAATCCGTAAAAAATGCCTACCGCCACTCTCCCCGCTTTGGATTCTACTGCTACACTTCTGGCCGCCTGCCGATAAGGGATAGCGCCCCCCTAAATCAACCCCTACGGACCAATTCATGTTGCCAGTCACCAGCCCAACATCTCAACTACCCAACAGCAGCGGTATCGCGGCTCATCAAGGCGGCCCAACCGACGGCTCGGCCGCCGGGCGGGCCGGCACGCTCACCTTCGATTGTGAGACGGCGAGGCGGATCAACCTTGATGAATTCGCAAAATACGCACACATCGACACCGTCAAGATCTGCTTGCCAAAAAATGAGCAACTGCAAAGGTTCACGCGTGACATTCTGGAGTTCGAAAACAGGCCCGTCATTCAAAGAATCAGTGTTCAGCCCCATGCCGCCGTGGACAAAAGACTCGATCAAACATCGTTTTCATGCATTGCTCGACTGGCGCTGCAATGCCAAACACAGAAGATCGAGATCGCCGGGGCCACGCGCAATGACGGCGCGCTCGAGCTGAGCAAACTGCTCCAAAAAGAAGGCAATCAGCTGGCGGAGCTGAAGATGTGCTCGAGTGATCCGGTGACCCATTTAACGAAACACGGTGCGAATTATTTGAGCTTGGCGATCCGTCATCCAAGCTGCAAGCTGCAGACCCTCAATCTGTCGAACAACAAGATTTCACCGGAAAGTGCGCTGGATCTGATCGAAAATTTTTTGGATTCCAATACCCTGCATACCCTTCGTCTGGAGAGCAACGATCTGGGAAACGCCATTTCGGAAAATCTGATCGATGTCGTGAAAAAGTACAACGAAACGCGTGACAACAACTCGCAAGTGACGGCCGGTGCGCCGACGGAAAAGAAATTTCTGCATCTTCAGTACAATAAATTTTCCGACGACACCGTTCATGAATTATCGAATATGTGCAGTTCAAACCTGGAAGTTTTTGTCCAGGAAGCCGGCTCGAAGCTCGCGCAAGTCGCCCATCAATTGAACAGCCTGGCGCCGTATGGGACGCTTTTACAGTTGGGTGCGATAAACGCGATCAATGGGCTGACGAAACGGTAAATCGGCGAGTGTCGGCTAATATTTTCAGGGAACGCCAAGCCGGGCTTGTTCAATAACCGGCTCAGATCGTGGCTCGCTGCGCGATTACGATCTGACTTTAATCGTTAGGCGCTTGTATGCTTGCGGGAAAGGGCGGCATCACTCGATGAGTGCTTGTGATTGTTATTTTTGAACGGGCCCCAAGAAATGCATTGATGTCATTGATTACACTTTGCTCAACAATCGGAACGGAGATCGCCGCCATGGCCAGCATCACGATTCGCAACCTTGAAGACGACATCAAACAACGCCTGCGCGTCCGCGCTGCCGAGCACGGCCGCTCGATGGAGGAAGAAGCGCGGGATATTTTGCGCCGAGTCATAGGAAGAAGCGCACCGCCGCCCAATCTCGCCGCCGCGATCCGCGCCCGCATCGCGCCCTCCGACCGCGTCGATCTGGACCTGCCTGCGCGTGAACCGATGCACGAGCCGCCGCAGTTCGGTCGGGCGCGGTGATGATCGTCCTCGACACCAACGTCATCTCCGAACTTCTTCGGCCGGCACCGGCCACGCAGGTCGAGGCGTGGCTGTCCGCGCAGGATGGCACGGAAGTCTATTTCACAACGGTTGGCGAGGCTGAATTGCGGCATGGCGTGGCGATCCTGCCAGCCGGAAAACGACGCACCGCGCTCGCCAAGGCGATCGAGGGCATACTGGAGGAAGATTTTCGCGACCGAATCTTGCCCTTCGACCGCGCAGCCGCCAATGCTTATGCCGCCATCGCAGCCAAGCGCCGCGCCGCCGGCCGTCCGATCAGCCAGTTCGACTGCCAGATTGCTGCCATCGCCAGCGCCCACGAGGCGGCCATAGCCACGCGCAATACGGGCGACTATGAGGGCTGCGGGATCGACGTCATCGATCCGTGGCTCCCCACCGGGAGCAGATAACCGCCATGGACAAGCAAACCTTGAGCGAACGCGATATCTGCACCAAGTTCATCACGCCCGCCCTGCGCCTGGCGGGGTGGGCTGCCGGGTTATGCCCTGGGCTAAACTTGAAGTGATCTCTTCCACTCAGCCAGCGCGATGGCAAGCGAGCTTTCAAGCCACTCAGCAAAACGTTTCTGTGTAGATTCATAAGTTTCTGCGTAGTTAAATTGAAACAGGTCCGCTGCGGCAGGATGAAGGTTTACTGTTTCTGTACCACTGTCCTCGCGCGGCACTTTAAGGTAAGTAAAAGCAGACGCAGCGAGAATTCCGGAATCTCCCGCGCCGTACCCATGGAAAGTAACAACGTAGTCAAATTCTTGTTCGGTCATGAGGGTGACGCGTACCCAAGACCGATGTTTGTCAAAGTTCGCAACGTAGTCAAAATGATTCGCTGTTTCGACAATCTGTTTTTGGAAGTAATGGCGTTGCGGTGATGTGTTGCTAGCCGAATTCGTGCGGGATTGATATTTTTGTTTTACTAGCAGTGGAGTCAAAGTACGAAGCTGGCCGTCGAGAGCGGTAGCAAGTTCTTTGAACCTGGTTTCCACAACGGAAAAGAGTTTGTCTGCATGGTCGAAAACGACGGATACCTGCCGCTCCTCTTTTGCGAATTTTGATTTCAGAATCTCAATTGCAGAGCTTATTATCTGATCGGCATATTTGCTTTGTTGTACCTGCTGTTCAAGACCAAGTGCCTTGAGTATTGCATCTCGTTGCCGCCGAGCAAAAAATGAAACCAACAGCGATAAGTCGCCATGATCAGCCGTCTCCAGCGCACCGATGTATTCCCTGCGATCTGACTCGCGGACCACAAGAGGGAATAGCCCCTCACGCAAAAACACAAGAGAGGCAAGTGCGCGCGCGACGCGCCCGTTGCCATCTTGGAAAGGGTGTATCTGCGTAAATCTATGATGAAGCCAAGCCGACTTGACCTCGGGGGAATATCTCTGCTCCGCCTCGCGGTACATGTTGACTAAGCTTTCCATTTCTTCCTTGGTTAGCTCTGGCGGACAGTAGGCGTGCACAACGCCATCCGGTCTGCGGGGATTGTTTGGAAGCGTCTTGTATTCGCCTTTTTGCAAGCTGACACGAACGAGGGCGCCAGATTCGGTGATAGCGTCTGTGTAGTCTTGGTGTGCGGTGAATTGTGCTTGCAGCCCACGGATAAAGTACTCGGAAAGTGGTTCTTCGCCCTTTATGTAGCCGAAAAGCCCCTCAACGATTCCGAGATGGTCATTTATCAACGCTTGAATGTGCTCGGCCTCTTTCTGATCCACGCCACCGCGATGAGAAATGATTGATGACTCGATGCCTTGCTCAATCAAGACTTCCGTAACCCCTCTATCCCACATATACAGGCGTTCGATAATTCCTGTCTCAATAGCCCATTCTCTCTGGAGTTTCTTGATGAACTCCTTGTAAGCGCCATTTTCTTCAAGTTGGCCTTTTTTTTCATGCCAGACTGACGTGAGCGCGCGAAGCTCAGGAAACTGGAACGCTTCTGAATCAGGAAAGGGGAGAATTCGTTCGTAAGCCATGGCGTTACCTTTTAGAATGATCCGGCGCTGCCCGGCAACGTTGCCGGAACTTTAGCTCGTTAGCCAAGTGATGCAACAAATTCCACGACTGCGGTTGCAATTGTTGATGCTGAAGAAGCGGCACCAAGCCAATCAAAAAGCCGTGACTGCTTTACCGAGTTTTCTTTTTCAGTCTGAGTATTTGAAGGCATGTTTTGTAAAGTGATAATTATCTCTTTTAATAAATCTTGTGGGGTGTTTGGCGGAAGTCCAAGTTTTTGGAGATCAACGGCTGAAACATATATGTCTAGAGCCTTGCCATTGTCTACAAAATTTGTTTCTGATGTTTGTATGCTAGCGGCGTTAACGGCTGCCTTAATTCCTGTTCCGTTGTTTTCAAAGTTGCAATTTTTGATGATGATGGGCATTTATTATTCCTATGGCTAACGCCGAATTCAGCGGCAGTTTTTAAGTTGCAGTTTTGTGGTTTTATTCCACAAAACTGCAACTTAAAAACTGTCCAGCACGCAAAGCGTGCGTGCTCCAACGACTCGTTATGTGATTGCGTCGAAGTCAATTTTTTGAAACTTAATTTTTTCATTACCCAGAATCGACCAATTAAAATCATAAATCTCATCATCGGTCCAGTCCTTTGGAAATTCAATATGGAAGAATCCTCCTATTGCCGGCTCTGTCGTGAAGTAGCTATTCGAACCGAGAGACATTAAAGTCTCACCAGGCGAAAAATCTTCGGTGCGGAATTGAGACGACAATATTACAACTAGGCCTGATACCGCGGTTAATAGATTTTTAAAATTGGCTTGTTTAAAATTACCATGACGATCATGCTTGCTTTTATTGTACGCTTGATACCAACTCAGAGAATTTCCATTCTCCCACTCTTTAAATGGGGTAAAAGTTGAATCGCTTCCGCCCCATATGGGGAATATTACTTTGTAAGAAGATAGATGGTGTGTTTTGTTTATTTTTTTATAATCTGTTAAATTCCACAGTTTTTCGCTTTTGGGGTTACCTTTATGGTCTGAAGGATTAAAGATATTTTCTTTAAGTATTGCCTTAAAGTTCGCCTCTATTTCAATACACGTTCGCATGAAGAGCTCGTGCGTTCTGTATGAGTATGTATTAAAGTTTATGTCCGATGGCTCAATAAACTCAAACAACTTAATTAGATCGCTTTGAATGATACTTAGGGCTCTCGTGTAATGTTCAGGTTGCTGAGCATACTCAGGATCGACTATATACGCCCAGTCACTATAGCCAGAATTAGGCGCTGTTTTAATTCCGCGATAATTTCTGTGGAATGGCTTTGATTGACTCATAAATTTTTGCTGATTATTAATCTCACATAACGCCGCAATAAGCGGTGTTTTTTAATTTGCACTTTTTCCATAAAATGTAGCGCAGCGGAATGGCGAAAGTGCAAATTAAAAACCATCCGTTTGATTGCTTTGTTAGACTTATATAATGCGACGCTTAAAGGTCTAGAACTTCTTTTGCCATTAGTCTCCATGCCCTATAATCGGTGTTTAGCTTGGCCGTAATGGTCATCATTTTTTTCTGTAGTGCGAGGTATTTCGGGTAGTCTTCCCAACTTCCATCGCGGTCACAATTTAGTTTTGGCGCGAGGCACATTCTAAAATTTGTTGCACCCTGACCGTATGGATATTCGTCAAATTCATTCTCAACGTGGAGCCTAAGATCAGTTATAGATCCAATTAGCACTTCAGTTTTTTCCTTTAGGTTTGGAGAAACAAATGAGTTGCCGGCTTGTGTTGCCAATTGTGAAAAGCGTTCAATTGTAGAAAAATCATTGTAATTTATCGCGTCACTAGTTTCCAGGTAAGCGATAACATTTTGTCAATCAGCATCCAAAACTTTCCACCAATCAGCGTCCAATATTTTCCACTTTGGCATTGTTCGAAGCGCGGCCTTTGCGTTGCTTGAATCGGTATGAATCATTGCCGGTTTCCAGAATTTCGCAGTGATGCGTGATT
>JBKCTV010000041.1:0-41425 GCA_046318595.1 Burkholderiaceae bacterium | reverse complement strand
AAAGGCTCGTAGCGCCCGTCGTCCAAGTCGTGCACCCGTCCGGCGTATTGCTCATGTGCATTGGTCATCGAACTTTCCTCCACCAGTGCATCGCGCAGTTCGCCAAAACCCATCTGGATTTGCTGCTGCGGCGCAGCGCCGTCGTTGCCAATGCGGTGTCCTGGCTGGTCGGCTGCATCGTGAGCTATGGGGTCGAATCGGTGAACGATCGCGGCAGGTACGATTCTTGGTGGAGCCATGATGCTTTCTAAAAAATGAGTGACTTATAGCAATTAAGTGATACCAACCAGCAAAAAAAGTAACGCCCAATCTACCTTCAAGCTAACCCGGATATTTCATCCAAACCAGGATGTGATCGCGTACAAAGGCTGGATCGACGCTGAGCGCAGCAGGGTTTCGCTACAATGCGGAGCTGAGAGTCCGTAATCAGCGAGGCCGTCCATGTTTGCCAGCGACACCAGAACCACCGTCGAATTCGATTTGCCGTCGGGCGCCCGGCCCGATACCGTATGCCAGACCGCGAATGCCTGGGCGCGCGTCGCAGATGCGCCCGGCGCGGCTGAACGCGCCACGCTCAAGGACGACATTCGCCGTCTGCTGCGCGCGCGCCGGGCGGTGCTGGTGGCGCACTATTATGTGGACGGCGACTTGCAGGACCTGGCCGAGGAAACCGGCGGCTGCGTGTCTGACTCGCTGGAAATGGCGCGTTTCGGCCGCGAGCATGGGGCCTCTACGCTGATCGTCGCGGGGGTGCGCTTCATGGGCGAAACCAGCAAGATCCTCAACCCCGAAAAACGCATTTTCATGCCTGACCTGGACGCGACCTGTTCGCTCGACCTGGGCTGTCCCGCCGACCAGTTCGCCGCTTTCTGTGATCGGCATCCGGACCGGACGGTGGTGGTCTACGCCAACACCAGCGCGGCGGTCAAGGCACGCGCCGACTGGATGGTGACGTCGTCCATCGGGCTCGACATCGTGCGGCACCTGCACGCGCAAGGCCAGAAAATCCTCTGGGCACCCGACCGGCACCTGGGCGACTACATTCGCCGGGCCACGGGCGCCGACATGCTGCTGTGGCAGGGGTCGTGCCTGGTACACGACGAGTTCAAGAGCGTCGAGCTGGGGCTGCTCAAGGAAAAACACCCGGCGGCGAAGGTGCTGGTTCATCCCGAGTCGCCGGCTGCCGTCATCGCGCAGGCCGATGTGGTGGGCTCGACCACGCAGCTCATCCGGGCGGTGTGCGACTTACCGGCGCAAACCTTCATCGTCGCTACCGACAACGGCATTTTGCACAAAATGCGGCAACTGGCGCCGGGTAAAACCCTGATCGAAGCACCGACCGCCGGCACCGGCGCGACCTGTAAAAGCTGCGCGCATTGCCCCTGGATGGCGATGAACGGCCTGCGCAACTTGCGCGATCTGCTGGCCACCGGCATCGACGCCGGGCAGGGCGAGGTGCACGTCGAGCCGGCGATCGGCCGGCAGGCCTACCGCTGCATCGACCGGATGCTGAGCTTCGCCACCGCCCGAAACGGCGCTGCCGGGCCGCCCCCCGGTCCGGCAACGCTGCAGACCGTGCATCGCGGCCTGGGGCCGGCATGAGCGGGGCCGTGGGCGCGCAGCACCGGCCCGACGCCCAGGCGATTTTCGCATCCTACGGCGCCCCGCTGATCGCTGCGCTGACGCGCAACGTCGCCGATGCGCTCAACGAGGACATCGGCCCGGGCGACCTGACCGGCCTGCTGCTGGACGCCGGCGCCCGCGCCACGGCGCGGGTGCTCGTGCGCGAAACGGCGGTGTTGTGCGGCCGGCCGTGGTTCGACGCGGTGCTGAGCACGCTCGACCCGACGGCGCGCATCGAGTGGCACCATGCCGAAGGCGCGGTCATGGAGGCCGACGCCACGGTTTGCACGATGGAGGCGAATGCCCGGCTGCTGTTGAGCGCCGAACGGCCGGCCCTGAATTTTCTGCAGATGCTCTCGGGCGTGGCGACTGCAGTGCGCGGCTATGCGGACTTGCTGCAGGGCCATCCGGCACATGTGCTCGATACCCGCAAAACCATCCCCGGCCTACGGCTGGCGCAAAAGTATGCGGTGCGTATTGGTGGCGGCCGCAACCAGCGGCTGGCACTGTATGACGGCATCCTCATCAAGGAAAACCACATCGCCGCGGCCGGCGGCATTGCTTCAGCTCTGGCGCGCGCCTTCGAGATCGCGGCGCCGGACCGGGTGCAGATCGAGGTGGAGACGCCGGCGCAGCTCACCGAGGCGCTCGAACATGGCGCCCGCTCGGTGTTGCTGGACAATTTCAGCCTCGACGGTTTGTGCGATGCCGTGGCGCAAACGGCGGGCCGGGCCTTGCTGGAAGCGTCCGGTGGGGTGAACGCCGCGACGATCGCGGCCATCGCCGCAACCGGCGTGGACCGGATTTCGATCGGGGCCCTGACCAAGGACCTCAAGGCCGTGGATTATTCCTTGCGATTATCAGCCTGATTGCTGGCCTGATCCGATAGAGCCGTGACGGGAAGTCGGCGATTGCCTCAACGCCGTCGCCCCGGCTTTTGCAGAACGGTCGGGAAGGCTTTGGGCAGCGTGGCCGGGTGGTCGCGGCTGAAGTGCAGGCCGCGGCTCTCCTTGCGGGCTAGGGCGCTGCTGACGATCAGCTCGGCCACGTCGAGCAGGTTGCGCAGCTCGAGCAGGTCGCGTCCGACACGGAATTTGGCGTAATAGTCGGCGACTTCTTCCTTGAGCAGCCGAATGCGGTGGCAGGCCCGTTCCAGGCGCTTGTCGGTGCGGACGATGCCGACGTAGTTCCACATGGTCAGGCGCAGTTCGTGCCAGTTATGCGCGATCACGACCTCCTCGTCGGGGTCGGCGACACGGCTTTCGTCCCAGCCGGGCAGCGGCTGATCGATGCGGCGCGCCTGCAGGAGGATGTCGCGGGCGGCGGACTGGGCCATGACGATGCACTCGAGCAGCGAGTTGCTGGCCAGGCGGTTGGCGCCGTGCAGGCCGGTGTACGCGGTTTCGCCGATGGCGTATAAGCCGGGCAGGTCGGTGCGGGCGTTCAGGTCGGTGACGACGCCGCCGCAGGTGTAATGCGCGGCCGGCACGACCGGAATCGCTTCGCGGGTGATGTCGATGCCGAGTTCGAGGCAGCGCCGGTGAATCGTCGGGAAATGGTTTTGCAGAAACTCCGCCGGCTGATGGCTGATGTCGAGCAGGACATAGTCGATGCCGTGGCGCTTGATCTCGAAGTCGATGGCGTGGGCGACGATGTCGCGCGGCGCGAGCTCGGCGCGGGCATCGTGTTCGGGCATGAAGCGGTGGCCGTTGGGCAGCTTGAGGATGCCGCCTTCGCCGCGCACGGCTTCGGAGATGAGAAAGCTTTTGGCGTGGGGGTGGAACAGGCAGGTCGGGTGGAACTGGATGAACTCCATGTTCGCGATCCGGCAGCCGGCGCGCCAGGCCATCGCGACGCCGTCGCCCGTGGCGGTGTCGGGGTTGGTGGTGTAGAGATAGACCTTGCCGGCGCCACCGGTTGCCAGCATGACGAAAGAGGCCGCCAGCGTCAGCACGCGACCGCTCGTTTCGTCGAGGACGTAAGCGCCGAGCACGCCCGCCGCGGTACCGTTCAGGCGATCACCGGTAATCAGGTCCACGACCATGTGTTCTTCGTACACGCGAATGTTCGGATGCGCCCGGACCTTGGCTTCCAGTGTCTGCTGAACGGCGTTCCCGGTCGCATCGGCGACGTGTAGAATACGGCGCTGGCTATGGCCGCCCTCGCGGGTCAGGTGAAAGTGCGCATCGTGGTCGTTTTGCGAAAACGGCACGCCTTGCGCGACCAGCCAGTCGATCGCCGCCGACGAGCGTTCGATGACGAAACGCGCGGCCGGCTCTTCGCACAGGTCGGCGCCAGCCGTCAGGGTATCGGCCAGATGCTGCTCGACGCTGTCCGCCGGGTCTGTGACTGCGGCGATGCCGCCCTGCGCCCAGCGGCTCGCGCTGTCCGAGAGGCTCCGTTTGCAGACGACCGCTACGCTGAGCCTGTCGGCCAGCAGTAATGCCGCAGTCAAGCCGGCCAGGCCGCTGCCGATGATGGCGACGTCGTATTGCTTCATGGCGTGGGTTCCAAAACGATGAAAGGATCGATAGGGCTATGATAATCAAACTTCACCTCGTCCGGCTCGGGCTCGCCACACTTTACCGGACGTGCGCACGCTCATCGTGCTGCCTGCGGCCGGGCTACTTGTGAGGTGATCGTGGATTTTTTATTGTTATGTAAAGCTTTGGTGCTTGGCGTCGTGGAGGGTTTGACGGAGTTTCTGCCGGTATCCTCCACCGGGCATTTGATCGTCGCCGGCAGTTTGCTGAACTTTAACGACGAGCGCGGCAAGCTGTTCCAAATCGTCATTCAACCCGGCGCAATCCTGGCCGTGATGTGGGAGTACCGACGCCGCCTGGCGCAAACTTTCACGGGTCTGGGCCGCAGCCCGGTGGCCAACCGCCTGGTGCTCAACCTGGCGCTCGCGTTTTTGCCGCTTGCGCTTCTGGGGTTGCTGTTCGGTAAACAGATCAAGGCAGTGCTGTTCGCGCCCGTACCGGTGGCGCTGGCTTTGATCGTCGGTGGTTTGCTGATTCTGCTGATCGAGCGGCGGCAGATCAGCCGCGATGCGTCGTCCATGCAAAGCATCGATTCGATAACCCCCCGCCTCGCTTTGCAGCTCGGCATTGCTCAGGCGTTCGCGCTGATCCCTGGTACGTCGCGCTCGGGCGCGACCATCATGGGCGGGCTGTTGTGTGGTTTGTCGCGCACGGCGGCGACCGAGTTCTCTTTTTTTCTGGCGATGCCGACGCTGTTGGTGGCGGCGCTGTATGAGCTGGTCAAGTCGCGGCATCTGCTGATGCTGGTCGATGCGCCGATGTGGCTGGTCGGGTTCGCCGCCAGCTTTGCGAGCGCTTTTTTATGCGTGCGATGGTTGCTGCGGTTTATCGGGACGCACGACTTCCGGGTGTTCGCGTGGTATCGGATTGCCTTCGGGGGGGTGATTTTGCTGACGGCGCATTATGGGTGGGTGGATTGGGCGTAGGACGATCGGGGCTTGCTGCGCTGTGCGCTGGTTCTTATTGTGCAGCGTATCGCGCCTGCCATGCGATCGTCCTTCCGCCGTGCCGGTCGAAAGGCACGACCGGCTGACCACGGCTTCAGGAAAATCGCTGACACGCGCTTCTCAAGCGG
Source organism: Burkholderiaceae bacterium (assembly GCA_046318595.1). GTDB lineage: Bacteria > Pseudomonadota > Gammaproteobacteria > Burkholderiales > Burkholderiaceae_B > DAITMV01. The sequence goes on along the minus strand of JBKCTV010000041.1, from coordinate 36,184 downwards.
GACGCTGGTGCAGCGTATCGCGCCTGCCAAGCGATCGTCCTTCCGCCGTGCCGGTCGAAAGGCATGACCGGCTGACCACGGCTTCAGGAAAATCGCTGGCACGCGCTTCTCAAGCGGGACGCTGCATGCAGCGCAGCGAGGGTTTTCACCACCACCACGAGCAGCCTTCCGATTTTCCTGAAGCCGTGGTCAGCCGTTTCGCCCGTCATGGATTAATGTGGGAACCAACTCACACAGCGAAACGGCACGGCGGAAGGACGATCGGGGCTGTGAGTAAACAATCGGTTGAACGACGGCCGGGCCAGGGAGGCCAGTCTACAGTACGTCCGCGCGGCTGCGAGTCTCAAGCGTATAAGCGCCGCGGCTTGAACTGCGCCATGAACGAATGATAGTCTTTCAGGGGCATTGGCCGGGCGATCAAGTACCCTTGAATATGATCGACGCCGATTTTACATAAGAAGTTCAGCTCGTCTTCGGTTTCCACGCCCTCCGCCGTGACCGACAGCCCCATGTTGTGCCCCAGTTCCACCGTCGAGCGCAAAATGGTTTCGCCGTCCGAACCGGCCTGGACGCCGGCGACCAGCGAACGGTCGATCTTGAGTTCGTTGACTGGAAAGCGTTTGAGGTAGGACAGCGACGAATAGCCGGTACCGAAGTCGTCGATCGCCAGGTGAAAGCCCATCTTGCTCAAGGTGTGCAAGGTCGACATTGCGCATTCCGGATCGTCCATCGCGGCGCTTTCGGTAATTTCCAGGCACAGGTACTCGGCCGGAACATTTGCTTTGCGCCACTTTTGAATGATGTTGTCGGCAAAATTTTTCTGTTCCAGATCCTGGGCCGACACATTGACCGATATCCGCAGAGGCCAATGCTGGCGCGTCGCGCTGATCAGTTCCAGAGCTTCTCCGATCGCCCAGTTGGTCAGGTCGCTGATCCGGCCGGTTTGTTCGGCAAACGGAATGAACTCGCTGGGCGGAATCATGCCGCGCGACGGATGGTTCCAGCGCACCAGCGCTTCGGCTTCGTCGATCCTGCCGGTGGCGACCGACAGTTTCGGCTGCAGAAAAAGCTGCAATTGCCCTGGCGTTTCGATGGCCGTCTTTAATTCGGACAACATCGTGAGCCTGGCCGGTGAAGACACATCGAAGTGGGTGCGGTACTCCAACCAGCGCAGGTGCGAACGTTTGGCCAGAAACCGGGCGATTTCGGCGCGGCGCAACAAATCGTTGCCGACCGTGCCGTGCTCGGGATGTATGCTGATGCCAATCGTGGCGGTGAGATCGAGCGCCTGCCCATCGATGATGACGGGCGACTCGACGATTTGTGTGACGGTCTTGACAAGCCCTTCGATTTGCACGCCCAAGCCTTCCGGCACGACCATCGCAAACGCATTGCCGCCCAGCCGTGCGGTCACCAGGCTGTCCTGTAACTCATCCTCGAAGCGTTTGCCCAGCGCGCTCAGTACCGCGTCGCCCACGGCAAAGCCGAGCACTTCGTTGATGACCTTGAAGCGATCGATGTCCCAGGTGACGATGTACAGACGCTCATTGCAATGGAGCATGCGCTCTTGCAGGGTTTGCAGAAAGAATATCCGGTTGAAGAGGCCCGTCAGGTCGTCGCGGTAGGCCAGGCGCCGTACCTGGATTTCGCGGTCGTTGACGGCTTCGGCCATCCGGTTGAACGCATTGGCGAGCTGACCGATTTCGTCTTCCCGGTTCATCGATAAGCGCTGGCTGTAGTCCCCGTTGGCGACGTGCTGGGCGATCTTGGCCAAATAGGTGATGGGTTTGGATAAGGATGTCGACAATGCGCGGCTGCCGAGAATCGCCAGCAGCAAGCCGATCATGAACATGGCGCCGAATTCCTGACTGAAGTCCTGCACGATTTCGTCACCGGCCGTTTTGTCATCGAGCCAGGCGACGGCCGACAGGCGTGTCTGGCCATCTTGCAGAAAAGTCGGGTGGCGGCTCACCACGACGGTGTCTTGACAGGCGTTGGCTGTTGGCTTGTCGATGGTGAAATGGTGCGGTCGATAGCTATCGCCCATTTCCAGTACCTGTCGACAGGGCGGCGAACCGGAGCTGGCGATGATCTCGGGCATCCGATTGGCTTGACTGCGCACCCAGGCCCAGCCGAATTTGCCGCGCGAGCCGGGCAAGAGATTGTGTTTGGCTATGTCCTGCAGCGTCTTTTTTTGAAATTGTTCGGCCAGAATAAAAAAACTTTCCTGCCCGGTGGTCGCCAGCGCCTTCAGGTTTTGCTGGGTGGCCGTGGCGCGCGCCTGGGTTTGCATGGTCATGAATACCGTGCCGAACAGGACGGTGACGAGGACGAGCATCAGCACGAAAGCGCGAAATGCGATCGACCGGCCAAATTGCAGACCGGTGGCTTTAGTTTCCGTCGTGTTCGAGACAAGTGAGCGCATGATGCACCTGTGGAGGGCGGTTCACTCATTCTTCGGTGTCCGGGATGCGGCGCGTATCCCGCAATCGGGTAAACGAGGGGGGTGAAAAAGCGTTAATCGCCCGCTGTTCGGGGCAGGCTTTTGCTGAACATGACATCCCAGACGCCGTGTCCCAGACGCACGCCACGCCGCTCGAACTTGGTCAGCGGCCGGGCCGCCGGGCGCGGGGCGAAACCAGTGGCAGTATTGTGCAGATCGGGCTGCGCGCTCAGCACGCTGAGCATCTGCTCGGCGTAATGCTGCCAGTCGGTAGCGCAATGCAACAGGCCGCCAGGCTTCAACACACGGCTCAACGCGGCGACGAATGGCGCCTGGATGAGGCGGCGTTTGTGATGCCGCAGTTTTGGCCAGGGGTCGGGAAAATACACCAGGACGCGATCCACGCTGGCGGGTGCCAGCATGTGCGCCAGCACCTCGACGGCATCGTGCGAAATGATGCGGATGTTCGTCAACTGCCGCTCGTCGATTTGTTTGAGCAGTGCGCCAACCCCGGCTGTGAAGATCTCCAGGCCCAGGTAGTTGACGTCGGGGTGGGCCGCCGCGAGCTGAGCGGTGGTTTCCCCCATCCCGAAACCGATTTCCAGCCACAGCGGCGCAGCGCGTCCGAACGCGGCCGTGGGGTCGAGGAGGGCTGGGGCATACGGGATGCCCCAACGCGGCAGACCCTCCACGAAGTGCCTTTCCTGTGCCGGCGAAATATGCCCGCGCCGGCGCACATAGCTTTTGATGTGTCCGTGAACGCCAGGCGTCTCGTCGCCAGCGCTGGCCGTAGTGCCAGAAAAGCCGGGCGTCATGTCGATGGCGACGTGCCGGGTGCGATCACGCCGGTGGTGGGCGACGATGGTGCGGCACTGTAAAACTTGCGCGGCATGCGCCCCGCGAGAAACGCTTCGCGCCCGGCTTCCACCGCCAGCCGCATGGCGCGGGCCATGCGGACTGGCGCTTGAGCGGCGGCGATGGCGGTGTTCATCAGTACGCCGCTGCAGCCGAGCTCCATGGCGACGGCGGCGTCCGATGCGGTCCCGACCCCGGCATCGACGATCACCGGGACACGCGCCCGCTCGAGGATCAATTGGATATTCCAGGGGTTCAGAATGCCCATGCCGGAGCCGATCAGCGAAGCCAGCGGCATGATGGCGACACAGCCGATGTCTTCGAGCCGGCGCGCCAGAATGGGGTCGTCCGAGCAGTACACCATGACCTCGAAGCCTTCCTTGACGAGCGTCTCCGCAGCGCGCAGGGTTTGTGGCATGTCGGGGTACAGGTTGTGTTCGTCGCCCAGCACTTCGAGCTTGCAGAGCGTGTGGCCGTCAAGCAGCTCCCGGCCCAGCCGTAAAGTCCGAACCGCGTCCTCGGCGGTATAACAGCCGGCGCTGTTTGGTAGGTAGGTGAACTCGCTGGGCGGCAAGGCGTCGAGCAGGCTGGGCTCATCCGGACGCTGGCCGATGTTGCTGCGCCGAATGGCGACCGTGACGATTTCTGCGCCGCTGGCGACGACGGCCGCGCGGGTTTGTTCGAGATCGCGGTACTTACCAGTGCCGACCAGCAGCCGGCTGCTAAACGAGCGGCGGCCGATCAGCCAGTCGTCGGCGGAGTCCGGGGTGGCGATGGCGTTATTTTCAGTCAGCATTTATTGATTGTACTGCAATCGACCAGGCTTGCCGATGCGCAAGGCCCGGCTGCGGTGATCTTGCCGCCCGGTTAGCCTGCACTGGTGATGGTCGGAAGCAAACGACTCTGATGAAGTGTGGCCTATCCTTCAATCGTCACTCGATCCATGCAAAACCGTTTTGCAAAACTGAGCTTCCAGACTGTTTGCGGGTTCGGTCTCGTAGAGTTGCTGGTTACCATAAGCGTTATAGCGATTCTCGTCATGGTTGCCGTTCCCAGCTTAAAGCCGACCACGGACCATAACCAATTACAGGCCGCCATGAATGCACTGCGCAGCGACATTCGGCTGGCCAAGCATACCGCTATTCAGACTGGCCAGGTCACCCAGTTTTATTTGAATCAGCCGGTCGACGGTTGCCCGGCGAAAAAAACGATGGCGTGGGCCGTCACCAACGCCGCTGGCGCCATCATCAAATGCCAGCCGGCCAGCGCGGGTTTGTTGGCGAATGTGAATCTGGAGGTGATCAAACCAGCCAAGCCGGAAACCCCTAATTGGAATTACAAACCCGATGGTTTGTCATCGTCCATGGTCGATACCGTCATAGAGCTCACCCGGGACAATACCCGTAATGCCATCACGGTTTATGCAGGCGGAGTAGTCGGTGGGAGCTAAACCTCAATCTTTGTCGATGATTGCCCGAACGGCTCGTCAGCCCCGCCGGTCGGCGGGGCTTGCTCTGCTCGAAATAATGATTTCGGTGTTTGTGATCGGCCTGGCGGTGCTCGGTACTTTAAAAATGCAGGCTACAGCGCTGCGGAGTTCGCATGTGTCCCGCCTGCAGTCGATCGAATCGAATTTGGCACAGGAGCTCATTGATAACATCAATGCTGCCGGCCCGGCCACATCACTCAACCTTTGGAGCATCGATTTCCAACGCCCGACGGGCGGCAGCGCTTACATCAACCAGTGGAAAGCGAAAGTGACCGCCCGGCTACCCGAGGGCGACGCGCAAGTGAGCTGCGATGGCGGCAGCCGCATCTGCACCATCACGATCCGGTGGAAAGAACGTCAAGGCGACGCGCTGCAAAACAGGTCTTATTATGCGAGAGCCTAACGGTCTAGCCGTGCCCGTGTGCCTTGCAAACCTTGCCTTGCAGCGCAGTTCGCCAGGCTTTTCGGGTCGGGCCGGTCATCGGGGCGCCGGGTTTGGCTTGGTCGAAATCATGATTGCGATTGCCCTGGGTCTGATCCTCGTTAGCAGCTTACTGGCGCTGTATGCTTCTCAAAAGAGCAGTGCCCTGGTCGAGGCCAGTGTGAATGCTTTGCAGGACGATGTGCTGTTTGCCTCCGACTTGATCGCACGCGACATCCGCGCCAGTGGCGATTTTGGTTGTAATGCCAGAGCGGAAACCGTTAACACGCTAATCGATAAAGTAATCAAGATCGATTCAAACACCGTGCCCGCCAAAGGCTTCGCGAATTATGTTGCGGTGCCCGCCGATTTGCACGGATATAGTGCCTTGAAGAAGAATAATCCCGTAAAAAACTCGCCCATTTTAATGCTGAGCGGCGCCTACGGGGGGGTGACTCATTTACGAAGCAAGATGGCGGGCACGAATACGCGCATATTGGTCGCGAGCGCGGAGGGTTTCGAGAGGGATGATTTGGTCATGGTGTCCAACTGCCGCAACGCCGCCTTATTAAAACTGACCGGTGTTAAGCACGATGAAAATATTATGACGCATGGTGTCGACCTGGGACACGCCTTCGGCGTGGGTGCGGATGTCGTGCAAGTGGATACGATCTGGTATGCGATTTGTCAGCCAGAGGGCAAACCAAAAGGCTTGTATCGGGTCAGGTCCCAAAGAGGAGTGGCAGGAGTGGCAGGAGTGGCGCAACTGATCACCGAAAAAATCGAAAAATGGCAATTGCGCTATGTTCGGGATGCCAACAACGATCTGATCCTGGACGAGGGCTCACTCACCGCCGCTGAGGTCGGTGCGGACTGGACGAACATCGCTGCCGTCGGGGTGGAAATGGTGTTGCGGTCGGACAAGCCAGTCAGTGGCACCCCGCAGACGAGTTATTACTTTGATGGCCAAAAAATTGCGGTCGACGACAGCTTTTCGTATCGGGTTGTCGCCACGCAAACCCGCTTGAGGAATATCTGATGAAGCAACAGGGAATGGTCACTTTACTGATGTCGATGCTTCTTCTGGCCGTGATTGCCTTGATTGGTGCCGCCAGCCTGCTGTCGAGTAACACCATGCTGCGACTCACGGGGAACCAGGCCGACCGACAGCAATCGCTCAGCGGCGGTGACGCTGCCATCAAAGCGGCCGAGGCTTTGTTGGATAGCAAAATGCGTTCAGCCCGTTCGGATGAAGCGGTGAGCGGCTTGTTCAATAAGCCGATGGAAAGCCTGTATCTGCGCAATGATGCGACCCCGCAGTGGAACCCCTGGCCCGGCAGCCAGTGCGGTCTTTCCGAAAGTAGCTCGGGCTCGGGAGGGTGCGTCCTGCAGGCGCCGTCGACCGATAAGGTGTGCTGGGCTAAAAGCGGGGCTAAAAGCGGGGCTAAATCGTGTGTATCCAAGGTTTATTTCGCAAGCCGCTCCAGTCAGTTTTTTATCGTTTACGAAGGCCAGAACACTGACTCCACTGGCCAAATGGTCGGTGCTGGCGGTGGCAAAGCGACTGTCGCCCAGACGCATTGGTTCACGATTTATGTGACGACGCCTGGGGTGCGGCCGAACACCATGGTCGTGCTGTCGGCTTTCCGGTCGAAGTTGCTGACGCCTAGCTAAAAAGGACGGGACATGAAGCATTCAATTAGCAGGTTGTGTGTCGCGGTGCTCGGTAGTCTCGGGGCTGTGTCGGCTGCGCATCCCCAGGTTTGCTCGGAGAAAGAGGTAATTTCATACTATAAAGAATATGTGACGGTGCCCGGCGGCGGCGTCGTCGAGATCGCCACTGCGCCGCTGTCGGTGTTTGATGGGGGGAATATTGACTTAACCTTGAATACGCCCACCTGTAATTTGCGCTTTGATGGTAATAGTAAGGAGTCGCGTACGTTGAATACCGGGCAGGGGTCCCTCGGCTCTCACTCTAATCTAAATTGTACCGAAGGCAACAAAGAATACTTGATACAGGGCAATGCGGTATCTCGCATAAACTTGCCGCCACAGCCTACCTATTCCGGCACGAAAAGCTTGACGGCGAATAACCAGAAAATAGTTACTGATCCGAAAGACCATGGTTATAGTTACGATACGCTGGCCCTCCAAAATGACTCCGGTATGCATATCAAGGGGTCGACCAAAAACCCTACTTATATCAAAAAGTTGAATTGCGGCGGTACAAATGGCAGCGCATTCATTCTCGATCGAGGAGATTACTACATCAATTCCCTGAGTATTCCTCAGGCCCAATGCAATTTGATCGTCAATCCAGATGGTGATGCTTCTAAACCGGTGCGCTTATTCGTCGATAATGAATTTCGGATTCCGAGCAAATCGTGTGTTAATTATCAGAATAAGAACCCCGACGGCACCTACGAAGCTTGCCTGCTACTCAGCAGAGAAGATAAATCAACCATGAGCACGCGGCATCCCGAAAACTTGCATATTTTTGTTCGCCAAGGAGAGCTGTCGACGCAAGACAGTGTTGGCATGTCAGGGTTGTTTTATATTGACGGGGGTTTTGCTTTGGGAAACGGGACGCCCTTTGCCATGGTCGGCGCCGTAATCGCCAAAAAAATCTCGGGTCAAAATAACAGCAACACGCATTTTTATTACAAATCGGTCGGAAAAACCGGGTCATCCACCACCAAGGAGGTCGTGAAGGAGAAGAAGACTAAGGAGCAAATAAAAAGCGGATTTTATTCGCTCGCCGGCATGGCCGTGCCGCCTCTGGCGCAAACGGGCGACCTGGTTTACCTACCGCAGCAGCGCGATCAGGACGCTGCCGGCAATTGGATGAAAGCAGGTTATTTGTGGGCTTACCCTTTGAAACCCAACGGCGATCCCGGCACGGCTGCCCAGTGGGAGGCTGGCGCGAGAATGACTGTAGAGGATCGGAGAAACAAGACCTATACCCAGGATGCAAACGGCAAGTTCGTGCTGCTCAGCAGCGTAAATGACAGCCAGGACGCCATCAAAGCCCGTGAAATGATCTATAACCCGGACAAGAACCTACAGCAGCGGGCGAAAGGTGCCTTGCTCGGCCAGCCCTGGTTCACGCAGCCGGTGCTGGTCTACAAAAAAATCGTGGTTTACGCTACGGACGATGGCATGTTGTATGCTTCTGACGCCAACGATGGCAGTTTGAAATGGGCCTGGTTTCCCCGTCAGCTTTTACCCAAAGCGACTGACCCCAAGGACTTGATGGCTTACCATCCCTGGGGGCAGCTCAGCGCCACGATACATAAAGGAAATATATACATCCTTGGCACGGCCATGCATGGGAATTTACGTTTTTCTTTGAGGCTGGACGAAAACGGCGATTTGGCTCCTCAAGGCAACCCGATCGCCCCCGCCTGGATCGACTACGACAGCGCAAACACCGTACCGAATGGCGACCCTGATTCCCCGAGTTTTTCGCCGGTCTATGCTGGTGGTGCGGCACCCATGGAAGCCGTGGAAGATCCGGTGGATGGTAAGTCTCCCGCTGTCGGGTATATCCGCAATAACCAGCTCATCGTTCGTGGTTTGAATGGCGATTGGCTGAACCCGCCCGTCTCGTTGACCAACCCGAGCTCCAACCTTTTATTGCTCAATCCAACGCAATATTACTACGGTGATACCCAGGGGAATGTCCGCGGTGCCGGAGATCTCTTGGTCGGCCAGCCCGGAGGAACCGGCCCCATTTTGAGTATCAACGGCGCCTATCTGAAAAATGCCGAAAACCGTATCGACTTTTACTTGCTCGTCAGTCAGCGCGACCGCGTCACTGCTTTCAAACGAGAGGCGCTCAGCAGCTCATGGAAGCTTGCATGGTACAGCGGTAAGGATAAGAGTTACAGTGAGGCTGTCCCTAAATTCAGCCCGTCGGACAGTGTCGTCAGCGCGGCGCCGACGATTAATGGCGGCTTTGTCCTGATACCGTTGACTGCCGCGCTGAGCATGGGCTCGGGGACATCTTTTTCAAGCTGTAATACGACCGCCTACACTTTCGGACCTTTGCTGCTATCGAACGGCCAGCCCAGGCCGCAAAATTTCAAGCCCTCGGATGGCGCGACGGATGCGAATACCAGAGACAGCACGCTAAAAATAGGCAATGGTTTATCTTTGTATAACAACAACACGGTCCTGAATGACACCCGCTTTTTGCTGGGAACAGCGGGGTCTGCCTCTGATCCGACAAATCCAGATAAACGCCTAGGGTTGGGGGGGGTCGTGGCGCCGAGGGCAAACCCGATCGGTAATTCAAAACCCCAGGGATGGCGCGAACTAACCACGCATCGGAAGTGATGACATGACATTCACCGCAAGGGCTTTATTATCCAGACAACGCGGCTTCACGCTTATCGAAATGATCGTCGCTATGTCCATAGCTGCCATTTTGGCAGCGTTGGCTTATAGCTCATATGCCTCATTTATCCGTAAAACACATTTATCGACTTTAAAAGAAGATATTGCGCAGATTTCAGCACTGTTGGAGCGTTCTTACGCCCTGAACAGCAATTTTCCTGCTGCACTGCCTGCAGGAGCCGCCGCGCATAGCGATTATTTCGCTTATACCTACCGACCGGCAGCATCTGCTCCCGGCGCTCCAAATAGCGCTTACACGCTCACTGGAAAAGGCAAGGATGCCAATCATTATCCTGATATGTGGGTTGGTACGAATGGCGCAGGTTTGCGGTGTTTCTGCGATAAATGTACCGCACCCACGACCAGCTTTACGGCAACGCTAAACAGCTGTCCGACCGGTACCACCGGCTGGTGAGATCACACGCTTTTTGTGATTAATTTATTCATTTATCTTATTTAATAATTTTACAGGGCCAATTATAGAATAAAGAATCATAAATAACTTTATGGCGGTAAGTCATGACATCACCTCGTGTGGACAAACCAAAGCCTCCGGAAATTAATCTCCCTCCAAATAATTTCTGTGAAACTGAAGCGACCACTTCGCTGGCCGCAGTAACGATCGCCAGCCATGCCATCCGGTCTTGCAATGCGCGTGCGAACCGCGGTGCGGTAAAAAAAATCGAAAATAGTCACCCGGCAACTAAAGAAGAACAGTTGGTCGCTGAGACGGCCAGGCAATGGGGAACCGATGACTTGGTGCTGGTTCGAACGGTTATCACAAAACTTAAGTCAGCGCCTTTTGCTGAAGAAATACCAAAAAGTCCCGCAGAGGTTTTTTTGTTGAGGGTAATGGAAGAAAAGTTTTTAGATAAAGAAGCTAGGGTGGTTCACAATAATCCAAACGCTCTTGCTGTGATTCGCGACGAGTATGGTACCGAAAACTCAGGGTACGGAAAAGTAAAGGCGGCTGGTAGCAGTGAGTATGCAAAAACCTATGAAAAACTACCGTATGGCGGCATAAATGCGATAGTTTCTACCAATAAACTTTCGGAAAATCCTTATTTGGATAACCAAAAAGTATCGATTGTTTGCAGCTTGGAGGACGCAATAAACTTAGGTGCCAAACTCCACAAGGACATCAAATCCGCTTCCACACGGAAAGCGGTGTTCGTGGAAATGCCTCCAGGTGTTGGTTTGCCTTATCAATACCAGGATGAGTTTCTGAAAAAATCGAGCTCGGGTTTTATTGCTCAGAGCTTAAAATTTCCAGTCAAACAAGATTTTCGTGCACGACTGACTTCCCAACACGTTCAGTCGATAGCACTGCCGAAAAAGCCGTTCTATTCCCCGCCTGAAGACGACATGTTTTCGGTGCGTGGTATTGGTGCTCAGCCGCCCCCGACCGCCACGACGATTTCCAGCCTGTCCTCATCGACGAGTATTGTTTGGCCATAGAGGCTTTTGGGCACGATGGCGCCATTGCGCTCCACCGCGATGCGCTTGCCGTGCAAAGCCAGCCTGGTGATGACATCGGCCACGCAGGGCGGGGCGGGAAAGGTTTGCTGGGTACCGTTGATCGTCAGTGTGATGGAAGTATCGTTCATTGGCGAATGCTAGCAGATCAGACCACTGGCGGTTTTTTGACGACGGCATAACGCGCCAGCGTATCGGTTCGGGCCTCGGCATGGGCAACGATCGGCGCTGGATAGTCCAGGCCGAGCCGCACGCCTGCTGCGTGCAAAGCGTCGGCGTCAGCCAACCAGGGCGCGTGGATCCGCTTGTCGGCGAGCCGGTTCAGCTCCGGGCAATAGCGACGGATGAACTTCCCCTGCGGATCGAACTTTTCCGACTGTGTGACGGGGTTGAAGATGCGGAAGTAGGGCTGGGCGTCGCAGCCGCTGGAGGCCGCCCATTGCCAGCCGCCATTGTTGGCCGACAAGTCGTAATCGTTCAGGTGCCGGGCGAAATAGCGCTCGCCACGGCGCCAGTCGAGCCCGAGGTCTTTGGTCAGAAAGCTGGCCGTGACCATGCGCAGCCGGTTGTGCATATAGCCGCTGTGGTTGAGCTGGCGCATGGCGGCGTCCACCAGCGGATAACCTGTCGTGCCTCGGCACCAGGCGTCGAAGTCACGGTCGGCTGCCGCGCCGGTGCGCCACTGGATGCGGTCGTACTCTGGTTTGAACGCGGCCTGCGCCACCTGAGGGTGAAAGTTGAGCACTTGAAAATAAAAATCGCGCCAGATGAGCTCGCTCAGCCAGACTTCCGCGCCCTTGCTTTGCTCTGCATGACAATGCGCCCACGCGGTGCGCACGGCGTGCCGAATCGACAGTGTGCCGAACCGGAAATGGACCGACAGTCGCGAGCAGCCGTTTACCCCTGGAAAATCGCGCTGGACATGGTAGTCGGGCATTTTATCGACGAAAGCGTCGAGCGTGGCGCGTGCGCCGTCCTCGCCCGGTTTGAATCCCAGGTCCAGCAGGTTGGTGGCTTCGAAGCCCAGCGCGGCCATCGAGGCGACCTTGTGCGCTGTCTGTGGCCGGGCGAGGTGGTTGGCATGGCGCTCGACCGGGTAGGCCAGCATATGAACCTTTTGCAGCTTTTTCAGCCAAGCGTTTTTATAGGGTGTGAACACCGCGAATGGCTTGCCACCTTGCGTCAAAATCTCGTTCTGCGCGAAAATCACCTGATCCTTGACGCGTTGGAAGTCAATACCGTCGCGCTGCAAGGTCTGGGCGACCAGCCGGTCGCGTGCGACGGCGTCGGGTTCGTAATCCGTGGCGGCGAACACGGCCTGCACCTGGAGCGACCTGGCGAGCTCGGGCAGCGCATCGACGGCGGCGGCGTGCAGGCTCAGCAGTTCGCCACCCGCGGCTTGCAGTTTCTGGCGCAGCGCTTCGATGCTGTGCCAGATGAATTCGACGCGGCGGTCGCGGGTGTCGAGCCCATCGAGGATGGCGCGGTCGTAAATGAACACGCAAAATACCTGTTTTGCGTGTTTCAGGGCATAAAACAGCGCTGCATTATCGTAGAATCGCAGGTCGCGCCGAAACCACATCAGCGCGCGTTCGTACGGCCGGCTTGCCGTAAAATCGGGCTCAACGTGGGGTTGCGCGGGTTCTAGGGAGCAGTCAGGTGTCGTCATCGATAAATAAAGGCCGTGAGCGGCGCGCAGCCGGATCAGAAAGATTTACAATTTTGGCATGATTGCAGTAACTAAAAAACCATCTAAAACACATTTTCCGAGCCTGGTGAATCACTTTCTGATCGCCATGCCGAATATGCACGACGCCAACTTCGCCGGTTCGCTCGTTTATGTGTGCGAACACAACGAGCGCGGCGCCATGGGTATCGTCGTCAACCAGTCGTCGAACGTCAGTTTGCGCGATTTGTTCGAACGCATCGATCTGGAGCTGAAAATCACCGGCGGGGCCTACCTGCCGGTGATGGCGGGCGGGCCGGTCCAGAATGACCGCGGTTTCGTGCTGCATACGCCGGTCGGCAAATGGTCGGCCAGCCTGCGCGTCAACGAAACGCTGGCGCTCACCACCTCCAAGGACATTCTGGAGGCGGTCGCCGACGGCCTCGGTCCGGCCCAGTGGCTGGTGGCGCTCGGCTATGCGGGCTGGTCGGCCGGGCAGCTCGACCGCGAGATTACCCGCAACGACTGGCTGACGATCCCGGCGACCACGCATGTGCTGTTCGACACGCCGCTCGACCGACGCATGGTGGAGGTCTACCAGCAGCTCGGTTTCGATCCGCTGATGCTTTCGGCCAGCGCCGGCCATGCTTGAACGGTTTCGCCTGGCATGACCGAACGTATCGTGCTGGGCTTCGATTTCGGGGTCGAGCGGATCGGGGTCGCGCTCGGTAATACCCTCACCCGTACCGCCCGGCCTTTGGAAACGATCGCCCGGCCCGACAATCGCGGGCGCTTCGAGCGCATCGCCGCCCTGATCGCGGAGTGGTCGGCGCAGCAGTTGGTAGTCGGCATCCCGCGCCATCCGGATGGCGCCGAGCACGACATGACAAAACGCTGCGAACGCTTCGCCTGCCAGCTCGAAGGCCGCACCGGTTTGCCGGTGGCGCGGGCCGACGAGCGCTACAGTTCGGTCGAGGCGGCGCGCAGCCTGCCACGGGGGCAGACTGGCGGACTCGATGCTCAGGCGGCGGCGGTGATCCTCGAACAATATTTATCATCCTGTCCGAAAGCGTCGTCATGACCTTGCCCGACCCCGAAGACTGCTATGCCGCGCTGCGGGCGCAAGTCGCCCGGGCCTTGCCCGACCGCTCGAACATTCTGTTGGCCGGTATCTACAGTGGTGGGGCGTGGATCGCGGAGCGGCTGCACGCCGATTTGGGTTTCGCCCGGCCCTGCGGGTTTCTCGACAGCGCCTTGTACCGCGACGATTTTTCCTCGCGCGGTCTGGGCGATGCGCCGCGCCCGGCGCGTTTGCCGTGCGACGTGAACGGCGCGCAGATTCTGCTGGTCGACGATGTGCTGTATACCGGGCGCACGATCCGCGCGATCGTCAACCATCTGTTCGATTATGGTCGCCCGGCTAGTATCGCGCTGGCCGTGCTGCTCGACCGCGGCGGGCGGCAGTTGCCGATCGAGGCTGCTTACGTCGGCGCGCGCCTCGATCTGCCGGCTGGACAGGGCTTGGTGCTCACCCGCGAGCCGGACGGTCGGTTAAGGCTTGCGCTGGAGACCGGCGATGCCTGATCCTCAGCTCAATGCGCATGGCGAGTTGCAGCATTTATTGACGCTGGAAGGCCTCAAACCGGACATGCTGCATCGTCTATTGGACACGGCGGGCTCCTTCCTGTCGGTTGCCGACCGCGACATCAAGAAAGTGCCGCTTCTGCGGGGGCAGTCCGTATTCAACCTGTTTTTCGAGAACTCGACCCGCACCCGCACGACTTTCGAAATCGCCGCCAAACGGCTGTCGGCCGACGTCATCAATCTCAACGTCGGCGCCTCCTCGACCAGCAAAGGCGAATCCTTGCTGGATACGGTCGACAACCTCGCCGCCATGCACGCCGACATGTTCGTCGTGCGCCACGGCGAAAGCGGGGCGCCGACCTTCATCGCCGAGCACCTGAACCGCACGCATGGCGGCTCGGTGCATGTCATCAATGCTGGCGATGGCCGGCATGCCCATCCGACCCAGGGCCTGCTCGACATGTACACCATCCGGCATTACAAGAAAGATTTCACCGGTCTGATCGTGGCGCTCGTCGGCGACATTCTGCACAGCCGCGTGGCCCGCTCGGACATCCATGCCTTGACAACTTTGGGCTGCCCGGAAATTCGCGCCGTGGGGCCACAGACCCTGTTACCGTCGCACCTTGGGCAGCTTGGTGTGCGCACGTTTTACGATATGCGAGAGGGCCTGCGCGGCGTCGATGTCGTCATCATGCTCCGGTTGCAACACGAGCGCATGAAAGGCGCGCTGATCCCATCGACGCAGGAGTATTTCAAGCATTATGGTTTGACGCCGGACAAGCTGGCGTTTGCCAGGCCGGATGCGATCGTCATGCATCCGGGGCCGATGAACCGCGGCGTGGAAATCGACTCGGCGGTCGCCGACGGCCCCCAGTCGGTGATTTTGAGCCAGGTCGGTTTCGGCATCGCGGTGCGCATGGCGGTCATGAGCATACTGGTTGGCAGTTCGCCACAGCGGGGGGGCGCATGAGGATTTTGATTCGCAACGGTCGGCTGCTCGATCCGGCTGCTGCCCACGACGGGCCTGGCGATTTGGCGATCGCCGATGGCCGTATCGTGCAGGTGGCTGCTGGGTTTCAGGCCGAGCGGGTGCTCGATGCGGCCGGCTGTTTCGTTATTCCCGGCGTGGTCGACCTGTCCGCGCGGCTGCGCGAGCCGGGCTTCGAATACAAGGCCACGCTGGAGTCGGAGTTGCAGGCGGCGCTGGCTGGCGGCGTGACCGCACTGGTCTGCCCACCGGACACCGACCCGGTGCTGGACGAGCCCGGCTTGGTCGAAATGTTGAAGTTTCGGGCCCGGGCGCTCGACCAGACGCACGTCTACCCGCTCGGCGCCTTAACCGTCGGTCTGCAGGGTGAGCGGATCACCGAAATGGCGGAGCTGGCCGAGGCCGGTTGTATCGGGTTTTCGCAGGCCGAGGTGGCGGTCGCGAATACCCTGGTGCTGATGCGCGCGCTCGAGTACGCGCAGACTTTCGGCCAAACGGTCTGGCTGCGGCCGCAGGACGCCTGGCTGGGTAAAGGCGTGGCGCATGCGGGGGCGTATGCGGCGCGCATGGGGCTGGCGGGGATTCCAGTGATGGCCGAGACGCTGGCGTTGATGACGATTTTCGAGCTGGTGCGGGCGACCGGGGCGCGCGTGCACATTTGCCGCGTGTCTTCGGCGGCGGGGATCGAACTGATCCGGCGCGCGAAAGCCGACCGGTTGCCGGTCACTTGCGATGTCGGCATTCACCATGTGCACTTGATCGATCTCGACATCGGCTATTTTGATCGGAACGCCCGGCTGACCCCGCCGCTGCGGGAACAGCGCGACCGCGCCGCGATCAGCGATGGTCTACAGGACGGCACGATCGACGCGATTTGCTCCGACCACACCCCGGTGGACGACGATGCGAAACTGCTGCCGTTCGCCCAGGCCGAGCCTGGCGCGACCGGACTCGAATTGCTGCTGACCCTGACGCTGAAATGGGCGGCGGAGCGGCAGGTGCCGTTCGTCCAGGCGCTTGCTTTGATCACAAACCGACCGGCCTTGCTTGCCGGGCTGCCGGCGGTCGGTTTGCAGATCGGTATGCCGGCGGATGTGTGCATTTTTGATCCCACGGACGACTGGCGGGTCAGCACCGACACCCTCGTCAGTCAGGGCCGCCACACGCCCTATCTGGGTTATACCTTGTCCGGCCGGGTGCGGGCGACCATCATCGGCGGCCGCATTGCTTTCGAGCGCGGCGGTCCCGTACTCGGCACCTGACTGCGATGTGGCGTGGGCGTCTGGTTCTATTGATTGGCATGCTCGTGCTGGGCGTGGGGCTGGTGCTGCCCTGGCCCTGGCTCAGGCCGAGTTGGCGCGACGCCATCGAAAAAATCTGGTCGGCTTGGGTTCTGCGGATTTTACGGGTGCGGGTCCGTGTGCAGGGAGACTGGCCGCCGCCCGGTTCCTTACTGGCGGTCAACCATGTTTCCTGGGTTGACGTGCAGGCGTTGAACGCCATCGGCCCATCGGCTTTCGTTGCCAAGTCGGAAATCGCCCGTTGGCCGTTGGCCGGTTTCATGACGCGCCGCACAGGCACGATTTTTATCGAACGTGGCCGCCGCCACGCCGTCAAAGCGGCGGTTGCCGCCGTCACTGCGGCATTGCGCGTCGGCCGGCGGGTCGCGGTTTTTCCGGAAGGGACGACCGGCGACGGCACGGCCCTCCTGCCGTTTCATGGGAATTTACTGCAAAGCGCCTGCGACGCCCAGGTGCCCGTGTATCCGGTGGCGTTGTGCTACACCGATGCCGCTGGCCGGTTCACGACGGCTCCGGCCTTCGTCGGGGAGCAGACTTTGCTGGAAAACATTCGTGTCCTCCTGACCACGCCGCAAGGTTTCGGGCTGTCCATCCAGGTGCTCGAACCCGTCGCTCCAGGCGGCACCAGGCAGGCGCTGACCGCGCAGGCGCGAGCGCGGATCGAGGCGGCGTTGGTTGAAACGCGAGCCGTTACAACTAGGCTACCTTGAACTGAGTGACTGATTTGTTCAGCTCTATCGCCTTTGTTTCAAGACTGCCCGCAAGTTGGGCGCTTGTATTCGCGGACTCCGCATTCGTTTCGGTGGCGTTGGAAATGTTGTGAATCCCTTCGATAAGCTTTCCCATGCTGTCATTTTGCTCGCGAAGTACTTTTCCGATCATCCCAAAAAATTGAGTCAGGTTGGCTGATTCGGTGCGAAGGCGTGTCATGCCCGTTTCAGAAACGTTGACCAGTTCCAGCGTGGATGATGTTTTTTTCTCGGCATCGCTCGTCATTTTTACTGCCATACCGATTTGTGACTGAATGGTCTCGATCAGATCGCTGATTTTCTCGGTCGCCATACGGGTGTCTTCAGCGAGTTTGCGAACCTCGTCAGCCACTACCGCGAAACCACGCCCCTGTTCACCGGCTCGCGCTGCCTCGATGGCTGCGTTGAGCGCCAACAGGTTGGTTTGGTCGGCGATTTCCTTGATCGTAGCGATGATGCTCCCGATTTTCGATGAGCTGATGTTTAGCTCACTGATGGTTGACCCCGTCTCGTTGACCAGATTTGCAACACCAGCCACCGATTCAACTGTGCTCCGCATTGAACTCATGGCGATGTCAACTTCAACTTGTGTTCGAGTCGTCAATTCACTTGCTTTCCCGAATGATTCCCGAGAAGAGGTCAGGCTTGCTGATGCTTCTTGTGCAATCTGATTCAAATTTTTGGTGATCGACATTTGATGCTCGGAATTTGAACGCAATTTGTACCCGGAATCCCTGATTTCGTTCACTGCAGCATCAATGTCTGCGGTTGCAGACAAGATAACCTGGACAGCTCCGGCAAAACGTTCCATCAGCGAATCGAAGGATTTGGCAATCATTCCGAGTTCATGGTTTTCGGTGGTCTTGGAACGCAGGGTAAGATCGGCCGATTGCTGAACCATGTGAATCAGTTTTTGCAGCTTTTGTACGGGCCCACTCACAGATCTGCCAATTGCCCATGCGCACAAAAGTCCTAGAAAAACAGTTGCGCCTGCAAACAGCAGGCCAATTTTCGAGTGCAGAGCACTTTGATCAACGGTTTGTTTTTTTGACGCATCAATAGCGCTGCCCAGCGTGGCGATCGAATTGTCAAGCATGTCCTCAACTTCTTTGGCTGTCTTTCTGACCTTCACGCTGTGAATTGTGCGAGGTGAACCAATCTCCTGTTTCATTTGGGTTTTAAAGCTGCTCTCGTAAGCGGTCAGGGCGAGCGACAATCGCTCAAGTGAAACAGTTGAAGCTGAGTTGCTTAAACTGTTTAGCAAGGCCGTGGCCTTGGCAACTTGTTCGCTCGCTGACTGTGTCAGTTTCAAGACATTTTTGACTAGAATAGGGTCGTCAGCGTAGAGCAGGTCCTTTTCAGACCTTCTGGCGAGGAGAAAATCAATTTTCGCACCGGTCAACGCCCGTTGGGCTTCGAAGTGGCGGTCAACCAGTTTTTCAAAGCTTGATATAACCCGGGAGGAACTCCAGCTTGAATAGATGACTGTTGTCATCAGCAAACCGATGCTGATCGCGAAGCCACAGTAAACGCGGCTGACTATGCTCATATTTTTTAACATGCCGCTAGTTCGTCCCTGGTAAGTATCCTCCAGCAAAGCTGGAGGTTTATTATTGGCGTGCCTCAAAGGCGGCCTCAGTGTTTGATATATATCTTACGTCTTATTTTTGTATTGGCCTAACATGGGGACCGTTTGATAAAACGCTATCTGCACAGGGCCGGATCTATAAATAAGTTAGCCAATTTTTATTCCAGTGAATAACCCACGTAATAAACCCCCACTGTGGCTCCACTTGCGTCCACGATCGGCTCATACCCGGTTTCATAAATTTTTCCAAGAATGTCAACGGGACCATAGAACGGTTTTTTTTGATCAATTGCAGCTTTTGCGGGGCCGCTCGGGTCCAGTGGGGTGCCTACAGCACGGTTGCCGGCTTTCATCACGTTGGTGCTGATTCGAATGTAATTGCTCCCGTCTTTTGCGAACACAGTCGCTGTAACGCCATGCTTTGCCTTGATGGCGTCGACCACGGTGTAGTCATCGTTGATTTTACTGGTCCCGAAGTAAATTTCTTTTCCCTTCAAGGCTGGGACGCCGAGCTTGTTCAGTGCGGTCTTAAGGCTCGCCATGGAGCTTTTAATTTTCTCGTCTGCCCAAGCAGAAGGCAGTTGTATCGAAAAAATGACCACTGGCAAAATAATGTGCTTCAAGAAAGTTTTCAAAATAATCTCCTCAAGAGTAAATCTATCGTTAAAATCCGAGTCGCCGAACGAGAGCTCATACCAAACTGCAACCAAGCTTGATGTTAGTTCGCTAATTATGCTTGCGAAACCCGAATTATTGAGGAAAAAGCAAGCCATTTCTTTGGTTTATAGGGACCGCCGGAATGCAGCGTGACGATAAATTGTAGAATGGCGGTTTACTGATTTTCGGAGTGTGTCATGTCGATGTCCGACCGGGACGGTTTCATTTGGCTCGATGGCGGGCTCGTGCCGTGGCGCGAAGCCAATATCCATGTGCTGACGCACTCGCTCCACTACGGTTTGTCCGTGTTCGAGGGCGAGCGGGCCTATAAAACCGATCGGGGGCCGGCGGTGTTCCGGCTCAAAGAACATACCGACCGGCTCTTCAACTCGGCGCATATTTACATGATGCAGATCCCGTACAGTCGCGAGCAGATCATGGCGGCGACAGCCGAGGTCGTTCGCGCCAATGAGCTGGAAGCCTGCTATATCCGCCCGATCGCGTATTACGGGTCGGAAAAAATGGGGGTATCGCCGCGCGGCGCGCAGGTGCATGTGGCGATCGCTGCCTGGCCCTGGGGGGCTTATCTGGGCGAAGAGGGCATGGCGAACGGCATCCGTGTCAAAACCTCGTCGTATGCGCGGCACCACGTCAACGTCACCATGGCGCGCGCCAAGTTCGCTGCGACCTACGCCAACTCCATCCTGGCGAATATGGAAGCGACCAACGATGGCTATGACGAGGCCTTGCTGCTGGATGTCGACGGTTTCGTCGCCGAAGGCGCCGGAGAAAATGTTTTCATCGTCAAGGACGGTACCATTTACGAGCCCGAGCTGACCTCGGCGCTACTGGGCATCACCCGCTCGACCATCATTGCACTCGCCGCCGACATGGGGCTGGAGGTCAAGTCCCGGCGGCTGACGCGCGACGACATTTATATCGCCGATGAGGCGTTCTTCACCGGGACGGCCGCCGAGGTGACCCCCATTCGCGAGCTCGACAACCGCATGATCGGCAGTGGTAAGCGCGGGGCGGTGACGGCTGAACTGCAAAAGCGTTACTTCGATGTGGTGTATGGGCGCAATCCGCAATACGAAAATTGGCTGACACGGGTATGACGATGAGCGATTCCACTTCCACCAATTCGTTGCCGATGGCTGTCGAGCTCGCCGCCGAGCAGTTGCCCGCGTTCTGTCCCAACCCGGCTATGCCCTTGTGGAGCAGCCATCCGCGGGTGTTCCTGGACATCGGGACGCGCGGCGAAGCGGCGTGCCCGTATTGCGGCACGGTGTATCGCCTGAAGGAAGGCGCGCAGCCGGCCGGGCATTGAGTGGCCGATGATATTTTGCTCGTCGCCCCCCATTGGGTCGGCGATGCGGTCATGAGTCTCGGTCTGGCTCAGGCCCTGAAAGCCGGCGAGCCGGCGCGGCGGATCGCCGTATTGTGCAGTGCTGGCGTCGCCGCGGTTTACCGCGCCAGCCCGGCGATCGACGAGGTGATCGAGGTGGCCTGGCGCCATGGCGGCTTGCAATCGCGGCTGCGTTGGTCGCTGGCCAGAGGCCTGCGTGCCCGGCCAGGGCCCCAGCGCTTCCGAACGGCTTACATTTTGCCAAACTCTTTCAAAACTGCGCTCGTTCCGTGGCTGGCGCGTATTCCGGAGCGGATCGGTTACGCTGCGGAAGCGCGCGGCTGGCTGCTGACCCGGTGCTGGCCGAAGCCGCGTGGCACCGACAAGCCACCGATGCTGGACTGGTATGCCCGTCTGGCACCGGAGCTGATCGGCGCAACGACACCCAGGCCGCTTTTGCAAGGACGGCAGAGCGTTCTGGACGCCGTGCGCACCCGCCTCCTGCTGAGCGCCGAGCCCTACCTGTGCGTGGCCCCCGGGGCGGAGTATGGTCCGGCCAAGCGCTGGCCCGCAGCCTATTTTGCCGCTGTGGTGGCCGCAGTGCTGCGCGCGCACTGGATGGGCATTCGGCAAGTCGTGCTGCTCGGCGGGCCGCAGGACAAGCCCCTGGCGGCGGCTGTTCTGCACGCGCTGCCCGCCGAGCAGCAGGCGCTGGTGCGCGACGGCGCCGGCCTAACGACGCTCGACGAGGCGATCGCCCTGATCGGCGGCGCGGCGCATCTGCTGAGCAACGACTCGGGGCTGATGCATGTTGCTGCGGCGCTCGATACGCCGCTGGATGCGATCTTCGGCTCGACCGATCCGCGCCATACGCCGCCCCTGTCGCCGCAGGCCCGGGTGCATTGGTTGCAGCTCGCCTGCAGTCCGTGTTTTCAGCGCGAGTGCCCGCTCGGCCATACGGATTGCCTGAACGAACTTTCGCCGAAACGGGTGGCGGCCGGCCTGCTTGACGGTACAATGCGAACACCATGAGCGCCCGCGATTTCATTCTCACGCTGTCCTGCACGGACACCACCGGCATCGTCTATAACGTATCGGGCTTTTTGTTCGAGCGCGGCTGCAATATCATCGATTCGGCCCAGTTTGGCGACCAGTCGACCGGCCTGTTCTTTCTGCGTGTTCATTTCTCGATGAGCGGGGCGGACGGGCTGGACGAGCTGCGCGCGGGCTTCGCGCCGGTCGCCAAGGCTTTTGACATGCAATGGGCGTTGTTCGAGCGCGCCGTCAAGCCGCGTCTGCTGCTCATGGTGTCGCGCCACGGGCATTGCTTGAACGATTTGTTGTTTCGCTGGAAAAGCGGCCAGTTGCATTGCGAGATTCCGGCGATTGTCTCCAACCATAACGACTTCGCGGGCTTGGCGGCCTCTTATGGCATTCCGTTTTACCACTTGCCGGTCACGGCCGAGACCCGGGACCGTCAGGAGCTGCAGGTTCAGCAGATCATGGCGGGCGAGCGTATCGATCTGGTCGTGCTGGCGCGCTACATGCAGGTGCTGTCGGATACCTTTTGTCGGCCTCTGGTTGGTCGGATCATCAACATCCATCATAGCTTTTTGCCGAGCTTCAAAGGAGCGGAACCTTACCGCCAGGCCCACGAGCGCGGCGTCAAGCTGATCGGTGCCACGGCGCATTATGTGACTCCCGCGCTGGATGAGGGGCCGATCATCGAGCAGGACGTGGCGCGCGTCACCCATGCCATGGGCATCGCTGCGCTGACGGCACTGGGGCGCGATATCGAATCGCTGGTTCTGTCGCGCGCCGTGCGCTGGCATTGCGAGCATCGCATTTTGCTGAACTCCGACAAAACCGTCGTTTTTTGATTAGAAGGAAGTGTCTTATGCCCACGGGCAAAATCATGCACAGTTCGCCGGAAGACACGGAACAGGCTTTCTACGAAGCCATCGAAGCGGGCGATGTCAATGCGCTGATGGACCTCTGGGCGGACGACGAACAGATCGTCTGCGTCCACCCCGGCGGCCCCCGTTTGATAGGGTATGCGGCGATTCGCGAATCGTGGCGGGAAATTCTGACCGGTACGCAGCTGCATATCCGGCCAGCCGAAGTCACGGCGATCAACGGTTTGATGGTGGCGGTGCACAACGTGGTCGAGCAGCTGTTGTTGTTAACGACCGACCGTCAGGTCGTGCATGTCGTCGCGACCAATGTCTACATGAAAGGCCCGACCGGCTGGAAAATCGTCGCCCATCACGCAAGTCCTGCCATCGAGCAGACCGCTGAAGCGGACGATGGCGCCGCCGATTTGGATGACGACGACATACCGACTTTGCATTGATGATGGAAAACGGACGTTTTTCACCGTACCGCCCGGCGCTGTGGCTGCCGGGTGGGCATGTGCAAACTATCGCGGCGGCCCGGCTTGCTTTGCGGCGCCCGGTGGCGTATGTGCGCAGCCGTTGGGAAACGGCAGACCAGGATTTCATCGACGTCGATTGTTCGCCGCACCCGGTTGCCGATGAGGCCCCCTTGCTGGTGTTGTTTCATGGGCTCGAAGGCAGTTCGCAGAGCCATTATGCCGCCGCGTTCATGAAAGCCTGTCGCAAGGCAGGCTGGCTGGGCGTGGTGCCGCATTTCCGCGGCTGCTCGGGTGAACCGAACCGTTTGCCGCGCGCTTATCACTCCGGAGACTCCGCCGAGATCGATTGGATACTGCGCCGGCTGCGGTTGGAGCATCCCGGCCGGGCGGTGTACGCGGTCGGTGTGTCGCTGGGCGGCAACGCTTTGCTGAAATGGCTGGGCGAAAGCGGGGCGGCGGCCGGTGAGCTGGTCGACAAGGCAGCGGCGATCTCCGCGCCGATCGATCTCGAAGCCAGCGCTTACAATTTGTCGCGCGGTTTCAATATGCGCTATACGCGGTTTTTTCTGAATAGCCTGATTCCCAAAATGCTCGAGAAAATCGCGCGCTTCCCGGGCCTGGCCGATCCGAACGCCGTGCGGCGTTGCAAGGATTTTTTCGATTTCGACCGAGTGGTGACGGCGCCCCTCCACGGTTTTGCCAATGCGCACGATTACTGGCGCAAGAGCGCATCGAGGCCATTTCTGAAATCGATCGCGGTGCCGACGCTGATCGTCAATGCCAAAAACGATCCTTTCCTGCCCGGACATTTTCTGCCGGCCGCTCGCGATGTTTCGCCCGCCGTAGAGCTGCTCTACCCCCAACAGGGCGGGCACGCCGCGTTTCCCACCCGCAGTCGCTGGCCTTTCGGCCAGGACTGGCTGCCGCGGCGCTGCTTCGAGTTTTTCGGGGTGCTCGATGAATGAGCGAATCGAGCGCGCGCTGGCCCGTTGGCCAAATGTGCCGGCGGTGGCGGGTTGGCTGCGTTTATCCTTGCAGCCGCACCCCGGCGGTGTATTCTTGCTCAGCCACACCGGCATTGCGGCATTGCCGCTGAGCGTCTGGATCGGATGCGGCACGGCGTTTTCGATTCATCGCCGAACCCGTCATAGAAGCTGCGCTGCCATGAACCAGTATCCTTTCACCGCCATCGACCGGCAACGTGGCAACTCGAGCCTCAATTTCCTGGCCTTGCTGCTGATCGCCGCCGCCCTCTATGTTTTTTATCAACCCGG
The DNA here is from genome assembly GCA_046318595.1 of Burkholderiaceae bacterium. Lineage (GTDB taxonomy): Bacteria > Pseudomonadota > Gammaproteobacteria > Burkholderiales > Burkholderiaceae_B > DAITMV01. Next base: position 11,570 of record JBKCTV010000041.1, on the reverse strand, counting down.
CATCGACTGGCCGTTTTTGTCCAAGCCCGCCCCGGTGATGACCCCGCCCGCCGAGCCGCGGACCGTCACGGCGCGGGGCGATTTGTCGTCGTCGGAAAAAAGCGTCATCGAGCTCTTCGAGGTATCACGTCAGTCGGTGGCCTATATTTTCACGGAAACGGTCGAGCGGGGCTTTTTGAGCAGCCAGATATCCGAAGGCGCTGGATCCGGCTTTTTATGGGACTCGGCGGGCCATGTGGTGACGAACGCTCACGTCGTGGCCGGCGCGCGGCGCATCCAGGTTCAGCTCGATTCAGGCAAGACATACAACGCCCGGCTGGTCGGCGTCGCCACCAACTTCGATCTGGCCGTCGTCAAGCTTGTCAATCCGAGCAAGACCGATATCCGACCGATTCCTATCGGGGTTTCGCAAAACCTCAAAGTGGGGCAGTCGGTCTTTGCCATCGGCAACCCCTTTGGTTTATCCAAGACTCTGACCGCCGGGATCGTCAGTGCGCTGGAACGGACCCTGCCGACCGACACCGGCCGCGAAATTGCCGGCGTCATCCAGACGGACGCGGCAATCAACCCCGGCAACTCGGGCGGACCGTTGCTCGACTCGGCGGGTCGGCTGATCGGCGTCAACACCGCAATTCTGTCGCGCTCGGGCGGTTCGGCCGGGGTCGGGTTCGCGATCCCGGTCGATTTGGTCAACGACATCATTCCCCAGCTCATTCAGAAAGGCCGTCTGCCCCGGCCCGGCATCGGGATCGCGGCAGCCGACGAAGGCATTTCGGCACGGCTGGGTTTGCGCGGCATCGCGGTCATGGACATCGAGCCCCGCTCGCCTGCCGATCTGGCGGGCCTGCTGCCGTTCGACCTGAACAACGGTCGGATCGGCGATATCGTGGTGGCGGTCAACGGCGCGCCGGTCGCCAATATTGCACAGTTTTCGCGCGCGCTCGAAAAAATCGGCATTGGTAATACCGCCGAGCTGACCGTGATGCGTGGCCAGCAGCAGCGCAAGGTCCAAGTCAAGATCATCGACCTGGAAGCCTTAAACTGAACATGGACGCTACGCGCCGTTTCGGTGGCATCGACCGGCTGTACCCCGTGGCGTCTGGCGACAGTTCTGCCCTCGACCGCCTGCAGGCGGCGCGGGTTGCGGTCGTCGGTCTGGGTGGCGTCGGCTCCTGGTTGGCCGAAGCGCTGGCACGCAGCGGCGTGGGCGCGTTGACGCTGATCGACATGGACCATGTTGCCGAGTCGAATATCAACCGCCAGATTCATGCGCTCGACACCACGCTGGGTCAGTCCAAAGTGCAGGCGATGGCTGAGCGCATCGCGGCCTACGCCCCGGCTTGTCGGGTGCAGGTCCTCGACGACTTCCTCACGCCCGATAACCTCTCGGCCCTGCTCGGCGATTCGCGCTGGAGCGCCGTGTCCGACTGTTGCGATCAAGTCAACACCAAGGCGGCGCTGGCGGCCTGGGCACGGCAAACCGCCGTACCGGTCGTGCTTGCCGGCGCGGCTGGCGGCAAAACCCGGCCCGCGCGCCTGCGTATGGCCGATCTGGCCGAGGTCACCATGGACCCGTTGCTCGCCAAAGTCCGTTACCGACTGCGCCGCACATACGATTTTCCGCGAACCGGGCTGTGCCGAGTGCCGGCCGTGTACTCCGACGAGCCGCTGCGCCGGGCCGCGAACGGCGAGTCGGGTGGCGGGCTGAACTGCGCGGGGTATGGGTCGGCGGTCACCGTCACAGCGACGATGGGGCTGCACATGGCGGCCTGGATAATCGAACAGGTGCTGACGCGGCACTAAAGCCGTTCCACATATCGGAATGTCGCATAATCAAACAATCAATCCAAGGAGTACACCATATGTCTGAGCTTTTCTGTTTTCGAGGCGCCGGCGCCCGCTGGGTACGCTCCTCGCTGCTGGGGCTGCTGGCCGTACTCGCCGCCGCTTGCACTTCGCATCGCGGCCCGGCCACGTCCGGCCTGACCCCGGAGCAGATCGCCAATCTGCCGCCCGGCACCAAGGTAACACCGGAAATCGCCAAGGCGGCCGAGGAAGCGACCGATTCCTATCAAGGCATCACCCCGGCCTCGGGTAAACACAAACGGCCTTATCGGAGCTCGACCGACGATAGCCGCTTGACGGCCTATAAGCAGAAGGTGGCGGCCGATATCGAAACCGCCGCCAAGGAATACTTGCATGGCGGCAGGCCGGCCGAGCCCTTGCGTGCGGTCATCATTTTCGAATTCACGGTCAATGCCGACGGCGCCGTCAAAACCAGGCTCGTCCGTGCCCCGCGCGACGAGGAAATGCAGCGCCGGGCCCTGGCCATTCTTAAACAAGCCGAGCCGTTTCCGAAGCCGCCGGGCGGCAAAACGCTGACCTTCACCGAAACGCTGCTGTTCGATTGGGATGGCAGGTTCCGGGTCAGAACCCGCCTGGAAAGCTGAACCGACGCAGCGCCGGGTTACTTCAGTAAATGCCCGAACAGCGTGCCGGCCTTCTCGACCTTTGGTGCGACTACCAACGCACAATATGGCTGCCGCGGGTTGTTCTCGAAATATCGCTGATGGTAGGGCTCGGCCGGGTAGTAATTCACCAGCGGTTCGACGGCGGTCACGATGCGCGAGGCAAAGGCCTGTTCGGCGTCCAGCCGGGCGATGAGCGCTTGCGCAACCGCCTGCTGCGCCGCGTCGTGATAAAAAACCACCGACCGGTATTGCGAACCGACGTCGTTACCCTGTCGGTCGAGTGTGGTCGGGTCGTGTATTTTGAAAAATACGTTCAGTAAATCGGCAAACCCGACCGTGTCCGGGTCGAACCGGATCCGTATTACCTCGACATGGCCCGTGGCCCCGCTGCACACTTGTTCGTAAGAGGGGTTGGGGCGGGCGCCGCCGCTGTAGCCCGACTCGACATTTAAAACGCCCCGCAGCCGGGCGAACACTGGTTCCAGGCACCAGAAACAGCCCCCTCCCAACGTTGCCGTTGCGCTATGCGAGTCATCGTGGTCCTTGAATGTTGTTGTCATGTCTTACCCTAAATTGATCCGGTTTATGCAAAAAGGCTTGCCCATAGAGCTTCAGGCAGGCTGACGCGCATTGGCAAAGATTGCGCTCAGCCCGCCCTTAGCGCCCGCTCGGTGTATACTCGCCGCGGAAGTTTTGTGTCTCAGACAAGGAGAAACCGTGTTTATTTCGTCCGCCTACGCCCAAGCCGCCGGCGCTACCGCTGCCCCGGAAAACGGCCTGTTCGGATTTGCCTTGCCGATCATCTTGCTCGTGGTGATGTATTTCATCATGTTACGGCCACAAATGAAACGGCAAAAAGAGCAAAAACTGCTGCTCGACGCCTTGCAAAAAGGCGACGAGGTCATGACGGCCAGCGGTTTGCTGGGCCGTATCGTCAAGCTCGGCGATAACTACCTGACGCTCGACATCGCCTCGGTCGGCGACAAACCCGTCGAAGTCCTGTTGCAACGTAGCGCCGTGCAGACCGTTTTGCCCAAAGGCACATTAAAAGATCAGCGCTAAAGCGCATCGACCGCCATGAACCGTTATCCGCTCTGGAAATATATCCTCGTCGCCCTCGTTCTGGCGCTCGGGTTTTTGTACACACTGCCGAATTTTTTCGGTGAGGCGCCTGCGGTGCAGGTTTCCAGCGCGAAGGCCACGCGCAAGCTCGACCCGGACTTGCAGGCGCGTATCCAGGATGCCTTGGAAGCCGCCAAGCTGAAAACCGACGGCGCATTCTACGAGGCCAGCGCGGCGGGTGGCTTCATCAAAGTGCGCTTGCGCGACACCGACAGCCAGGCGCGCGCTCGTGATCTGATTCAGCAGCTGCTGAACCCCGATCCCACCGATCCCGGCTATATCGTTGCGCTCAACCTGCTATCGCGTTCACCTGTCTGGTTGACCAAAATCCACGCCCTGCCGATGTATCTGGGGCTTGATTTGCGCGGCGGCGTGCATTTCATGCTGCAGGTCGATATGGAGCAAGCCTTGCTCAAAAAGCTCGACGGCGCCGCAGCGACCATGCGTCAGACCCTGCGCGACAAAAATATCCGTTACCTGGGCATCAACCGCAGCGCTGATAGTGTGTTCTTGCAGTTTCGAGATGCGCCAGTGCGCGACCAGGCGAAAACGCTGTTGAGCGATGCTTTTGCCGATTTCGACTTGCGCGAAAAATCTGGTCCGGACGGCTTCGGGCTGACGGCCATGTTCAAGTCTGCCGCCCGCAAGCAGGTGCAGGACTACGCCATTCAGCAAAACATCACGACCCTGCATAACCGGATCAACGAGCTCGGCGTCGCCGAGCCGGTCATCCAGCAGCAGGGCGCCGATCGTATCATCGTGCAGCTGCCTGGCGTGCAGGATACCGGCAAAGCCAAAGATATTCTCGGCCGGACCGCCACCCTCGAGGTTCGCATGGTCGAGGATAGCCCGGAAGCCGCAGCGGCGCTCGCATCCGGAAGCGTGCCCTTCGGCCTCGAAAAATACACCGAGCGCGGCGGTTTACCGCTGCTGCTCAAAAAGCAGGTCATTTTGACCGGTGAAAACCTGACCGACGCCCAGGCCGGGTTCGACTCGCAAACCCACGAGCCTGCCGTTCACCTGACACTCGACAGCCTGGGTTCGCGAATCTTCCGGGATGTAACGCGTGAAAACGTCAACAAGCGCATGGCGATCCTGCTGATCGAAAAAGGCAAGGGCGAAGTCGTGACCGCGCCGGTCATTCGCGGCGAAATCGGTGGCGGCCGCGTGCAGATCTCCGGCCAGATGAGCACGCTCGAAGCCGCTGATACGGCGCTGCTTCTGCGCGCCGGTTCTTTGGCCGCGCCGATGGAAATCATCGAGGAGCGCGCCATCGGTCCGAGCCTCGGAGCTGAAAACATCGCCAAAGGCTTCAACTCGACCTTATACGGGTTCCTGGCGATCGCCATTTTCATGACCGGTTATTATCTATTGTTCGGTGTGTTTTCGGTGCTTGCGTTGGCAGTGAACGTGCTGCTGCTGATCGCGCTGCTGTCGATTTTGCAGGCGACGCTGACATTGCCTGGTATCGCCGCGATCGCGCTGACGCTGGGCATGGCGATCGACGCTAACGTGCTGATCAATGAACGCATCCGCGAAGAGCTACGCGCTGGTGCCGCGCCGCAGGTGGCTATCAGCGCCGGTTACGAGCGCGCCTGGGCAACCATCCTGGATTCGAACGTGACGACGCTGATCGCCGGCGTTTCGCTGCTGATCTTCGGGTCGGGGGCAATTCGCGGCTTCGCCGTGGTCCATTGCCTGGGTATTTTGACCTCTATTTTCAGTTCGGTCGTCGTCTCGCGCGCCATCGTCAATCTCTGGTACGGTCGCCGTAAAAAGCTCGCCCGGCTGGCCATCGGTCAAGTCTGGGTGCCCCCGGTTCAGCCCGGCAAAACCCGTTAAGGAGCAGCGCCATGGAGTTTTTCAGAATACGCCGCGATATTCCGTTCATGCGGCATGCGTTGACCTTCAACGTGATCTCATTGCTTAGCTTCGTCGCTGCGGTCGTATTTCTGGTGCTGCGAGGCCTCAACTTCAGCGTCGAGTTCACCGGCGGGGTCGTGCTGGAAGCGCAATACGCCCAGGCGCCCGACCTCGAGTCTTTACGGCGGGCGCTGAGCACTGCGGGCGTTACCGAGCCGCAAGTGCAAAATTTCGGTACCAGCCGTGAGGTCATCGTTCGTCTGGCTGCCAAAGACGCCGGTTTGCCCGCGATCGCCACGGCCGGCAAACTCGACACGGCCAAGTTTCAGCAGAGCATTCTGGCCGCCGGTGGCCCATCGCCCAAGGTCATGCGGGTCGAGTATGTTGGCCCTCAGGTCGGCAAAGAGTTGGCACAGCATGGTGCGTTGGCGCTGGGCATGGTGGTTATCGGCATCATGATCTATCTGGCCATCCGCTTCGAATGGAAGTTCGCGGTTGCTGCGATCATCGCCAATCTGCACGATGTCATCATCATTCTCGGATTTTTCGCCTTTTTTCAGTGGGAGTTTTCGTTGTCTGTGTTGGCGGCGGTACTCGCAGTGCTGGGGTATTCCGTGAATGAATCCGTGGTGGTCTTCGACCGGATTCGCGAAACTTTCCGTAAGGTGCGCAAAATGTCGGTGCCCGACGTTATCAACCACGCCATTACGAGTACTATTTCCCGCACGGTCATCACGCACGGATCGACGCAGTTGATGGTTACCTCGATGCTGTTTTTTGGTGGGCCGACGCTGCATTATTTTGCGTTGGCGTTGACCATCGGGATTTTGTTCGGTATCTATTCGTCGGTGCTCGTCGCCAGTCCGATCGTGATGTGGCTGGGTGTGTCGCGCGAAGATCTGATCAAAGCGCCGAAAAAGGATGGCTTGGTCGAAGCCCCCTGATTCGATGGGGCTGTCAGCATCGAGCCGGTTGCTGTCCCTGGCTCCGAGCACCCCCCTCGAGAAAGCGTCCGGCCATCTGCATGGCGCAAGCAGTGGCGCCAGGGCAAAGCGGCGTAAGCCTTAGCTCATGAGCATTGCGCCAGCGCTATCCGCCGCCCGCTCCAGCCACATCGCATCTCCATAGCTGAAAAACCGATACCGCGCCGCCACCGCATGGCGATAAGCCGCCCGGATGCGATCCGTCCCGGCAAAAGCCGATACCAGCATCAGCAGCGTGCTTTTCGGCAAATGAAAATTGGTGATCAGCGCGTCCACGATCTTGAATTCGAACCCGGGCCTAATAAAAATATCGGTTTCGCCTTGCTTGCCGACGGCCCATGACTCCAGCGCACGCAGGCTGGTCGTGCCAACCGCGACGACACGGCCGCCAGCCTCGCGAGTCGCCGCGATGGCCTGGATGGTTGCCGCCGGAATCGAGAAACGTTCGCTGTGCATCACATGCTCGGCGATGTCATCCACCTTGACTGGTTGAAATGTGCCCGCGCCCACATGCAAGGTGAGGCTTGCCTGGGCAACACCGCGGGCAGTCAGCGCCGTGAGCAAAGCGTCGGTGAAATGCAGCCCCGCCGTCGGCGCGGCCACGGCGCCGGGTGTTCGGGCGAAAACGGTTTGGTAGCGTTGTTCGTCAGCGGCGGTCGGATCGTGCGTGATATAGGGAGGCAAGGGCAGTTCGCCGTATGCCGCCAGCCAGTCGAGCAAGGTTTCTCCGGTACCCGTCGACCGGGAAAACCGCAAGGTATACAGCATGCCTTCTCGGCCCAAGACCTCGGCCTGCAAACCTGCCGAGAAGTGCAGCACCGCGCCCGGTTTGGGGGCGTGGCTGGCGCGGATCATGGCCAGGGCCCGATGTTCGTCGAGCACGCGCTCGACCATAATTTCAACTGCGCCGCCGCTCGTTTTACGACCGTGCAGGCGTGCCTTAATGACCTTGGTGTCGTTGAATACCAGTAAATCGCCGGGCCGCAGACAATCTACTATATGAGCGAAGGCTGCATTCTGCAAAGTGTCGCCGACGATCAACAGCCGCGATGCGCCACGCTCGTCAGGGGGGTGCTGGGCGATCAGCTCGGCGGGCAAAACATAATCGAAGTCGCTGGGTGTCAACGCTCAGTCCACCTATCAAGAGCTTGCTCAAACCGCGCGTGCCAGATCGACCGCCAGGCCGAGGTAGGTGCGCGGCGTCAAGGCCAGCAAGGCCTGCTTGGCCTCGGCAGGCAGCGCAAGCTGGGCAATGAAACCCTGCAAGGCTTCGCGGGTGATGCCCTGACCCCGCGTCAGGGCTTTGAGCTGTTCGTACGGCTGCGGCAAACCATAGCGGCGCATGACCGTTTGCACCGGTTCGGCCAAGAGTTCCCAGGCTTCGTCCAGATCCGCATCGATCGCTGTCACGTTGACCTCCAGCTTACTCAAGCCCCGCAAGCAGCTGTCATAAGCCAGCACGCCGTAGCCGAGCGCCACGCCCAGGTTGCGCAGCACCGTGGAGTCCGTCAAGTCGCGCTGCCAGCGCGAAACGGGCAGCTTTTCGCTTAAATGCTTGAGCAGGGCGTTGGCCACCCCCAGATTGCCTTCGGCGTTTTCGAAGTCTATCGGATTGACTTTATGCGGCATCGTCGACGAGCCGACTTCGCCTGCTTTCAGTCGCTGCTTGAAGTAACCCAGCGACACATAGCCCCATAAGTCGCGGCAGATATCCAACAGAATGGTATTGATCCGTGCCAACGCATCGGCGAATGCCGCAATGCCGTCGTGCGGTTCGATTTGTATCGTGTACGGGTTGAAGCTCAGTCCCAGCTTGTCGATCAGCCGGCGGCTCAGCGCAGGCCAGTCGACTTCGGGGTAGGCCGCCAGATGGGCATTGAAATTGCCGACCGCGCCGTTCATCTTGGCCGGCAGCTCGACCTGGGCCAGTAGCGTCCGCGCCTTTTGCAGGCGGTAGGTCATGTTGGCGAACTCTTTGCCGAGCGTCGTCGGGCTCGCCGGCTGGCCGTGCGTGCGCGACAGCATTGGCACTTCCGCGAAGCGATGCGCTTCGGCGCGCAGGCGGGCCTCCAGCTCGGCCAGAGCCGGATCCAGCACGTCGCGCCGCACAGCCTGCAGCATCAAGGCATGCGACACGTTGTTGATATCTTCCGAGGTGCAGGCAAAATGCACGAACTCCGCGGCTTGCGCCAGCTCGGGATGCGCCGCCAGTTTTTCCTTGATGAAGTACTCCACGGCTTTCACGTCGTGGTTGGTCGTCGCTTCGAAGGTTTTGATGCGTTCCGCATCGAGCAACGAGAAGTCCCTGACCAACCCATCCAGAATCTGGTGCGCGGCGGCGGAAAACGCCGGTAGTTCGGGCAGCCCGGCCTCGGCCAGAGACTTGAGCCACTCGATTTCGACCTGCACGCGAAAGCGCATGAATCCGGCCTCGGACAGCAGCGGCCGCAGGCCAGCGAGCCGCCCGCGGTAACGGCCGTCGAGCGGCGACAGGGCGGTAAGCGCGGAGAGAAGTTGGGGGTCGATCATCGAACGTACAGACAAGGTGGGCTGGGAATGCGGTATTGTAACCCGCCCGGTCGTTTGCAAAAAGCACGATCGCGCTGTTGCAACTGCGGCTCAATGTGACGTTCAAGCCAGTCGAACCGAGGCCACGCCCGAGTTATACGACAGGCCCTAAATGGACACTTTTGGCCTGACCAGGTGCGTTTTTGATGCGGTCCAACGCATTGTTCATCGATGCCAGAAGTCGTTTGACATGTGCAGCAAACAATGGCAGACTGGTTAAATGACTAGTTTGATTGGGGTTGCTATGCATACATGGCCAGTTCAGGATGCGAAAGCGCGTTTTAGCGAGTTCTTGGATGCATGCCTCGTGCAGGGGCCGCAGATGGTAACAAGGAGAGGCGCTGAAGCGGCAGTACTTGTGCCGGTGCAAGAATGGCGCCGTTTGCAGTCTGCTGCACGCCCCTCTTTGAAGCAGTTGCTGCTCTCTGACCAAGCTCGTTCCGACTTGATCGTGCCAGCACGAGGGAGCGCGAAGCGCCGCAATGTGGAGCCGATGCTGTGAAGAGCAGGTATTTGCTTGACACGAATGTGGTTTCTGAGCTGCGCAAGCAGCGCTCACATGGAGGCGTGGTTGCTTGGCTGGAATCGATTGAAGACGCCCAACTGTACCTTTCAGCTGTGACCCTTGGTGAGATACAAGCAGGTATTGAGTTGACGCGAGAACAAGACCCTGGCAGAGCCCAAGAAATTGAAGCTTGGCTGGAATTGTTGGCTGACGCATATAACGTCTTGCCGATGGATGCCGCCATCTTCAGGGCGTGGGCGAGATTGATGCACCGGAAATCCGATACGCTCTATGAAGATGCCATGATCGCAGCCACAGCGAAAGTGCACGGATTGACGGTCGCAACGAGAAATGTCAGTGACTTCAATGCCCTCGGGCTAGAAGTTTTCAATCCATTTGCGCTGGCATAGGCCTGACGGTGCCTATGGGCCGTCGGTTCAGGCGCGCAAGCGCCGGTGTATCCGGGGCGCTATTTATACCGTGGCGTGATCCGGGAAAAAGACATCCTCGTGTGCAAAAACAATCAGGTGACGTTCCGTTATCGCAACGGGAAAACGGGGCGATGGGAAACTCGCACCGTCAGCGGTGTGCAATTTCTGCGCCTGGTCTTGCAACACATTTTACCCAAGGGATTTCGCCGCGCACGCAACTATGGTTTTTTGCATGCTGATTGACATGGCGGGGTAAAGAAGGTCGTGCGAACGCGCATCAAAACGCCACGGACGCACCAACCACCGGCAACGCATGGGTGAGCGACGGCAACCAACGCGGAGATGAACATGTAGCGCACGACACAGGGCATTGCCCCCGATCTGCATTCTTGGGCAGAGGGAATCGGTCGGCCTGAAATACGGTGAAATCGAACAAAACCGTCGGGCATTGCATCGCTTGACGGCTTTACAGTGGGGACGTCGCCGCAAGGGCGACGATGGTGACGACGGCGGTCAATTGCGGAGATCGAATTGGCCGCAGAACGCCGTGACCGTCAAAGAGATATTTCCATAGCGAGAAAAAACACGCGCATTGAATCCGGGCTTGTCCAACAAACGGTTCAGATCGTGGCTTCGCACGATCTAACCTTACTCCTTAGGCATCTGGTGCCACTAAGAAGCGAAACCCGTCTTCCCGAACAAGTTCACCAGCGCAGTAGTTGCCGCGAACGCTGGGAGTTTCTCCAGGCTTTACAAGGTAGTAAACGAGATTGCTTTGGTCGTCGATGTGCCCGAGGCGCTTCTCACTCCCGTATGGCTCGTAGTAGATGTTGTCTAGGAAGTGCCCGACGGCTTGCCCATTGGACGAGCTAGTGACTTTGTATTTGATACCTGGCTGCATAGTTGTTGGCTCCATTGAACCTAGATTCCTCAGTTGGCTTTACCAAATCCGCTGGAAACTCAGTATTGGCGCGGGTTGTGGCCTTTTAAACCACTCACCCATTGGGTGAGCCATCGATTAGTTAGCACGGTATTTTTGCGACCTTTTTATGGCGCTGAACACCGGACGATGTAGGGCTGGGAGCTAGAAAATCCCTGCTACCCGATCGTTGTATTCTACTCCGAAAGCTGTTCATTCAACTCGGGTAGCCTGTCGACGATTTCGTGATGCAACTGATCTACGTGCAAATCAGCAGCTTGCTTCTCAAAATCAATGAGATCGCCCAGCCATGACGAAACTGCGGCCTTTCTCAAACATAGGAACGGTGACATGCATGGAGATGCCTTCTCTTAGGTGAGCCCAATGAGCTTCCGCTTTGCGGCGACAAACTCCTCTTCCGAGAGAATTCCCTCCTGATGAAGGGCAGCAAGTTTCGTTAGTTCTTCTACCATTCCAGCGGCGTTGTTGTCGGTCGCTGCCACGCGAGTAGCGCCCAGGCCAATGCGTGATTTGAACCATTCCGCAACAAGCTCTGTTGTTCCGTGGTTTGTCAATCAGCATCCAAAACTTTCCACCAATCAGCGTCCAATATTTTCCACTTTGGCATTGTTCGAAGCGCGGCCTTTGCGTTGCTTGAATCGGTATGAATCATTGCCGGTTTCCAGAATTTCGCAGTGATGCGTGATT
>JBKCTV010000040.1:0-4631 GCA_046318595.1 Burkholderiaceae bacterium | reverse complement strand
GAGCCTCCTCATTACACGCATGCAGAATTAACGCTCGTCGGCCAGGCTGAAGTGCGGTCGCTGGTCGTCGAGCAGAAGCCCACGGAACTGGCCAGCGGCATGCCCACGGCGTTGGACGAAAGCCAGCGCGTCGGCTCGGCGGTCCAGGTCACGGCTCCGGCCTTGACGCCGCAGCCGCCCAAGCCCTTTTACATGGACGTGATGGTCGGCGGGAAGCCGGGTGGATCGACGCGCACCCGCGTATCGCTGGACGGATATCCTCAGAATGAATATTGGGTGACCTCCGCCGACAATGGCGACCTTCCTCAGGTGGCCGGCATCGAGGGCTCGTATCCGGTCTATGTCCAAGGATATAACGGCGCCTCATCGGCCCCCGGCGACGCCGTCATTCAGGTTTCCGGCGGTTGGCTGGCCACGAATAACGATACGGATACTTCCCTCCGTCAGGGCTGGCACGAACTGGATACAGGCATCACCACGACGTTCCAGATGGTGCCATCAATCGCCGCCAGCGGAAGCACGGCAAACCTGCAGATCGTCGGCGAGGTCCGGATTCCTTCCTTCACTCCCACGGGAGATTACCTCCGTTTTTATGATGTTGACGGGACCACGGACATTACCGTCACCAAGACGCAATACGACCAGGCTGTACAAGCCGCCGCGAACGGCGGCACCCTGCCTGATTGGTCGGAGCGTATGGTTGTCGTAGATCAAATTTATCCCGATGCTTCGGGTGTCAGCACGGGTTCGCGGAAACTCGGTGTTTCGGTCATGATTGGATACAAGGTGAAGCTTGGCTGGCATGACGCCAAGTTTACGGCCAACTTGCCGGTTGGGGCGCATCGGATGAAGGAGGCGTTGTGTGTCTACAAACTCACTCCGCGAAAGAAGGACGACGGCGGGAACATCGTTGCTTTGCCGGATAATGCAGTGCCGACGTCGAATCCGAATCCGACGATCACGATTCTTTCGTCTGATTTCACGCCGGATTCCGGCTCGGCATCATCGACAGAGCGGGTTTCGGGCACGTTTACCGTGCGCGGTGAGCTGGGTTCTTTGGCCTGCGACATGACGCCGGGTGATCGTGGTACGATTTCGGAAGTGACGGTGTTCCTCAATGGTGAGACGACCCCCATCGCAACGGTGCCGGTGGAGGTGACCAAGGGCACGGGTGGGAGCGGGGCACGGAAGTATCCCTATTCTGGGACCTTCACCGCCAGCATCCCGGCGAATGTGGTGCAGGGCAGCAACAGTCTGCGTTTCCACGCCAGCGATAAGGTGTTCGGAAAGGTCGGAACAGCAGAGGTTTTGCTGGATGTCCGCCGTGATGGTGTGGCGGACGCGACCTCAGACCGCCCGGCCCCCGGCGGTTTTACGAAGATTGAGCAGCCATTTTCCGCCGAGGTCGATCTGACGGGGTTCACCGCCGCACGTTTGGCCGATGGCTCCGCCACATTGTCGATCACGGTGCGCAGTCTCATGGCGGGAGGTGGCGTCTTCACGGACGCTGTGAGCCCTAAGGGTTTGCGGGGATGGCTCAAGGGTGCGGATCGTCGCGTGTCGGTGCGGGTTTCCCCGGAGTCGTTGGAGGCCGTGCAGTCGAGCAATGCCAGCACCTTCAGCGCCCTGATCGATTGCCCATCCCTGACATGGCAGGCCCGCCCGGTCACCTTCCGGCGGACGACGGGTGGTCGCTTCGTGACCGACTTTTGGACGCTGTCGATTGATGCCCCCGCAGGGATCGATGGCACGGCACCGATCACGACGACCGTGCAGCGTGGAGTGGATGGGCCAGCGATCACGGCGAATCTGACCAAGCAGGGCGATGCCTGGACCGCGACCGACGCGGATCTGGTCCTGTCTTTAGCCGCCAGCAGCGATGCATCCGGGGTTGCCGGTATCACAGCGACCATCACCAGCCCATCCCTGGGTGCTGCGGGTATCCAGGTGCAGGCGCTGCGTGCGGCCCGTCCGCCGCCGGCTGCTACGGGTGATGTTGCCTCCGCAGCCCTTGCCCAGGGCGATAGCTACACGAGTAGCGCGGTCCAGGGCGTTTCGGGCAGCGGCGAGGATGGTCGGCAAGAGCCTTTGGGCGCCCTGCGTCCCACCGATGCGGACCTGGAACGACAGGATGACCGCGAATCCGCGACGGCATTGGCCATCGAGGTCGAAGGTACCCCAGAATTCTTGCGCGGCCCGGATTTCCGCGTTCCGACCCGTCTGGGTGAACGCCGGGTGGTCGAGGTGGGGGGCAAGTTCTATGTGGCGACAGCCGATGGATCTGCACCGGAAACCCTGCTGTTCGTCGCCCCAGGCGATGCGCCCACGGGGAACGAAGGGGTGGGGGACGACAACAAATTCCCCGACGAGGACAACCCGGTGGTCCGGTCGGGCAATTTCCTGCTCGGCTTCAAGGATGGGTTCAGCGATGGCGGTCAGGCGCTGGTCGTGGGGACCTGGGATATCTTGTATGAAATCAATGTCACGGCGGGCCTGCTGGTCCTATCGTGGGGCAGCGACACGGCGACTGAGCTGGCAACGCAAAAAGTCACCACTGGCTATACGGTGGTGACGGAGACCGGCACGGCCATCGCTGGCCTTGTGCAGGGGCTGCACGAAGCGGAGGTCGATGTGGTGCGGGCCATCCTCACCCGAGACGAAGCCAAGTTGAAGCAACTGAAGGGCCAGGCCGGGGTGGTGTTGGAGGCTGGCATCGACCTGATGGTGGAATTGAAGGACGAATACGCCGACCTGAGCGCCTACGACCAGGGCTGGATCTTCGGTCGCAGCATCTTTGAGGTCGCCGCCGTGGTGGCCCCGTTCTCAAAACCCGGACAGGTCGCCCAGATCGGCAAGATGTCCAAGGTCCAGATGGTGTCGGGGATCGCCAACTCGGTGAAGAACTCCAAATGGTTCACGGCCCTCAATGGCGCACGCAAGGCGGCGGTGGAACGCGTCCTGCTCCGACTTGCCGCCTTTAGTGCCCGCCTCAATGGGGCACGGTGGGTGGGGCATTATGGGACGGATGGGGCGAAGATTTATGAATTGTATTACCGACTTACCAAATCGGGGAAGAAGCCTATAGAGGCTATGTTGCAGGTGGAGAAAGAATTGCCTGGGGTTCGTCATGAAGCGCTATCGGCAGGAATGCTTGATGCAGTTGTGGCCCAATCGGAACAGGCTGGCAATGCCCCTAGATTTATTGTAAGGGTCTCGGACGGGGCCCGTGTTCCGGATGTCAAAACGCCGGTTGACGGTGCGTATTATTGGTCTGGAATAAGCAAAGTATCTGGTGGGCAAAAACCACAAGATTTTGCGGAGGCATATGCGCGTGCCAGGGGTGGGGCTACGCTAGAATCTACGTTAAAGGATTCTAAAATTCTCGAAACTCCATCTTACGATGTAAGTAATCCGATTTCCGTTCGGTTTTGGGAGTCAATCTCTGAGGAATATGCCAAGAATGCCTCGGGCGAGATTCGTGCAATAGTTGCGCGCCCATTAAGAAATGGGAATATATGGGAATCCGTTGAGGTTGGTGCTTTACGGGGAAACGCATCTGTAACGAAAATATCAGAAATCGACCTATTGACAGGCGAAACAACAATTATCTATCCACCATGAGGAAATAATGATTGAACATATTTCAAGAAGTTCGATAATATTTTCTTTTAACGGCCGCCGTGTTGTGGTTGGGGGCGAGTTGTTTCTTGATCGTCCTGGTGATTGGAATAGCGGATGTTTTGAGGTGTCATCTCAGTCTTTGTGTAAATGGGAATCTGGAGATGACATAAGCGCTGAGGACAAAGAAAGTCTATTGCGTGCCTTGGTGGCTGAAGTTGAAGCGACAAGAAAACTTAGGAGAATCGAGATATATTAATTTGGCTAATTTCATTATAAAAATAGGTTTTTCTTTACATAATTCGTCAACTATCTTTGTCTTTCTCGGCGGACAATCTCGCCACTGCCATGGTATCAAGCATGCGCAAGATGGCGCGTTGATCCTTATCGGGCAGGGCGGCTAAGATTTGAAAGCGTCGCCAGAGGCGGCGCTGATCAGGTCCATCGTTCGGGCTTGCGGCACGCGGCATTTTATCGCGTCCGAGGAGGGCATCGACGGTGGTTTCCAGGACATTAGCAATCTGCGCCAGCATGGGTGCCTGGGGGTGCCCGGTGGCGCTTTCGTAATAGCTGACCGTCCGCTGTGACACGCCCAGGGCGGCGGCAAAGGCGCGTTGGCTGAGTCCCCGTGCTTGGAGGAACTAAAGGGGCCAAGCCACCCTATAAGTCTTTGCAAATAATATGCTTATGTAAGTATATCATCTATCCTGCGTCCTAACGAGTCCCAGGTCATGCCGCGTTCCTGGATTTGGCCGTTTTATGCCAGCATTTCGACCTGACTTCCAGCCAGGTGAGGGGTTTGCTGCAAGCGACGGCTTGAATCATGGCCTCAGGGAGTAGGGCCTCTCGATGGTCCGACTTGCCCTTGGTGTCGTAGCGGTCCCGGCGGTTGGTGCGCCAACAGAACTCGGCGACGTAACGGTCGAGGTGGCGGCGGCAGTTGTTGCGGTGGGTGCCCAGGAGCCAGCTCTTCAAGTTGGAGATCTGGCGGTGGACGAGTTTGAACTGGGCAC
>JBKCTV010000039.1:0-63326 GCA_046318595.1 Burkholderiaceae bacterium | reverse complement strand
CGATCCACTCCCGGTTGATCGTGATGTCGCCTTCGAAAAAGTGGAAACGCTCGTGCTCTTTGAAGTCGCTGATCCGGTCGTCCTGCATGTCCATGCCGAAGACTTGCCAATCGGTGGTCGCTAGAATTCGTTTGGACAAATGGTGACCGATGAAGCCGTTGACGCCGAGTATGAGTACTTTATGCATGTCGTATCCGTTGGGCGAGCTGCGCGCCGCTGATTGATTGATTGCGATAAGACGTGCGCAGGACTTCGAGCGCCGCGCCATCACCGCCGATGAGCGCCATTCTACCGTGGATGATGGCGGGCCCTGGCGCTGCAGGTGCATCGGGCGCAGCGGCCCAGTGGCGGGCCTGTTCGACGACGACTGTCTCACCGTCGATCTCGAAAAACGCGCCGGGGTATTCTGGCGGCGCGACGGCGCGGATGAGATTGTGGATGACCCGCGCCGGCTGGGCGAAATCGATTCGTCCGTCCTCGCGCGTGCGGCTGCCGCAATAAAAACCGGCGGCCAGATCGTTGGGCAGATCGATGACGGTATCGGCGGCAATCGCCGGTAGCGCATCGAGCAGGGTTTGCTCGGCGGCGAGCGTCACTTTGTCGAATACTTCCCGCGCGGTGTCGTCCGGCAGAATCGGCACTGCGCGCCGCGCAACGATCGCGCCCGCGTCGGCACGCGCCGTCATGCGGTGCAGGGTGGCGCCGGTTTCGGTTTCGCCGCGCAAAACTGCCCAGTTGACCGGCGCGCGGCCGCGGTATTTCGGCAGCAGCGAGCCGTGCATATTGAAGGCGCCGCGTACCGCCTGACTCAGGATGCTTTCCGGTAGCATGAACCGGTAGTAAAACGAAAAAATATGGCGCGGCGCCAGCGCTGCGATGCGCGTCAGCAAATCGTCGTGCTGCGCCGGGTCGGCGATGGTCTGCACGGGCCAGCCGTAAAAAGCCGCAGTGGCGGCAACCGAGCCGAACCAGATGTTTTCCGCCGGGTCATCCGGGTGCGTGACGACCAGCGCAACTTGCCAGTCGCAGGCCTCCAGTCGGCTGGCGAGCGCCTTAAGGCAGCGCACCCCAACGTTGTGATAAGCGAAAACGACGATTGGTTCAGGCATCATCGGTCGCTGGCGGCTGGGCTTCCAGTACGCTGTGGATCAGCCAGCGGGGCCGCTCCCGCACTTGCTCGTAAATGCGCCCGACGTATTCGCCCAGCAGGCCGATCCCCAGCAGCATCACGCCGATCAGAAAAAAGACGATGCCGAACAAAGTGAATACGCCTTCGGCTTCGGGCCCGAGCATGAGGCGCCGAAGGAACAGAAACACCACGAAAAACGCTGAGCCGATCGCCAGCACGAAACCCGCCATCGAAAACACGTGCAATGGCACGACCGAAAAGCCTGTGATGAGGTCGAAGTTCAACCTCAATAAATGGTAGAGCGAATACTTCGACTCGCCGGCGGCCCGCTCTTCGTGACCGACCTCGATTTCGGTCGGATTGCGGGAGAACGTATACGCCAGCGCCGGAATGAAGGTGTGCACTTCGCGGCAACGGTTGATGGTGTCGATGATGGTGCGGTGATAGGCGCGCAGCATGCAGCCCTGATCGGTCATTTTGATGCGGGTGATCGACTCGCGAAGCCGGTTCATCGCGCGCGACGCGCGTTTGCGAAATAGGCTGTCCTGCCGCTGGCGACGGATCGAACCGACGTAATCGTAACCTTCGCGGATTTTATCCACCAGTCGGCCGATTTCCTCGGGCGGGTTTTGCAGGTCGGCGTCGAGCGTGACCACGACCTCGCCGCGGGTATGTTCGAACCCGGCCAGAATGGCCCGATGCTGACCAAAATTACCGTTGAGCAGGACCACGCGTGTGACGTCCGGTCGGGCATCGAACTGCGCGGACAAAATACCCGCCGAGCGGTCGCGACTGCCATCGTTGATAAAAATCAGTTCGTAGCTGCCGCCCAGTGCATCCAACGCCGGATAAAGCCGCGCGAACAAGGCCGGCAGGCCTTCTTCCTCGTTATAGACCGGTACCACGACCGACAGATAAGGCTTGCTGCTCATACGTTCGTTTGTTTCATGAAGTCGTTCGAATCATCGTCGTGAAAACCAGTTGCAAGGCATCGACCACGCGCTCCACGTCGCCGATGGTCATATCCGGGAACAAGGGCAGGGTCAAGATCCGCCGACCGATGCGTTCGGCGACCGGGAACTGGCCGGCCGCGAAACCCAGGCCCCGGTACAAGGAAAATAAATGAATCGCCGGGTAATGCACACCGGTCATTATATGCCGGGCTTTGAGCGCGTCCATGACCGCTGCCCGCTCGACTGTCTCTGGCAGCACGATTTGAAACATGTGCCAGTTGGACTGCGCACTGTTGTCGACCGGCAGTTCGACCCCTTGCGCGGCGAGGTCGGTGGTGGCGAAACAGTCGAAGTAATGCCGCGCCAACACGCGTCGGCGCTCCGTGAAAGCGCCGATACGGGCCAGTTGCGACAAACCGAGCGCAGCGGCGATGTCGGTCATGTTGAACTTGCCGCCGAGCACGTCCACGTCCATGCCGTCGGTGCCGAACCGCCGCAGTCCTTGCAGCCGGTAGCGGGTCGCCAGCTCGGCTTGCGTCTCATCGGCAAAGACCAGGCAGCCACCTTCGGCGGTGCACAGGTTTTTGTTCGCATGAAAACTGAAGGAGGTCAGGTCGCCGAAGCTGCCGATCCGCTGGCCTTGCCAGCGCGCGTCGATCGCCTGGGCGGCGTCTTCGATCACGCGCAGACCGTGCCGCTGCGCAAGCCCATAAACCGTATCCAGGTCGCAGGGCAGGCCGGCCAGATGAACTGGCATGAGCGCTTTGGTACGCGGCGTGATGGCCTGTTCGATGGCCGTGCAGCAGAGGTTGCGTGTGTGCGGATCGATGTCGACGAATACCGGTCGCGCGCCCACGGTCAGGATGACGTTCGCCGTTGCCACCCAGGACAATGGTGTCGTGATGACCTCGTCGCCCGGCCCGACATCGGCTATCCGCAGGGCGACTTCGAGCGTCGCGGTTCCCGAGCTGAAACAGCGCACTGGCCGGCCACCGAAAAATTCGCCGAGCGCCGTTTCGAAAGCCGCAGCGCGTGGTCCGGTTGTCAGCCAGCCGGAACGCAGCACGTCGGTCACCGCTTGAATGTCGGCTTCATGAATGCTGGGGCGGGTAAAAGGCAGAAGCGGCGGGTCTGCTAAAAAAGTATTCATCGGCATCTTTTTATGAGCGCGCCAGTAGCACGACCCCGACCAGGATGATCGCGATCGCACCCAGGCGCTGAAAAGACAAGGATTCGCCCAGCCACCAGTAGGCGCCGAGCGCGTTGACAACATAGCCGATCGACAGCATCGGATACGCGATGGTCACATCGGTGCGCGACAACGCGAGTATCCAGACGACTACCGATACCGCATAGCATGCCAGGCCCAGCACGATCGGCCATTGCCCGGCAAGCGCCAGCAGCAACGGCCAGGCTTTGTGCAAGCTGAATTCCAGCACGCCGAGCCGGTTGACGCCGGCCTTCAACAGCAGTTGCGCCAGAGCATTGAGAAGTACACCCGTCAAGATCAATCCGAACGCGAGCGGGCTCATGAATCCGCTCATAAACGGCTCACCATGGCGTGGTCTTCGTTAATGAAACGCAGTTGCAGCGGTACGCCCGCCTTGACCAGCGCATGATAAGTGTCTGGTTTCATATACGCCCAGGCTTGAGTAGGGTTGCGCCATCGTGCAAGAAAATCGTCCATCCTGGCGATGCCTTTGGTGGGCTCTTGCCGCAAGCCGAAACTGAATTCATCGTAGTACGCGACCAGCGTGACCGGTCGTTGCAGATAATACGGCAGCGTTTGTTCATGGGTTTTGACACTGTAAACAGGGTCGTCTGCGCTGATTAGGGGCCGCAGCTCGGCGGCCAGATTTTTGGCCGACACCATCTGTCCGTAGGTATCGTGCCCCCACAAAATCAAACTATGCGCGATCAGCGCCGCTGTCGCCAAGGCCATGCCCTGGATAAACGGGGCTGTCGTGGCGCGGCGCACCCAGAGCATTCCGCAGGCCGTGGCCAGCACGGCACCCGCGCCGATGAGCCAAGCTGCGTAGCGGCTGTATAAATCGTCCCCCGGCATCGACAGCCGGTAATAAACGCTGAAGGCCAACGCCAGCACCCCCAGCCCGAGCGTCGTCAGCATCACCGTATGCCGCGCGCGCGCCGTGCCGTTGAGCCATTGACGCGCCGCTAATATCGCCAATGCCGGAAAAATCGGCACGATGTAAGAGGGCAGTTTGGAATGCGAAAAACTGAAAAAAACAAAAATCGTCACACTCCAGATCCAGAGCAGACGCGTTGGTTGGAAACGGTCAGCCGTCTCAGTTCGTGGCTCCAGGCGCCAGCCTTGCGCCAACACCGCCGGTAACAGCAGCGTCCAGGGAAACAAGCCGGCCAACAGTATCGGTCCGAAATACCACCATGCACCCTCGCGGGCATGGCCGGGTGTCAAAAACCGTTCGACATGTTCATGGATGAAAAAAAAGCGCGCAAAATCTGGCTGTCGTTGGCTGAGCAAAATAAACCACGGCGCCGCTATCAGTAGCAACAGCACCAAACCACTGCGCCAATAGGCCTTGCGCCAGGCTGTCCAGTCGCGGGTCGTCAGTACATAAATCACCAGAACCGTGGCTGGCAGCACGATCCCCGCCACTCCCTTGCTGAGCAAAGCCAGCGCCATGCCGGCCCAGCAAACCAGCATCCAGCGCCGCCGAACCCGTTCGGTCGTACCGCGATTGGCCGTCAGTAGAGCGCACAGCGCGACCGTCAGCATCGCGCTGAAACCCATGTCCAGCGCGCTCAAATGGCCCATCGCGAAAAACCCCAGACAGGACGCGAGCATCGCCGCGCTCAACCAGCCAACTGCCGCGCCGTAGAGCCGTGTCGCGCACCAGCCGGTTATCGCGATCGCCAGTAAACCGCTCAGCCCCGTCCACAGCCGGGCGGCCCAGTCCTGTAGACCGAATACGGCAAATGCCGCCGCTGTCGCCCAGTACTGCAGAGGCGGCTTTTCGAAATACAACAGATCGTTCAAGCGCGGTGTCAGCCAATCGCCACTCACCAACATTTCCCGGGCGATCTCGGCATACCGGCCTTCATCGGTTTTGATCAGTACCCGAAAGCCCAGCCCGAGCAGCCAAATGACGATGAATCCCAGAGCAAGCAGCCAGAGCCGCGCGCGTGGCAGAGCAGGGGGGCTAGCGTCAGGCGCCATTGCTGTCGATCTGCAAAATCGCCAACACGCGCCGGCCCTCCGCGCGGAGGATGTTGTAGGTGCGGCAGGCCGCCGCGGTGTCCATGATTTCGACGGCCACACCAGCGGCCAACCATGCCTCGCGCACGGCGACCTCCGGAAAAACCTGGTGCTTCCCGGTGCCGAGCAGCACGACCTCGGTACCGGCCGGGGTGGCCGTCACGACGGCCGCGCTTAAATCGGCGGCCGCAGCCCAGGCGCGCGGTAGTAAATCGGTGCCGCAGACGACGCTGGATCGGTGCATCACCCCATCGATTGTGACCGACGAATCGTCATAAGCCGTTACAATGGAGGACGCTTTCAAAACGTCGGGTTGAAAACTCACCTTGGTTCCTGCCGAATGAACAACTCCGAAATATAACTTAAACTCGCCGAAACTCGCGATGAAACCGATCCAGAAATCCGCCAAACTTGCGAATGTCTGCTACGACATCCGTGGTCCTGTGATGCTGCGCGCCAAGCAGCTTGAAGAGGAAGGCCACAGCATCGTCAAGCTGAACATCGGCAACCTCGCCCCATTCGGTTTCGAGGCACCCGACGAAGTGCGGCGCGACGTCATTCTGAACCTCAACAGCGCCTCGGGTTATTCCGATTCCAAGGGGCTGTTCGCCGCGCGTAAAGCGGTCATGCATTACACGCAGCAAAAAAACATTCCGGACGTGCAGATCGAGGATATTTTTCTCGGTAATGGCGTATCCGAACTGATCGTCATGTGCATGCAGGGCCTGCTTAACAACGGCGACGAGGTGCTAGTGCCGGCGCCCGATTATCCCCTATGGACCGCCGCCGTCAGTCTGGCTGGTGGCAAGCCGCGCCATTATGTGTGCGACGAGGGCAGTGGCTGGCTGCCCGATCTCGCCGACCTGCGCAGCAAAATCACCGAACACACCCGCGCACTGGTCGTCATCAATCCAAATAATCCGACCGGAGCGCTCTACCCCGACGATATGTTGCGCGAGCTGGTCGAGATCGCCCGCCAGCATCAACTGATCGTGTTCGCCGACGAAATCTACGACAAAATGCTGTACGACGACGCGCGGCACACCTCGATCGCCTCGTTGGCCGATGATGTGCTGTTCATCACCATGAACGGCTTATCGAAAAACTACCGTGCTTGCGGCTACCGCGCCGGCTGGATGATCGTGTCGGGCGACAAGCGGCACGCCGCAGATTACTTGGACGGACTGAATATCCTCGCGTCTATGCGGCTGTGCGCCAACGTCCCCGGGCAGTTCGCCATTCAGACTTCGCTCGGGGGGCATCAAAGCATCGAGGACCTCGTCGGCGCAAAAGGCAGGCTGACGCGCCAGCGCGACCTCTCCTGGGAGCTGTTGACGCAGATCCCAGGCGTTCGCTGTGTCAAGCCGAAAGCCGCGTTGTACCTGTTTCCGCACCTCGACCCGGCGGTCTATCCCATCGCCAACGATCAGCATTTCGTGCTCGATCTGCTGGAAGAGGAAAAGGTGCTGGTCGTGCAGGGCAGCGGTTTCAACTGGCCGGCGACCGATCATTTCCGGATTGTTTTTTTACCCAACACCGACGAGCTGACGGACGCCATGGCCCGCATCGAGCGTTTCCTGGCCGCTTATCGCAAAAAACACAATACTTAAAAGCCACTTGCCAAACATTCCCACGTTAAAGAGCTGTTTGAACGTGATGCCATCATTGCGTTAGTTTGGTCCTGAGGGTAGTATACGTCTGGGGATGGTATGTCGTCCTGGCGAACCACATCGTGCCGCTTTTGCGGCCGAACCCCCACTCTTTCCATCACGCCGTCGCGTGAAAATTACCTTCAACTATTGAGTTTCGCAACTGGCTCATAGATATTTTGCGAGCGATACATGCCACGTATACCCACCGTAGTATTGGCGTCGGGCGCTACTCCGCCGATCCATGATTCGAATTCTTCAGATGTTCCAACTAATTTGTGGGAAAAGATACGGGAGAAGTGTAATAAGCTTTTCTCGGGCTTACTTAAAGTTGTTCAAGGCGTTGTGTTGAACACGTCCGGCGTCCGATGTTACGGGACGCCTGTTACGGTTAATTTAGTTAGCGTTGATTCTAGCAATAAGCCGAATGTTCAGGCTGTTCCAATTCATGCCAATAAAATTTGTTTCGATGCCAACTCGCCTGTCGAGTCGACTTATGTGGCAGCTCAAACCCCTGATCCCGCTTTCCTGGAAACCGAAAAGTTGCTGGTGAATGCCATCAGTTCCGGACAAGGGCTTTTTCAGTTCGTATCGCCACGAGCGCAGAATCGTTTCGACGTAGAGTTTTGTGGTAAAGAAGGTGTTCTCCATAACATGCCGCTGTCGAGCGACAATCCGATATTAGGTCAGTTGCTTCGGGGGTTGCGCAAAGAAAATTCCCCAACACTGTTGCTGGGCGGTCGGTACGAAGTGACGAGTCTCGAGTGTTCGGATGATAAAGATGAAGAGCATGTTTCCTATACTTTAGCCGTCTGTGACAGGCTGGATAATAATAAAACGATCAGTGTGCCTTTGACGCAGGTTTCATTCGGCTTTGAAAGCATGGTGCTATCTCAAACCAGTATCGAACGTGCCAATCAACTATTCGAAAACCACATAGAAAAAATCAAGGGCGAAACTCCTCGAAATTTGCAATCTATGATCGTAAGTTATGCAGGTATCGGGCGCAACGCAACGCTGATCGTTTATAATCGAATCGCTGGCATGATAAAACGTGGCGAAGTTCTTGATAATGATAAATTGAAAGAAGTATTAGTTAAAACCATCATGGTAGGCCGTGAACAACGCGGTCCGCGTTTTATCCATTCGAAAGCGCAGTTAAAAGAGCTGTACGACGCACTGACAACATGCCTGAAAGATTTCAGAACCCAATCGCCCTCTATGTCGGATGTGTCTGTTGGTGAAGCAGATGTGTCGAATGGTTCCTCGGATTCCGAACCAGCGTCGCGTATGTTCAATCCTCCTCCCCAGGTAGCAGCAACCGCACCTTTGGCAATTAC
Source organism: Burkholderiaceae bacterium (assembly GCA_046318595.1). Classification (GTDB taxonomy): domain Bacteria; phylum Pseudomonadota; class Gammaproteobacteria; order Burkholderiales; family Burkholderiaceae_B; genus DAITMV01. Next base: position 55,017 of record JBKCTV010000039.1, on the reverse strand, counting down.
AGCAGGCTTGCACAATTTTGGAAATACCTGCTACGCCAATGCTGCCCTGAAGGGTATCGTGTCCTCGATGGGGAGCGATTTATTGCCTCACTTAGAAAAACTTAAAGAAGATGTAGATTTCAAAGAACCAACTGCGCAACCGGGGCCGAAAGAACGAAAACCAGAATACAATTGGCAAGAAAGACGCGCCGCGCTGAATCGCTTTATCAAACTTGTGAATGGGATTGGCTCAAGCGTCCCTAAGGAAGATTTGCAATTGTTTTTTAGTGAACTCGATAAGTTTGATAGTTTTAAAGAATTTGCCCCTATCACAACCGGAGGGCAGCAGGACGCAGTTGCGTTTATGAGTTGTTTAAGCGATATTTTCAAGCTTCATTTAATTTGTTCTCAGTGCGTGCGTTTAGAAAAAGAATTTCGGATAAATCCCGATGCTGAAGAAAAGCTGATTGCTGGCGGTCTTTCGATACCAAAACCTGAAGAAACGATAAGCTCACATAAAAGCGCTTATTTGCACTGCGATCAGTTGATTAGTATGAAAGATTCGGATGTTCAAGAAATTAAAACGTGGCAAGACTTTTTTGGCACGCTAAGCGTGGAACAAGAATGCATAAAGGACTGGGGCAGTATGGGGTTATACGATATTAAAAGTCTCTCGAAATGGAAAATTCATTTTGAAAAAGATTCTGTGGCAAGGGTGCCTGTTTCCATAGCAATTTTCAAGCATGAATCGAATGGCACAATATCTTATGATAAAAAATTAGAATCATTTAAGTTGGACTATGATACTACCGCTCAGGTGGAAGCGACCGATGACTCTACCGGAAAAAAATATCACCTGACACTAGCCGCGCGTGATTTGATTATGCATCGTGGCACCACCCTCAACAGTGGGCACTATGTGGCCTATACCCGGGATGGCAATGGTGATTGGTGGTTGCATAACGATTCGAGCGTTACAAAATCTGATCCAAACAGCTATGGCGGTACAGTCTATTGGGCGTCGTTTGAAATCACCGATAAAAAGCCCATCGAGAGCCTGGGGGCGGGTGCCTAGTTTGCTATCATTCGCGATACTTTAATCGTAGGCAGCTCTCATGTTCGAATTCTTCCGTTCTCACCAAAAGCTGATGCAAGTGTTGCTATTGCTTTTGATCCTGCCGTCGTTCGTGCTGTTCGGCCTGGAAGGGTACAGCCGTTTTCGGGACGGCGATGACGTGATAGCAACGGTGGGCGACCGGAGCATCAAGCAAGCGGAATTCGATGCGGCCAAGCGGCAGCAACTGGAACGGATGCAGCAGGTGATGGGGTCGAGTTTCGACCCGACCATTCTGGATAACCCTCGCGCCAACAAAACCCTGCTCGACAATTTGATCACCGAGCGCGCCGTCGAGTGGGCCGTGGATAAACTGCATCTGACCGCTACCGACGATAATTTGCGCGAACTCATCATGTCGATTCCGGCGGTGCAGGTGGACGGCAAGTTCAGCCAGGAACGGTATGTGAGCTTGCTGAGCGCGCAAGGTATGACGCCTGAGAGCTTCGAGGCCCGGCTGCGGTCGGACCTGGCGCGTGCCCAGGTGAGCAATCCGCTGGGCAATAGCGAGTTCCTACCAAAAGTCGTACAGGCTCAGCTTGTCAAGCTCAACGAAAGCGAGCGTACGGTCGGTTTGATGCGTTTGAAGCTGGAAGATTACTTTTCCAAAGTCAGCCTGACCGATGCGCAGTTCGAAAAGTATTACCAAACGCATCAGGATGCCTTTAAAACGGTCGAGCATGCCGACATAGAGTATGTTGTGCTGAGCCCCGACGCCATGGCCGCCAAGCAAACTGTTGCCGATGCAGAAGCCAAATCGTATTACGAGCAAAATCTGGCGACGTTCCGGCAGCCCGAGCAGCGCCGGGTAAGGCATATTCTGCTGACCGCCGACAAAAACACCAAACCTGCCGATCTGGCCAAGGTCAAGGCGCGCGCTGAAGCCCTGTTGGCGAAAGTAAAAGCCAGTCCGAACGACTTCGCGGCCATCGCCAAGGCCGAATCGCAGGATCCAGGTTCGGCTGCGAATGGCGGCGACCTCGGTAGTTTCGCGCGCGGCACGATGGTAAAACCTTTCGAGGATGCGGCTTTCGCGCTCCAAAAAGACGAGATCAGCGCCCTCGTGCAGAGCGATTTCGGTTTCCATGTTTTGCAGCTACTCGATATTCAGCCAGAAAAAACGCAGCCACTCGAGGCCGTGCGGTCGCAAGTGGATGCCGAAATCCGCAAACAAAAAGCGCAAAAAGCCTTCACCGCTGCCGCAGAGAACTTCAACGATCTGGTGTATGACCAGCCCGACAGTTTGCAGCCCGTTAAAGACAAATACGGCCTGACGTCGATCACCGCGCAGGGCGTGCAACGCCAGGCTTTGCCGGGTGCGGCAGCGGATAGTCCGTTGGCCAATGCCGCCTTTTTGAATGCTTTGTTTGCCGATGACGTTTTGAAAAAGCGGCATAACACCAAAGCCATGACGGTCGGGCAGATGCTGGTCGCTGGCCGTGTGACGGCTTATCATCCGGCGGCGATCAAACCGCTGGTCGAAGCCCGATCTGCCATCAAAGACATTTTGATCCGCGAATCTGCGCAGGTATTGGTCAAAAAACAAGCCGAGACTTTGTTGGAAAAGGCGCGCGCTGGGCTGGACGTCGGTTTCACCGAGCAAAAAACCGTTTCGCGGCTCAAGCCCGAAAGCATGAGCTCAGTGGAGTTGGCTGCCATATTTGGCGCGGATGCCAAAAAACTGCCCGCGTATCGCTCGGTCGATCAGGGTTTGGCCGGCATAACGCTCATCAAAGTCCAGAGCGAACGCATCCCGGCCGGCGAACCGGCAGCGGACATTAAAGCCTTGCGAGAAGCCGCCGTGCAGCGCTGGCAACAGTTCATGGCTCAGGAAACGGCTCAGGCCGCCTTGGAAGTTCTGAAAAAACGCGCCAAGGTCGAGATCAAAAAACCGGTCGCCGTCACCGAAAAAAGCTGAGCGGTTTATTTCAGTTGCCGGGCAATCTCTGGCCAGACATTGTCGAGCAGACGCTGCTGCGCCTGCTCGTTCGGGTGGATGCCGTCCGCCTGGAAAGCACTGGCCTGGCCAGCGATGCCTTCGAAGAAAAACGGTACCAGCGGGATACGGGTTCTTGCAGCCACCGTCTGGAAGCTGTTTGCAAAGGCCGTGGTATAAGCCACGCCATAGTTTGGCGGCATGCGGATACCGATCAGCAGCGTGCGGGCTCGGGTTCGCTGGGCCGCTTGCACCATGGCGATGAGGTTGTCTTCCATGTTTTTTACCGGCAAGCCGCGCAAACCGTCGTTGGCCCCTAGCTGCAGTATCAGCAGGGAGGGGCTGTGAGCGGCCAGCAAGGCGGGCAGCCGGTTGCGGCCGCCGATCGTCGTTTCTCCACTGATCGACGCGTTGACGATCAGGCAATCCTGCGATTGCTGTCCTAGACGCTGGCGCAGCAAATCGACCCAGCCCGCACCGCGCGTCAGTCCATAACCGGCCGACAGGCTGTCGCCGAGTATCAGAATTTTGCACGCGACCGGCGCCGCTGCGCCGGCTGGCAAAGAACAGATCATTAAACCCAGCGCCAGAATCCTGGTTAGAAAATTTTTCGGGGCCGAACCTGAGCGGCGGCGCAAAATGCTATCGTTCAATCCTCATTCCTTTGTCATCGTATTATGTCCAACGCCATAGAAGTCAAAAACCTGTCGAAAACGGTCCCCGACGCCGGCGACACACTGCGCATTCTGGACGACATCAGCTTTGCCGTCGAATCGGCCGACAGTCTCGCGATCACTGGCGCCTCTGGTTCCGGTAAGTCCACTTTACTGGGACTCTTGGCCGGGCTGGACGTTCCCTCTCATGGCGATGTTTTTTTGACCGGGCAGTCTTTGTTTGCGATGGACGAAGAGCGCCGCGCGTTGTATCGGGCTCGGCATGTGGGTTTTGTTTTTCAATCGTTCTACCTGCTCCCGCATTTGAATGTGCTGGAAAACGTCATTCTTCCTTTGGAGCTGCAGGGCGCGCCGCATGCCGACGCGCGTGCCCGGGCGATGATCGAGCAGGTGGGGCTGAGCCCCCGGGTACGGCACACACCAAAGACCTTGTCCGGTGGCGAGCAGCAGCGGGTGGCCCTGGCGCGGGCGTTCGTCGCCGAACCGGCGATTATTTTTGCCGATGAGCCTACCGGCAGTTTGGATTTCACGACCGGCTCGCGGATCATCGATCTGATGTTCGAACTACAGATGAAAACCAGGGCGACGCTCGTCCTGGTGACCCACGATCCGGCGCTGGCTGGACGTTGCGGGCGGCAGCTCAGCCTGGCGGAGGGGCGGCTGCGCTGGCAGAACTAATCCGCTCTTTAAAAATTGAAGGTTAACCGTTATTGCTGTTTAGCTTTTGTCATGATTGGTCGATAGAGTGACTATTCAGCACTCCTCGAGAAAGACCGTCATGCTCGTTACCGAAGAATTCCCCCCCCGCTCCCCGTTGGCTTTGCAATCGCTTACCTTGGTCGACTGCTCGGCATTGACCGATCGGGTCGCCTCGTTGCTCAGGCATCTGCCGAAACTGGTGCTGGAAATGTCGGACTGCCAAGAAATCGACGAACCGGGCATGCAGTTTCTGAGTTTGCTGACACTCGATCCTGACATCGCCGATCGAATCCAATGGCGTAATCCGCATCCTAATGTCGTGGCGCGGGCCCATTCCCTGGGCATGGCGGACTGGCTAAAGCGCCATTGCATCGCTTGAAAAGCAAGACTTTGTTGAAACTGTGGTTTATTGGGGTTCACCCGAATCGGTGAGGGTCTTCCCTCGTCCGCGGCAACCGGTAACAATGGAGTCTGTAGCGCTTAATATGCCGCCGTATGAGCTTTTCTTTCGTCGTTTTTTCTGGTTGTCTGTCACTGCTGGCGTTTTATGTTGCTCATGGGCTGTTGAGCGTATATGGTCGGGTTTCCTGGGAGGTCAAGCTGGTGCGCCACATCAGCTTTTGGGGCGGAGTCATCAGCGTAAGTTTGGGTTTGCTCTTTCTCGTATTGTGCAACCTGCTGGGTAATTTTTCGCTGACGGGTTGGTCGCTGTCGTCATCCAGTCTTTTGCAGCTGACCGTCCTTGCTTTTATCCTGTCGCTGGCCGGTTTTAAAGCAATCCGCACACCCGGTGTTGCCCGTCCTACCCGCCAAATGGTCGTTGCCTCCTTGACGATACTCGGCCTCTGGTCTTTGCATGCACTCAGTTTGCATGCTATGGGTGCCATTTCCCATGTTTATCGTTATGACGCTTTGCTGGTTGCGGCCATCATTTCTTTCGTATTGTCGTGGATGGCTTTCGAGGTGCTGCTGACCCCCGAGCCGCAACGCCGCGTCGCTTGGCGCGAGTGGGTGTCGACGACGCTTTTCGGTATAAATTGCAGTCTGACTTTGCAAAGCATTCATGGCGCCTGGCAACCAGCGCCCATTCTTGACGCAGCGGGCGAGAACGGCGTTCTTGCGCCACAGGACATCGACCTTCTAACCGGCTCGTTGGGTTTGTTTTTCGTTAGCGTGGCTTTGATTTTATTTTGTATTTCCCGCTGGCTCGAATTTCGCGCGGCCAGTGATCGGGCCCCGGTCGCCGTTGGGGCTGTCGCATCGACCGCGATGTCGGAGCAGGTCGGTAATCACCTCAGGGAAATGCACGAGCGCTATTTGCGCGCCATGGACTCGGTCGAAGAGGGGCTGTGGGACATGGACCTGGCGACGGGGTCGGTGTACATCAGCCAGGCCTGGACCGAATCGCTCGGTTACACGAACAAGGCCGCCTATCAGAATCTGGAGGAGTGGCGGCTCCTGCTCCATCCGGACGATGCCGACCACACCCGTCAACAGCTCAATGACCATTTACAAGGCCGGTCGCCGGTTTACTTTGCCGAGTACCGGCTGCGCAAAGGCAATGGCGACTGGCTGTGGGTCAGCTCGCGCGGCAAGCTGTTGAAAGACCCGTACGGCAATGCCCTGCGGGTGGTCGGGATTCACCATGACATTCAGCAGCGTAAGCTGGCCGAGGAGGCTTTGGCCCGGGCGTTCGAAACCGAAAAACGGCTTTCAACGCTCAAGTCGGAATTTGTCACCATGCTGTCGCACGAACTGCGGACGCCCTTGACGGTCTTGGTGTCGAGCCGGGCGCTGCTTGGCGCCAGCCTGGACTCCGGCGTTATTACCCGCGGGTCGCTGAACCGTTATCTGGGCCAGATGGACCAGGCCATCGGCCGGTTGCGGACGCTGGTCGAAGAAACGCTGACCTATGTGCAAATCGAAACGACCCTGACCAAGCCGCATATCGGTGCGGTCGACATGCCGGCTCTGGTGCAGCGCGCCGCCGATGAAATCATCAAACGTGATACCGCCGGCCATCGCGATGGCGCAGGGCCGCGGCTCGCCGTGAAAGTGGTGTCCGCGCTCGACAATCCGTTCGTGTATGTCGACGAAGTGGCTTTGTTTCAGGTGGTCAAACAACTGCTGGAACACTCTTTTCATTTGTCGAGCCTTGAGCGCCAGATTCGAATTGGATTGAGTGAAAATGCCACGCACGTTATCCTGAGATTGGCGGAAGATACTTTCGCCAGTAACGATGCGCCGCAGCAAGGCTCTTTCGATGAGTTCTGCAAATCGTCTGAGCAAATCGACACGGCGATCGACAAGCTGGGTTTGGCGATTGTCAAGCGCCTGGTGGATCGGATGGGCGGCGATATTTCAGCCAGTACCGGCCGTGATGGCGTCAAAATCGTGTTCAATATTCCAAAAGGTCAACCCCATGACGTCCATACTCATCGTTGAAGACGAACCGTCGATTCGTGAAAATCTGGCGGAAATTCTGCATTTTTCCGGTTACACACCATTGACTGCCGCCGACGGCATCGAGGCCGAGCTCCTGCTCGAAACCAATACGCCGGATTTGATTTTGTGCGACGTGATGATGCCCAACCGCGATGGTTTCGAATTACTGGCGCTGGTGCGACAGCATCCGACCCTGTTCGATGTACCGTTCATTCTACTCACTGCCCGTAGCGATCCCAAGGATATGCGGCAGGGCATGAACCTGGGCGCTGACGATTATCTTATCAAACCGTTCGAGATCGGGGAGTTGATTCAAACGGTGGGCATGCGGTTGAGCATGAGCAGGCGAGCGTCGCGGCTTGGCTTGGCGAATGGGCTGCCCCTTGTATGAAGCAAAGCGGCGGTGTGCTCCGGTGCCAACCTTTCAAATCGCCCGCAGCTCCGACGGTTTGCAGCGTTTGATCGAGCCATCGGCCATGCTGACTAAAAAGGGATACACCGATCCAACCCACATGCCGAATCCAGCAATGTTGTAACCCAACACATGACCTTCTTCGATGCCGACCAACACCCGCGTGCCGATTGGCATCGACTGCGCCGCACGCAGACAAGCACGTTTACTGTCGCAGAACAAAGAAAAATCTTCCAGCGCATTGAACGGATTAAATGCGTCCAAATCGGCTGGCAACAGACCGGTCGGGGTTTTACCTTTCGAATAGGCTAAGGACAATGCCATGAAGCTGCTCCTAAATCGTGATGCGTAACTCTTTTTACGGCTTGGCGGCCGAAAAGACTTTCACGACGATAGGGGAGAGCCACGTTTGGGCTAACGGGATTGGCTACATGAGACGGCTCTTGGCGTGCACACCCTGGGCGGAGCCCGTCGCTGAAATGAGACCAAACCGGGTAGTGCGCCTTTCCTCTGGGGCGTACAGTCTGAAAGAGGTTTCCTGATAGGACGCGGTATCGTCGAGTAGTGCCTTTGCCTGAGCATCGAAGGCTTCGGCCTGCGTCGAACGGCCGGCACGGCGCGCCAGATCGGCTGCGCTCCATAACAACTCGATGCGTTCGGCGATGGCTTCTCTAATTTCGAAACGCTCGGCAACCGTATCATTGAGCTGAAAGGACGGTAATGTTCCCAGACGCGCAATGTGCTCCTCGAATTTTTCCACGGCATTGATCACCAGGCGTCGGGCGGCTTGGGTACGCTCTTCCTCCGGTATGCTGGTATCCTTGCTTTTTTTCGCTTCGACCCAGGCGGACAAGTTTTCCTCGACCGAGCGGCGGAAGTCGGCGAAGGTCGGGTATTCGATTTCGTAAAATGACTGGGTGTTGATTCGACCGTTGGTGCTTGCGATTTCACGACGAACTTGAAAACCGGCCGTCAAAAAATCAATTTCTCCAGCGGCTGCATCCATCGTGTACAAGCCGACGACCGTCTGTCCTTCTTCCAAGACCGGCCGAATGCCGATTTTGGCATACACTGAGGCCCGTATGAAGCGGTTACTGACACGTTTATCGACCCTCAAACTACCCGTGCGGTCGCGGTATTGACGGTCCTGCACCGGCTGGTGGCGAACCGAGATGCCGGCGCTCGCCACACCTTTCACGTACACGCCAGCGGTGGCGTTCAATTCGGCACTCAATGTATTTTGCTGACGCTGCTCGACATAAAAATCCCAGGTGTTGACGGTTAAGTCTGGAAACTCGTGAAACAAATCTTTCAATAATGAAGCGCCGTCGTCATCTGATTTTTTAAATATTTTTCCAACCACTCGTTTAAATTGGTCTTTCATGATTTTTTCGGCGCCCTTGACGCCACGGTACCGTGGCAAGCGAAACGAAATGCCGTCGGCCGAAAAATTTTCTGCGCCGGCCGAGGCGTCGATTCCTGCCGTCAAGGCCGCCACACGAAAATCAGGACCCACCGCGGCTCCGAAGCCTGCCTGCTTGAGCGAAGTGTCGGCTGACATCAACAGCATTTCCATGTTGTACGGAGGCATGGCAAGTTCGAAACCGGCCTGGCGCGTTTTGAACCACTGTAGGTCGACGCGAATGCGTACCAACAGGCCGAACACTGTTTCAAGCGCTTTTTCAAACGCAAGGGTGAAATGCCGCAAGCTGATGCCGACAGTGCCCCCATCGAACAGTTTTAAACGCGAGGCCCCGCCTTGTTTGTCGATAACCCCGCACAGAGTGTCCTCTATGCTCTCCGATGTTAACTTTTTCAATGCCGTATTTTGCCCGTATGCGGCTGCTTGGGCTTTACGCAGGTAATTGTGAAGCGGCGACAACGGTTTGCCCGGTTTTTCCACCCAGTTCGGCTGCTGCCAACGCAGCCCGGCCAGTCTGAACAAACGACGTAGGCTCAGTCGCCCATGACTTGCCAGCAGTTTTTGGATGGCCTGTTCGGGCTGGGTGGTGTCATCGAGTAGTGTCCGTAACTCCGCAATCAGTTTTTTCGTACGACGCTCTTTGCTGGAAAGACCTTCTTTATCTAATTTTCCCACCCACTCATCGCAGGCCTTTTGGATATTGCCTACAAAGTCCTTGATGTGCGCATCAATATCGCCGCGTTCTACCCCTTGTGTCCCGGAACGTAAACTGACGAAAGGGGTCTTCTTAACCAAGGGATTGCGTGGTCGCCAAAACCGGCGTTTTTCAGCCCGCGCCAGCCATTTCCGAACTTTGAGTGCGCGTGCTTGAATAAAGGCAAACTGCGGGCTATTCTTTTCATAGAGGTCGTTTTTCACGGCGGTGATGGCCCACGCATTAGCGCTAACATCCGGGGCATCTTCTGGCTGGCCGGCTAGACGTGCTAGCGTCGCCAGGGCAGCCTGCGCGGCGATATCGGTTGGGGCTTTCAGGCTCGCGAAAGCATTTTGCAAAACTCCTTCGGCTTGACGGGTGAGCCAGTTGATCGATTTGGCCAGCACCTCGAAGTCGGCGCGCTGAGCGTCCGGCAACCCGGGAGACAGCGCTTCGATGACCTCGAAGCCGCGGCTGGTCGAGGCTAGCTGCATGGCCACCTGCCAGACCTTGGCGTCGATGGTTGACTCGTTAATGGCTCCACCTTCCCGAATGGCGGTATAAACGCTGGTCAGATGGGTCGGCCAGTCGATATCGCGTAACTTCTGCACGATTCTCAGGCGTTCGGCTTCGCTGTCCTTGGAGCATACGACCGCCAGAGCCAGTGACAGTAGCGTGGTGTATCCGTCGGCCTCGTATTGTTGTCGTTTTTCATCCGTGTGCAAGGCAGTTGTGCTTACGCGCTTGGGTGGCTTATGAGGTTTGGCCGTTGCCAACTCTTTAGCCCTCTGATCGCCTGACTTCGACAGGGGCTGACCACCGATTTTGCTGGCAGGGCGGGTCATTCGCTGTACTTGAAACGGCCCAAACCAATGCAACAGCCGTTGCACACCGTATTTTGCAGTACCGGGCGCTTTACCGGTAAAGGGAATCTTGCTAGTCGGCAGCAATTCCTTGTTTGGCTGCTGCTGTTCGCGCGCGAGCCATCGTGTGACCAGAGCCCGCCGTAGTTCTATAAGCTGCGCTTTGGAGCGAACGAAACGCGGGTTGTGCTGCAGCCTGCCTTGGGTGATGACATATTCCAACTGCTCGTCGAGCTGTGCCTGGGAAACGATTACCCCCTCGTCGATCAGGCGGGCGACGTGACTATAGGCGATCAACGTGGCATTGCGGCCCGCTCCGCCGTAGCTGATGATCATCGTTTGAGCGTCATCCGGGTCGACGAGATCAGTTTGTCGCAGACGACGCAGACTATTATGCTTTTGAAAAACCATGTGTGCCCGCTTGATCGATTCTGCTTCGAATAATCTTGCGACGAACGGCACAGCCATTTGCGTGAACGGCACCTCGAAAGTACGGCCATTCTTCTTGTCTCGAACTGTCAGCACGGCGGACTGGTAATCATCGGTGCGTTCGATTTTTCGATGCGCAGTGATGGCGTACTGACTGTTTAATTCGAGATCGCCATGATTGTTCGCGGCAAACCACGCCCGTAACTCCGCCCCCAGGGGGTGTTCGTCGGCACTCGGATAGCCAGCATGTGCATCCCGCGTAATGAACTCAAAAACGCCGCGCCGACTTTCCACACCTTCCAGTAAGTAATGCCGGAAATCATTTTTTCGGGGCGTTTTGCCCGCCGTGTACTTGCGTTCGCTGGGCTGAATATTGGAAATAAAATCCTTGGGGGCGGTGAATGTCGTGATGCGGTGGGCATTGATCGAGGTTCCTGTCCCATCAGCCACATTAATTTTGACAGCGCTTTTCGCATACGCTGTCGGTGTTTGGTGGACGTGCTGCAGACGAGCCCAGAGCGCATCGACGTCGCGCCGTTCTGCTGTTTCGTTTTGGTCCAAGTCGTCGGTTACTGGCAGCGTGCTCTCGGGGCGAGCGTCAGAAAGGAGGGGTTCGGTAAGCTCCCGCGATGCGCCACGCGGACCGATAAAGCATGAAGGCGTTCCCATAAGGTGTGGAATATGCTTCTGACATCAAGCTGACTGCTTGATGCCAAAAAAAGTTAAGTTCGGCTTTAAATTATGCTGGAGAATGTCTGAGCGGAACCGTCAGGCATCAATAAGAATTCATGCTTTGAAAAGCGGTTTAATTCATACCGATCAAATCGATGCGTGGCGACCGCCAGCAAAAAATCGTACCAGGCCGCGACCAAACTCGAATGTTTTGAGTCGCCCTCGTTTCTTATCGGTTTTTCTGAACGACTGTACGATGTGCCGCAGGTCGCCGACCAGCCAGATACCAGCCAATAAAGTGGCGATCCATAAAGCGCTTTTTTTACCGCCCGTTGCTTTGTAGGCGATGCCAACGAGACTTACGTGCTGGATTTCTTCCTGACAGTGCCAACGCCACAAGCGGCTTTCCCGGCTTTGATCGTCGACCAGCCAAGCCGGATTGCTGAGCAGTTTGCGCGACAGGGTGGCCGTTATCAGCTCCAAAGCATAGCAAATGGCCATGCGTTCTTCGAACGAACACCGTTGCAACGAGGCCATGCGCTTATCGATCCAGGCGCTCAGCTCGGCGATCGCATAGCCCTGTTCGGCAAGCCGGGCGTTGTACAGACCATGCGCACTGCTGTGGCGCTCTTCCTCGGCGATGAACCCGTCGATCTCGGCATGCAGTGCTGCCGGCCCAGCAATCGCCGACCGGCAGTCGCGCATGGTCTGGACCACGAAGGCTTCGCCCGCCGGCAACAGCACGGAAATGGCGTTGAGCAGATAGGTATGAAACGCCTGGCCGTTATTCCAGAAGCGGCCTTGCCGCGTTGGTGCGGTAAGCGATGCAGCAGCGGAGTCGCTGGGGGGCATGGACATGATCCAAAATCCAAAAAGCAATCTGTCAACTGTATAGCGTTGCTGTTAAGGCAATATGACAGGTTTTTTAATACGCATGTCATGCGTGGCCCACAGAATACATTTCTACCTTGTTGCGCAAACCTACGTTCACGCCATGTCCAGACCTTTTGACGATCATTCCGGTCTCCATGCCCGTTTCCTACGGGCCGACGACGTGCCTGCTTTGCTGGCCCTGGAGCGGCAGCAATGGCAAGCGGATCAGGCTGCCGATGCGCTCAGTCTGGAAAGGCGTATCCAGGCGTATCCGGATCTGAGTATCGGGGTTTTTTGTCGCTCGACTGGGCAGGCGTTGGCGTCGCTGTTTTTATTGCCTTTTGCCGAAGTACACTTGAAATTTCCCTTGAAATGGCACACCTGCGCACAGGAAGCCGGTAACATTCCCGCCGAACGGCCCGATGCCCAGGCGTCCGATACGCAGGCTTTGTTCGGGTTGAGTTTCACCAGTGTCTCGCCCAAGGCCGGCGACGCGGTGTTCCGGTTTTTCTGGCCGCTGGCCATAAAGGCCGGTTGGCAACGAATTTATCTAGGCTCGCCGCTCCCCGGTTTTCGCCGGGCGCTCGAGCGGCAGCCGGGCTTGTCCATTCAAGCGTACGTTTTGAAAAAGACCCGCTGCCAGCATGCGTTGCCGGTTGACCCTCAGTTGCGTTATTACCACCGACGTGGGTTTACCGAGATCGTGCGCCTCGAAGAAAATTACTTTCCACACCCGCCGTCTCTCGACTATGGTGTTATTTTGAAAGGCGAAATTCCGCTGGCGCGCTTCGCCCCCATCTTGCGTAAACTACCGATCGCCGTGCTGGAAATGATCGGTCGACGACTCGCGATTTGACCGCGAGGCCGCTTGTCTCTACAATTCGACCTCTTCGGGGCGTAGCGCAGTCTGGTAGCGCATCTGCTTTGGGAGCAGAGGGTCGCAGGTTCGAATCCTGCCGCCCCGACCACGGTAGCGATTTTTGCATACCGAGGATGGCCGAATTCGGGTTATGATTTAGTTCGCTGATTGTTGCGATCTGCCCGTAGCTCAGTTGGATAGAGCATCGGCCTTCTAAGCCGAGGGTCACAGGTTCGACTCCTGTCGGGCAGGCCAATCGTCGGTGGTTGTAATAAACGTATCCAGTTGTTCAATGGCGGCATTAGCTCAGTTGGTAGAGCATTGGATTGTGATTCCAAGGGTCACCGGTTCAAGCCCGGTATGTCGCCCCAAATAAACTCAAGCACTGAGCTTCGACTCTTAGTTTTATTTCCCCCCGTTTTGTCCATGTAACCAGCATAAACGTGATGCCAGAATTGCGTTAGTTTGGTCTTGAGGGTAGTATCCATGCGGGGTTCGTATGAGGTCTTGGTAAACAGCGTTCTGCAGCTTTTGCGGCCGAAACCCAGCACCCTCCGTCACGCTGTCGCGTGAAAATTACTTTCAACTATTGAGTTTCGCAGCAGGCTCTTAAAACTTAATTAATTTATGAAACCTATACGCGTGGCTTTACTAGGTGCCGGCACTGTCGGCAGCGGCACATTCAACGTGCTTTTACGAAATCAGGCCGAGATCGTCCGGCGTGCCGGACGGAGAATCGAAATCACTGCCGTCGCCGATTTGAATACGGCGCGAGCCGAGGCCCTGGTCGGAGGCAGCGCAGAAGTGACTTCCGATGCGTTTGCGCTCGTCGAGCGCGCCGATATCGATGTCGTTGTCGAGCTGATCGGTGGCTACGGCATCGCCAAACAGCTCGTGCTGGCCGCGATCCATGCCGGTAAGCACGTCGTCACCGCCAATAAAGCACTGCTTGCCTTGCACGGCAATGAAATCTTCGACGCCGCCCGCAAAAAAGGCGTCATGATCGCTTTCGAGGCGGCGGTCGCCGGCGGCATTCCGGTTATCAAGGCCGTGCGCGAAGGCTTGAGCGCCAACCAGATCGAATGGATTGCCGGCATCATCAACGGCACCAGTAACTTCATCCTGTCCGAAATGCGCACCAAGGGTTTGCCGTTTTCTGAGGTGCTGGCCCAGGCCCAGCAGCTCGGCTATGCCGAGGCCGATCCGACTTTCGATATCGAAGGTATCGACGCTGCGCACAAGCTGACGATTCTGGCCTCGCTGGCGTTCGGCATTCCTTTACGCTTCGAAAAAGCTTACGTCGAGGGCATCGCCAATCTGTCGCAAAGAGATATTTGTTATGCCGGAGAGTTCGGCTACCGTGTCAAGCTGCTTGGCATTACCCGGCGGCACGCGGCCGGTATTGAGCTGCGCGTGCATCCGACCCTGATCGCCGAAGCGCAGTTGCTGGCGAATGTCGAAGGCGTGATGAACGCAGTATTGGTCAAGGGCGATGCGGTCGGCTCCACACTCTACTACGGCGCCGGTGCCGGCAGCGAGCCCACCGCCTCTGCGGTGGTGGCCGATTTGATCGACATCGCGCGTCTGCAAACCGCCGATGTCCAGCACCATGTGCCGCACGCCGCGTTTCAGCCCGGCCATGTGCTCGACACGCCGATTTTGCCGATCGAGGCGATCGAAACGTCGTATTACTTACGGCTGCGCGTCCTAGACCAGCCGGGCGTACTGGCGGATGTCACACGGATATTGGCCGATCAGGCTATTTCCATCGAGGCTATGCTGCAGAAAGAGCCCGCCGATGGCGAGACCGAAGTGGATATCGTTCTACTGACGCACCGCACGGTCGAAGGGCGCGTTAACGATGCGATCCGGCAAATCGAGGCTTTGAACTCGGTGGCGTCGGCAGTGATCCGGATCAGAGTGGAGGCGCTGGTTTGATGCACTACCTCAGCACGCGTGGCGGCACGCCACCGCAAACTTTCAGCGACGTTTTGCTGGGTGGCCTGTGCGCTGATGGCGGTTTGTCCATTCCTGCCGCCTATCCACAGGTCGATGCGGCTACCTTACAGTCCTGGCGCAATCTTTCGTATGCCGCGCTGGCATTCGAGGTGCTGAAACGTTTCGCCACCGATCTGGCGGCGGAGGAGCTGCAAACCTGCATTCATCAAGCTTACACGGCCGAACGTTTCGGTACTGACGCCATTACTCCGCTGCGCCGTCTGGCCGATAATATTCATTTTTTGGAGCTGTCGAACGGCCCGACCCTGGCTTTCAAAGACATCGCAATGCAGTTGCTCGGCCAGTTGTTCGAGGCCGAGTTGGCGCGTAAAGGTCAAAGCCTTAACATCCTCGGCGCTACCTCTGGCGACACCGGCTCGGCGGCTGAGTACGCGATGCGCGGCAAGCGTGGGATTCGCGTGTTCATGCTGTCGCCGCTGGGCAAGATGAGCGCCTTTCAGCGCGCGCAAATGTACTCGCTGCACGACCCGAATATTTTCAACGTTGCGGTCGAAGGGGTGTTCGACGATTGTCAGGACATCGTCAAGGCAGTCAGCGAAGACCTCGCGTTCAAGACGCTCCATCGCATCGGTACGGTGAATTCGATCAACTGGGGGCGGATCAGCGCTCAGGTCGTCTATTACTTCAAGGCGTATTTGGCATTGGCCAAAAATATTGGCGACCCAGTTGATTTTTGCGTACCGTCCGGGAATTTCGGCAACGTGCTCGCGGGCCACGTGGCACGGCAAATGGGTTTGCCGATCCGTCGGCTGATCGTCGCCACCAATGAAAACGACGTGCTTGACGAATTTTTCAAGACGGGTGTGTATCGGCCACGTGCCTCGCGCGAAACCTTCATCACGTCCAGTCCGTCGATGGACATTTCCAAGGCGTCGAACTTCGAACGTTTCGTCTACGACCTGGTAGGCCGCGACCCGGCGCGCTTGAATACGCTGTGGCGGCAGCTCGCCACTCAGGGATTTTTCGATGTTTCGCAAACCGCCGAATTCGCGCAATTGGTGCAGCGCTACGGTTTGCTATCCGGGCGCTCGACGCACGCCGACCGGTTGGCGACGATTCGCGACACCCACACGCGGTACGATCAATGGATCGACCCGCATACCGCCGACGGTCTGAAGGTCGCCCGCGAATACGATGATCCAGCCGTGCCGATGGTCGTTTTAGAGACGGCTCTGCCCGTCAAGTTCGCTGATACCATCGTCGAGGCGACGGGTCAGGCGCCACCGCGACCGGCCGCGTTCGACGGTATCGAGCAGTTGCCGCAGAGGGTCGCTTTCATGGAAACCTCGGCGGAAAAAGTTAAAGCTTTCATCGCCGCACATACGGCGGACTAGCATTTCGTCATGCTGACTCTCGACGCTTTCCTCGATCTGCTGGCCGCCCAAGCCGTGGCGCTTCCGTCGATCGAGCGCCTGCCGCTCCAGCAGGCGTTCGGCCGCATCCTCGCGCATGATCTGAACGCATCGGTCGCCGTTCCCCCGCAGGCCTGCAGCGCGATGGACGGCTACGCCGTGCGCTGTGCCGATTGGGTTGACGAAAAGGCATCGTCGATCGTCGTGCCGATCAGCCAGCGAATACCGGCCGGCTGCGTACCGCAGGTTTTGCAAGCCGGCACCTGCGCGCGGATTTTCACCGGCGCGATCGTTCCGCTGGGCGCCGATGCCGTCGTTGCGCAGGAAAATGTCGATATTTCGGAGCAGGGCGCCTGTTTTTCCACGCGGCCGGTGGCCGGACAGTTCATCCGCGACGCGGGCGGTGACATCGCTGCGGGCGCGACAGTGCTGCATTCAGGGCAGCGTCTGGGGGCCGTACAGCTCGGAATCGCCGCCTCGCTCGGCGTGGCCACGGTCGAGGTTTACCGTCGGCCGCGGGTCGGCTTGTTTTTCACGGGCGACGAGTTGCAGGCGCCTGGCATACCGTTGGCCGCTGGGAAAATTTACAATACGAACCGTGGCCTCTGGCAGGGCTTGCTGCAAACCCTGCCCGTCGAAATCATCGATTTGGGCGATGTCGCCGATGACCTTTCGGTGTGCCGGGCAGCCCTGCAGGCTGCTGCCGAGTGTGATGTGGCTCTCGGCTCCGGCGGTGTCTCGGTGGGCGAAGCGGACCATATGCAGGCGGCCTTGATGGCGGAGGGGTGTGTCGCCGCCTGGAAGCTGGCGATCAAGCCGGGCAAGCCTTTGTTATTTGGTCAGGTGGGACGGGCATGGTTTTTCGGTTTGCCTGGCAACCCGGTATCGAGCTTCGTCACGTTCCGGCTGCTGGTTCAGCCGTTCCTGCAACGCTGTGCCGGGCAAAGGTCCCCATTGATCGATTGGCGAACTCAGTTGCTGACCGGCCGCGCGGCGTTCGAGCGGGCAGCGTCCGGGGACGCTCGCCTGGAGTTTGCCCGTGCCCGGTTCAACGACGGGCAAATCGTGCTATACGCCAAACAGGATTCGAATCTGCTGAGCTCGCTCGCTTGGGCCGATGGCCTGGCCCTGTTGCCGGCCGGTGAGGCGATCACCCGGGGCGATAAACTAAGTTTTTTACCGTTGTCCTTATGAAAATCACTGTCAAGTATTTCGCCGGCTTGCGGGAATCCGTCGAACGCGCCGGCGAAACGCTCGACGTACCCGCCGGCGCTACCGTCGGTACTTTACTCGATCGTTTGCGGCAACGCGGCGGCACATTCGCCCTAGTATTCGCTTCATCGCAAACCGTTCACAGCGCGGTCAACTTTACGCTGGTCTCTGCCGACTTCGAGTTGCACGATGGCGATGAGGTGGCTTTTTTTCCACCGGTTACCGGCGGTTGAGGATGATGGCAGCGCATGTCCGTATTCAAACGGAGTCGTTCGACCAAACCGCCGAGCTCGCCATGATGCATGGCGGCGATTTACAGGTGGGTGCGTTGGCGAGCTTCACGGGTCTGGTTCGCCGGGTGGCGACGCCACCCGAGCACGCGGATGCGCCGCAAAGCCTGTTCATCGAGCATTATCCCGGCATGACCGAGTCTTATTTGACGGCACTGTCCAGGCAGGCGCGGACGCGTTTCGCCATTCATGCGAGCGCCATCATTCATCGGGTCGGGATGCTGCAGCCGGGGGAGGGTATCGTGTTGGTCGCAGTAACCGCCCCGCATCGCGCTGCTGCACTGCATGCCTGCGATTACTTGATGGACCATCTAAAAAATCACGCGCCGTTCTGGAAAAAACAGATCGTTGGCGACATGGCGCACTGGGTGCAACCGCATCCGCAGGATGCCATCGCCTTGCAGCGCTGGTAAGAACGGGTTGCCGCTTGAAATGGTGAGGGTAATTGGTATGCCTTGCACGTAAGGTGAGTGTAACGAACTAAGCTGAAAGCGAGTACACCCCATGGCACTTTCCGTTCTGGCTGTCGACGATTCCTCTTCTATGCGTTTCATGGTGTCCAAAATGCTCGAAGACCAGGGCTACAAGGCCGTGGGCGCGATGGATGGCGAACAGGCTTTGCAGGCCGCCACCGCGCAATCTTTCGATGTCATCGTTACCGATCAGGATATGCCGCGCATGGACGGCGTGACTTTGGTAGAACAGCTACGCAAGCTGCCCGGCTATGCCTCAACACCTATTTTAGTGCTTAGCAGCGACGATTCTCTGGAACTGCGAGCCCGCGGCATGGCTGCCGGCGCTACGCAGTGGTTGCTGAAAGCGAACGATTTGGGCCGCCTGGTCAAGCAGGTCGACTTTTGTTGTGGACGTTGAGTTGACGCTCACGAAAACGTTCTGACACCTGCTGCTACTCAAGGTTTGGCGGTTGGCAGGATGCCTTTGACGCAGGTTTGTCGATCAACCCATCCGCATACATGGGCGCCCAAACCGCGCCGCCAGGGCTGCTCAGCTTGGTCAGATCGCGAATGAAGATTTCGCATTTTGCTGTGCTTTTCCACGTTCCCGCGTTTTGCAGCGCGGCTGATGGCGGCGGTACTTGCCGATTGACCTGCTCCGGCCAGCGAACGAACCTGGAGTCAAGCTCTGTGGGTGCTGCTTCATTTCTCACGAAAAAGCGTTTGCTTAATACATTGCCCTTCAAATCCGTGTATTGTATCCATGGCAGCTCCATCGACTGGCCATCTTTGAGCACAACGCTGGCCGTGCCGGTTTTGAAATTTGCGTTTCGATATTTCGCCTGGTTGAATTTTTTATTGACCACCCAATCCCATTTCTGATCATAAGTCTCGCCAGGCAGATCCTTATCTTCGAAGACTTCCATCGCCATCCGGGCAAAACCTTTCTCGTCCATTGTTACCGCGAAAACTTTGTCCTCTAAAGACACCTCGATCGGTTGCTCGCTCGTGAATACCGCCGTCACCATGCCTTCGGCGCCGATCAACAACCGGTAGAACCCGTTGCAGTCGTGCGAGCGCTTGTTAGTGCAGTCGGCATTGACCCGCATTTTTTGATTCCAGTGACCAACCCCCAACTTTGAATTGGTGCCGCGCAATAAAGCGCGATTGGCCACCCATACCACCGTGCTCCCTTTTTGCAGCCATTGCTGGCCGTGCACATTGATGCCGCGATAAGCGAAGCGGTTTTTTTTGTCATTGCCACGCCTCCAGCTCAGAACATCAGAAAAATTGTTGAGCGGCACGTGCGGCGCACCAAATTCTATGAAACCGGATTTGCTACCACCCCATTGCACGCCCGGCACGGTGTTTTGCGGAAAAACACTGGCTTGCTGGTAGTTGCCTTGCAAGGAAAAAATGCCCCAGTGGTTCCGAATGTAAATATGGTTGATAAAATTGTTGTAGATGGACCTTGTTTCGAACGGCTCGCCCTTGTCTATCGACTCCTGCCGAACCGCAGCGTTGCTCAGCAGCGTCAGGTTGGGCTGATAATTCCAAAGTGTCGCCCACAACTCCGAGCCGCCGCCGGGTCTGGTTTGCGGCGATTCGGGCATCATGCCACGTGGCTTTCTGTGGCCGCCCAGATACACCCAAAGTATCTCCTTGGGGCCGGATATGGAGTCCGACGGATTGTAGCCGTAATTGCGCGTGCTGAAGGTAATCAGATTGCCGTTGTTCCAGACGTTGGAGTACTGAGCGAGGACGGCGTCATAGGTAACCTGCGCCATACGAACGGTGGCGGGGTCACGATGAAACTTTATAATCGGTAGCAGCCAGTAAATATTCTTTTCGCCGTAGGGCATCGATGCCCACTCATGAGGGCCTTTGGCATAGGTATCCTTGGTGCGGCTCAACAAGCGGTCATCAGCTTTCGTTGAACGACGCCATGGCGCTGTGAAGTTTTTGGATTTCTTCAAATCATCGGCCAGCGTATTCAGCAGCCAACCGTTGACTGCGGCCACAATCGATAAATTACCGGTCGAGAAATAACGCGCATCCAGGTCGTACAAAGCGAACCACTCGTGTAGCAAAGCCTTGGTATCGTCATCAAGGTAGCAATCGTACTGATAATAAAAGCTGGTCCAACCGGTCAGCGTGAATAAGCCGGAGGTATTGAGTCCAGTCGCACCCCTATTGCCATAGATCTCTCTTGGTTTGGCCGCGAAGACGTTACGCACCAGTTGATTCACCAGCGCTCTGGCGCTGCGCCCTTGGGTGGCACCATGCGCATCGAAATACAGAATTTGTTGCGCCAGCAAACCAGTTGCTCCCAGATTGCCGAACGGCAAGCCATTTTTACCGCCCCGAAAGCCGATGCCAGGCGTGAACGAGATGAGTCTATTCAAATCGATGCTATCGAAAATATGCTTGCGCCGCCCCTGCATCGCCGCGATTGCCGCTGCCTGGCTAACACTGTGCGCACCATAGGCGCTGGCGGTGTCGTTCAAGGGTCGTCCGCAGGTGGGGTTCTTACTGCTCGTCAGCATAGGATCAAAGGCAATCCGGATGGCGTCTGGGTCTGTCGATAAAGGTGCGCTATTAGCCACTGCGGGGGGGGCAATCGCCACGCGAGTAATGCTATTCTCTGATTCGTCAACGTCGTCAACGTCGTCAACGTCGTCAACGGCCAGCGCACTGTCGAGTTTGATCGAGTCGTTCAGGTTGTTCTGGGGCGGTATGCCGCTTGCGCCCTCAGCGAGTTCGGAAACGGCCGTATCGTCTTCAAAAGAAACCGCACTCAACAGCCTTTCATCCGCTGGCGTGCTGGCGGTTGGCGTTTCGTCACCGCCACAAGCCATCAAGAGCGCTGAAATTATCAACAGAAGACCAAAGTGTCGCTTTTGCATAAATATTCTCTTTTGGAAATAGCAAGAATTGTTGACTTGACGAAAAACTTATATGCTTAATTTAATTATGAGGCTGATGTTAAGCAGCAGCCCGAAATTGCTGAACTTTGGCATACGCCGCGCGACATGCGTTGATCGGTGGTCTGCGACGGAGCCCAAAGCTGCCGTGTGCTCTCGCTTGTCAAATCGAACGGCCGTGCATCCATGGTTAACCTGTTTGGATGCTCCATGTATAATGAGTGGCGAGTTTAGATTGAAAGTTCCATTTTTTCTTGCGCGGCCCGAGTCTGATAGGTCTGTCGCATGAAAAAAGCCCGACCTTTGGGTGTCGCTCGTTCGTCTTAAAATTGATCGTATGTTTTTTTATCGTCACATTTCAATTTTGTCGCCAGGGTAGGCCTGCTTTGCGCCAGCCGTTGACCCGCCCCCGGTGCTGCTCCGTATCCTTATCGCCCTCGAAGCCTTCCAAAATGTTGATTGCATGCCGATATCCCAACTGTGCCGCCAGCACGGCCGCCTGGTGGGAACGGGCGCCGCTGCGGCATAGAAATAGCACGGGCACGTCTTTGGCGACGGTTGTCGCTAGTTGTTCCGCGAACGTCTGGTTACGGTTGCCCGCAGGATAGGTGTTCCATTCGATGTGCTGCCACTGCGCGTCCGGCAATTGCACCTGACCCACCCAGTCGAGTTCCGCCTGGGTGCGCACGTCAACCAGCACGGCAGCGGACACATGGCGCAAAAGCTCATAAGCTTCCGGGGGGGGTAGCGCACCTTTGTAGGGCAAATCATCTTCGCGCGCGCATTCGGCCGCAAGGTCCAGCCACTGATTGGCTTCTGTTGTATTAAAAGACATGGCGCATTTCGTTTTTTATTAGAGCGTTTATTATAAAGGGTTACCCGTTCGAGTTGTGCTGGCACGGTTGTTGCTTTTAACGGGTTGCCCATAAATTTCATCACATCGCATTCAGGAGAAAAAAGCATGTCCTCAGCCAAAGACGTGATTCAGCTCATCGAAGAGCAGGACGTCAAGTTCGTCGATCTGCGCTTTACCGATACCCGGGGTAAAGAGCAGCACGTCACCGTTCCGGTCAAAATGTTCGACGAGGACAAATTCGAGTCCGGTCATGCTTTCGATGGGTCGTCGATCGCTGGCTGGAAAGGTATCGAGGCGTCGGACATGCTGCTGATTCCAGATGCTGATTCTGCCCGTATGGACCCCTTTCGCGAAGAGCCGACGCTGATCCTCACGTGCGACGTGGTCGAGCCGTCCGACGGCAAAGGCTACGACCGCGATCCGCGTTCGATCGCCAAGCGCGCGGAGGCTTATCTGAAAAGCACTGGCCTGGGCGACACCGTGTATTTCGGTCCGGAGCCGGAGTTTTTCATTTTCGATGGCATCACCTGGCAGGACGACATGTCTGGCAGCTTCGTCAAGATCAAGTCCGAAGAGGCCCCCTGGTCGTCCGGCATCGATTTCGAGCACGGCAACCTCGGCCACCGGCCAGCGAAAAAGGGTGGTTATTTTCCCGTGCCGCCGGTCGATTCGCTACAGGACATCCGCTCAGAAATGTGTCTGCTGTTGGAGCAGGCTGGCGTTCCGGTTGAAGTGCATCACCATGAGGTGGCCGCACCAGGTCAGTGCGAAATCGGCACGATGTTCTCGACCTTGACCAAACGCGCCGACTGGATCCAAATTCTTAAATACACCGTCTGGAACGTCGCGGCTTCTTATGGCAAGACGGCGACTTTCATGCCCAAACCGGTCATGGGGGACAATGGTTCCGGCATGCACTGCCACCAGTCGATTTGGAAAAACGGGCAGAACCTATTCGCTGGCAACGGCTATGCAGGGCTGTCCGATTTCGCGCTGCATTACATCGGCGGTATCATCAAGCACGCTCGCGCTCTGAATGCGATCACCAACCCCGGCACCAATTCCTACAAGCGGCTGGTGCCTGGCTTCGAAGCTCCGGTCAAGCTGGCTTATTCGGCGCGCAACCGATCGGCATCCATTCGTATTCCTTATGTCGCCACTCCCAAGGCGCGGCGTATCGAGGTGCGCTTTCCTGACCCGAGCGCCAATCCTTACTTGGCCTTCGCCGCCCAAATGCTCGCCGGTCTGGATGGCGTGGTCAACAAGATTCACCCCGGCGACGCTGCCGACAAAAATCTCTACGATCTGCCGCCCGAAGAGTCCGCAAGAATTCCAACGGTTTGTGCCAGTCTGGAGCAGGCCCTCGAATCGCTCGATATCGACCGCGACTTCCTGACACGGGGCGGCGTGTTCAGCAACGGCATGATCGACGCTTATATCGCCCTGAAAATGGAAGACGTCACACGCATGCGTATGACTCCGCATCCGGTTGAATTCGACATGTACTATGCGCTGTGAACGTTTACCCTGCCTAGGTTGGCCTTGCTTGGGTATTTAAAAATACGGGGGCTTTGGTAGTATATATGGATAGAACCTATCTCCCCGTTAATCCATTCGAGGTCTCGACGATGGTAAAGCTTGTCCGCTTCATGGAGTTTGGCTTGGCGTTTGCCGGCGCTGTACTGGCTACCATCGTCCATGCGCAATCGACCGATGTGCATGTCTGTATCGACGAAAACGGTACGCGAACGTACCAGAACACCGGCGGTGGCAAAGGCTGTAAAAAGCTCAACCTCGAAC
Source organism: Burkholderiaceae bacterium (assembly GCA_046318595.1). Lineage (GTDB taxonomy): Bacteria > Pseudomonadota > Gammaproteobacteria > Burkholderiales > Burkholderiaceae_B > DAITMV01. The sequence continues at coordinate 31,037 of JBKCTV010000039.1, read as the reverse complement.
CGCTTACCTCCGTGCCTGCACCCAAAGTATCGGCGACCGTCTCCGGAGGTGGCACTGGATCTGGCACGGGTACTGGCGGCGCGTCGGCTCCCAGCCGGGGCATCGGGGCGCCGGCCCGCTACGATCCTAGCGCACAGGATCGGCTTTTCGACCGGCGCCGCATTCTGGAAGATGAGATGCGCAAGGAAGAGTCGCGTCTGGCCGAGTTGAAAGCCGAGTACAACAACGGCCAGCCGGAGCGGCGCGGCGACGAAAAGAATTATCAAAAATACCTCGACCGGAGCGCCCGCCTGAAAGACGAAATCGCCCGTTCAGATGGTAACGTCCAGGCCCTGCAGCGCGAGCTGGCCAAATTGAAAGAGTGATCACACTGCCGGCGGCGTACGGTTTAGATATGCTAACCACCGCCGTGGTGGTCGCCGATGCCCGGCAACGACTGCTGTATTTGAATAATGCCGCTCAGGCTTTGTTGGGTGGATCCCCGAAAATTTTGCTGGGCCAGCCGCTCGCCGCACTATTCGTGATGCCTGACGCCTTGCAGTTCTTCTGGGAGCAGGTCCGCGCCGATCCTTTCTGTGGAAAACGGCAATTACTCGAACTCAAACCCTTGCACCAGGCCGGTCTGCATGTCGATGTGATTGCATCCCTAGCGAATCCTGGCGACGGGTCGATCGTTCTCGAATTGCGCGAAATGGATCAGCAGCTGCGCCTGGACCGCGAGTCGCGTCTGCTCGACCAGACCGAAGCCAACCGCGAGTTGATACGCAACCTAGCGCACGAAATCAAAAATCCGTTGGGCGGCATTCGGGGTGCCGCCCAGTTGCTCGAAGATGAGCTCGCTACCGTAATCCTCAAGGAATACACTCAGGTAATCATCAAGGAGTCCGACCGTCTGCAGACGCTGGTGGACCGACTGTTGCTGCCGCACCGCAAGCCATCGGTGCGCCAGCGCCTCAGTATTCACGAAGTCACGGAGCGAGTCTGCGCCCTGGTGCTGGCCGAGCATCCGCAGTGGCTGTGTATCGACCGTGATTATGACGCGAGTCTGCCTGAGCTCGATGGCGACCGGGAACAGCTGATTCAGGCTGTTTTGAACATTGTGCGCAATGCGGTTGAGGCACTGCAAGATGGCATGACACCGGCCGCCTGCATTACGGTTCGCACCAGAGCGGTGCGCAATCTGCTCATTCACCGGCAACGGCAGCGCCTGGCATTGGACTTGCAAGTGATCGACAACGGCCCCGGCATCCCCGAGGCTATTCGCGACACCTTGTTCTTACCGCTGGTTTCCGGGCGAGAAGGCGGTAGCGGTCTCGGTTTGACCCTTGCCCAGACGATCGTCCAGCAGCATCACGGTCAGTTACAGTTTGACAGCCGGCCGGGCAGAACGGTGTTTTCGGTCATACTGCCGCTCAACCCTTGATAGGTCGAAAGCATGCAAACGGTTTGGATCGTCGACGACGATCAATCTATCCGCTGGGTACTGGAAAAAGCGGTTACGCGCGCCGGCCTGTCCTGTCGCGCATTCGACAGCGCCAACCTAGCGATCGATGCGCTCGGCGAAATCGGCGGCGAGCGACCGCGTGTCGTGATTTCCGATATCCGCATGCCGGGCCGGTCGGGTCTGCAGCTCCTCGAATGTCTGCAAACCGATCATCCCCAAACGCCCGTCATCATCATGACGGCGTATTCGGACCTGGCCAGCGCTGTTTCGTCCTTTCGGGGCGGCGCTTTCGAATATTTGCCGAAACCGTTCGATATCAATAAAGCCGTCGAGTTGATTCAACGCGCCGTCGGCGAGACGCGTGACCATACAAAGACGCCGGCCACGATTGCCGGCACGGTTCCAGTGGCCGCAGAAATTTTCGGGCAGGCGCCCCCGATGCAGGATTTGTTTCGCGCAATCGGTCGTTTGTCGCAATCAAGCGTTACGGTTCTGCTGACGGGCGAGTCCGGATCTGGCAAGGAGCTGGTCGCCCGTGCGTTGCACAAGCACAGCCCGCGCGCGGCCAATGCTTTCGTTGCGATCAACACCGCCGCGATTCCACCCGATCTGCTCGAATCCGAACTCTTCGGCCACGAGCGCGGGGCGTTTACGGGAGCGGCAATGCAGCGTCAGGGGCGCTTCGAGCAGGCCGAAAATGGCACTTTGTTTCTTGACGAAATCGGCGATATGCCGCCCGAGCTGCAAACCAGGTTATTGCGCGTGCTGTCGGACGGCCATTACTACCGCGTCGGTGGCTGTCATCCCATCAAAGCGAATGTCCGCATCATCGCCGCCACGCATCAAAATCTTGAAGGCCGTGTAAAAAACGGCTTGTTTCGCGAAGATCTCTATCATCGTTTGAACGTCATCCGGTTGCGCCTGCCCGCCCTGCGCGAGCGGCAGGATGACATCCCTCTGCTCGCGCGCCATTTTTTGGTGAGCTGTGCAAAAGAATTGGGCGTTGAGCCCAAACGTTTGACCGAGACGGCTTTACATGCGCTGACGCTATTGAATTACCCCGGCAACGTTCGCCAGCTGGAAAATATTTGCCGTTGGCTGACGGTCATGGCGCCTGCGCAAACGGTGCAGGTCCACGATTTACCGCCCGACTTATTGACCGAGGTGCAAGACGCGCTGCTGCAAACGCTCGAATCTGAGTCAGCCGCCCGTGATGAGCTTGCCATCAGCGATGAAGAGAAAGCCATGCATTCATCCGGGCATCTCACAAGCGTGCCGACGTGGCTCGTCGCGCTGGAAAATGCGGTACGCAGTGATTTGCAGGCGGGGGTTCCCCGGGTTATGGATAAAATGTTACGGGATTTTGAAGCTGTTTTGATTCAAACCGCTTTGCTGCTTACCAAAGGGCGTCGGATCGAAGCAGCGGAAAAGCTGGGCATGGGAAGAAACACCATTACCCGGAAAATTCAGGAACTCGGGCTTTAGTGGATTGCTCTTGGCATCGCAACAGTTCCCGCAGCCGTGTATCATCTTCGATGACCAAAATTTTACAGGCCGGCGAGCTTTGATTTTTTGAATTCGATGTTTGCCGGCTGTATTTTTATAGGATTTCATGGTGTTGCGCCCATCGTATGTGATTGCTCTGGAAGCCAGCACCGAAGAGGCTTCTCTGGCGGTGGCCATCGATGGTCCACCCGGCCGTTCGGTTCAGGTCATAGACGAAGTCGTTCTGCAAGGACACGCCGCGCACGCCGGCCAGATGTTGCCGGCGCTGCAGGGGCTGTTGTCGAAATACGCTCTGCAGGCGGCCGATTGCCGACTCATCGGGGTCGATGTGGGGCCGGGCGGTTTTACCGGTTTGCGCACCGTCTGCGCTTTTGCACAGGCTTTGGCGACCGGCTGGCAAATCCGTTGCGCCACCATGCCGAGTCTTGAGCTGATGGCCATCGAAGCCCATGGCCTGGCGGCCGTGCGGTATGGCGCAGCTGCGGCCGACGGACTTTGGTTGAGCGTGCTGGACGCCCGGCTGGGCCAGGTTTACTGCGCCACGTACTGCATCGAACACCTTGAGGCCGACCAGGGCCGCGCCGCGCCGCTGGTCCGCCTGCTCGACGGGCCAAGGCTCGATGTCCTGGCGAGTTTACTCGGCGGCGCGGATTCGCGGGTTTTGGCTGGTATGGCGGTTTGCGGCCTCGCCGATCATCAAGTGAGCACGGCTCTCGAATCATCGTCAGTGGCCCAGCCTGGCTGCGGTTGCTTCGAGCTGTCGCCGCGGGCCGCCGTGCTGGCGCGCATGGTTTCCCAGCGATCGGCAGAGCATGCTGTCGACCCGATCGATTGTCAGCCCTCGTATGTTCGTCAGCACGTGGCGCAAACCATTGCGGAACGCCGCCAAATCCGCCATGCCTGATGTCGAGCTCCGAACGATGCAGGCCGACGATCTAGCCGCAGTCACACTGATCGAGCGTTCGCTCTACCCGTTTCCGTGGTCTCAACAAAATTTCTTCGAATCGCTGCAATCTAATTATTCGGGATTGTGTTTGTATGATGGCCCGCGCCTCATCGGCTATGCCGTGCAGATGCGCGTCATGGACGAAACGCATCTGCTCAACCTGTCGATCGCCTCGGCCGAGCAAGGCAAAGGCCATGGACGTCAACTGTTGCAGGCGTGCCGTTTGCAGGCGGAAAGCTGGTCGTGTCAGGGTATGTTGCTCGAAGTCCGGCCGAGCAATACCGTTGCGCGCCTTTTTTACGAAGCGATCGGGTTTAAACAGGTCGGTTTGAGAAAAGGCTATTATCCGGCGCTCGACGGTCGTGAAGACGCGCTGGTGATGTTTTGGATATTTTGACGGAATGACGATGGACGACCAGAAACAAAAAGTTTGGACGGCGCTCGGCCTGGGCCCTGTGTTTGAGTTGAAACCAGCCCAAAGCAGCGCCGACCATCTGCCGCCCGATGTGCACGCAGCGCATACGGTGGCCGCTATGGACTGGATACAGTTGCACGACACGGTCAAACCTTGTACTTTGTGTGGGCTGGGCGCGACGCGAACCCAGACGGTTTTCGAAGCCGGACAACGCACTGCGCACGTCATGATCGTTGGCGAAGCGCCGGGCGCCGATGAAGATGCGTGTGGCGAGCCCTTCGTCGGCCAGGCCGGTAAGCTGCTCGATCAGATGCTGCGCGCCATCGGGCAAAGCCGTCAGAGCAATGTGTACATCGCCAACGTTTTGAAGTGCCGACCGCCTGGCAACCGCAACCCCGCGCCCGATGAAGTCATGCGTTGTGCTCCGTATTTACAGAGGCAGATCGAACTGGTTCAGCCGAGCGTTCTGTTTCTCGTCGGCAAGTTTGCGATCCACGAGATTTTAAAAACCGACGCGACTGTGGGTTCGCTACGCGGTAAAGTGCATCTGGCTCAGATTGGCAGTTGGCAGGGGCCCGCGGTCGTGAGTTATCACCCGGCCTATCTGCTGCGTAGTCTGCCCGAAAAGCACAAGTCCTGGGAAGATCTGCTGTTGCTCAAAAAAACCCTGCAGGCCGGCGTTTACTCCAACACTGATTCAACGTCGTAGAGGCGCTGGTTGGCGATGTGCCGCCAACGGATCAGGATCATCGCTATTGTCACGAAGCCGCCAAACAAAACGATCACTGCATTGATCGGTAGATCCAGATGGATTAGCAGGGCATACACCCCCAGCATGATTAGTACCGAAATGTTCTCATTGAAATTTTGCACGGCGATCGAATGCCCTGCACTCATGAGCACATGGCCGCGGTGCTGTAAAAGGGCGTTCATCGGCACGACGAAAAACCCCGCTAACGCACCGATCAAAATCAGCAGCGGATAAGCTACCTGGGTCGAATACACCAGTGTCATGGACATGGTGACCATGCCCATGATGATGCCCGTCGGAATGACCCGTAAAGATTTGCGCAGCGGTATCACTTGAGCGGCCAGCGCGGCGCCAGCAGCCACGCCAAACGCGCATACTCCTTGCAAAATGGCGGCTTTGTCGAGCTGTAAGTGCAGCGACGCTTCTGCCCAACGTAAAACGATAAATTGCAAGGTCGCACCGGCTCCCCAGAATAGTGTCGTGACCGCCAGCGAGATCTGTCCGAGACGGTCTCTCCATAAAACGAGCAGGCAGTGGTGAAAGCCCGAAATCACTTTGCCGATATGCCGGGTCTGATTCGGATACACCGCGCCGGTATCGGGAATTTTGAGGTTGAACAGCGCTGCGATCACATAGCCAACGGATAAAACCAGAATCGCTGCTTCCGCCGGAGTATCGATCCCTGTGTCTATGCCCGGCATGTCGAACGACAACAGTTGCACGGCGGTCGCTGGGTTGATGAGCATACCGCCTACGACCGTTCCCAGAATGATGGACGCCACCGTCAAACCTTCGATCCAGCCATTGGCCGCAACCAGTTTCTCGGCCGGCAACAGTTCCGTGAGAATGCCGTATTTTGCAGGCGAATATGCCGCTGCGCCGAATCCGACCACGGCATACGCCAATAGCGGATGCACCCCGAAGAACATCAACAAACAGCCGAAAATCTTGATGCTGTTGGTGATGAACATCACCTTGCCCTTTGGAAAGGAATCCGAAAACGCACCGACGAATGGCGCGAGCACCACATAAGACAGCACGAAAAACAATTTTAGGAGCGGCGTCATCCAGTCCGGCGAATCCAGTTGCAGCAGGAGGGCGATGGCGGCGATCAACATGGCGTTGTCCGACAGCGACGAAAAAAACTGCGCAGCCATGATGGTGTAGAACCCCGGCTTCATCTTCTAACGGAAAATCGGTTGAACATCAAAAAAGGCTCGCGCGTTCGAAGTCAATGATAGCTGGGGTTATAACATATTCCTGCCCCCTGTTCGGCCGGACGCATCCGGGAGCCGCCAAGTTTGCGCAAGCTGCTTCATAATGATGTTTTGCGACCAATGGTTGACAGTATGTCCCGTCCGGTTCGATGTTTGATTCATCCTGATCGTTTGCGTTCCAACATTCGGCGTTTGGCTGACACTAACCCGTACGCGCAGGTGTACGCCGTCATCAAGGCAAACGCTTATGGACATGGTATCGAACAGATTTACTCGGGGTTGGATGCCGCTGCCGGTGTGGCTTTGCTGGACCTCGCCGAAGCCCGGCGGCTGCGTGCCTTGGGTTGGCAAAAGCCGATTATTTTGCTGGAAGGCGCTTTTTCGGCGCAGGACTGGGCGCCGATCGTCGCTTTACGCATAGACCCGGTGGTTCACCATGCCGAGCAGATCCGCACAATGCAAAGCTTCGTGACCGCGGCGGCGCCGATCGACACCGTTTATTTCAAAATCAACACGGGTATGAACCGGCTGGGGTTCTCGCCCGATGCTGCGTTCGACGCCTTTGCCGCCTTGGACACCTTGCGCGCCCAGCAATGTCTGCGCCGGGTTGTTTTGATGACCCATTATGCCAACGCCGATCTGGGCCCGGGCCGGGATGCCCAGGGGCCGGGTATCGATGCCGCTTGGCAATGGCAGGCCTTGCAGTCTTTGCGGCGGCGGTTGCTGGCAGCCTTTCCGCAATCTCTTCCTCTGCCGCTCAGTGCCGGGAACTCGGCGACCCTGCTGCACCATGCCGATAAAGTTGGCGATATCGGCCGCGCCGGGATCGCCATTTACGGAGCCCAGGCCACCCGATCTCCCGCCGCTACGCAAGGGTTGCAGCCCGTGATGCAGTTGCAATCGGAACTGATCGGCGTCCAGCAAGTCAAGCAAGGCGAATACGTGGGGTATGGCAGCCGTTGGCGGGCGGACGCTGACACCCGGGTCGGCATCGTGGCGTGCGGGTATGCCGACGGCTATCCCCGGCATGCGCCGGACGGCACGCCGGTTCTGGTGGACGGGAGGCGGTGCGGCATCGTCGGCCGCGTTTCGATGGATATGGTTATCGTCGATTTGCGACCGGTTCCCCAGGCGCGCGTGGGCAGCCCGGTCGTGTTGTGGGGCGATGGTCTGGCGGTCGACGAGGTCGCGCAGGCTTGCGGCACTATCGGCTATGAGTTGTTGTGCGCCGTCGCCGCCCGCGTGCCTTTCACTGTCGTAGAAAATCCTTGAGCATATGGCTAAATCCAAAATGCAGTATGTGTGTTCCGAGTGCGGACACATCAGTACCAAATGGCTGGGTCAGTGTTCGGCCTGTCAGGCCTGGAACACTCTGGTCGAAACCGCCGCGCCCGCCGACCTCAACACCCGGTCGGGCCGTTTCGCCAGTCTGGCGCCACGCGCCGACGTGCAACAGCTCGCGGACATTCAGGCAGAAAACCTGCCGCGGTTTTCGTCGGCGCTTCCCGAGTTCGACCGGGTGCTCGGTGGTGGGTTGGTGCCGGGCATGGTTGTCCTGCTGGGCGGCGATCCTGGCATCGGCAAGTCCACCTTGCTGTTGCAGTCTCTGGCCTTGCAATCGCTGGTCGGCGCCACCGGCCAGCAGCCACGGCCAACGGTGTTGTACGTCAGTGGCGAAGAGTCTGCCGGCCAGATCGCGCTGCGCGCCCAGCGCCTGGGTATGGAAAACGCCCCGTTGTCGGTTCTGACCGAAATCGAACTCGAAAAAATCATCGTGACCTTGCAGAACTTGCAGCCGACGGTGGTTGTCATCGATTCGATTCAAACGGTGTATACGACCGAGCTCAGTTCAGCGCCCGGTTCGGTGGCCCAGGTACGTGAGTGTGCTGCGCAGTTGACCCGTGTTGCCAAGGCAAATGGTATCGCAATGCTGTTGGTCGGCCATGTCACGAAAGAGGGTACATTGGCCGGCCCGCGAGTTCTGGAGCATATCGTCGATACCGTGCTGTATTTCGAAGGCGATACGCATTCTTCCTACCGCCTGGTGCGGGCGTTTAAAAACCGATTCGGCGCGGTCAACGAGCTGGGCGTTTTTGGTATGACCGACCGAGGTCTAAAAGGTGTTTCTAACCCGTCGGCGCTGTTTCTGTCGCAGCATGGGCAGCAAGTGCCCGGCTCGTGCGTGCTCGTGACGCAGGAAGGCACGCGACCTCTGCTCGTCGAGGTGCAGGCGCTGGTCGACACCTCGCACCTGCCGGCACCTCGACGTTTGACGGTTGGGCTCGATCAGAATCGTCTCGCGATGCTGTTGGCCGTGTTGCACCGCCACGCCGGGCTGGCTTTCTTCGATCAGGATATTTTCGTCAACGCCGTCGGCGGTGTGCGCATTTCCGAGCCGGCCGCTGACCTCGCGATCGTGCTGGCCATGGTGTCGTCACTGAAAAACCGCGCGCTCCCCAAAGGGCTGTTCGCGTTCGGCGAGATTGGTTTGTCCGGTGAGATCCGCCCGGCGCCGCGCGGTCAGGAGCGTCTGAAGGAGGCTGCTAAGCTCGGGTTTTCATATGCTTTGATACCGACTGCCAACCAGCCCAGGCAGGCGATCGACGGGCTGCGTATCGTGGGGGTCGACCGGATCGAACAGGCATTGGATGCGCTGCGGGACGCTTTGCGGGGCGAATGATCGCCGGTACTGTCGGCGATTGCGATGCGGTGGAAAGACTCATGTCAGCGTTTTTGCCGGTATCGTTGATGTCGACCATCCGCTAACGCCGCAGCACTTGCGTGCTCCATGCGATCCAGAGCTTTTTCAACGGCGTCAATGCCAACCGTTCGGTCATTAACGAGCAGGCATCGACATCCTGAAAACGCCACTCCGCACAGCGGATTCGCCATAAGCAGCGCAACGGCCGCAACGCCAATCGCATCGAGGGCGGCAGGCTGCGCCACTGCGCTTCCCCATCGGCAATTATCGCGGCACCCAGTTCCCGCATCATTTTTACGAATGCCGGGCTTGTTCGCCGGGCACGCAGGTCCTCGGCCGGCACAGCGAATCGCTGCAAGATATCGACTGGCACGGGATGCCAGCCGCGCCTCAATCCTTTGGCCAGCAGTAATAATTGCGTCAATTGCAGGCTGCGCGCACCCCATTGGCGCAAAGCATCGCTGTGAGTATCTACCGCGAGCGTCGTCAATGTCACGGCAGCCAGTTCAAACACTCGCCCGCCGAAATCCCGACAATAAGCCAGCCATTCGGCATCCGTAAAAAAGCGCGCCGTGCCCAGCAGATCGATATTCGCTTGAACGAGCCCATTCGTATTGTCGGTGCTCCAGACGCTCAACACAGACGCGCCAATCGCCGCCGACACCGGGTGTGCTGCCGCGCCGCTCCCTGCCTGTTCGAGCTCGGTTTGCCACCATGCGAGTTTTAGCTCAGCGACTCGTGGGTCCTGAATCCGCTGCAACACATCGTTCAGCTCCCGCCGTAGCGCCCACACGCCTAGCCAGCCGGAACGTTTGGCCTGCGGCACGAGCAATAGGCCGTAATGCACTGCGCTGCCGGCCGGCGCGGCTTTTTCGCGGCAATATTCTAAAAGATGGGGGAGAATCATTGATCAATCCAAAACGAAGCGCTTGGCTTCTATTACAATACGAGTGATGCGAAGGTGGCGAAATTGGTAGACGCACCAGGTTTAGGTCCTGACGCTTTCAACGGCGTGGGGGTTCGAGTCCCCCCCTTCGCACCATTATCCCCCTGCGGACTGCTCTCAAGGGCTACCGCTGCTGTATATCTCCTCTGTCGCATAACGGGCCTGCAGCCACACGGCCCAGCGCCTGGCCGCTCGCACCAGTTTTTGCCTGTAAACCGTATTATAAACGGGCGTTCGCGAATGGTAATTCGCCGCCCGCGTCCAGAAATCGCCGCTGTCTTTGTAGATATGCTGCCGTAGCCGCCACGCGGCCAGGCGATACGGGTAACAGCCTGTCGCCGCCGCATGCGCCGGACGAATGCCGTACTTAGCGAGTTCCGCCAGATAAGCCGTATTGAACTGCATCGGCCCGACATCGAAAGTGCCATTCGTATTGGCCACCACTTGTCCCGGCTTGCCGTTTTCTAATTCCGCTACCGCTAGCAAGACATTTGCCGGAATTTGAAATTGAACGGATGCGGCGACTGAGCAGGTGATGCGTTCCTGCATCAGCAGTGGAAGATCGGACAACATAAGCGTCTAGGCGGCGTACGAAATGGCATGAAACCAGTCTAGTGCATCGCCAGTCGCGCTGGCAGCCTGCCAATGGCGTAACCTGAAAGGTTGTAGAATAGGTGGATATCCCTTGTAATTGCGATGAGTGAAGAATGTCTCTTACCGAACAAACCCCTAGTCCGCTGGAAAAAAAGCTTTCTCTGCATCTGTCGTTGGATCGTATCAATGCGCAGGTCGAGCAAAAGCTCAAGAAAATTGCACGTACCGCACGCTTGCCTGGGTTTCGTCCAGGTAAGGTGCCGATGAAAATAATCGTTCAAAGCTACGGTTCCCAGGCGCATTCAGATGTGTTGCAAGAGGAGTTGGCACGAACTTTCGGCGAAACCGTCAAGGCCGAGCGCCTGCGTGTCGCCGGTGTGCCGCGCATCGTGCCGGCGACGGACAGCCAAGGCGGTTTGACGTTCGACGCGATTTTCGAAGTATTTCCCGATATCACGTTTGGGGATTTTACGGCACTCGAAGTGCAGCAGACTGTGTTCGAGGTCGGCGATGCCGATATCGACAGGACCATCGACCTGCTGCGCAGTCAGCGAGTAACCTATGAGGTCGCCGAGCGCGCTACGCAGGCCGGCGATATGGTGACGATGGATTTTGTCGGCAAGCTGGATGGCACAGCGTTCGACCACGGTTCGGCAACCGATTACGCATTCGTTCTCGGCAAAAAGCAAATGCTGCCAGCATTCGAAGACGCGGCGCTTGGCCTGAAAGCCGGCGAAGGAAAAACCTTCGATTTGACATTTCCCGATGATTACCACGGTAAAGATGTAGCCGGAAAAACCGCCCAGTTCGAGATCACCATCAAAAAAGTCGAAGCGCCGAGTCTGCCGCCGCTCGACGATGCATTCGTCGAATCGCTCGGCATCACCGAAGGCGGACTCGATGGCATGCGCGCCGACGTCAAGGACAATTTGACCCGTGAAATGACCGGGCGGGCGAAAATGGCCACCAAGCAGGCCGTGATGGATTCATTGCTGAACGTTGCTGAGTTCGCCGTTCCAAAGTCTTTGATCGATTTGCAGGTTCAAGAGTTGAAAAATGCAGCGCTGGAAAATTTTAAACAGCGCGGGATAGCCAATATCGACACGATTCCGCTGCCGGATGAGGTTTTTCGTGCAGACGCCGAGCGCCGCGTACGCTTGGGTCTCATTGTTTCCGATCTCGTCAAGTCGCATGATTTGCAAGCCAAACCCGATCAGGTGCGTGCGCATATCGAAGAAGTGGCGCAAAGTTACGAAAGCCCGGTCGAAGTTATGCAGTGGTATTTTGCCGACCGCTCACGGTTGGAGGATGTGGAGGCTGCCGTTCTGGAAGACAATGTTGTCGAATGGGTGCTGGCACGGGCCAAGATAATTCCCAAACCGCTGGCTTTGGATGAAGTGATGGAGAATAAACAATGAAGTATGGTTCGAACGCTCTCAACGCCTCTGGTGGCGCATTGGATGCCAAAGCTAATCTATACGTGCCGATGGTGATAGAGCAAAGCGGTCGCGGTGAGCGCGCTTACGACATCTACTCCCGGCTGTTGAAAGAACGGGTCATTTTCCTGACCGGTCCGATCAACGATCAGGTGGCCAATATCGTCGTGGCGCAGTTGTTGTTCCTGGAGTCCGAAAATCCGGACAAAGATATCGCCTTGTATATCAATAGCCCGGGTGGCTCGGTGTCCGCAGGCTTGGCGATTTTCGACACCATGCGATTCATCAAACCCGATGTGTCGACCTTGTGTACGGGTCTGGCCGCGAGCATGGGCGCTTTCTTGTTATCTTCGGGCGCCAAGGGTAAGCGTTTTTCCCTGCCGAATTCGCGGATCATGATTCACCAGCCTTTGGGTGGTGTGCAGGGCCAGGCGGCGGATATCGAGATCCACGCCAAAGAGATTCTTTACCTGCGCGAGCAGCTCAATCAGATATTGGCCGACAACACCGGGCAACCCGTCGACAAGATTGCGCGCGACACCGACCGCGATAATTTCCTCTCCGCGGAGGCGTCAGCCACTTACGGGCTGATCGATAAGGTCATTGCGAAACGCGGCGAGGTCGCTGCGGCCTGAGCCGCAGTCGGATACAGATCAATAGATGTTGTAAATCACAGAACAGCCGGGGTTAAGGTATGACGGAAAAAAAAGGTTCCAGCGAAAAACTGCTGTATTGCTCGTTTTGCGGCAAAAGCCAGCATGAGGTCAAGAAGCTGATTGCCGGCCCATCCGTTTTCATCTGCGACGAATGTATCGAGCTCTGCAACGACATCATCCGTGACGAGGCGGTCGATACCGACACCAGCACGGCGCGCGCCGATCTGCCGTCGCCGCTCGAAGTACGGCAAATTCTCGATCAGTATGTGATTGGTCAGGAAAAAGCGAAGCGGATTCTCGCCGTGGCGGTTTACAACCACTACAAGCGCCTGCGCCATCTGGGCAAAAAAGACGATATAGAACTCACCAAGAGCAATATTTTACTGGTTGGGCCGACCGGCTCTGGTAAAACCTTGTTGGCTCAGACGCTGGCACGTTTATTGAATGTCCCCTTCGTGATGGCGGATGCTACGACACTGACCGAAGCCGGCTATGTCGGGGAAGACGTCGAAAACATCATTCAAAAGCTTTTGCAAAACTGTAATTACGAGGTCGAAAAGGCGCAGCGCGGTATTGTTTATATCGATGAGATCGATAAAATTTCTCGTAAATCCGATAATCCGTCGATCACCCGCGATGTTTCCGGCGAGGGGGTGCAGCAGGCCTTGCTCAAGCTCATCGAAGGAACCGTGGCGTCGGTGCCGCCCCAGGGTGGGCGTAAGCATCCGAATCAGGACTTCGTGCAGATCGACACCACCAATATCCTGTTTATTTGTGGCGGTGCATTCGAAGGCCTGGATAAAGTCATTCGCAACCGTTCCGAGCGCTCAGGGATTGGTTTTGGCGCCGAAGTCAAAAGCAAGAAAGATTCGAAAGTCGGCGAAATGCTGCAGGGTGTCGAGCCTGAAGACCTGATCAAGTTTGGCTTGATTCCGGAGCTGGTGGGACGTCTGCCGGTCATCGCCACGCTGGATGAGCTCAACGAGGATGCCTTGGTGCGAATTTTGACCGAACCGCGTAATGCCGTCGTCAAGCAGTTCCAGAAACTGCTCGAGATGGACGAGGCTGAGCTCGAAGTGCGGCCCCAGGCCTTATCCGCAATCGCCAAAAAAGCGATTGAACGCAAGACCGGGGCGCGTGGTCTACGCTCTATACTGGAAAATGCCTTGATGGATGTGATGTTCGATTTACCCGGCCATCAACACGTCAAGAAAGTCGTCGTGGACGAGTCGGCGATCACCGGGGAAGGCCAACCTTTGCTCATATTCGAGGATCAGTTGAAGCAGGGTAATGCAAAAGAGTCCGCCTGAGGTTCGCCGCCAGCGATCGCTCGATCAACATGTGCGGCTCACCGCAGCGAAGCTTGGTGGGCCAAATCGCTTCATCCGATTTTTCTTGAAAGCTGGAGTTTAGTCTCCATATAGACTGTACAGGCCATCCAATTGGAGAGAATATGTCTTTGACAACACCACCAGCCAGTGAACAAATCTCCGATTTGCCGCTTTTGCCCCTCCGAGATGTCGTGGTTTTTCCGCATATGGTCATTCCTTTGTTCGTGGGTAGGCCGAAATCCATCAAAGCGCTCGAATTTGCAATGGAAACTGGAAACAGCATTTTGCTGGTTGCCCAGAAGTCGGCATCCAAAGACGAACCCAGCGAAAAAGATATTTACGAAATCGGCTGTATCGCGAATGTGCTGCAGATGCTGAAGCTGCCCGATGGCACCGTCAAAGTGCTGGTCGAAGGAATTCAGCGCGCCCGGATCGGGAAAATCGAAGACCATGGCCACTACTTCAGTGGTTCGGCGGTGGCGCTGTTGGCCGATCCGAGCCAGACGCCGGAAACCGAGGCCATGCGCCGGGCGGTGCTGGCGCAGTTCGATCACTACGTCAAGCTCAACAAAAAGATTCCTCCAGAGATACTCACCTCATTGTCGGGTATCGAAGAAGTGGGTCGTATGGCCGATACGATCGCCGCGCATTTGCCGTTGAAGCTCGAGCAAAAACAATCAATCCTCGAAACGTTCAGTCTGGGGCAGCGACTCGAGCAGTTACTGACCCAGCTTGAAACCGAAATCGACATTTTGCAGGTCGAAAAGCGGATTCGTGGCCGCGTCAAGCGACAAATGGAAAAAAGCCAGCGCGAGTATTATCTGAACGAGCAGGTCAAAGCCATCCAGAAAGAGCTGGGCGAGGGCGAAGATGGCGCCGACATGGAAGAGCTCGAAAAGAAAATCAAAGCCGCCCGCATGTCCAAAGAGGCCGAGAAAAAAGCCGAATCCGAGCTCAAAAAGCTCAAGCTCATGTCGCCGATGTCTGCCGAGGCGACGGTGGTGCGTAATTACATCGACATCCTCGTCGGTATGCCATGGCGTAAAAAAACCAAGGTCAGCAGCGATTTGGTCAAGGCCGAGGAAGTGCTCGACGGCGATCATTACGGGCTGGAGCGCGTCAAAGAGCGGATCGTCGAATATCTCGCCGTGCAACAGCGCGTCGACAAGGTCAAGGCGCCGATTCTGTGCCTGGTCGGCCCACCGGGCGTGGGCAAAACTTCGCTCGGTCAATCGATCGCCAAGGCTACGAACCGCAAGTTCGTCCGGATGGCGCTTGGTGGCGTGCGCGACGAGTCCGAAATCCGCGGTCACCGCCGCACCTATATTGGTTCGATGCCCGGTAAAGTACTGCAAAGTCTGACCAAGGTCGGCGTACGTAATCCGCTCTTCCTGCTTGATGAGATCGACAAGATGGGCATGGATTTTCGTGGCGATCCGGCATCCGCCTTGCTGGAGGTGCTCGATCCCGAGCAAAATAACACCTTCGTCGATCATTATGTCGAAGTCGAGTACGATTTGTCGGATGTGATGTTCGTCGCCACGGCCAATACCCTTAACATCCCGCCAGCCTTGCTCGACCGGATGGAAGTCATTCGCCTGGCCGGTTATACCGAGGACGAAAAAGTCAATATCACGCAAAAATATTTACTGCCTAAGCAGATGAAAGCCAATGGCTTGAAGGCCGGCGAGCTGACGATCAGCGAAGCTGCGGTGCGCGACATCATCCGTTACTACAGTCGCGAGGCGGGCGTGCGGAGCCTGGAGCGCGAGGTATCCAAGATCTGCCGCAAGGTCGTGCGCCAGTTGTTGCTTAAGGGCGACGATAAGAAAGTGGCGGTCACGCCCAAAAATCTCGATAAGTTCCTGGGCGTCAGGCGCTACAGTTATGGCATGGCCGAGAAAGAGAATCAGGTCGGGCAGGTGACTGGTCTGGCTTGGACCGAAGTGGGCGGCGACTTGCTGACAATCGAGACCGTCGAAATGCCTGGTAAAGGTAAGATCACTTGCACCGGCAGCCTGGGCGATGTTATGAAAGAGTCGGTCGAGGCCGCGCGGTCGGTCGTGCGAAGCCGGGCCAAACGGCTCGGAATCGGCGACGATGTGTTCGAGAAGCGCGATATTCACGTTCATGTCCCCGAAGGTGCCACCCCAAAGGACGGCCCTTCGGCAGGGATCGCCATGACGACTGCGCTGGTGTCGACCCTGACCGGCATCCCGGTCAAGGCAACCGTTGCGATGACTGGCGAAATCACCCTGCGCGGCGAAGTTCTAGCGATTGGCGGTTTAAAAGAAAAAATGCTGGCTGCTCACCGTGGCGGTATAAAAACGGTCTTGATTCCCGAGGAAAACGTCAAAGACTTGGCCGAAATTCCTGACAACGTCAAAAACCGGCTCGAAATTATTCCGGTCAAGTGGATCGATCAGGTGCTGGTGGCGGCGCTGGAGCGTGTCCCCCAGCCTTTGGCCGACGCTGCGGAGCCCATTTCCACGGTCGTTCCGTCGGCGATTCCGGTTGGTGTCGCCGGTGCGATCAAGCACTGAGCATGACGCCAGTCCCGCCGTGAGTTGACCGCAGCGAAAGACAGTTTGTAACCGCTGCGCGCAAAGATGGCTTCCTGCCGATACAACGGCAGGTGGTCGGCGCACTTGTTGACCAGCACCTGAGCTAGCAGATTGGCGGTGGGTATGCCTTTGTCGATGACGTGCGCGGGTACCGGCGCTTGCGTGAGCGTCTCGCAATCGTTGCAGACCCACTTGCCGCGAATGTGGTGTTCCTCCGAGAAGGTGCCGGGCTGATAATCGAGCTTCTCAGCGACGTCCTCGCCGATGCGCTTGAGCTGGCAACTTCGGGCGCATAGGTTCGAGACCGGTTCGTGGTTAAGTTGCTCGGATTTTTGCTTGAGACGGGCTGCCTCGATCAGTTTGAAGCGTTTGATTTGTTTCCATGGTGCCCGCCATTAAAGTTAAGTGGACAGTATGTTCAAGGGGGGCGGTCAAAAATACAGATGGGTTTGCCGGCGGGGGGCTCATTTACTTTTTCTCTTGAGGTGGCTTTTCCTCCTGTCGCGCTGTCTGCGTAAATTAGACCACTGCACCCTATCTCGATGAATGATTCAATCCTATCCAATGTCAAGCGTGAGCTGCTGCAGGCAACACATAGGCCATACGGCTTGACACTAAGCGATGACCAGTGACTAAATGGTGACTCAAAATCAATTGTCTGCATCGGCAGGCTTATTTCGATAGAGGGGAGGGCTTGTGAATAAAACTGAACTGATCGATGAAATTGCCGCTTCGGCGGAGTTAACCAAAGTGGCTGCCAATCGGGCCTTGGATTCAATCATCGCAACCGTTAAAACCGCGTTGAAAAAAGGGGACTCTGTCACCCTGGTCGGGTTCGGCACGTTTGCCGTGACCAAGCGTGCCAAGCGCACCGGACGCAATCCACGCACCGGTGACGTCATCACCATCAAAGAGGCCAAGGTCCCAAAATTTCGTCCCGGCAAAGCCCTAAAAGATGCAGTCAACTAAAATTCGAGCCGCATTTGCAGTGCCTCGCAAACTGTGTATAATGCGTCTCTTCGGTGATTTATGCACAGCCAGGGTAAGCGCATTACGGAAAATTTTTTGAATATTCGTAATGGGTGCTTAGCTCAGTTGGTAGAGCGGCGCCCTTACAAGGCGTAGGTCGGGAGTTCGAGCCTCTCAGCACCCACCATAAGCTGTGCATATTATTTTAACGCGATTTGGAGTGGTAGTTCAGTTGGTTAGAATACCGGCCTGTCACGCCGGGGGTCGCGGGTTCGAGTCCCGTCCACTCCGCCAAAATATCAAAAGGCCCGCAAACGCGGGCCTTTTGTCTTTCTGAGCCCCCGAACAGGTGAACCACCGCGGTGAGCCAATTTTTGGAGCTCATTCATGCGAATTCCGGCCTATCGGCGTCTGTCCCGCCACGCGTATTTTCTCGGAAAACAATCTTCATGCCGACATGGCTTGAGGCAACTTGGGCGCTTGCGTGGTGCAAAGACCTGGTGCTACGGCATCTGCAAGCGCCTTTAGCCAGCGAACCGGACCGTGCCGTGCGCCCTCCATGAAATAGCGTTGCCGGCTAGGCGGTGGGTCGCTTCAAAAATTTTATTGCTCTGAAACTATTTACCAAAAAATTTTTTCAACGCTGGACGAATCGAATTTTTCTATACGATGAAACGAAATCCAAAAAATGCTTGTGTATCACAAATCAAGCAGTTTTTCGCTTTCCTGGCCCGTCGGTGTGAATTGTCGTTGCTCGTAAAATTTAAAAATCGTATCGAGCACTTCCTCGGGTGTTTCGACCAGAGTCATCAGGTCCATATCGCTCGGGCTGATCATGCCCATCCCGAGCAAATGACTGCGAGTCCAGTCGAGCATACCTTGCCAGAATGCCCCACCCACGAGTATCAACGGGATGCGCCGCGCCTTGCCGGTCTGCACGAGGGTCAGCGCTTCGAACAGCTCGTCCAGCGTGCCGAAGCCGCCCGGCATGACGACATAGGCGCTGGCATACTTAGCGAACGCGACCTTGCGGGCGAAAAAATGCCGGAAGGTCAGCGAAATGTTCTGGTAGGCGTTGCCGCTTTGTTCGAACGGCAGTTCGATGTTCAAACCGACGCTGGGGGATTTGCCCTCGAACGCGCCTTTGTTGGCTGCCTCCATGATGCCCGGACCACCGCCGCTGATGACCGAAAAGCCGGCGTCCGACAGCATGCGGGCGGTGCGTTCGGTCAGTTCGTAAAACGGATGGTCGCGCGGCGTGCGCGCACTGCCAAAAATGGAAACCGCCGGTCGAATCTCGGTCAAACGTTCAGCGGACTCGATGAACTCTGCCATAATTCCCAGGATGTGCCACGACTCACGGGCCTTGACGGACGTCGAACGCTCCAGCGACGGTAACGTACGCAGGCTCGGAATATTTTTTGACTGCATCATATGAAACGTTTGCTCCTGGTTGACGGCTCTAGTTATTTGTATCGCGCTTTTCATGCCATGCCTGATTTACGCAACCGGGCCGGCGAACCCACCGGCGCCATCTACGGCATGGTCAACATGTTGCGGCGTTTTCGTAGCGACTATACCAAACCCGGAAAACCCGAACTACTCGCCGACTGCATGGTATGTGTATTCGACGCGCCGGGCAAAACCTTTCGCGACGCGCTGTATGCGGACTATAAAGCGAATCGCTCGGCGATGCCAGACGACCTCGCACGGCAGATCCCGGCTATTCACGAACTGGTGCCGGCTCTGGGGTGGCCGATGCTCATGGTCGAGGGTGTCGAGGCCGACGATGTGATCGGCACGCTCGCCTGCCAGGCTGTGGCGCAAGGCTTCGGTGAGGTGGTTGTTTCCACGGGCGACAAGGATCTGGCGCAACTCGTCAATCCGCAAGTGCGCCTGGTCAATACCATGAGCAATGAAGTCTTGGACGAGGCCGGCGTCTTCAATAAGTTCGGCGTGCGGCCCGACCAGATCGTCGATTATCTGACGCTGATCGGAGACAGTGTCGACAATATTCCCGGTGTGCCCAAAGTCGGTCCGAAAACCGCCGCTAAATGGCTGGCGCAATACGGCACGCTCGACGCCCTGGTGGCTGCCGCTGCTGCTATCGGTGGTGCGGTCGGCAACAACCTGCGGGCGTCGCTGGCCTGGCTGCCGCAGGGCAAGGCGCTCATCACCGTCAAGTGTGACTGTGACCTGAGCGCGCAGGTGCGCGATATTGAAACCGACCTGCATGCCCGTTCCGAAGACGCTGATCTGCTGCGCGAGATGTATCGGCGTTTCGAGTTCAAAACCTGGTTTCAGGCCTTGGGCGGGGTCGATGCCGATCCGGCCGCAGGGCTGCCCGCCACCGGGGGGCAGTTGCCGGACGGTGCATTGCCGCCTGGCGCGCAGTCTAGCCTGTTCGAAGCGGCGCCGAGCACGGCCAGCACGATCGAAACCGTGTGTGTCGATACCTGGGAAGCGTTCGATGGCCTGCTGGCCGATATCCAAACCGCCGAGCTGGTGGCGTTGGACACCGAAACCACTGCGCTCGACCCGATGCTCGCGCGTCTGGTCGGCCTTGCTTTTTGCGCACGGCCGGGCAAGGCTTACTACCTGCCCCTGGCGCACTGTGGGCCCGATGCGCCGGCACAGTTGCCCTTGGCCGATGTGCTGACCCGACTGAAACCCTGGTTCGAGGACGCCGCTCGCCTCAAGCTCGCGCAGCATGCGAAGTACGATCAGCATGTGCTGCTCAATGAAGGCGTCGCTATCGCAGGGTTGGTGCACGACACCATGCTGCAAAGCTATGTGTTGGAAGCGCATAAGCCCTGCAATATGGACGCGTTGGCGTTACGCTGGCTCAACCACAAAACGATCACCTACGATGAAGTTACCGGCAAGGGCGCGGCCCGGATCGGTTTCGACGAAGTGGCGGTGGCGGTGGCGACCCGTTACTCGGCCGAAGACGCCGAGGTTACCCTGCGCTTGCACGAAGTGCTGTATCCGCAGTTGCAGGGGCCGCTGCTCGATATTTACCGGACCATCGAAATGCCGACCTCTGCGGTGCTATGTCATGTCGAGCGCAACGGCGTGCTGCTCGATGTCGAAAAACTGCGCGTGCAAAGCGTCGAGCTTGCCAAACGTGTGCTGGAGATCGAGCAAGAGGCTTACGCCTTGGCTGGTCAGCCGTTCAACCTGGGTTCGCCCAAGCAGGTCGGAGAAATTCTTTTCGACAAGCTGGGCTTGCCAATTGTCAAGAAAACCGCCAACGGCGCGCCGTCGACCGACGAAAGCGTGCTCAGCATCCTCGCCGAAAATTATCCTTTGCCGGCCCGTTTGCTGGAGCACCGGAGCCTGGCAAAGCTGCGTTCGACTTATACCGACAAGCTGCCGAAAATGATCAACCCGGCCACCGGTCGCGTGCATACCAACTATGCGCAGTCGGTGGTGGTGACCGGCCGGCTTTCGAGCAACGAGCCGAACCTCCAGAATATCCCGGTCCGGACCGCCGAGGGCCGTCGCATCCGCGAAGCCTTCATCGCCGCGCCGGGCGCCATGATCGTTTCGGCCGATTACTCGCAGATCGAACTGCGCATCATGGCGCATATTTCCGGCGACGAGGCCTTGACACACGCTTTCGCCGCTGGCGAGGATGTGCACCGCGCCACGGCCGCGGAGATTTTCGGTGTGGCGCCCGCCGAGGTCGGCGATGACCAGCGCCGCACCGCTAAAATCATCAATTTCGGCTTGATTTATGGCATGAGCTCGTTTGGCCTGGCCAAAAGCCTGAACATCGGCCGCGATGCGGCCAAGCTGTACATCGACCGATATTTCATGCGCTATCCGAAGGTGGCGAAATACATGGAACAGACGCGGACCCAGGCTAAGGCGCTGGGCTTCGTCGAAACCGTTTTCGGCAGGCGTTTATGGCTGCCGGAAATCAACAGCCCGAACGGCCCGCGCCGGGCTGGCGCCGAACGCGCTGCGATCAATGCGCCGATGCAGGGCACGGCGGCCGATCTGCTCAAACTGGCGATGATCGCAACCGATCGCTGGCTCATCCAAGAAAAACTGCGTTCTCGCATGATCATGCAGGTGCACGATGAGGTGGTTTTGGAGGTGCCAGAGGCCGAGCTCGAAGCCGTGCGGGCTGCATTGCCAGGCCTGATGACTGGCGTTGCCCGGCTGGCCGTGCCGCTGGAAGTCAGTGTCGGGGTGGGCCTGAACTGGGACGAGGCGCATTGAGGCATTTGTCGGGATGGCACTGTGCCGTTGTCATCGAAGCGGCAGAGGTAAACGACACTAGCGTTGAGCCTTGTGTTTTTACGGGATTTGCCCGACGCCGGGCCGAACGTCATTCATACCATCGCGTGTGACGCCATGACCGTATAATGCTGATTGCAATCAATGCGCGGAGCCGGTTTGGAAGCAAGTGTGGGTATGGTCATGATGGCTGCGGCGCTGGGCACGGCCGTCAGCCTGGGTGCGGCTGCCTGGCTGGGCCTGGGCCGTTTGTCTCGGTTGCTGGAGCCGATGGTCAGTCTTTCCACCGGAGTGTTGCTGGCGACCGCGCTGTTGCACCTCTTGCCCGAGGCTTTCGAGCGCGCTGCCGAGCCGAGCTTCGTGTTCGCTTGGCTGTTGAGCGGGATCTTGCTGTTTTTCATGTTGGAAAAGCTGTCTCTGATCCGCCATAACCACCATCATGAGCATGACGGTCACCAGCATCACAAAGGTTACGATGCCGAGCATGCCGGGCGCGGCGGTTTGCTGATCGTACTGGGTAACGGCATGCATAATTTCGCCGATGGTTTGCTGATCGCCAGCGCTTTTCTGGTCGATCCCCGGCTTGGCTGGATGACTACTTTATCGGTCGCGCTGCATCAGTTGCCGCAACAGGCCGGGGATTTTCTTGTGCTGTTGAACGCCGGTCTCGGACGGCGTCGTGCGTTTTTATTGATGAGCGTCACCGGCGTGATGGCGCTCGCTGGCGCTGCCCTGGGACTGCTACTGCTCGACGACATGAATCGGGTGTTGCCATATGCGCTAGTGTTGGCGGCGGCCAGCTTTTTGTATATCGCCGTGGCGGACCTGATTCCGCAGATGCAGCGTCGGCTGCAATGGCGACAGGCATTGCAACAGTTTTTACTGCTCGGCGTGGGCGTGGCTGCAATTGCCGTACTGGCGCGCTACCTGCACGCTTACGGCTGATAAGCCACATAGTGCGCTTTGAGGGCAACAGCCGTTGGCGGCGCTACTGGGCCCATTTCATGAAAAGACTATCGGACAACGTGCGCGATATCGGCGCTGGCCCAATCAATCAAAGTGTTCTATCGAACACGGGCAATCAAGGGGGGGCGATAGACCCGCTTACGGTGAGAGGAGAACTCACATGACACCCGAAACCAAAGCACGCCAGCAGATCGACCAGAAGCTGGAGCAGGCAGGCTGGGTTATTCAGGACATTAAGCAACTCAACCTCGGCGCAGCGGTTGGGGTCGCCGTGCGCGAATACCCCACTGATACCGGCCCGGCGGATTACGTGCTGTTCGTCAAGCGCAATGCTGTGTGTGTCATCGAGGCCAAGAGAGACAGCGCCGGCGAAAACCTCACCGTCACCGAAAGCCAAACCGAGCGCTACGCCACCGCCAACCTCAAATGGCGCAAGGACGACAGACCCCTGCGCTTCTTGTTTGAAGCCACAGGCCAGATCGTTCGCTTTACTGACAACGCAGACCCCGCGCCGCGTTCGCGCGAGACCTTTCATTTCTTCAAGCCTGAAACGCTGGCTTCATGGTTAGCTCAGCCTACAAGTCTGCGCCGCCGTTTAGCAGAGCAAATGCCGGCTTTGCCTGAACACAATCTGCGCGATTGCCAAATCAAAGCCGTCACTGGCCTAGAAAAATCACTGGTGCAGAACAAGCCGCGTGCCCTTGTGCATATGGCCACTGGTGCGGGCAAAACCTTCACCGCGATTACATCGGTCTATCGCCTGCTGAAGTTTGGTGGCGCCAAACGCATCCTTTTTCTGGTTGACACCCGCAACCTCGGCAAACAGGCGCATCAAGAGTTCATGGCCTACACGCCGCCTGATGATGGCCGCAAATTCACCGAGCTTTACAACGTGCAGCGGCTGGCCTCGCCCAACATCGATCCTCATTCGCAGGTGTGCATCAGCACGATCCAGCGCATGTACTCAATTCTCTCCGGCGAGCCGATTGACGAATCCGCTGAGGATGTCTCGCTCAACGAAGTGCGGCAAACGGCGAAGCAGGAAAAGCTGGTACGTTACAACCCGGCCGTGCCGGTGGAAACCTTCGACTTCATTATCATCGATGAGTGCCACCGCAGCATCTACAACCTGTGGAAACAGGTGCTCGACTACTTCGATGCCAGCCTGATCGGCCTCACCGCCACGCCGGACAAACGCACCTTCGGCTTTTTCTTTGAGAACATCGTTGCCGAATACACCTACGAGCAGTCCGTTGCGGATAGCGTCAACGTGGGCTACGACGTTTACGAGATCGAAACCGAGATCACCCAGAAGGGCGCGGAACTGAAGGCCAAAGAATGGGTGGACCACCGCGACCGCGCCACACGAAAGAAACGCTGGGGCGAAACCGAAGAAGATACCATCTACGCCGGCAAGGAGTTGGATAAATCAGTGGTGAACCCCAGCCAGATTCGGCAGGTGATCCAGGCCATGAAAACGGCGGTGGAAACGCAAATCTTCCCGACACGCAAGGAAACACCCAAGACCCTGATCTTCGCCAAAACCGACAGTCACGCCGACGACATCATCAACATTGTTCGCGAGGTCTACGGCCAAGGCAATGCCTTCTGCAAGAAAGTCACCTACCGTGCCGAAGAAGACGCCGACACCATCCTCAGCAGCTTTCGCAACGACTACAACCCACGCATCGCGGTGACCGTGGACATGATCGCCACCGGCACCGACGTGAAGCCCCTGGAACTGCTTCTGTTCATGCGCGACGTGCGCAGCAAGGGCTATTACGAGCAGATGAAGGGCAGGGGTGTGCGCAGCCTGGATGGCGACAGCCTCAAGCGCGTCAGCAACAGCGCCGATGGGGCCAAAACCCGTTTTGTGCTGATCGACGCCGTGGGCGTGGAGAAATCCCTCAAAACCGAAAGCCGTCCGCTGGAGAAAAAGCCTGGCGTGGCGCTGAAGGATTTACTGCAAGGCGTGGCGATGGGCAGCCGCGACGACGACACTCTGCTCTCGCTCGCCAACCGTCTGGTGCGCCTCGCCAAGCAACTGGACGACAAGGCGCACGCGCGCATCGAAAAAGTCTCCGGCGGTATTCCGGTGGGCGATCTCGGCAAAGGCTTGATTGCCGCGCTGGACCCCGATGCCATCGTGCAAGCTGCGCTGGCTACTGCCAAGGCGAAAGGCATTACGCGCTCTGAGGACAGCTTGCTGCCCGAAGAAATTGAATCCGCCCGCGCCGAGCGCGTGGCCGCTGCCTGTGCCCCCTTCGACAAGCCAGAACTGCGCGACGAGTTAGAAGCCGCCCGCCGCGAGCGCGAGCAGCTCATCGATCACATCAACCTCGATCAGGTTACCTTCAGCGGTTTTAGTGAGCAGGCCGAAACGCAGGCCAAGGCGGTGATCCAGACCTTTGCCAACTACATCGCGCAGCACAAGGATGAAATTGCCGCCCTCGGCTTTTTCTACCAGCAGCCCTCCCAGCGCCGCGCACTCACCTTCGACATGCTCGAAGACCTGCACGCGCACCTCGCCAAACCGCCATTGATGCTCACCACCGAGCGGCTGTGGAGCGCCTATGCCCGTGTGCAGACCTCGGCTGTGAAGGGCGCGGACCGCAAACGCCAGCTCACCGATCTGGTCTCGCTGCTGCGCTTTGCACTGGGGCTGGATGCTGAGCTCAAACCCTTTACCGATGAGGTGGACAGACGCTTCCAGTCTTGGATCTTCCGCCACAACGCCCAGCGCGGCACTGCCTTCACGCCCGAGCAGACCGAATGGCTTCGGCTGATGAAGGACCACATTGCCAGCAGTTGCAGCATCAGTCGCGACGATTTTGATTACGCCGAACTGGCCGACAAAGGCGGCTTGCAAAAAGCCTGGGGCCTGTTTGGCAAGGAACTGGATACCTTGATGAATGAAATGAATATGGAATTGGTGGCGTAATGGGTGAATTGAATCAACGGTCCCTCGCTACCCTTGGTGAATTGGCAGACGAGCCTGTAGAACAGGCTGGGCCAATTGGCGATTTCGTTTATGTGGATATCAGCAGCATCGACCGTGAAACAAAAAAAATTACCGAAGCCAAAGCCTTGACGCTGTCGCAGGCTCCGAGTCGAGCCAAGCAGCTTCTTCGCACTGGTGATGTGCTGGTTTCAATGACGCGTCCCAATCTGAATGCGGTCGCGCTCGTTCCCGAACAGCTTGATGGCGCAATCGGCTCCACAGGCTTTCATGTTCTCCGGTCTCGTTGGCTGCGCCCGGAGTTCTTGCTTCGTCTGGTCCAATCGCAACGTTTTGTCGACGAAATGTCGGCCCTTGTGCAAGGCGCGCTGTATCCCGCCGTGCGACCGAAAGACATTGCTGCGTTCACCTTTGGCTTCGAAACACCGGCGCAACAATCCCGCATCGTTGCCAAACTCGAAGAACTACTCTCCGACCTCGATGCCGGTGTGGCTGAACTCAAGGCCGCGCAGAAAAAACTGGCGCAATACCGGCAATCGCTGCTCAAAGCTGCGGTGGAAGGCTCACTTACCGCTGAGTGGCGAGCCAAGCACAAGCCCACCGAAACCGGCGCACAACTGTTGCAGCGCATCCTCACCGAACGCCGCGCCCGCTGGGAAGCCAAACAGATCGCCAAATTCAAAGAACAAGGCAAAACCCCGCCCAAGGACTGGCAAAAAAAATACCCTGAACCGGTGCAGCCGGATTTGACTGGGCTGCCGGAATTGCCGGTGGGGTGGGTGTGGGCAAGCATCGATCAGCTTACCGTTGAGCAAAAGTACGGATCATCGTCAAAAACAAACGAAGACCCAACCGGCATTCCGGTCTTGCGCATGGGGAATATTCAAGATGGCGACCTGGACTTTTCAAACTTGAAGTATCTGCCCGTCGACCATGACGAATTTCCTGGTCTCCATCTTCAAGACGGTGATTTGTTATTCAATCGCACCAACAGTCCTGAATTAGTTGGCAAGACTGCCGTCTACCGATCACAAATATCGCCGTGCTCGTTTGCCTCGTATTTGATTGGCGTTCGATTTTCTGGAGGCTACATTCCCGAGATTGCATCGGCGTTTATCAATTCAGCATATGGAAAGCGCTGGATTAAATCGGTTGTGGTTCAGCAAGTCGGTCAGGCAAATGTCAACGGGTCCAAACTATCCGCACTTGCTGTGCCGGTTCCGCCGTTTAAAGAGCAGCAGGAAATAATATCGGCACTTCACGTCCAAACCAGCGAAATTGTCGACCAGTTGAAGAGCGTTGATCTTTCCCTCAAACAATCCAACGCCCAACGCCAAAACATCCTGCGCGCTGCCTTCTCTGGCGAACTGTTGCCACAAGACCCGAATGACGAACCCGCCAGCTTGCTTCTGGAACGCATCCGCGCCGAACGGGCGGAACGCGAGAAACGGCCCAAGACTCGCAAAACAAAGCCAAAGGAGATCGCCGCCATGGTGAGCCAACTGATCGACGTGCTCGCCGAGGCGGGCGACTGGGTGCCTGCGCAAGAAGCCTTCCGCCGCTGTGGTGTGGCCGATGGCGCGCTGACGGAACGCATCGAAGAGCTGTACGCCGAGCTACGCAAGCTGGACAAGGCCGGTCGCCTGGCGGTGGAGGCCGTGACCGATGCGCAGGGACGCAAGCTGTCTGACAAGCTGAAACTGTTGGCGGGCTGAGCATGCGTCTGGACAAGCTCACCATCGGCAGCGCCAAGGACAGCCCGACGCACCAGTTCAAGAACCTGAAAAACGTCACCATCGACTTCGATCAAGACCACTGGGTGACCGTAGTGATTGGCTGGAACGGCACTGGCAAGTCCAACGTGCTGGAGGCGCTGGCCATTATCTTTCGTGACCTGATCGGCAAAAAGCGCACGCCCGCGTTTGCCTTTCGGCTGGCCTATCGCATGGGAGCGGGCGAGAACCTGCGGCACATTGAGATCGATGCCGACCCGGATCGCGAGAAAGAGCCTTTCACGATTCACGTTGCGACGGATGCACAAGCCCGTGGTGAAGGCACCCTGACCCCATTCATCGAGGGCGAAGCGCCGGTGTCGGCTCTGCGTGGCAAGGCCATCAAGCTCACGGCGTTCCTGAATGCGGATAGCGAGTATCTGCCGCGCTATGTATTCAGCTACTACTCGGGCGAGAGCCCGCGCATGCACGAGGTGTTTCGCCCCTACCTCGAAAATTACGACAGCAAACTGCGGAATGGTGAGGACCCCGGCCTGAAGCGCCTGTTCTATGCCATGCCGGTGCACAGCCAGTTTGTGTTGCTGGCCTTTTTGATTCAGAAATCCGACGTGGTTCGGGCTTTCCTTGACGACCACCTCGGTCTTGATCCGGACGAAGGCATTGAGTCAGTGTTGTTCGTGCTGCGGCAACCGCCGTGGAAATCAAAGGCAGCGGATGGCGATCCTCGCTTTTGGAATGCGCGTGGCGTGGTACGTGACTTCCTGTCCCGATTCTATGACATTGCGCTGGCACCGGTGGAGATCAGTCGTCGTGTGTCCACCTCGATCTGGAACAAAGAAACGCTGCAATTCAAGTATCTGTACGTGAAAGATATTGCAGCCCTTCGTCGCCTGGTCGGCAACCAGTCATCGGCGCAGTTCTTCCGTGATCTGGAGAGCACCTACGTCTCCGAGTTGATCGAAGAGGTGCGCATCCGCGTGCGCCTCAAGAAAAACGATGGCAGCGTCACATTCCGGGAGCTCAGTGAGGGCGAACAGCAGTTGCTTACCGTATTAGGGCTGCTGCGCTTTACCGCCGAGGATGAAAGCCTGTTCTTGCTGGATGAACCCGATACGCATTTGAATCCACGCTGGTGCGTGGACTACCTGAATTATCTGAAGTCCTTTGTTGGTCAAAACAGCGAGGGCCAGGACAACAGTCACATTGTGCTGACGACTCACAACCCCTTGGCTATTGCAGAGTTGGTGAAGGAGCAGGTGCAGATCCTGTATCGCGAAGCAGGCAGCCGCACAGTGCGCGCCGAAAACCCGGCTGTCGATCCGAAGGGCATGGGCTTTGCCGGGATCGTGACCAGCGATATGTTCGGCTTGGGCACCAGCCTGGACAAGGCCACGAATGCCGATCTGCTGGCACTGCACCAGTTGTCCACCCAGCAGACCCCGCTCAGCGATGCTGATCGGGCCAAGTTGCTGAAAATCCGTACTCGACTTGAAGGCTTGGATTTCAACTTTGCGTCTCGGGATAGGCTGGAGCAAGAGTATCTGCGTGCCCGCTTTGATTTGGCCGCAGACGGCGATATCCACGGTGCCATCGTCACCCCGGAGAATAAACAGAAGGCACTCGATGCCTTGGTGCAAAGCCTGCTGCGCAGCTTGCAGGAGGGGCAGGCTTGAGATTCATCCAGATGTCATTGCCCCCACATTTACCGGCACGCTGCCCCAAGGTTTACACGGCCAGGCTCGCAAAGGTCAATTCCTTGGGTACCCACACGCTTCGATCTGCCTACATCAAGAAGAACGGCAGTTGGGGATTACTCAAAAAGTGGCTTGCCAATGCCAGCGGGCACAAATGCTGGTATTGCGAAGCGAAGAGCACACGTGCACCCTTTGATGTCGATCACTTCCGGCCCAAGCTGGGCATCACGGTGGATGGCGTGAAACTAGCGGGGCATGACGGGTACTACTGGTTGGCCTATGAATGGTGGAATTTCCGACTTTCATGCCAACGGTGCAATCGACCTGAAAAAAATGATGCCGACGTACTGCATGGCAAGGCCAATGAGTTCCCTCTTCGTGATGAGGCTCAGCGTTGTGCGCTGCCTACGGGGCAACTGACTGCTGAATCGCCCAGATTATTGGACCCTTGTGTGCAGGCTGATTGCGATTTGCTCGCCCATGGCATTGACGGCGAGGTTAAGCCAGTCGCACCGGATGGTACTTGGGAATACACGCGTGCGCGCTACACGATTGACCGGCTGGGATTCAATGAATGGAACACGCCCGAGGACAAACGCAGTCGTTGGCAAACATTGGCCACCTTACTTGCTGTCGTGGGCAACACATCCACCCCTGCGGTCATCTCTGAAATCAATAAACACCTTTTTCACGATCACGAATACGCAAGTTTTTTCCGATCTGCCATTGGCACGCATCGAGACAAAGCTTGGGTGGAGGCCCTTTTATGAACAC
Organism: Burkholderiaceae bacterium; assembly: GCA_046318595.1. Classification (GTDB taxonomy): domain Bacteria; phylum Pseudomonadota; class Gammaproteobacteria; order Burkholderiales; family Burkholderiaceae_B; genus DAITMV01. The sequence goes on along the minus strand of JBKCTV010000039.1, from coordinate 1,187 downwards.
AAGCACCCTCGTCCAGAAAGTCTGGAATTTCTGCCACACCTTGCGCGACGACGGCGTAGGCTATGGCGATTACCTCGAACAGCTCACCTACTTGCTGTTCCTGAAGCTGGCGCACGAATACGCGCAAGAGCCCTACAACCGGGACACCCACATCCCCAAGGGCTTCGACTGGGCCAGCCTGACCCCCAAGGTGGGCGAACCACTGGAGGCGCATTACCTCGCCACCCTGCACAAGCTGGGCAACGAGCCGGGCATGCTGGGTGCGATCTTTTTCAAAGCCCAGAACAAGATTCAGGATCCGGCCAAGCTCTCACGCTTGGTGCAATTGATTGATGCCGAAAGCTGGATCAGCCTGGACGCCGACACCAAGGGCGATCTGTACGAAGGCTTGCTGCAGAAAAACGCCGAAGACACCAAGAGCGGCGCGGGCCAGTACTTCACCCCGCGCGCGCTGATCGAGGCCATGGTGGCCTGCGTTCGACCCGAACCGATGAAGTCGATTGCCGACCCGGCGTGCGGCACGGGCGGATTCTTCCTGGGCGCCTACAACTGGCTGACCCGCCCCGGTGCCACGCTGGACAAGCGCCAGAAGGCCTTCCTGCGCGACCAGACCTTCTACGGCAACGAGATCGTGCCAAACACCCGGCGCATGTGCTTGATGAACCTGTTCCTGCACAGCATCGGCGAGCTGGATGGCGAACCCCTGGTGGAGCGATCAGACGCCCTGATAACCGAGCCCAGGCGCAAGGTGGATTACGTGCTGGCCAATCCGCCCTTCGGCAAGAAGAGCAGCATGACCATCACCAACGAAGAGGGTGAGGAAGACAAGGAGGCGCTCACCTACGAACGACAGGACTTCTGGGAAACCACGTCGAACAAGCAGCTCAACTTTCTGCAGCACATCGTCAGCATGCTGAAGGTGGGCGGCCAAGCCGCCGTGGTGTTGCCGGACAACGTGCTGTTCGAGGGCGGTGCCGGGGAGAAGATCCGCAAGAAGCTCCTGGAGACCTGCGATGTACACACCGTGCTACGGCTGCCGACCGGCATCTTCTACGCGCAAGGTGTGAAAGCGAACGTGGTGTTCTTCGATGCCAGGCAGAAGGACGGCCAGATTCACACGAAGGGGGTCTGGTTCTACGACTTGCGCACCAACAAGCACTTCACGCTGAAGACGCGAACCCTGAAGC
>JBKCTV010000038.1:0-25776 GCA_046318595.1 Burkholderiaceae bacterium | reverse complement strand
GCAACGCCAGTCGTAGCGGTTTGCCAGTGCGCCATCTCATCCGGTGAGCATGGGCGACCGCCTTCGGTGCGCCAAGCGGCGACCTCTTCGCTGAGAGGGCGCGCAACTGGCGCGGGACCGGCTGCCATCGTATGGTCAATGCGGGGTCCGCGTGTTGGGTCGCTTGCCCGCCTTTGCCGAATAGCATTACCGAGTTGTTCGATTACGGTGGGAGGTAATGGGTTGTTTCCTAAAAAGATAGCGCACGTCGCCGGTAAGTCGACGATGCTGCCAGGCAGGCTTTGAAGTTGATTATTGTAAAGGTACAACTCTGTCAGATTAACCAGCTCACAAATCTCGGGCGGCAAGCTTTGAAGTTGATTATCACTAAGACTCAATTTCTTCAGGTCAATCAGCCGAAAAATCTCGGGCGGCATGCTTTGAAAGTGATTGTCAGCAAGAATCAAGGTCGTCAGATTAACCAGCAGACCCATCTCGGGCGGCACGCTTTGAAGTTGATTACCAGCAAGACCAAAGTCCGTCAGCTTAACCAGCTTACCAATCTCGGGCGGCACGCTTTGAAGTTGATTACCACTAATATAAAAGCTCGCCAGCTTAACCAGCTTACCAATCTCGGGCGGCAGGCTCTGAAGTTGATTACGACTAATATAAAAGATCGCCAGATTAACCAGCTTACCAATCTCGGGCGGCAGGCTTTGAAGTCGATTACTACAAAGATCTAAGTCCGTCAGATTAACCAGCCGACCAATCTCGGGCGGCACGCTTTGAAGTTCATTCTCAGAAAGATCCAAGGTGTTCAGATTAACCAGCCGAAAAATCTCGGGCGGCACGCTTTCAAATAGATTATTAGCAAGCTTCAAGGCCGTCAGATTAACCAACTGACCAAAATCGGGCGGCAAGCTTTCAAGTCGATTATAAGCAAGCTTCAAGGTCGTCAGATTAACCAACTGGCCAATCTCGGGCGGCACGCTTTGAAGTTCATTCTCAGAAAGATCCAAGGTGTTCAGATTAACCAGCCGAAAAATCTCGGGCGGCACGCTTTCAAATCGATTATTAGCAAGCTGCAAGGTCGTCAGATTAACCAACTGACCAATCTCGGGCGGCACAGTTCTTAGGTCTAACAGACTCAGGTCCAACGATAAGGCATCAACAGACGAGGGGTCATTTAGCTGCGCATCAAAACACGCCATCATGCGATCTCTTGCGGTTGCGCGGTTTTCGTAGCGGGCGGCATCGCGAACCCATTCGTCCAGTTTTTCTGCAAACGCTGTGCGACTTAGCGCCGGCGCTTGTTCAAGCCTGCTTGCCTGCGTAATGTTATTGCGATCAGTGGCGATCGAGGGGTCGACGTCATCCGCTTCGACTACCGGAACCTGCCTTCTGCCCCCAGAACAGGGAAAAGATCCAACCATTTTTACCTCATGTAAGAGCCTATATGGCCGCCCCTGCAAAATTCCCGCACAGCCCTTCAAATCGACAGCAGGAGCCGCCAGAACCACCGACCATTCAGCGTGATTGAGCGCTCGACACCGACAATCCGCGAAGAACGTCGCCAACTGCCGTTAAAAACGCGGCAAAGCCAGTCGCCGATAAGCCAATCGCCAAAAAAAGGCGCTTGATGCGGCCATCCGGTTTGAATCCTCTAAAGCGCTGGGCGATGTGTGGGCTTTGGACTGTTTTTGGGCCGAGTTGGGCTTTGAGCGAATTGAAAAGACTTTTGACCAACAAGCAAGCACCACCGATTATCAGCAGATCATCAAAGCCATGGTGTTTAATCGCTTGTGCGAGCCCGACTCCAAGCTGGGCGTTTTGCGTTGGCTTCAGACGGTTGCAATCCCTGGGCTGGATGAACAGACGGTAACCCACCAGCGCAGGCTGCGCACCATGGACGTGCTCGATGAGAACTATCTTTCACAGTAAGGAAATTGGTCTGAACATGAGTTACCGCGCGTATTCAATGATTATAGTATTGAACAGATCTTCTATAGAAACCCTAAGTTCTTGACGCTGAAGTTACGGAGATTTGGCGCGATTAAATTTAAATCACTGCTTGGCACGCCAAACCATTTACCCAAGGTAGCGGTTAACTGATCCACGGATGTTGAAGGCAATAATCGACCGCTACCTACATAATCGGGTCCGGTCAACGCAATTTCAGGGGCATTGCCGTAAAATTGCTTGCCTTTTACCGAACCACCCATCACGAAATGATGACTACCCCAACCATGGTCTGAACCATCACCGTTCGACGCCAAAGTTCTACCAAAATCGGATGCAGTAAAGGCGGTTACTTTATCACTTATCCCGAGCTCGACCGTGGTGTTATAAAACGAGGTCATTGCATCTGCCACTTTTTTCAGCAATTCAGGGTGTTGGGTTGGTAGATTATCATGCAGATCAAAACCTCCCATTGAAACCATAAATACCTGGCGTTTTAACCCTAGCGAACTTCGTGCCGCGATTATTCTGGCAACCGCATTGAGTTGATTTGCTAAAGCATTGCTAGTGTCATACGGGGTAACAAATTTACCTACAGACGACAATGCTGAAGTGAGTGTACGCTCAGAGGAGATGGACCTTGAAACAACTTTGGCGTATTCATTCTCAAACTTATGTGTGCTTGTTTTGGTAACTAACGTATTTAATAAATCGCCACACGCCTTTGAGCCGAATAATCCATTTTTAATACCGTTAATTGCTACGGCACCATTGATACCAACTTGATGGCTGATTGCATTTTGTCCGGCAAGAAATACAGCGTTACCTGTTATAGAAACACATGTAAAAGTTGACCCACCATTACCAGACAAAACCAAATCACCAAGACGTCCACCCCATCCCGTGACCGCCCCTTCAGGTAACGACGATTGCCACATGGATTGCTGATCGTTGTGTGAAAACAAATGCGATGGCAAATTACGCCGCGCAGTAAAATCAGCTACGGTTGTCGGCTGAAACAGCGTGCCAATATTAAGTTGCACAGCGAGCTTGCCTTGATCGAATATCTGTTTGAGTGGTAGCATTTCTGGCGCTAACGCTAACTGCATTCCACCTGGCAAGGCGGTGGTAGGCGCGAGCACTGTTTGCGCAAGGCTAGCGAGAGGCGTTGCAATACCTGTTCTAATTTTTAGGTATTTTTCATAGTTACTGGCATCCACGGGAATAATCGTATTGCCATGGTCATTTCCACCATACAAGAATATACATACAATCGCTTTATAATCATCCGCACTGGCTGCAGCCGCCTCGCCCATGGCTGCCAAATTCAAAGCCCAAGGGGTTGCCACCCCTGCAATACTGAGCTGGCCGACCCGCTGCATAAATGCACGACGCTGCAAAGACTCTATTTTATTAATTTTCATGTGGGTTGCCTTATTTCTGTACGATGTATTCGGGCGCAGATAACACCAAAGTAAGTGCTGCATACAGCCTATTATTCTTACCCGTAGCAGTCTTCACGTCTATGGTGGAAATTGCATTTTGTATGGAAGACATCGTGGCGTCGGAAATCTGATTTGCACTTAGCAATAAAACCAATCGTTTAACCAATGCAGCGGGGTCGTTCACTAAAGCAAGCTCGGCGGAATAATCAGCAACTAAATTAGTACCATTCGATACAAACCTCGGCATAAAGTTCAAATAGCCTGCAACGGTAATCTCATTCACCAGTTGAAACTCAGGCGCCGTTAAGCCGTCTTTACTCATATCGGTATTGGGTGGTACATACCCGGGCCTAAAATAATTAAATACCGTAGGCGAACGAAATGGGCTCTGGCCAAGTTTAGTGCTAGGCTCGGTCAAGTCACTGACGGACCAAATGTCATCTGCCGATTTTGCATTGAAAGTTCTTCCCCATTGAATAAAACGAACCATTGGCTCTCTAATCCGGCCAAACGTCGCCTGCGTTAATCCTTGGTCGCTGCGTGCCTCGTCATCCAGTAAAATCGCTTTAATCACTGACTTCAGATTGCCCCGTTCATTAGCAGAGTTTTTATTAAAGACTGCTGCCACACGCGCTACATAGGATGGGCTAGGGTTACTTGTTACCAAACGTTGAATTAACTGCTTGCAGATAAATGGCCCTACGTTCGGATGATTAAATAAAGTATCTAAGGTGATTTTAAGTGCTGTTTTTCCATCGGTATTAGCTGGTACAGTAACACCTAAAAATGTGGCGGCCTCGGGAGAATGCTTTGACTGGTTTAACACCATTGGCAACTTAATTGCAAATGCATTAGGAATATCAAATCCGGCGGACATATCCAAATCCCAACCGGTGAACATACGTGCGATATTCACAACATCATTTTGGTCATAGGTTGAAATTGGCTGACCGAATGAATCACGCTTTATCGTACCATCCAGATTCAATTGATTTAAGCCGATCGAGAATAACTGCATTACTTCACGCCCGTAGTTTTCATCGGGTTGGCGGCCTGTTTTTGGATCTGCTTTCTGGTTTCCTTTGGTATTTAAATAATAGCCCATCGTAGCATTTAGCGTAATAGATTCCAACAAAACTCTATAATTTCCAAACGCATTTGCTACTAACATGTCCCAATACCCGGCAATTGCAAATGATCGTGGCCTAGGAATCGAGCCATTCATCGAAACAACGAAAATCTCTGACAATGCCAACGCAACCCTTTTACGCACCGAGCCACCTGAACTCATCAATTGTTGCCATATCGCTTTATCTGCGACGGCATAAGAAAGGCGAAGCCCAAAAGTATTCAAGCCTTTCATGATCAACCAGTCCCAAGCGGTTTGAGGAATACTCGCATTGAATTGCTGATCTAACCAAGCGCTGTATCCCTGCGATTGAACCGCAGCAATATCACTATCAGACGCAGAGAACTGTGCTTGGGTTAGAAATCTAGCTGCTTGCTTGGCGGAGATGGGGGCGGACGGCGTACCCCCGCCATTTTGATTACCCCCTCCCTCGTTTGCAGACCCGGTTTCGGAACCTTCTGTACCCGTACTTGAGGTAGTAGTTGAAGTATCCCCATTAGTTCCACCACCACAAGCGGCTAAAAAAGTAGAGACAGCCGCCGTAGCGCTTAACTGAGTGAGGATCCGCGTATTTGACGCAGTAGATGACGCAGTAGAGTGGGCTTCGTTCGTAGGCGTTTTGGTTTTATCGGCAAGATCTATGTGGTCCATAATTTTTCTTCAAAGTAAAGAGCCAGTTGCGAAACTGAATAATCGAAGGAGCCTGTTGCAAAACTCAATGTATACGGCAGTTTTCACGCGACAGCGTGATGGAAATATGGGGTTTCGGCCGCAAAAGCGGCGTAATTTGATTGGCGACAACGGCATACCAAATCCCGCACGAATAGTACCCTCAAGACCAAACTGAGGCAATTTTAATTTCGGGTTCACTCTGCCATCTGCATGCCACCAACTCGCTGGATTTTCTACGGGCACCACCAGGCACACCGTTTGCTTAATTATCTCTTACCGATACTGACCTAAAGAAAAAGGAATTACCATGAAAAATTTATTAAGTCGCGCATCTGTTTTAGGAGTCGGTTTGAGTGTAATTCTTTTGCCTGGTTGCTCAGGAATGACGAGTCAAGAAAAGAATACTGCGATCGGTGCGGGAGTCGGCGGCGTTGCGGCATCTGTTTTGGGTGGAGGCACTTTAGGAACTTTGGGTGGGGCAGCAGTAGGAGGCGTTATCGGTCACGAAGTCAGCAAATAATTTTTATAAAGTAAATTCATATTGTACAAAATTGCGACTCTCCTTCCAGACAGGAAAGCTTTATAGAAATTTATTTTAGGAAATCGAGACGCTTATTTTTAGTAAGCCTCTCGACGGCTTATTCACTCAGCCGTTTCTGAAAAATCCACGACACCAGACGAACGATTTCAAGGAACAATTGCAACTTAGTCAAGTTTAGCGTGCCAATCATCTACAAGCACTTACGGTTCTGTCGTTCTGGGTGGCTTACGCTGCACTACGCCGAACCCTCGGCTCGGGCGCTCATCCCTCTTTTTGTCGCTTGATTAATAAAAAACCCTCTACGAGGGCTTTTTATTAATGGCGGAAACGGAGGGATTCGAACCCTCGATCCAGTTTTTGACCGGATGCTCCCTTAGCAGGGGAGTGCCTTCGACCTCTCGGCCACGTTTCCGAACATCGATCCCATTATACCTTTAATTAGACGCGGGTTGATCCAAACCAAACGCTTTATGCAATGCACGAACGGCAAGTTCGAGGTATTTGTCTTCGATGATGACGGAAACCTTGATTTCGGACGTTGAAATCATTTGAATATTGATATTTTCGTCGGACAAGGTACGGAACATCAAACTGGCGACACCGACATGAGAACGCATACCGATGCCGACGATCGAGACTTTGGCGACTTTGGCATCACCACTGATATCGCCAGCCTGGATCTGCGGGCGGATCTTCGTATCGAGCAAATCGAGCGTTTTGGCAAGCTCATTGCGGTGCACCGTGAACGTAAAGTCGGTGGTGCCGGCAGAGCCCTGATTTTGGATAATCATATCGACGTCGATGTTGGCGTCGGCCACCAACCCCAGAATCGTCGAGGCAATTCCTGGTCTGTCTGGTACGCCCCGGACGGTGACCTTGGCTTCGTCACGATTGAACGCGATGCCGGAAACGATGGCCTGCTCCATATCTTCATCTTCCTCGAAAGTAATCAATGTACCCGATACCGCTTCTTCTTCGATCGGCAAAGCAGGGTCGGTCAAGCTCGACAAGACGCGTGTCGGAACGCGATACTTACCTGCAAACTCGACGGAGCGGGTTTGCAGAACTTTAGATCCGAGCGAGGCCATTTCCAACATTTCTTCGAACGAAATGACTTTCAGGCGACGAGATTCGGGAACCACTCGCGGATCGGTCGTGTAAACCCCATCGACATCGGTGAAAATCAGGCATTCGTCGGCGCGTAAGGCGGCCGCGATCGCCACCGCTGATGTATCGGAACCGCCACGCCCCAAGGTCGTGATGTGCTGAGCCGCATCAACCCCCTGAAAACCCGCGACGATCACCACAAGCCCTTGGGCCAAATCGCTGCGAATGCGCGCATCGTCGATTGACTCGATCCGTGCCTTCGTGTGCGATGCATCGGTTCGTATGGGCACCTGCCAACCGGTATAGCTGATGGCCGGCACGCCTTGCCCATGTAAGGCCAGAGCAAGCAGCCCAACCGAGACCTGTTCGCCGGTAGCGGCGATCATGTCCAGTTCACGAGGGTCGAGCACATGGCCGGCCGGGACCACCGCCTGAGCCAAATCCAGCAGTCGATTGGTTTCGCCAGACATGGCCGATGGCACGACGATGAGCTGATGGCCAGCGGCGTGCCATTTAGCGACGCGTCGGGCAACGTTCTGGATGCGTTCCGCCGAGCCCATCGACGTGCCGCCGTATTTATGAACGATCAATGCCATAGGGAATCGCTGTTGGGAAAAGTGAACATTTTAACAAATCATTGATTGACGGCGTAACCAAGGTTCAACTGAGTTCCGTAATCTTCCTGAATGGTTGGGTGCTGGCGGGCATATTCGACACAATTCAAGTACTCGCTGGTGATATTACCCGTGATGTAGTTGCCATCGAAACATGATGCGTCGAATCTGTTCAGCGTCGGGTTGATCGCCGTGACCGCGCGTTTCATGTCGGCGATGTCCTGGTACACCAAGGCGTCAGCACCGATTTCGCGGGCGATTTCTTCATCGCTGCGGGCATGGGCGATGAGCTCGTCGCGCGTGGGCATGTCGATGCCGTAGACGTTCGGAAACCGAACCGGCGGGGCGGCCGAGGCGAAAATGACCCGGCGTGCGCCCGATTCGCGCGCCATTGTGACGATTTCGCGACTGGTAGTACCGCGCACGATGGAGTCGTCCACGATCAGCACACTTTTACCGCGAAACTCGATACCGATTGGATTTAATTTTTGGCGTACGCTTTTGCGGCGCATCACTTGGCCCGGCATGATAAAAGTGCGACCGATGTAGCGGTTTTTGATGAAGCCTTCGCGATAGCTGAGGTTCAGCCGCGACGCCAGTTCCATCGCGGCCGGTCGGCTCGAGTCAGGAATCGGCATCACCACATCGATATCCCCGCTGGAGAGCTCCCGGCGAACTTTTTCGGCCAAATACTCGCCCATCTTGACACGCGCTTCGTAGACCGACACGCCATCCATCAAAGAATCCGGCCGTGCCAGATAGACATACTCGAAAATGCATGGGTTGAGCGATGCCTGAGGCGCGCACTGCTGGCTGAAAAACTCGCGGTTTTCGCTGATGAAGACCGCCTCGCCGGGTGCCACGTCGCGTAAGAGCTTAAAACCCAGCCCCTCCAGGGCGACACTTTCGGAGGCAACCATATAATCCAGACCATCGTGGCTCTGCGCCACACCGATCACCAGTGGCCGAATGCCATGCGGGTCGCGAAACGCCAGTAAGCCGGCCCCGGCAATTTGTGCAACGCACGCGTAAGCGCCCTGTACCCGACGGTGCACGCTACTCACAGCACGAAAGATAGCGCTCGGCTCGAGCGACAAAGAGGCAGTTTCGTTCTGGATTTCGTTCGCGAGAACGTTGAGTAATACTTCGGAATCGGAGTTGGTATTGATATGCCGTCGGTCGTTTTTGAACATGTCGGCTTTGAGTTGCTCGCAGTTCGTCAGATTGCCGTTATGCGCAAGAATCAGCCCATACGGCGCGTTTACATAAAACGGCTGCGCCTCTTCGGAGTTCGATGCGGAGCCGGCAGTCGGGTAACGCACATGGCCTATGCCGATCATGCCTGGCAACGAACGCATATTGCGGGTACGGAACACGTCGCGTACCAGACCATTGCCTTTGCACATATTGAACGTTTTACCGTGCGAAGTGGCAATACCAGCGGCATCCTGGCCTCGATGCTGCAACAGCAGCAACCCGTCATACAAAATCTGGTTGACGGGTGCCGCCGCGGCAACACCTACGATTCCACACATTTTGCTTCTCCTAGTAACGAATCCACTGCGTCATGGTGCCAGGCAAATGCGGCTTTAAGGCCCGCACGGCGTTTTCGGCATAAGGCGCGAGCCGGGCATGGCGCCAGAAATCTTTTTCGGGCAGGGAGGTAAGGCCACCGGCGATCACAAGACTCAGCACCATGACGATGCCGCGCCCCAGGCCAAAAATAGCACCCAGCCAGCGGTCCGCGAAATTCAGCCCAGCCGATTTGATCAGACTGCCGATCAGAAAAGTCAGAATCGAACCGACCAGCATCGTCAAGACAAAAGCGGCGACGCAACCAGCCAGTAATTGCAGTGGCGGCGACAGACCTTCCGCGATCGGAATCTTAAGGGACAGGGCAGCCCCGAAATGATTCGCGACATACAACGCGACAGTCCATTTGACGAGCGACAGAACCTCGACGACCAGACCGCGCATCAAGGACAACAAAACCGACAGTACGATGATGCCGATGACCAGATAATCGAATGATGTCATTGGACGATGGCTCCGGTAAACCCTTCCCCTGCCAACTGGTCTTTGAGACGCACGGCCGCATCGCGATCGGGCTGTGGACCGATGCGTATCCGGATGACTGAGCCGCTGTCGGAACTGGTCGTTTCCATGGTGGCGGTATGGCCTTTAGTCAGCAACCGGTCGATCACTTCGCGTGCTTTGGCCGTGGAACCGAAAGCGCCAACTTGCACCCAATGACGCGTCGCGGTGGCGGTCGTTTTGGCATTCGCCCCCCCCTTCGCCAAGTTAGCGATAGGATCGTCAGTAGCAGTGGACTTGTTGGGTGAGTCGACGGTCACGCCGGACGCTTTGACGGGTGATTTGGGCGCAGGGTCTGGGGGTGGAACTTTGATCGCCGCCTTGGCTTCAGGTTTTGACTCGGTGGCGGCATCAGCCTTCGCTGCAGCCTTGTGCTCAGACTTGCGTCCCGGGTTGGCGTCGGATTTAACGACAGGTTCCTCGACCGCTCCCGCCATATCTGGATCTGGATCGGAAAGCACCTTGCGCGCCGATTTGGGAGAATATTCTTCGATCAGCTTAGCGGTCGGTTTGCGCACGACTGGGGCGTTGCCGTCAAAATTCGAATCTTTCGATGGGAAAATAAGAGCGATATCTTCGCTGACTGGTTTCGGCGCATCGTCCAAAATCATCGGTAAAACGATGATCGCCGTCAGCAGCAAGGCGATGGAGCCCAGCAAGCGGCGCCGCGCTTTTCGCTTGTGCTCGTCGGTGGTTTCCGCAGGCGCGTCGTTCGGCACACGCCGACGCCGCACAGCGGGATCATTTTTGGTCAAAAACCTCGACAACAGACCCATGGACGACGGAAATCCTTAGTAAATGACAGTAGACTTTCAAACGGCCTTGGCGCAGCACGCCAGCGCGGCGGCTACCACCGAAAAAGAGCCAAAGACGACGATTCTATCATTCGTGTCGGCTCCTTCGGTAGCGGACCGGTAAGCAGCCGCTACCGAAGAATAAGTTTGCACGCTGCGCGTCGGGCTCGGTTTACCGATCAAGGCCGTTTTTCGGTACTTGGCATGCTCGGCCCAATCGAAGGAATCGGCGGCTATGCCTTGCCGACGCAGGGCATCGCGCAATCCGATCGCCGATGAACCGCGCGGACCTTCGGTATCGACCAGATGCCAATGGTCGATGCGGCCTTTTATTTTATCGATAACGCCATCGATGTCTTTGTCGGCCAGCATCCCGAACACCGCATGGGTGGCAGGATGGAAGCCCATATTATCGAGGTTTTCGCGAAGATGCGCCGCCGCATGAGGATTATGGGCGACGTCTAAAATAATCGTTGGCTGTCCTGGCAAAACCTGAAAACGTCCCGGCCATTCGACCAAAGCCAGGCCTTGACGGACGGCCTGCGCAGAGACCATCAAACGGTCCGCCAGGGCTTCCAAGGCAGCCAGAGCGGCGGATGCATTCAATAACTGATTGACGCCGCGCAGAGCTGGATAAGCCAGTGCATGACGCCGTTGAGCACGGCCAGTGTAGCTCCACTGCTGCGTGTCGCCCTGATGGCGGAAATCGCGACCGATGAGCCAGAGATCGGCGCCTACAGTGGCGGCGTGCGCCATGATCGACGTCGGTGGCTGTGGATCGCTGACGATGGCCGGGCGCCCGGCACGAAAAATCCCGGCTTTTTCGCGACCGATCGTTTCCCGGTCTGGGCCGAGCAGTTCCATATGGTCGAGGTCGACACTCGTGACGATGGCGCAATCCGAATCGATAATGTTGACGGCATCGAGCCGCCCGCCCAACCCGACTTCGAGGACGACCACATCCAGTTGTGCGCGAAACAAAATATCCAGAATCGCCACGGTCGTGAATTCGAAATAAGTCAGGCTCATACCGATCGCCAGACGGGTAGCCTCGACCCGCTCGAAAGCGTCGATCAGTGCGGCGTCGTCGACTGCCACACCCTGCAAGCGCAAACGCTCGTTGAAATGCAGCAGATGCGGCGAGGTGAATAAGCCCACCCGGTAGCCCGCCTGCCGCAGAATCGCGTCGAGCAGCGCGCAGGTCGAGCCCTTGCCATTCGTTCCGGCAACCGTGATGACCGTGCCATGCACGGGCGTGCCCAATGCCGCAAAAACTGCGCGAGTGCGGTCCAGGCCGAGGTCGATCGGTTTGGCATGAATACTCTCGATGTACGCCAGCCACTCGCCCAACGAGCGGACGACGACCGCGGGCGGATTAGCATTCAACTGAGGGCTTCGGCTGGTTGCCGGGTCAAGAGCGCGAGCAGATGCGCGATGGTGGCGCGCATTTGACGCCGGTCGACGATCATGTCGACTGCGCCTTTTTCCTGCAAAAACTCGGCACGCTGGAAGCCCTCGGGCAGCTTTTCGCGGCCCGTTTGCTCGATGACCCGCGGCCCGGCAAAGCCGATCAAAGCCTTGGGCTCGGCAATGACGACATCGCCCAGAAATGCGAAGCTGGCGGACACGCCGCCCATGGTCGGGTCGGTCAGCACGGAAATGTAAGGTAGCCCGGCCTGGCTGAGCTTTGCAAGCATGGCGGATGTTTTGGCCATTTGCATGAGCGAATTTAGACCTTCTTGCATGCGCGCTCCGCCTGAAGCCGCGATGCTGACGAACGGCACATGCTGTTCGATGGCGGCCTGCACACCCAGACAAAACCGCTCGCCGACCACAGCCCCCATCGACCCCCCCATGAACTCGAACTCGAAACACGCCACGACCAGGGGCAGACTGTGGATAGCGCCGCCCAGGACGATCAGCGCATCGGTTTCACCGGTGTCCTTGACCGCCTGCTGCAAGCGCGCGGGATAAGGTTTGCTGTCCTTGAACTGCAAACTGTCGACCGGTAAAACGTTTTGCCCGATATCGTGGCGACCTTCCGGATCCAGCAAATGATCCAAGCGCACGCGCGCCGCCATTCGCAAATGATGATCGCACTTCGGACAAACAAACTGATTGGCTTGTAAATCGGTGGCATACAGCACCGCTTCGCACGACGGGCACTTCAGCCACAGACCTTCGGGAATGGTGCGCCGGCCGACTTCGCTGGGCGTACGGGAAATGCGCGGGGGCAGTAATTTTTCGATCCAGCTCATGACATATCCTCTTCTGATCGATTGCGCCGCGCCGGCTGGCTATCCAGCGCCCGGCGAATGTCGCCGACGAACTGCGCGGCGACCATGGCCGTTCGGTCGCTGGGCGAATGTTCCAGAGCCTGCACGAGAGCCGAGCCGATGACAACGGCATCGGCATGCTCGGCCACCGCGCAGGCCGTTTGCGCATCGCGGATGCCAAAGCCGACGGCAATCGGTACGGTCGTATGCTGTCGAATCAGCGCCAACTGCGCGCCGATTTCGGCTTGATTCAGATTCGTGGCACCCGTCACGCCTTTGAGCGCAACGTAGTAAATATAACCGCGCGCCATCGCGGCCACTTGTGCGATGCGCTTCGGGGTCGAGGTCGGGGCTAGTAAAAAAATGGCATCGAGCCCGGCGGTGCGTAAAGCCTGGGTAAACTCAGCCGCCTCTTCCGGCAGATAATCCACGACGAGCACACCGTCGACGCCCGCATGGCGCGCGCGCTCGATAAAACGTGCAGCCCCCATCCGTTCGATCGGGTTGGCATAGCCCATCAGAACCACTGGCGTATGGCGATTCGTTTCTCGAAACGCCGCGACGAAACCGAGCACTTGGTCGGTGGTTATGCCTTTTTGCAACGCGCGTTCGCTAGAACGCTGGATCACTGGGCCGTCAGCCATGGGATCGGAGAACGGCACCCCCAGCTCGATGATGTCCGCCCCGGCGTCGGCCAATGCGTGCATGGTCGCGACCGTCGTTGCCGGCGCTGGATCGCCTGCAGTCACGAAAGGAACCAAGGCCGTCCGACCGGCTTCGCGCAGTGTTTGCAGACAGTCGCCGATGCGTGACATATCAGCAGCCCCCCTGTATAGCGCCAGCGCTAGCGATGCGAGCCTCGTTGGCTACGGTGTGCATGTCTTTGTCGCCACGCCCCGATAGGTTGACGAGCAAAACCTTATCGGCTGGCAAGCTGGGGGCGAGCTGCGCCGCATAAGCCAGTGCATGACTCGATTCGAGCGCCGGAATGATGCCCTCAACCCGACAGCAGGTATGAAACGCCTCCAAGGCCTGGGCATCGGTCACGCTGACATATTGAGCCCGACTCAAGTCTTTCAACCAAGCGTGTTCTGGACCAACGCCTGGGTAATCCATGCCGGCCGACACCGAGTGCGTTTCCATGATCTGGCCATCATCGTTTTGCAAGAGATACGTGCGGTTGCCATGCAGAACGCCGGGCGAACCCTGCGAAAGCGAAGCCGAATGCCGGCCTGTGGCGATGCCCTCGCCTGCCGCCTCGACGCCGATCAGTTGTACATCGGGATAAGAAATATAGGGATAGAAAATGCCCATTGCGTTCGACCCGCCGCCCACGCAAGCGATCACCGCATCGGGCTGCCGGCCGGTTTGGGCCGGCATTTGTGTAAGGCATTCGGTACCGATCACGCTTTGAAAATCGCGCACCATCATCGGATACGGATGCGGCCCGGCCACGGTGCCAATGATATAAAAAGTATTTTCGACATTTGTCACCCAGTCGCGCAGGGCTTCATTCAGTGCGTCTTTCAGGGTACGCGAACCACTGGTCACCGGCACGACGGTGGCGCCCAGCAATTCCATGCGAAATACATTTTGCGCCTGCCGCGCGACATCCTCTTGGCCCATATAGACGATGCATTCCATGCCATAGCGTGCCGCGACCGTGGCGGTGGCCACGCCATGCTGGCCGGCGCCGGTTTCGGCAATCACGCGCGGTTTTTTCATACGACGGGCCAACAAGGCCTGGCCGATGCAATTGTTGACTTTGTGGGCGCCGGTGTGATTTAGATCTTCACGCTTGAAATAGATTTGCGCGCCACCCAACTGCGCCGACCAGCGTCTAGCATGGTAAATGGGGCTCGGACGGCCAACGAAATGGGTCAGCTCGTCGTGTAACTCGGCTTGAAAAGCTGCGTCCTGTTGGCACTCGGCATAAGCCGCTTTCAACTCGTCGAGCGCATGCACCAACGTTTCTGAAACGAAAGACCCACCATACGGGCCGAAATGCCCAGCAGCATCTGGAAAATTATAAGTATTCATACCTTTTTCATGAAAACTGCGCATCGGCGACAGTGACCGCCCGGCAAAACCGCCGCATCGCCGTGAGACATTTGACCCCTCGGATAAGCTCGATCCCGCTCGACACATCGACCGCATAAGGTTTGATTTGCGCGATCGCCCGACCGACATTTTCAGCCTGCAAGCCGCCCGATAGTATAAGCGGTTTACTGCCACGATCGCAGCCGGCCAGCAAGGACCAATCGAAGGTTTTGCCCGCGCCGCCGTGCCCGGCGCTCGGCGCATCGAGCAGAAGCGCCTGTGCTTGCGGATATTGCGTGCTTAGCGTCTGTAAATTCACCCCAGCCCGCATCGCCAGCGCTTTGATATAAGGCCGGTCGAACTGCCGGCAATAGGCGTCGGTTTCCTGACCATGAAACTGCAGCATCACATTTGGCCAGTTGGCCACGGCACTCTGCACAAGCGGGGCCTCTGCATCCACGAACAACAGGACTGGCTGGACCCAGGGCGGCAGGTCACGAGCCAGCAGGTGCGCCTCGGCCGGCGACACATGGCGTGGACTCGGCTCGTAGACGACAAAGCCGATCGCATCAGCCCCGGCTTGAACGGCAGCCAAAACGTCAGATGCGGTTTTTAAACCGCAGAGTTTGACGCGCGTGCGGCGAAAAGAATCGGATGGATCGGTATCGGTCACGGAGGATTTACCAGGGCAATCGCGCGGCAGGTGGCAGATCAAAACCCGAATCATACGCTACCTGCACCAGCGTCAGACCCTCTGGCGGGTAGGTACGCGCAGCCAGACGACGATCGCGCGACTGCAAAACATCGAACAACCAGCTCGGCGGACGTTTTCCTGCACCGACGCTCACCAAAGCACCCATCAGATTACGCACCATGTGATGTAAAAACGCATTGCCGCGAATACGGCAGCGGATCAAACCAGCCAGCGGCTCGTCGATATCGAAGCACAATAGCTCGCGGACGGGGTTGGCGGCCTGACACTGGGCCGAGCGAAACGCCGAAAAATCGTGGCGGCCGAGCAGCGGGTAGATGGCTTGCCGCATCGCCTCGATACATAATGGCCGAGGCTCATGCGTCGTCTGATGCAACAGAGGATGCCGCACAGGTGCGCAATACAAACGGTATTCGTAGCAGCGCGCCAACGCGGAGAACCGCGCGTGAAAGGCATCAGGCACCTGCTTAGCCCATTGCACCGCGACACCGCCAGGCAATCGGGCGTTCACACCGCGGACCCAGGCCTGCATGGGCCGCTGGACACTCGTATCGAAATGAACGACCTGACCGGTCGCATGGACGCCGGCATCGGTTCTCCCGGCACAGATTGTTTTTATCGGCACCCCGGCCAGAGCGGCCAGACTGCTCTCCAAATGATCCTGAACGGTACAGCCGGAGGGTTGGGTCTGCCAGCCGTGGAAACCGCTGCCATCGTAGACGAGGCCCAGGGCTATACGGGTCATTGGCAGTCGATCAAAAAATTAGCTTCTTCACGCAAACGAGCAAAAACGCGTTAGCGGAAATCTTTCATCAAATCTTTTGCCTTGCGAACCTGATCCGGATCGCCGTGACCAATCACCTCCTCCAGCAGTTCGCGGGCGCCATCGGCATCACCGATGTCGATATAAGCCGCCGCCAAGTCCAGCTTGGTCGCCATTTCCTGCCATGTGGCCTCATCCAGAGGCTGGTTGGGGGGCGCATCAGCCTCCGCCGCCGAAATATCGTTTTCAGTAACAGATGCCGTCTGTAACTGCGCGATTTCTGCGGTAGCCGCTTCGGTCTGCCGATCCATTTCGTCCAGATCATCCAGAATGGAGCTCGTCCGCTCAGGCATGGCAGCCGCATCCGTGGGAAACTCAAGATCGAGGCTAGTATCGGCCGTGACTTGCTCTGACGGCAACTCGGCAATCGCCGAAGCATCGCCCGCGCTGACATCGGAGGCGACCGAAGGCTCGGCAGGCGGCGTTGCCGGTAACTCGACGGGCTCGGTGACCGCAACGACGACCGGCTCAACAGTGGGCTCAACGGCAGGCGTCTGCACGACAGGAGCGACAGGGGGGGTTGCATCATTTTTAGCCGCTGCTCGACGACGCTGTATCCCGACGATCAAGGCCGCTATCAGTCCACCCAGCCCTACACCGGCAACAATCAAAGACCAGGTTTGCAGAAACCAGGGCTTGGCCGCTATCGGTTCGACGGCGGGCAAGGGGACGGATGACGGATCGGTATTGGCGACAGGCTCGACCGGCGGTTTGACGGCGGGTACCGCTGGCTTCGCGGCCTCCCCTTTCAAGCTCAGCAGTTTTTGCAGATCGCCGACATTTTTCTCTAACAGTTGAATTCTTTCGTTGGCTTCCTGCAAAGCTTTCTCACGCGCCAGCAACTCTTCGGCAGCGGCATTGTCCTGCTCGGCAACGCTCTCGGCCGGGGCTTTGAGGGCCCGCCCGACTTTCAACTGATCTTCCTTTTGCGGTGCGGCAGAGGCCGGCGCCTGGTTGACGATACGGCCGCGAACCTCATCGCCACCACGGCCACGGTTTGCCTGCCGGGTTGGACTGGCCGACAGCCGCCGACGCCTGTCAGCAGCACGCTCGTCATACTCGGACAGTAACGCAATCGCCTGCGAACGGGTGCGGGCATCGATTTGCGATTTATTGGGCAGGTTCAGCACGGCCCCTTCGCGCAACAAATGGATCCCGCCGTTGATGAAAGCCTTGGGGTTGTTTTCGTACAAGGCCGCCATGATTTGCTCGAGCGAGCCTCCCTCGGACAATAAACTTTGCGCCAGACCCGACAAACTATCGCCCGCCTTGACGGTATAAGGTTTGTTGCTGTCGCCCAACGGCGCAGTGGCTGGTGCCAATCGCGCCACAGGCGCTAGCGGTGTCGTGAGATCAGGAGCCGAGGGGCCATCGCTGTTCGGCCTCTGGGAGTTGGCGACACCTTCTGACGGCGACGGTGCGCTGCTCGTCGTCGCTAGCGCTTCCGGCGGGACGACGGCACTGATCTTCTTGTCCGCCAGCGTGTATTCACGCTGAATGCGACCGCCGGCCCACGATACCTCGACGATAAAATCCTGATAGGGGGCGGCAATCGGTCGCGGACCGTTGATGCGGATAACGGCTGTTTTTTCGGCTTCGTTCGGTACGAGTTCAAAACGCAACTGCGCCAACGTGGATGACATTGCCAAGCGGGCCGCGCGGTACGCATCGGCCCCTGCCAGACGGGCCAGCAAACCTTCCCGCTCGTTATCCTGGATTTGGCTCACCTGTATTTCGGCACGTAGCGGTTCGCCCGGCGCGGACAGGACATCGAGACGACCGAGCTGGGCAGCCTGCGCGGCCCCCGCACTCGACGCCAAGCCAAGCGCCAACACGAACGCCCGATGACCGGAAGAATATTTAACTATCGCCGCCGAAGTGGAATCGCTCACTGCCTGCCCATTATTTTTTTATGATTGCCAGGGACAATAGCATCTGCGAAGTCGGCCTGACAAGCCACGTTCGGGTCCACGTCAGTTTTCAAGGACGATGCGCAACATTCTGCGCAAGGGTTCGGCAGCGCCCCACAGCAACTGATCCCCAACCGTGAAAGCGCTGAGATACTCGCCGCCCATGTTGAGCTTGCGTAAACGACCGACCGGCACCTGCAATCCGCCCGTGACCGCCGCCGGGGTCAAGGCTTGCATACTGGCGGTGCGCTCGTTCGGAATGACGCGCACCCAGTCGTTGGCGCCGGCCAGCAGCGTTTCGATGTCAGCGAGCGGAACATCGCGGGTGAGCTTGATCGTCAGCGCCTGCGAATGGCAGCGCATGGCGCCGATGCGCACGCACAGCCCATCCACAGGTATCGCACCAGGCTGCCCTATGGCCGGCTTACCGAGAATTTTGTTGGTTTCGACGCCGCCCTTCCACTCTTCTTTGGACATGCCGTTGCCGAGGTCTTTATCAATCCACGGAATCAGGCTGCCGGCCAGCGGCATGCCGAAGTGCTCGGTGGGATGCTCGGCGGCGCGCAATGTTTGCGCGACCGTGCGATCGATATCCAGAATGGCCGACGAGGGATCGTGCAAGGCATCGGCCACCGCCGCATGCACGTGGCCCATCTGTTTGAGCAGCTCACGCATATTCTGCGCACCCGCGCCGGAGGCCGCCTGATAGGTCATCGCAGTGACCCACTCGACGAGCCCTTGTTGAAACAGGCCGCCGAGTGCCATCAACATCAGGCTGACCGTGCAGTTGCCGCCGATGAAGTTTTTGATGCCGCGCGCGCGACTGGCATCGATCACGGCACGATTGACCGGGTCGAGGACGATGACCGCGTCGTCCTGCATCCGCAGCGTGGATGCAGCATCGATCCAATAACCTTGCCAACCGGCGGCGCGTAGTCGTGGAAAAATGTCGCTCGTGTAGTCGCCGCCCTGACAAGTGATGATGATGTCGGTGGCCGCCAGTGCCTTCAAGTCGTATGCGTTTTCCAGCACGCCGGCCGACGACGCGAAAGCCGGTATCGCCCCGCCCGCGTTCGAAGTCGAAAAAAACACCGGCTCGATGTGTGCAAAGTCATTTTCCTGCTGCATGCGCTGCATGAGCACCGAGCCCACCATACCGCGCCAGCCAATCAGTCCAACCCGTTTCATATCAATGATTTCCTGCTAAATGGTTTGCGACGGCATCGCCCATGGCGCGCGTGCCGAGTGGCGTTTGTCCCGGCGCGGCAATGTCGGCGGTACGTTGGCCTGCAGCCAGCACGGCTTGAACGGCCCGTTCGATACGCTGCGCGTAAGCCTCTTCGGCAAACGAATAACGCAAGAGCATTGCCGCCGATAAAATCGTTGCCAGCGGATTGGCGATGTTTTTGCCGGCGATGTCGGGTGCCGAACCATGAATCGGCTCGTACAAACCGAAATTGTTTTCGTTCAGCGAGGCCGATGGCAGCATGCCGATGGACCCAGTCAGCATCGACGCCTCGTCCGACAAAATATCGCCGAACATATTACCGGTGACAATCACGTCGAACTGTTTGGGATTTTTTAGCAACTGCATCGCGCAGTTATCGACATACATGTGCGACAACTGCACATCGGGATAGTCGCGCGCGAGCTCGCTCATGACTTCGCGCCAAAGCTGCGTCGTTTCCAACACATTCGCCTTGTCGACCGAACACAGCCGCCCGCGCCGTTTACGCGCCGCCTGAAAAGCCACATGGCCGATCCGGCGGATTTCGGACTCCGCGTAACGCATGGTATCGAACCCCTCGCGCTGTCCAGCGAACGGCCCTTCCTGAACCAAATGAATGCCGCGCGGCTGACCGAAATAAATATCGCCGGTCAATTCGCGAATGATCAGAATATCCAGCCCGGCAATGACCTCGGGTTTCAGCGACGAGGCATCGGCGAGCTCCGGATAAACCAGTGCGGGCCGAAAATTGGCGAATAAGTTCAACGCTTTACGTAAACCGAGAATCGCCTGCTCGGGGCGCAACGCGCGCGGCAGCTCGTCCAATGAAAAATCGCCCACCGCCCCGAACAACACGGCATCCGCCGCCCGACAGACCGCCAGCGTTTCGGGCGGCAAAGGATGACCACTGGCCCGGTAAGCGGCCCCGCCGACCGGTGCGTAGGTCAGCTCGAAAGCCAAACCGTCGCTTTTGAGGACGTTGAGCACCTTGACGGCCTCGGCCGTAATTTCAGGGCCGATGCCATCGCCGGCCAGGACTGCAATCTGGTAAACCATATGCTCTCAAAAATATAGTGAATTCTAAGTTAGCGGCGAGCGTTGCTCACCCAGGGAAATTTTTTTAAATGAGCCGCTTCGAATTGTTTGATCTCGGCCGCATGCTGCAGGGTCAAGCCGATTTCGTCCAGCCCTTCGATCAGGCAATGTTTACGAAACGCATCGACAGCGAAACCGTAAGCGAAAGTGTCGTCGGCCAAAACGCTTTTAACCTGCTGCGCCGGCAAATCGACAGTCACCCGGAAACCTTCCTGCTGCAGGGCCGACTGCATCAGCCGATTAACCTCGTCGGCCGCCAGGACGATGGGCAGCAAGCCATTTTTGAAGCAGTTGTTAAAAAAAATATCGGCGAAGCTCGGGGCGATGATCGCGTGAAAGCCATACTGCTGCAGCGCCCACGGGGCATGTTCGCGGCTCGACCCACAGCCGAAGTTTTCCCGGGCAACCAGAATCGACGCCCCGGCATAGCGCGGCTGATTCAGGATGAAGTCGGCGTTGAGCGGGCGCCGGCTGTTGTCCATGCCGGGCTCGCCATGATCGAGATAGCGCCACTCGTCGAACAGGTTCGCCCCGAATCCACTGCGTTGGATCGATTTCAAAAACTGCTTGGGAATGATGGCGTCGGTGTCGACATTCGCACGGTCCAGCGGTGCGACCAAACCGGTGTGCAAGGTGAATTTATTCATGCGCTGTTATCCCTCAAGCTCGGCGACGTCGATGAAGTGGCCGGCGATTCCGGCTGCGGCAGCCATGGCCGGGCTGACCAGGTGCGTACGCCCACCCGCGCCCTGCCGCCCTTCGAAATTACGGTTGCTGGTCGATGCGCACCGTTCCCCAGGCTCCAGGCGGTCGGCGTTCATGGCCAGGCACATCGAGCAGCCTGGCTCGCGCCACTCAAAGCCCGCGTCCAAAAATATTTTATCGAGCCCTTCGCGCTCGGCCTGCGCCTTGACCAACCCGGACCCCGGGACGACCAGGGCCTGCTTGACGCTCGTCGCCTTATGGCGGCCTTTGACGACCGCCGCCGCAGCCCGTAAATCCTCGATCCGCGAATTGGTGCAGGAACCGATGAACACCCGGTCGACGGCGATGTCGCGCACCGGGGTGTTCGGCGCCAGATCCATGTAAGCCAAAGCCCGCTGCCAGCCATCGCGGCGCACGGGATCGACCTGCTGCGCAGGGTCGGGAACGCAACCATCGATCGACACCACCATTTCCGGAGACGTTCCCCAAGTGACCTGGGGACGGACCCCGGTCGCATCGAGGGTGACCACCTTATCGAAAGTCGCATCCGGATCGGAACACAAGGTACGCCAATAAACGACGGCCGCATCCCAGGCTTCGGCGGTCGGGCTGAACGGCCGGCCTGCGAAATAATCGATGGTCTTTTGATCGACCGCAACCAGTCCCGAACGTGCGCCCGCTTCGATCGCCATGTTGCAGACCGTGAGCCGCCCCTCGACCGACAGCGCTTCGATCGCCGGACCGGCGAACTCGATGGCGTAGCCCGTACCGCCGGCCGTTCCGATCTTGCCGATAACGGCCAGCGCGATGTCTTTGGCCGAGCAATCCGCCGCCAGGACACCGTCGACCCGCACCAGCATGGTCTTGGATTTTTTCATCAACAAGCATTGCGTCGCCATGACATGTTCGACCTCGGAGGTGCCGATGCCGAAAGCCAAGGCACCAACCGCACCGTGCGTGCTCGTATGGGAATCGCCGCAAACCACGGTCATGCCGGGTAGGGTCGCGCCCTGCTCCGGGCCGATGACGTGCACGATGCCTTGGCGAATATCCTGAATATCGAAATAAGTCACACCGTGCCTAGCGACATTCGCATCGAGGGTTTCAACTTGCAAACGCGAAATCGGATCAGCGATACCATTGCGGCGATCGGTCGTCGGCACATTGTGATCGACGACGGCGATGTTTGCGCTGTTGCGCCAGAGTGTCCGACCTGCCAGACGCAGCCCTTCGAAGGCCTGCGGGCTGGTGACTTCATGCAGAAGTTGCCGGTCGATGTAGAGTAGCGCCGTACCGTCTTGCTCGGTACGGACGACATGGCTTTCCCAGAGCTTGTCGTACAGCGTTTTAGGCATCGCTTACAGCATCCTTGAGGGCTATCGATAAGCCCGAATTATGCCATGTCGGTCTGCAGTTTTGTTTATTGCCGCCGGCCCGAGCGCTGCTGTTGGTACAAGGGGTAAACCCGTTGCGCATAAGTTTCGAGGTCCCGCAGCCGGTTTTCTGGCGCCGGATGGGTCGACAAAAATTCCGGGGGCCCGGAGCTTCCGGCCGCGCTTCCCATTTTTTTCCACAAGGACACGGCGGCATGCGGATCATAACCTGCGCGAGCCGCCAGCTCGACGCCCATGCGATCCGCCTCGACTTCATGCTTGCGACTATGCGGCAGACCGATCGTCACATTCATCACCGTGTCGGCCAGGCTCATCTGCGCCTGGTTCAAGCCCAGCAAGGCGCCACCGATCGACAGGCCCACGCCGGTCACCATCTGCTCGGACGCCTGTTCGCGGCTGTGCTCGCGCAGCGCATGGGCAATCTCGTGACCCATGACCGCAGCGATTTCGTCATCGGTCAGGTTCAGCTTTTCGATCAAGCCCGAATAAACCGCAATCTTGCCGCCGGCCATGCACCATGCGTTCAGCTCTTTGGACTCAATGACGTGCTGCTCCCACGACCAAGCTGGCGCATCCGCTCGAAAAGCGCTGGTCTGCGGAATCAAACGCGCGGCAATCGCGCGAATGCGTTGCACCTGCTGCGGGTTGCGGTCGAGCGTGCCGTTTTTACGCTCCTTCTCGAGTAATTTTTGATAAGCCTGGGCCGAACTTGCTTCGATTTGCTGGCTGGACACCGCAAAAAACTGCTTGCGCTCCACCCCGACCGCCCCGCCCTGCGTCGTGCTGCCGGTTTCGCAGGCATTCAATGACAAAAGCAGGACAAGAGCGCCGAGCGCTGCGACAAGGGATTTTGCAGCATTCATGATGTATATTTCTTCACCGAAAAAACCCTAACTTTAATGTAAATTAAGCTTGCAAGAAACAAGCGCACAGACATGAAGAGGGATCGGAGGATGGGGGTGGTGGAGTCACCTTCGGTCAAAGTCCACATCTTTGATGCGCAGGCGAAGCCCCTCCATCAAGCGCATGCCCGCGCCATAGAGCAAGCGGGCCAGCAGTCCTCGGTGCCCTCCAACAGAGCCAACAGTGCCGCCACCTCGGGCTGCGTGAGCACCGACGGAATGCGCCTGGGCTGCTGCGGGCGCTGGATGTTTTGCATCCAGGGCAGCTCCATGCCCAGCACTTCTTTGTACAGAAACAGCAAGGCCGAGAGCGCCTGATTGTGTGTGCTGCTGGAGACTCGCCGCTCAGCGGCCAGCATGGTCAAAAAAGCCTGCACTTCAGCAGCCTCCATGTCCTTGGGGTGGCGCATTAGGCCGCCCGCAGAGGCTGACCAGCGCACAAAAAACCGAACCCAATAGACATAAGCCTTCTCGGTGCTGAGGCTATAATGTCGGTAGCGTAAGCACTCGCGCAGCTTATCGAGCAGACGGGTAGACTGCAAAACAGGACTGGAGGGTTTCATGGAAAATTTATACCTAGTTATTCGTACAGTATGCGGTTACCAAAGCCAGTCTGCAAGCGGCTTGCGGAAGATGGAGCGTGCAAATTTATCCGACCGCTCTAGTTTTATCCTGCAGGTTTTGCGGGATACATTACGTTAGGCGTCGCAATTGCCGCCAGCGCGCCGCTTGCCCTGACACTTCCTCTTTGAACTCCCCTGACAGAGCAAGGCGACCATGCTCACCGACATTCTTGCCCACAGATACCTTGACCACCCAATCTGGTCCGCCTACACGGAACTGGAGCAACGCCTACTGAATCAGGCGTTTGGCGTCGTCAAAGAGGCCTTGCCGTATTACAACTCGGAAGGAAAGGTGATTGAGGCGCGCAAGGCTACATGGAAGACGCTACACGATCGGATCGCCAGAGAACTTGGCGTCAAGGAACTAGCACAAAGGTATTACTCCTATACCCAGAAGAACTCGCTGGGCCAGGACTGGCCCGTACAGGGTTGGTTTGAGTGGGACTACGCGTGCGAGCAGTTCGTCACGGCAAAATTTCCCTCAGGCCATGACCCCGACCGATTCATGAAGGAACGGCTCAGTTTCATCGAACTTGCCATGCGCTTCCGAAATGAAGAAGTGGCGCATCTAAATGCTTCCCTGCCACAGGCCTTGATGGAGGCCGCCGTTCGAGACC
Organism: Burkholderiaceae bacterium; assembly: GCA_046318595.1. Classification (GTDB taxonomy): domain Bacteria; phylum Pseudomonadota; class Gammaproteobacteria; order Burkholderiales; family Burkholderiaceae_B; genus DAITMV01. The sequence continues at coordinate 1,117 of JBKCTV010000038.1, read as the reverse complement.
GAACTCCAACGCGTGGCATCCGCGTACCTGGAAGTGCTGTTGATGGCGCGAGAGCATGGAATGCAACCATCAACGCTACATTCAATGCTCAAGTCAACGAACTGAATGAGCGCTTCCGCCGCGCGCGAGCACCCTTGACGTACCACAATGGCTTCATCCAGGTTTCACTGGATGAGAAGATTGAACAGAACATTGCCAAGCCCTTCTGGGACCTAGTTGCCGATCCAATCTGGAAGAACGTTGACATCGATATGAAGGAGGCTCTGGACCGACGAGATTCGAACGACAAAGATCCGGCAATATTCGCCGCTAAGGCACTCGAGAGTGCAATAAAGATCGTATCCGAATTAAATGGTTGGACTCGCGGCACGGAGACTGGCGCCTCCAACTACGTTGACAATCTCGTCAGCAGGGCGAATGGCGGGTTACTGGCCGTTTGGGAGGGCGAGATGCTGAAGGACTACTTTCGCAAGGTTCGAAACTCGCTCGGACACGGCCCTGGCTCAGAGCCTATGCCTACTCTCAATCTACCGCAGACTGATTGGGCTATCGAAACTGCCATGTCCTGGGTACGGACGCTAGTTCGCAGAATGTGAGAGCGACGCCTAACGAGTAAGGTTAGATCGTGGCTTCGCACGATCTAACCTTACTCGTTGGACAAGCCCGGTGCAAAGCGAGTGTATTAACTCGGTCGTGTACGCCTGCTTCGGTATCTTCATTTTTCTGCCTTCCAAAAGTGAACCAATTTTAGGTCACCCTTGGCAGACTAATTTTCGGGGGGAAGCTCAAGTCAAGGCAAACAGCCGCGCAGCGTCCCTGAGCTTGGACGTTAGACCGCAAGTGAAACTGCGCGTTTTGGAAAGGCTTTCAGCAGCTTCGTGTCCATCGTCACGAGTTTTGTGTCAACGCGGTTTGCGAGAGCAATAAACTCGCAATCATAGGCAGAACAGTCACTGTCACGAACCAACTCAAGTACCTCGCGCGAATGCACCTCGAACTCGAAGCCAACAAGCAGAGCTTCAGCCTCAGCTTGCAAACTGCACGCTTGCTCGCAAGTCAGCAAGCCGCGCCGAACGCATCCGGCCAGAATGTTGCGGAACTCACTGCGCCACAACGG
>JBKCTV010000037.1:0-8193 GCA_046318595.1 Burkholderiaceae bacterium | reverse complement strand
CGCGAGCGCTGCTCGCGGGCCTTATCCTTTATGTCGCCGCCCATGTGCCGCCCGAGCGTCGCAACCTCGCCCAGGTCCGCGATCTGCTGAATTCCAGCCCGGATGATTGGAAGGGCCTGCTGCTGCATATGTCGAAATCCGACAATCGCCTGGTTGCCGCCGCCGGCAACCGCGCCCTGCAAAAGGTCGATAAGGAAGCGGCCGGGATATTGTCCTCGGCGCAGTCGCACACGCATTTCCTCGACAGCGAGGCAATGCGCCGGATTGTGAGCGGCAACAGCTTCGACATGGCGAAGCTGAAGACCGGCGATAAGCCGATCAGCCTTTATCTCGTCTTGCCGGCCGAAGAGCTGCGCACACACGGCCGCTGGCTGCGCGTCATGATCTCGATGATCCTGACGGCGCTGTCACGAGAACCGAAAAAACCGGAGCATGACGTGCTATTCCTGCTCGATGAATTTGCCGCGCTCGGCCATATGCCGATCGTCGAGACGGCGATGGGCCTGATGCGCGGCTATGGTATCAAGCTGTGGCCGATCCTGCAGGATTTGCCGCAGCTGAAACACACCTATCAAAAGTGGGAATCCTTCGTCGCCAATGCCGGCTGCATCCAGTTCTTCGGCGTGAATGACAAGGAAACCGCCGAATATGCCAGCAAGCTGCTCGGCCAGGAAACGGTGAGCACCAGAAGCTCAGGCGTGAACCATGGTGATCATTCCAGCTCAAGCAGCTTAACCCACTCCTTCACCGGCCGCGCATTGCGAATGCCCGATGAAGTGATGCGCCTGCCGGATTGGCAGATGCTGATCACTCTGCGCGCCAAGCCGCCCGTGCTCTGCGTGCGGCCGGTCTATCACGAGAACCCGCTGTTTGCACCGCTGGCGGCTAAAAACCCCTGGGTGTGATTTGTCAAGGCGTATCATGCGAATGAATATTTGATTGGCCGTGCTTGCCTATCCTAGATGATGCCTACGCAGTATTGTCGATAATGTGTGGGAACAAACCATAGCGCCCTTGGTGAGGATTCTTTGTGAACATCAGCGATTGCTCGCGAGCGATGATATTGGCCGGCGGGTCTGTGTTCTCAACTACGATAACCTGTCTGTCGTCAGGGAGGCCCTGAAGATAGGCATAAAACATTTCTTGCAGATCGGTGCCACGCAGGTCGTCCTCTAGGCCATCAGGCTCGCGGTAAGCTAGTAACGGCGAATCAAGAACGACAAACCCGGTGTGAGGGGTTAGTCGCGAGCGGCAAAAAGCGAGCAAGCCGAGCGTGAATGCAGCGTGCGTGATAGCGCGCAGTCCTTTGCCAAAGGCGCTGCGGGATTTGCCGGAAATCACGAGGTCGCGGGACTTAGCTTCAAAATGCACGCGACCGGCTTCGGGGAAGTGCCATTCCGTTAGGATCGTCTCAACGGTCTGCGCAAAGCTGTCTGCGACGGTCGTAGGTATGTCGGTGCTGGCTAGCGCACCGGCTTTCTCCCCCTCAGAATTCTCTGCAATGTCTGCACGGCGACGCTCCATGTCCTTCACGGTGGCATAAAGCGCCAGCGCTTCGCGCACCGCCGCGCGCTTGTCGGCGAACTCCGAATAGGACTTGCGAAGTGATGACAGCTTGGGTGCGATGAGTTCATCAACGGAATCGGAGATTGTCTGCAACTCTTTAGCAATAGTGGGAAGCCGCTTGTCGAGACTCCCTCCCTCACGGTCGAGTTCGTGGACAGTTGAGGCAAGTTCGCTGCGCAGAAGTTCGATCTTGCCTATCTCTTTACGTGCGGCTTCAACCACATTGGAGATATTGCCGTCGCAATTCGCTTGCGAACGATGATGTTCCGCCTCGGCACCGCACAGCGGGCATTGGCTGGAACCTAGAACATTAAATAGCGTGCCGCCTTCTTCGATGGCGTGCAGGCGCTCGATGTCAGAGACATAGTGCCTGTCAAGCAGTTTGAACCGTTCAAGCAGGGCGACAACCTCCGCCCGTCGCTCACGGCCTTCCTCCAATTTCCTGCGCAGATCGCGCCGCCTCCCGGCGGCCTCCTGAAACGCCGTCTCTGTGGTATTGACCTGCGCCGTATGTTGGCGAAGCGAGGTGTCTAGCTTCTCAAGCTGCTCCTCCAATTCCTTTGGCGACTTGGTCAAATCTTTGAGCTGTCCGCGATAGTCTTCTAGAAGCTGGTCAAGAAGCTGCAGCTGCGCCTCGCGCGATAGCTCCTCCGGCTCCCTCTTCGTGTTGGCAACAAGCGCGGAGTCATCAGTTCCAGTCAGTAGCAACCTGAATGTGGCAAGATTCGGAGTGTTCGCCACAGGATTACCGTCGTTGAGAGGCGATGTTTGCTGAGTGATCTCTGTTTCGTCTACAATCATCAAGCGGGCGATATTGCGGAAACTGAGACTGTTAGTCTCGCCGCGTGAGTTTCTGCGGACCCGCTTTCCTGCAAGCCCGCAAAGTCCAAGCAGAAACCAGGATAGACTCGTCTCGTTCTTGTCGCTGTGCTGTTCGCCCAGCACTTTGTGATGCACGTCATCGGCGGGTGGTGTTTCGTGCAGGCCCTCATATAGCTTGAAGCCGCCGCCGTCTATGCTGCGCCAGACGGTGAAGCTCTGCCCGCTCAACGTCTCGATGCCGAGTAGAACGCGGTCGTATCCGACCCGTTCGGGAATGTCCCGCAGCGGTTGGCCACCGCCGAGCATGAAGTCGATGGCTTCGACGATGAATGACTTGCCCGCGTTTGATGCCCCAAAAAGGACGTTCAGACCGGGGCCGAATGTGACGGTGGCAGACGGCTTTTGCGGCCCGAAGAAGCCGAGGAAACGCAAGCGGAAACCGGGTAGCGTAGATGTGGTCATTTCTCGCCCCCCAAGCTACGCTCGATGTGCTGAAACTCCTCAACCCACTTATCGGGGAAGCGGCGCATTACGGACTTGAATTGCTCATCGGTATGGCTACCGAGCGCCTCGATAAGCCAGGATGCGCGAGCTTTGAGGGCGACTAGATAACTAGACGAAACCGAGGCCAAGAACGTGGCGGCGTTCTCGCCCGCGATGTACTTGATGCCTTCATGTGTGGCTTCGCGCTCTACAAGGTGCCGAGTCATCATCAAGAGAAGTGACTGCTCGACCAGCTTGCGACGAACGAGCAATTCAGCAGAATGCATAGGGGCTGGCGGATGAAGGTTCTCCGGTCCGTCTATGTCACGGGTGTGAACAAGCAAATAGTCAAGGGCAACAAGCCTTTGCAGGTCATAAGTCTGTGGATAGGCGGCGGCCAAGATTGACACGGCGCGAATCCCCGCTTCAAGTGGGCTATTAAAAGTGGCGGGCTGTGGTTCTTGCTTTGTCATTTTTTCCACCATAGGCGCTCGTTGTTCACAAGCTGGTGGCAAATGCCGTGCCTGTCCTTGGGGTTCGTGCAGGCAATCAGAGCGTTAGCCGTGATTTGCAGATCCTGCGCAGCTTTAGTGACAGCGCGAACCTTCTCGTAGCCATCGGCGTGACTGCCGTCGTGGGTGTCGATCACACCATCGTAGATGTCATTCTGCAAGGACTCGAATGTTCCGGTCGGCACGGTGTCACGCGCGAAAACGCGGAGGGCCTCCGCCTCATAGAACGCTTCACGCTGGCGGAAGAAGTGATCCTTAAGCTTTGGCAGTGAGATGGCCGACGGATCTGTCAATGTCGTGCTCGTGTGTTCACCATAAGCGCCAAGCAACTGCGTTACGTAGCGACTTTCGCTGGACGCAACCGCCACGGGTGGCTTGCCACCCACCGGACGCGGGGGCAGCCCTCCACCAAAGCGGGCAACGTGAACGGCGGTCGTCCGATGATCATCAACAAGCTGGAGCGCGGTCTTGGCGTCAAAGATGGTAAAGTCAAATACATCGACGTAGGCGCGGAGCGCCGCGTCAAGCGGCACTTCCTGCGTATTGGTAATGGCTGTTTTCACGTACTTGTCCCAGTTCGCGATCAATTCTTCACGCAACTTTGTAGCATTGGAAAGCAGGCGGCTCAACTTGGTTCCAGCACCCCACGGCGAAACGAAGTAGTAGCGGCGCGGCACTGTGTATTGGCGCTTGAATGAGTACCAGATCACCTTGCCAAACTCAGCCCAGACGTCGCTCGGCGCGATAGCATGGTCGTAATGCTTGCACTGAAAATTGTCCCAGATGCCTTCAAGACGTTTGTCATCTGCAAAGCCAGCAACGTCCACCCCCATGTCGCCAGCGCCGGAGAAGCGTTGCACATGCTGGTAGTTCTTACTAAGGCAGTAGTAGACCCATTCTTCGACGAAACTTTCCCAATCGTTGGGCGAGTAGGTCAGAAGGCGTTGCTGCGGTGGGATAACAGGACCATTTGCCACCTGAGCAGCGGTGACGGCCGTTGCGGCGGGTGGTGGTTCTTTGATGTCTTTCCAATCGTTGCTCATGCGTCAGCCTCCATAAAAACATGGACCGCGCTGACGATTACCATCGTTTCCAGATTGGTCACGCCGCCGCCCTTTCCCGAACATCCTTCAATACCCGCACGATCTGTAGCACATCAGCCTCGGCGGGGAACACGCCGCTAATGCCCTGGTCGTCGAAATCGGTGAAGGGGCTTTCGTAGAGGCGGCGGGGGTCCATTGCGCCTTGTTCGGTTAGCTGATTGATGATCAGATCGATGAATTCGATCTGGTTGGAATTCAGGGTGCGGCCAGCTAGGAAGCCGGCGAAGGCGTTTTTCGCGGCGTCGCGTTCCAGGCCGACCAGGGTGCGGATGAAAAGGCCAAGGCCGCCGTCATTGGTTTTGATGGCGGTCAAATCGTCGTCTGATGCATCGGCTTCGGCGCGCAAGATGCGTTCCAGCTCTGCCAGATCCTGGCCGGTCAGCTGCTCGTTGCGGCGCAGCTTCTGGATGGTGATGTGATCGGCGTGGGTTTTCAGGAAGTGGCGCATCTTCATCTGGAACCGGGCCTTGTCGGTACCGACGGCCACATCGGGCAATGCGATGACGGTGCCGGCGCCGATCTCGTCGGTAAAATCGGTATAGACGATTTTCCGCTCTTCGCCTTCGATCAGCTTGATCAGATCGCGCAGCTTGCGGCGCATCTGCTCCATCGTCCAGGGGTCGATGTCCTGCCAATATTCATCGGTCTGCACTTCCATGATCAGCGCCATGTGCGCGGCAACCATCGGGATGTTGGCGAGGGTTTCCAGCCGGGCGGCGATCGCCACCACCTTTTCGCGGCAGCGGGCGATGGCGCTGTCGTTCTTTAACAGGGCCAGCTGGCCGTTCAGAACCAGCATATCAAACTGCTTCGCCATGATGTCGGAATCGGTCACAGCGGTCGGCAGGCCGGCGATCTCGTCGATAAGGGTCTGTTGATCCTCGGCCGACAGTTGCTCCCACGCGGCTCGATCCTGGAACCGTTCAACAGCCTTGCGTTTGGGGCGCACGATGAAGTTGTCGATGCTCATGCCGCGCACCTCATCATAAAGGCGGGTTTTCACATCGCCCAGCAAGGTTTCCAGATCGCCGCGTTCCGGCGCGGCAATGGATTGAATCAGCCCGGCCAGTTCGACCCGCGCGCCGAATAGCCGCTGGCTCAGCGAGATGCCGATCGCGCCATCCTTGACCGCCGGATTCTGGTTGAAGAATTCAAAGTTCTGGCAGAAGTCGAAAATCAGGAAGTTTTCCTTGTGCCGTCCCGGCCCAAACAGATTGGGGCACAGCCGGGTGCCGCGCCCGATCATCTGCCAGAATTTGGTTTTCGAGCGGATGATCTTGAAGAACACCAGATTGACGACTTCCGGCACGTCGATGCCGGTGTCGAGCATATCGACCGAAATGGCGATATGTGGCGCGGAATCCGGTTTTGAAAAATCATCGATCAGGCTTTGCGCGTATTCGGTTTTGAAATCGATCACGCGGGCGAATTGGCCAGCCAGATGCGGATAATTGGCGTCAAAGCGCTGCGCGATAAACATCGCGTGGTCGTGGTTCTTGGCAAAGATGATGGTCTTGCCCAGCCGGTCGCCCTCGGCCACCTTTAGGCCGTAGGTCATCAGGTGGATCAGCACCTTATCGACCGTGTCCTCGTTAAACAGGGTCTTGTTGATTTCCGCAGCATCGACGTGGTCCGGGGGAAGCTGATCTTCCCATTCCAGCAAGTCCCATTTCTCTTTCTCGTCGTCGGGCAGGTCATCGTATTTGATGCCCTCCCGAACAAACAGCAGGGGAACGGAAATTGCCACCGGCGGCACCAGGAATCCGTCCTTGACGGCTTCCTCAAGATCATAGGAATCGGTCGGCACGCCGCGTTCCAGCTCGAACAGCGAATAGGTGTCGCGGTCGATCTCGTCGCGCGGGGTGGCAGTCAGGCCGACCAGCAGGCAGTCGAAATAGTCAAAGATCGCGCGGTATTTGCGATAGATCGAGCGGTGCGCCTCGTCGATCACGATCAGGTCGAAATGGCCGGGGCCATAACGCCGCTGACCATTCTGCATCTGATCGATCAGCCCCATCATGGTCGGATAGGTGGCAACGCAGACCCGCGCGCCATTATGGTCATTTTTCTTCGGGTCATGCCCCTCGATCAGATTGGCCGATGGCGCAGTCCGCAGATGATGCACGAAATTACGATGCGCCTGCTTCACCAAAGCGACGCGGTCGGCGAGGAACAGCACGCGCTTGACCCAATTGGCCCGCATCATCTGATCGACCAGGGCGATCACCGGGCGGGTCTTGCCCGATCCGGTTGCCATCACCAGCAGGGCCTTGCGCTGATTGTCCTTCTCGAACACCTCACCCACGCGGCGAATGGCGCGGGTTTGGTAATAACGTTCGACGATGTCCTCATCGATGCGGGTGGCGGTCAGGGCTTTTCGGCTGCCTTGTCGTTGCAGCCACAGCTCCAGCTCATCCTTTTTCAAAAAGCCATGCACCGGTCGCGGCGGGTGGCGGGCGTCATCCCATAGCCAATGCTCATAGCCGTTGGAATAGAAGATCAGCGGGCGGCGGCCGAACTGCTTCTCCAAGCAATCGGCATAGAGCTTGGCCTGTTGCTGGCCGACGCGGGCGTCGCGCTGCGTTTTCTTGGCTTCGACTAATGCCAGGGGACGACCGTCATCGCCCCACAGCACATAATCGACACGACCGATTTCGGCCTGGTTAGGCATGCCGGTAACCTCGAATTCGCGATCGCGCGTTTGATCCAGGCGCCAGCCGGCTTCATTCAGCAGCAGATCGATAAAGGCGTCGCGGGTTTGCGCCTCGTTATAGTCATGGGCGTCAGGCGTTTTCTGATTGGCCGCTTTGACCGCCGCAATCTCGGCTTGCAGCCGCTTGATTTCGGCATCGAGCGCCTTTTGATCATCCTCGCTCTTGATCCGTGCGGCCTGTTCGGCATCCTTGGCCTTCACCGCCTCTTCATGCGCGGCGGCCAGCGCGCGGTATTTGGCAAGCGTTGAGGCTTCCACCTGCACCGCGCGCGGCAAAGCCGCCTCATCAAATGCCAGCGCCGCATCGGGCCGCACCCCTTGCGCATAGGTGCGGGCCAGCCAATAACACACATGGAACAGTTCCCGCACGGCCGTCATGGCCTGCGGCACCGTTATCGCCCGTCCATCATGGGCGGCGTTGTTGCCATAATCTTTGATGATGCGGGCCTTGGTGACAAGCGCATTGCCAACCAATGCCCGGAACGTGCCTTCATGAATCAGCGCCGACAGCGCCGTATCATAGGGCGAACGCAGGCTGCGATCATGTTCATAAAGCCATTTAACCGCCGTTTCCAAAGCCAGCCGCGCATAAAAACACGCCCCGCGCGGGTCCGACAGGGTGAGGGTTTCGGCCTGGCGAGCATGGGCGAATATGTCGGGGAATTCGGGCTTGAGGAAGGCGAATTGGGTCATGGCTAGAGTTCCCTCCTGAAGGCGCGGTGTTGGAGGGAAGTGAAGAGCGAATCGAATAAAACTTCCTGTGCAACGATCCGAGTTTTAGCAATTGAGATTATATCAATTCGTGCAGCGAATGCCTCTTGTTGATCAAGCGAAGGCACTGGCACTGGCGCATTGCGCAGAGCCTTCAAGGTGACAAATTTCTGCGCCCCTCCTGCCGCAGATGCCGACAGCATAGTATTCTTAAATCCTTGGTTGTTTAGCATGCACTCCAGGTAGTCCGGGGTCATCTTGCTTTGGTTGGGCTGAATAAGGG
>JBKCTV010000036.1:0-2355 GCA_046318595.1 Burkholderiaceae bacterium | reverse complement strand
CGCGTTCGACGCCGACGGCAAGAGGATCGGAATTGTGTTCGAGACCGCCACCCCGTTCGACACGCCGCGCCCCATGACCGAGCTGGTCGCCTGGCTGGCCGAGGCGCGCGAATTAAAGCGGCTGCACCCGCTACTGGTCGTCGCCGTTTTCATCGTCACCTTCCTTGAAATCCATCCCTTCCAGGACGGCAACGGCCGCTTGAGCCGCGTGCTGACGATGCTCTTGCTGTTGCAGGCCGGCTATGCCTATGTGCCCTACAGCTCGCTGGAGAGCGTGATCGAACACAGCAAGGAAGGTTATTACTTGGCCCTGCGCCAGACGCAAACGACCAGCCACAGCGAGAAGCCGGACTGGCAGCCCTGGCTTCTGTTTTTCCTGCGCGCCCTGCAGCAGCAAAAACGCCGCCTGTCCGACAAGATCGAGCGCGAGCGCGTCATCCTCTCCGCGCTGCCCCCGCTGTCGCTGCAGATCATGGATCAGGTCCGCGCCAAAGGCCGCACGAGCCTTGGCGAGATGGCCGTGCTCACCGGCGCCAGCCGCAACACATTGAAGGTGCACTTCCGCACACTGGTCGAAGAAAAATTACTGGTCCGCGAAGGCGCCGGCAGGGCAACGTGGTATCGGTTGCCGTGAAGATGAACGACACAAGAAGGATGAACAGACATAGAGGAGAGGACAATCAGGAATGACAGGCTATAACGAATATCACGGCACCTACCTTGCACACCGCATCACCCTTGAAGGGCGCGGTGAGGATGCATACGGAATCAATTGTGGTAATGATGCTGTCGCCTGCCGGGCAACCGGCGAAACGGAAATAAATATGGAAAGAATATCGCATGCTAACCGGTGAACTGCGCAGTCAAGTCGATCAAATCTGGAATGCCTTTTGGTCGGGCGGCGTGTCGAATCCGCTGTCGGTGATCGAACAGATCACCTTCCTGCTGTTCATCAAGCGGCTGGATGATCTTCACACGCTGGAAGAAAAGAAGGCCGCCACGCTTGGCATTCCAATGGAACGCCGCATTTTCCCCGATGGCAATGACGAGACCGGCCGGCCCTATGCCGATCTCCGTTGGTCGCGCTTCAAGAATTTTGAACCGCGCGCGATGATGGAAACCGTGGCCGATCGCGTATTTCCCTTCCTGCGCACCCTGGGCGAGCAAGGGTCGAGCTATGGCCAGCATATGAAGGATGCGCGGCTTGGCTTCAGCAACACCGCGCTGCTGGCCAAAACCGTCGATATGCTCGACAAAATCCCGATGGAAGACCGCGACACCAAGGGCGATCTTTACGAATATATGCTGGGCAAGATCGCATCGGCCGGGACGAATGGCCAATTCCGCACCCCGCGCCACATCATCAAGCTGATGGTCGAGATGATGCAGCCGACCCCGCAGGATGTGATCTGCGATCCCGCCGCCGGCACCTGCGGCTTCCTGGTGGCGGCGGGCGAATATCTGCGCGACCACCACCCCGAAATGCTGCGCGACACCAAGCAGCGCCAGCATTTCCACCAAGCCATGTTCCACGGCTTTGATTTTGACCCGACCATGCTGCGCATCGGCGCGATGAACATGACGCTGCACGGCGTCGAAAACCCGCATATCACCTATCGCGACAGCCTGGCGCAGGAACACGGCGCGGATGCCGGCCGCTATTCGCTGATCCTCGCTAACCCGCCATTCGCCGGCTCGCTCGATTACGAGGTGACGGCGAAAGACCTGCAACAGATCGTCAAAACCAAAAAAACCGAGCTGCTGTTCATGGCCCTGTTCCTGCGCCTGCTGAAAACCGGCGGGCGGGCGGCGGTGATCGTGCCCGATGGCGTGCTGTTCGGCTCATCCAAGGCGCATCAGGAATTGCGCCGCATGCTGGTGGAACAGCACAAGCTGGAAGGCGTGCTGAAACTTCCCTCTGGTGTGTTCCGCCCCTATGCCGGCGTATCAACCGCCATCCTGCTGTTCACCAAGACCGGCGTGGGCGGCACAGATCAGGTGTGGTTCTATGATCTGCAAGCCGATGGCTATTCGCTGGACGACAAGCGCAGCCCCCTGCTGCCGGATGACAAGCAGGGCGTAAACCCCACCTATGGGCTGGATGTCGGCGAACACGAAAAGAACAACCTGCCAAACGCACTGCTCTGCTGGCAAAACCGCACCGGCACCGAACGCGACAAGCCGCGCACCGCGCAAAGCTTTTGCGTGCGCAAGGCCGAAATCGCCGCGACCGGCACCTATGATCTGTCGCTCAACCGTTACAAGCAGGTTGGCGTGGATCTTGACGCCGCCAATGAGCTTGTCGCCAGGATCAAGCCTCTTGCCAAGGCAACCTTTCACGCTGGGGTCATGAGC
>JBKCTV010000035.1:0-3119 GCA_046318595.1 Burkholderiaceae bacterium | reverse complement strand
CGATAATGGCGGCGGTAAGTAATAGTTTTTTCATGATGGTCTCCTTTACGGGGTTATGGCTTGAGGTAACAGAGTTGCGATTGGCTTTTTGCCGAACTTCCAGAACACGAGCGGACGCACCGTAAGATCGAGCAAGGTGCTGGAGAACAGACCGCAGAAAATGACCACGGCGACCGGATGCAGCAATTCACGCCCTGGCTCGTCGGCGGCGATGACAAGTGGAATCAGCGCCAAAGAGGCCGTCAGCGCTGTCATCAACACGGGGATAATCCGTTCGGATGTGCCGCGATAAACCATGGCCAGATCAAACTTCTCGCCCTCATGCTCCATGAGATGGATATAGTGGGCGATCATCATAATACCATTACGGGCGGCAATTCCCGTCAGCGTCACAAAACCAACCATCGTCGCAATCGAGAACACGCCGCCTGACAGCCAGACGCCGATCACCGCGCCGATAAAGGCAAGCGGAATAGACGTCATGACCTGCAAGGCCAGATTGGCGCTTTTGAAGTGGACGTATAGCACCATGAACATGCCTGCGAGGGAGAACAGGCTCAAAAGCATAATCAGGCGCGAGGCGCTGGCCTGGCTTTCAAACTGACCGCCATAGGTGACGTAATAACCTTGCGGTAATTTTACTTTGCTATCGATGGCGGCTTGCACTTTCTGCACCACGCCGACGAGGTCGCGGTCGGACACGTTGGCCTGGATCACGATCCTGCGCTGGGCATTCTCACGATTGATGATATTCGGCCCCTTAGCGTCCTGTACGGTGGCAATCGCCTGAAGCGGCACGACATTGCCGTCTTTGGTATCGACAGGAATCTGCTTAATCGTCTCGACATCGTTACGGGCGGCATCGGACAGACGCATGACGATATCGTAGGTGCGCTGCCCGTCAAGCACCTGACCCACGGCTTTGCCCTGCATGGCAAGCTCGGCATATTCGGCGGCTTCACCCGACAAGAGGCCATAGGACGCCGCTTTCTCGCGGTCAAACAGTACATGCACCTGCGGAATCAGGACTTGTTTTTCCACGGACAGGTCGACCACGCCCTCAACCTCGCTCATGGCCTGACGGATTTCTTCTGCCTTGGCGCGCAGCACGTCAAGATCTGTGCCGAAGAGTTTGATGGCCATCTGAGCGCGAACGCCGCTCATCATGTGGTCGATGCGGTGGGAGATCGGCTGCCCGATATTGACGGCGATGCCTGGAATTTCATCCAGACGGTTACGAATATCGGCCAAGATATCGGCGCGGTAACGCTCGGATTCCTTCAGCTCAACCTCAATCTCGCTCGAATGTACGCCTTCCGCGTGGTCGTCGCGCTCGGCGCGGCCCGTCCGTCTGCCCGTCTCAGATGCTTCCGGCACCTGACGGATCAGGTTTTCAGCAATCGTGCCAATGCGATTTGATTCGGCAAGGCTGGTGCCAGGCGGAGTCAGGATATTGATCGTTACCGATCCTTCATTAAATTGCGGCAAAAACTCCTTGCCAAAAAACGGCACCATCGCCATGACACCGAGCGTAATCAACGCGACGAAGGTCAGCACCAATCGGCTATGCGGAAAGGTGAAGTTCAGGACACGCTTTTGCGCTCCTTTAACCTTGCGGATAAGCCAGCCGTCATGCTCGTCGCTCATGCGCTTCATTTTAGGCAACAGATAAGAACAAAGCGCTGGTGTCAGCGTTAGCGAGACGAACAAAGACGCGACGATGGACGTGATATACGCAATTCCAAGCGGCAGGAATATTTTGCCCTCGATGCCGCCCATCGCAAAGAGCGGGATGAAGACCAACACCACGATGATGGTTGCGAAGACAATGGAGTTCCGTACCTCACTGGAGGCTTCATAAATTACCTGCAGCGGGTTGCGCGGCTTTTCGGCCTGGCGGTTTTCACGCAAACGGCGGAAGACGTTTTCCACATCGACAATCGCGTCATCGACCAGTTCGCCGATGGCGACAGCCAGACCACCCAAGGTCATGGTGTTGATACTCAAGCCGAAATATTGGAAGACGATGGCCGTCAAAACGAAGGACATCGGAATGGCGGTCAGGGTGATAAAGGTCGTGCGGAAATTCAGCAAAAACAGGAAGAGAACGATTGCTACCAGAATGGCACCGTCGCGCAGAGCTTCCTCGACGTTTTTGATCGCCCGCTCGATAAAGGTTCCCTGCTTGAATATCTCGCCATGAACCCTCACGCCTTCGGGCAAAGTCTTTTGAATGCTGGCGAGTTCCGCCTCGACCGCTTCAGTGAGCTTGATCGTATCGGCGCCTGGCTGCTTTTGAATGGAAAGAATGACGGCGGATTGGCCGTTGACGCTGGCATCCCCGCGCTTGGCAAGCGGCCCGCCGAGCTTGATGTCGGCCACCTGATCGAGGGTCAGCGGCGTCGGGCTGCCATTATCCTGTGGAAGCGGCGATTTTGCCAGATCCTCAACAGTCTTGACTCTGGCCACGTTGCGGATCAGGCTTTCCTGATAGTCCGAGAGCAGGAATCCGCCCGTGGCGTTGATGTTCGAGCCTTCAATCGTGGCCTCGACGTCATGTAGCGTGACGCCGTAGTTTTTAAGCTTCAGGGGGTCGACCAGCACCTGATACTGCTTCAGTTCGCCGCCGATCACCGAAACTTGCGAGATGCCGGAAATGGAAAGAATGCGGTTGCGAATATCCCACTCGGCGATGGTACGCAAATCCATGCCGCCGATCTTTGGATCCTCGCTGGTCAAACCCACCAGCATGATTTCGCCCATAATTGAGGAGATCGGCCCCATGACGGGGCGAACGTCCTGTGGCAGGGTTTCCTGAGCCTGTTGTAGCTTTTCGGCTACGATCTGGCGTGCCGTATAAATGTTGGTATCCCAGCCAAATTCAACCCAGACGATGGAAAGGCCGATAGCGGAGGCCGAGCGCACACGCTCGACACCCGTTGACCCATTGACCGCTGTCTCAAGCGGCCAGGTGACTAGAGCCTCGACTTCTTCCGGCGCAAGACCTTCGGCCTCGGTAAAGATTGTCACCGTTGGGCGGTTGAGATCAGGAAAAACGTCGACAGGCAGCTTGCTGATCACGAATACGCCGTAAACCATCAGCAGAGCCGAGGCCGCGA
>JBKCTV010000034.1:0-11327 GCA_046318595.1 Burkholderiaceae bacterium | reverse complement strand
GATGTCGCAGGTTTTGCAGTGCACACAGTTTTGTGCGTTGATTTGTAATCCTGGCTGCCCCGTCGTTCCCGCCACATATTCGTACACCGCCGCAGGGCAGTAGCGCTGCTCGGGTCCGGCATAGAGGGCCAGGTTCACCTGGACCGGGACGGCCGGGTCTTTCAGTGTCAGGTGCGAGGGCTGATTTTCCGCATGATTGGTGTTGGCAATAAACACCGAGCTTAAACGATCGAAAGTCAGGACACCGTCCGCTTTTGGATACTCGATAGGCCGATGTTTCTCAGCCGGTTCGAGCTTGGTGTGGTCGGGCTCGCCATGGGCGATGGTCCAGGGTATTTTGCCGCCCAGAAGCTTTTGCTCGATACCGGTCATGAGCGTTCCGCTATACAAGTTCTTGCTGAGCCATTGCTTGAAGTTGCGCGACTTGTGCAGCTCCGCGTATAGCCAGGATTTTTGGAACGCCGCCGGGTAATCGTTCAGCTCGTCGTTGGCGCGTCCCTGGTGCAAGGCCGCAGCGATGCTTTCCGCGGCCAGCGAGCCGGTCTTGATGGCGGCATGGCTCCCCTTGATGCGGGATGTATTCAGAAAGCCCGCGTCGCAGCCCACCAGCACGCCGCCGGGCATGGTGAGCTTGGGGAGCGAGCGCAAGCCGCCAGCGGTGATCGCCCGCGCGCCGTAGGATATGCGTTTTCCGCCCATGAAAAATTGTCGAATCGCCGGGTGCGTCTTGTAGCGTTGAAACTCCTCGAATGGCGACAGGTAGGGGTTTTTGTAACCTAGTCCGACGATGTAACCGACTACGGCCTGGTTGTTTTCGAGGTGATATAGGAACGAGCCGCCGTATGTGCTGGCATCCAGCGGCCAGCCGGCGGTATGCATGACCAGGCCGGCCTGATGCCGCACCGGGTCGAGTTGCCAGATTTCCTTGATGCCGATGCTGTAGACCTGCGGGTCGGCGTCCTTGTCCAGTCGGTAGCGCTCTATCAGGCGCCGGCCCAGATGGCCGCGCGCGCCCTCGGCGAACACCGTGTATTTGGCGTGTAAGGCCATGCCGGGCTGGAACGCGTCGGTCGGCTGACCGTCCTTGCCGATGCCCTGGTCGCCGGTGAGTACACCGCACACTTCACCGGCCTCGCCATAAAGCACCTCGGCAGCCGGAAACCCTGGAAATATTTCCACGCCGAGCGCCTCGGCTTGCTGACCCAGCCAGCGGGTCACGTTCGCCAGGCTGACGATGTAATTACCGGCGTTTTTGAAGCACATCGGCAACAGCCATTCGGGGACGCGCCGGCTGCCGGTTTTGCTTAGAAATAAAAACCGGTCTTCCGTCACCGGAACGTTCAACGGTGCGCCTCGTGCCTGCCAGTCGGGCAATAGCTCGCTCAGGGCGCGCGGGTCCATGACCGCACCGGACAGGATGTGCGCACCGACCTCGGAGCCTTTTTCGAGGACGCAGACGGTGATGTCGGCGTCGATCTGCTTCAAGCGGATGGCCGCTGCCAGACCCGCCGGGCCGGCGCCGACGATCACCACGTCATAATCCATCCGGTCGCGTTCGGTCGCCGCTGTCATGTTCACTCCACTTTTCGATGCTGGTTTTTATATACAACATTGTGCCGTATTCATTGATAAACGACCACGAGCGTGCTTAAATCACCGGCGTACTTGAAAACTAAAACAGGATCAGGCATGGCAATCGACAAGGTTTTCACCGACGCCGTCACTGCGTTGGCCGGCACCGTCAGCGATGGCATGACGCTCGCGGTCGGCGGCTTCGGCCTATGCGGCATCCCCGAGGCGCTGATCGCCGCGTTGCGCGACAGCGGCACATCCGGTTTGACGGTGATTTCCAACAATGCCGGCGTCGATGGCTTCGGCCTGGGGCAATTGCTGAAGACGCGGCAAATCAAAAAAATGATTTCGTCGTACGTCGGCGAGAACAAAGAGTTCGAACGGCAATACTTGGCGGGCGAGCTCGAACTCGAATTCACACCGCAGGGCACGCTGGCCGAACGGCTGCGGGCGGGCGGCAGCGGCATCCCAGCGTTTTTCACGAAAACTGGCGTCGGTACCCTGGTCGCCGAAGGCAAGGAAACCCGCGACTTCGATGGCGTCTCTTACCTCATGGAGCGGGCGCTGGTCGCCGATGTCGCTTTGGTGAAAGCATGGAAGGCCGACCGCTCGGGCAACCTGATCTATCGCAAAACTGCCCGCAATTTCAATCCGCTGTGTGCTATGGCGGCGCGTTTGACGATCGCGGAGGTCGATGAGATCGTCGAGGTCGGCGAGCTCGACCCCGACCACGTTCACACGCCGAGCATTTTCGTGCAACGCGTCGTGCTGAACCCTCATTCCGAAAAACGCATCGAGCAGCGCACGCTCAGAACCGCTTAAGGATAGCCTTATGGCCTGGACCCGAGATCAAATGGCGGCGCGTGCCGCCCAGGAATTGCAAAACGGTTTTTACGTCAACCTCGGCATCGGCCTGCCGACCTTGGTCGCCAATCACATTCCGGCGGGCATCGACGTTATGCTGCAATCGGAAAACGGTTTACTGGGCATCGGTCCGTTTCCGACCGAACAGGAGGTCGACGCCGACCTCGTCAATGCCGGTAAGCAGACCGTCACGACCATCCCCGGGTCGAGCTTTTTTTCGAGCGCCGAATCGTTCGGCATGATCCGCGGTGGGCACATCAACTTGGCGATTCTCGGCGCGATGCAGGTCAGCGAACGGGGTGACCTGGCCAACTGGATGATTCCCGGCAAGCTCGTCAAGGGCATGGGCGGAGCGATGGATCTGGTCGCGGGGGTGCAGCGCGTCGTGGTGCTCATGGAGCACGTCGCGCATAAAAAAGACGGCACCGTCGATCTGAAGATTCTGCCGGCGTGCACCTTGCCGCTGACGGGTGTGGGCGTGGTCGATCACATCATCACCGATCTCGGCGTGATGGATGTCACGCCAGGCGGTTTGCGGGTCGTGGAGCTGGCCGAGGGCGTCACGCGCGCGGAAATCATCGCCAAGACCGCCTGTCCTCTGCATTTCGAATAGCCGACCGCATGCCTTTTCTGATTGGTGTCGATGAGGCCGGGCGCGGCCCGTTGGCCGGTCCGGTAGTGGCCGGCGCGGTGCTACTGCACCCGCAGCGCGCCATTCTGGGCCTGGCCTGTTCCAAAACATTGACCGCCAGAAAACGCGACAGTCTGTTTGTCGAGATTCAGCAGCGGGCCAGCGCCTGGGCGATTGCGGAAGCCAGCCCGCTCGAAATCGACGAGGTCAACATTCTCCAAGCGACGCTGCGCGCCATGCACCGCGCAGTTGATCGGCTGGTCGGCGAGCATGGCCTGGACCCATCAGACGTTCACGTTCTGGTCGACGGCAACCGGCTGCCATCGTGGCCCTATGCCGCGACCGCGATTATCCGGGGCGACGCCAGCGAGCCGTGCATTTCCGCTGCCTCGATTCTGGCAAAAGTGCACCGTGACCGGTTCTGCCTGCACATGCACACCGAGTTTCCGTGCTATGGATTCGATCGGCACATGGGATACCCCACCGCAGCGCATCTCGCGCAGCTCGACGTCCATGGCCCGTGTAAATGGCATCGGCACAGTTTCGCGCCGGTCCGGCTGGCAGCGTCTAACGCCCGGCAGGCGGCCTGATGCTGAATATCAATTCCCGTGACAATCCGAGGTTTCGCCTGGCCTGCCGCCTCGTCAAACAGCCCCGCCTGCTTAAAAAACAAGGTCTGGCGGTGGCCGAAGGTTTGCATTTACTGCAAGACTTGGTGGGCTGGCCCGGTTTGCAGATAAACCAGGTGTGGCTCGGTGAAAGTATGCTCCTGCATACCGAATGGGCTGGCCTGTGCGGTCAGTTGCTGGACCGGTCTGACAAACCTGAGCTGTACGTCATCCCGGACATGCTCTACTGGCAGCTTAGCGAACTCAACAGTGGCGCTGGGCCGCTAACGGTTTTCGAGCTACCCGGCCCGCAGTCCATGCCGGCTAGCGCCTGCGACGTGCTGCTCATCGACGGCGTGCAGGACCCAGGTAACCTCGGCACCTTGATTCGCACCGCAGCCGCGGCGGGCTTACACGAAGTCTGGACTACGCCGGGCACGGCCTGGGTGTGGCAGGCCAAAGTGTTGCGGGCCGGTATGGGCGGCCACCGTTGGGTCAATTTTCGGGGCTACACGCCCGAGTTGCTGCCCGTGTGGCTCGACGAGTGTTTGTCGATTTGTACCGACCTGGACGCTGTCGAGTCCTTGTTCGATGTCGATCTCACGCACCCGACGCTCTGGATGGTCGGCAGTGAGGGCGAGGGCGTCAGCCCGGCGTGGAAAGCACAGGCCAGCCACAGGGTGCATATTCCGCATCAGGCGGCGGTCGATTCTTTGAACGTCGCGGTCGCTACTGGCGTCTGCCTGTTCGAACAGCTTCGGCAGCGTCGGGCCAAGGGTTGATGCCCTTAAATATCCGGCTCAAAAGCTGGTTTGACCGAGACTCAGGCGTTGCAGAATTGTTGTGGCGATTTCCTCGATCGATTTGGTCGTCGTGCTCAGCCAGGCAATTCCTTCGCGGCGCATCATGCGTTCGGCTTCGTCGACCTCATGGCGGCAGTTCGGTAACGACGCGTATTTGCTGTCCGGACGTCGTTCGTGACGAATTTCCGATAAACGCTCGGGGGCGATCGTCAACCCAAAAATCTTGTGTTTATGCTTGGATAGGGCCGTTGGCAGGGTTTGCCGTTCGAAGTCTTCCGGAATGAGCGGGCAGTTGGCCGCCTTGATGCCGTATTGCATTGCGAGGTACAGGCTGGTCGGTGTTTTGCCGGAACGAGAGACCCCCACCAGAATGACATCCGCCGTATCCAGATTCACGCTCGTCTGACCATCGTCGTGCGCCAGCGAAAAATTAATTGCCTCGATGCGGTTTTTGTATTCTTCGCTGTCGCGGATGTTGTGCGACCGGCCAATACTATGCGTACTCTTGACGTCCAGTTCGAGCTCGAGCGGTTCGACGAAAGTAGCGATCATGTCCATGAACATGCCGGGCGCGCGTTTGATGATGGTCTTGATTTCGGCATTGACCAGGGTGCTGAAAACGATGGGCTTGTGCCCGCCCGCGCACGATGCGTCGATCCGCCCACGTGCCTCTTCGGCTTTTTCTGGCGTGTCGATGAACGGGATGCGGATCTGCCTGAAATGGATGCCTTCGAACTGGGCGAGCACTGCGTTCCCGAAGGTTTCGGCGGTGATGCCAGTGCCGTCGGAAACGAAAAAAACGGTGCGGGTCGGCATGACGTCTGCTGCGGTCATCGGATATGGCCTGAAGTGAAGCACGAACTGCAAATTGTATATTGATTCGTCTGAAACACCCCTGAAATGACACGTTTTTGAGCTACGAAAACAGTATTTCAGTAGTCTTTTGGGCGGTGCAGGGTCATCTCAAGAAAAATTTTGACCGCTTTAATGTCGTCTTTTTTGACAGCGCTTAACAAAAGATTGATTGTCCCGGTGCTCGTAGAAGATGAACTGGCTTGCGCCTGACAAGTTTTCGATACGTGCACTGTCTTTCCCAAGGTACAATCAGAGAGACTGTAGAGCTGTTTATCCACAGTGCGGCGCCCAGCGTTTTGCGGATAAATCACTTCCAGTAGGTTCGAGCATGCAGATTCAAGATACACAAATAGCGGTTTCCGATACCAGCGCCGAAGCTTATGTTCTTCCTTTGGAGAGCCTGCGCATGAGCAACGTGGAGCAGGTTGGCGGCAAGAATGCATCTCTGGGCGAGATGATCAGTCAGCTCAGTGCGGCGGGCGTGCACGTGCCCGGCGGTTTCGCCACGACCTCGGCCGCTTTTCGCGCATTCTTACAGGAAAACGACTTGCAACAGCGCATCGCCGGCAAACTCGCGGCGTTGAACGTGGATGATGTCAAAGCGCTGACCGAAGCCGGGGCCCAGATTCGCCGCTGGGTGGTCGAGGCGCCACTGCCGGCGCGACTGGAAACGGAGATTCGCGCGCATTTTTCGAAGCTCACTGCCAGCGACGACGATCAAGCCTCATTCGCCGTGCGCTCGTCGGCGACAGCCGAAGATCTGCCGGACGCGTCGTTCGCCGGTCAACAGGAAAGTTACCTGAACGTGCGCGGCATCGACGATGTGCTGGATAAAATACGGCATGTGTTTGCGTCGCTGTACAACGACCGGGCGATCGCCTACCGCGTCCATAAGGGCTTCGCGCACGGCGATGTGGCGCTGTCGGCTGGCGTGCAGCGCATGGTGCGGTCTGACTTGGGCGCCTCGGGTGTGATGTTCACGCTCGACACCGAGTCCGGTTTCGATCAGGTCGTGTTCATCACGAGTTCCTATGGGCTTGGTGAAATGGTGGTGCAGGGCGCCGTCAACCCCGACGAGTTTTATGTATTTAAGCCGGCGCTGGCTGCCGGCCATTACCCCATCATTCGCCGGCAGATCGGGTCCAAACTGGTCAAAATGGAGTTCGACCTAGCGCGCACTGGCGGCCGGGCCGTCAAGACGGTCGACGTGCCGCTGGAGCAGCGCAACCGCTACTCGCTGGCCGATGCCGACATCATCCAGTTGGCCAGGTATGCGCAGATCATCGAAACGCATTACGGCCGACCGATGGATATCGAGTGGGGCAAAGACGGCCGCGACGGAAAAATCTACATTCTGCAGGCGCGCCCCGAAACCGTGAAGTCGCAGCGCACAGGCGAAGTGCAGCAGCGCTACACCTTGAAAGGCAACTCCGCGGTTTTGAGCAGCGGCCGCGCGATCGGGCAAAAAATCGGTGCGGGCTCGGTGCGGGTGATCGCCGATGCGTCGCAGATGGATCAGGTCGAACCGGGCGATATTCTGGTGACCGACATGACCGACCCGAATTGGGAGCCGGTCATGAAACGTGCTGCTGCCATAGTCACCAACCGGGGCGGGCGCACCTGTCATGCGGCGATTATCGCGCGCGAGCTTGGCATTCCCGCCGTGGTTGGCTGTGGCGATGCCACCGCGCGCCTGAAGGATGGCATGCTCGTCACCGTGTCGTGCGCCGAAGGCGATACCGGCAATGTCTACGAAGGCTTGCTCGAAACCGAAATCAGCGAAGTGCGGCGCGGAGCCTTGCCGGATATTCCGGTCAAGATCATGATGAACGTCGGCAATCCGCAGCTCGCTTTCGAGTTCTGCCAGTTGCCGAACGCCGGTGTGGGCCTGGCCCGCCTGGAGTTCATCATCAATAACGTGATCGGTATCCACCCGAAAGCGATTCTCGATTATCCGAATGTCGACACTGAGCTAAAGAAAGCTGTCGAGTCGGTCGCGCGCGGCCATACCAGCCCACGAGCGTTTTTCGTCGAAAAGCTGGCCGAGGGCATCGCCACCATCGCTGCGGCGTTTTACCCAAAAACGGTCATCGTGCGCTTGTCGGATTTCAAGAGCAACGAGTACCGCAAGCTGATCGGCGGTAACCGCTACGAGCCCGAAGAGGAAAATCCGATGCTCGGCTTCCGGGGTGCGGCCCGTTACCTGTCGCAGGGTTTCGCCGAATGTTTCGAAATGGAATGCGAAGCGCTCAAGATGGTGCGCGAAAAAATGGGTCTCCACAACGTCGAGATCATGGTGCCGTTCGTGCGCACCTTGAAGCAGGCTGCGCGCGTGGTCGATTTACTGGCGGCGAACGGTTTGCGACGCGGCGTCGATGGCCTGCGCCTCATCATGATGTGCGAAGTGCCGTCCAACGCGGTCCTGGCCGAGCAGTTTTTGGAATATTTCGACGGTTTCTCGGTCGGTTCGAACGATTTGACGCAGCTCACGCTTGGCCTGGATCGTGATTCCGGGCTCGAACTGCTGGCCGCTGAGTTCGACGAACGCGATCCGGCCGTCAAGGCCTTGCTGCTACGCGCCATTCAGGCTTGCAAGGCGGCCGGTAAATACATTGGCATTTGCGGGCAAGGGCCGTCGGACCACGCCGACTTTGCGCAATGGCTGATGGCAGAAGGCATCACCTCGATTTCCCTGAATCCCGACACCGTCATCGAAACCTGGCAGAAGCTAGCCGAGCCCCACGCATGAGTCTGACGCTGTTTTGGTGGCTACTGGCCGGCATTTTGGTCGCAGTCGAGCTGGCGAGTGGCACCTTTTACTTGCTGATGCTGGCTGTCGGCGCAGCTGCCGGGGCTTTGGTCGCGATGTTGACCGATGACCTCGTCGTACAAACGCTCGTGGCGGGAACCGTCGGGCTCGCTGCCTGTCTGGCATGGAAATTTTTTGTCGGACACGGTCGAAAGCCTGCGGCGCAAATCAGTTTCGACATCGGCCAAACCGTCGATGTCGATGTTTGGCGCGGCGATGGTACGGCGGACGTCAAGTACCGCGGCGCGCCCTGGAGGGCCGTTAGTATCGACGCCGTGCCGCAAACCGGCTGCCACATCATCGCGCAGGTCGATGGCGCACGCCTCAAACTCACCAAGAAAGAAACCTAATGGAATTCGCTATCATTTTCGTTGTGGCTGCCGTGTTGTTCATCGCCAATTCCGTCCGTATCGTCCCGCAGCAGCACGCGTGGGTGGTCGAGCGGCTCGGCAAGTTCGACCGTACGCTCGAAGCGGGCTTGAGTTTCATCGTTCCTTTCATCGACCGCGTTGCTTACAAACACAACCTCAAAGAGTTTGCGCTCGACGTGCCGAGTCAGGTTTGCATCACCCGCGACAACACGCAGTTGCAGGTCGACGGCATTCTATATTTTCAGATCACCGATCCGATGCGCGCCAGCTACGGTTCGAACAACTACATCATGGCCGTGACCCAGCTCGCGCAAACGACGCTGCGCTCAGTCATTGGTCGACTCGAGCTCGATAAAACTTTCGAGGAGCGCGACTACATCAATGCCAGCGTTGTCAATGCGCTCGACGAAGCTGCCTTGAACTGGGGCGTCAAAGTGCTCCGCTACGAAATCAAGGACCTGACGCCACCGAAGGAAATTCTCCATGCGATGCAGGCGCAGATCACCGCCGAACGCGAAAAACGCGCGTTGATCGCCGCGTCCGAAGGCCGCAAGCAGGAACAGATCAACATCGCCAGTGGTCAGCGTGAATCGTCCATCGCCCGTTCCGAAGGCGAGCGCATCGCCGCCGTTAACCAGGCCGAGGGGGAAGCCACCGCCA
Organism: Burkholderiaceae bacterium; assembly: GCA_046318595.1. Lineage (GTDB taxonomy): Bacteria > Pseudomonadota > Gammaproteobacteria > Burkholderiales > Burkholderiaceae_B > DAITMV01. The sequence goes on along the minus strand of JBKCTV010000034.1, from coordinate 2,154 downwards.
TTCGCGCTTTGGCCGATGCTACCTCCGACGCCATTCGTAAAGTGGCTGATGCTATCGGTCAGCCCGGCGGGCTGGAAGCAGTCAATCTGAAGGTGGCCGAGCGCTATGTGGATGCGTTTGGCAAGCTCGCCAAAGAAAGCAACACCATGATCGTGCCGACCAATGTGACGGATGTCGCGGGGATTTTGGCCACCGCATTGGCGACTATAAGAAAGCTACCCTGACACAGGAATCTAAACCGTTTCGAGCTCAGGGCGCTTATAAACGGTTCGTTTTCATGATTCGTTGCTTTTCCCGCGTCCAGTCTTTGTCTTTCAAAGAAGCACGCTTATCGTGCTGCTTTTTGCCTTTGGCCAAGCCGATGGTGCATTTGACCCGGCCCTTGCTGTAGTGCAGGTCGAGCGGCACGAGCGTATAGCCACGCTGCTCGACTTTGCCGATGAGTTTACTGATCTGCCCGGCGTGCATCAGCAGCTTGCGGGTGCGTGTGCTTTCGGGCCGGATATGCGTGGACGCGGTGTTTAGTGGGCTGATGTGCGAGTTCAACAGAAACAGTTCGCCTTGCTTGACGACCACATAAGCTTCATTGAGCTGCGCGCGCCCGGCGCGGATGGCCTTGACTTCCCAGCCTTCCAGAACCAGCCCGGCCTCGAAGCGTTCTTCGATGAAGTAGTCGAAACCGACTTTTTTGTTTTGCACGATACTCATACGACTTGGTTCGAGCCCCGTATAAGCATTCGCCTAAGCAACGGCCGCGCAACCCCTTTAAAATGATGGTTCTGCTTATTTTAACGTCGAATACGGATTTTGCATGGCTGTGGTCAAAAAAACCGTTCTAGTCCCCTTCAGTGCCGAACAAATGTTCGATCTCGTGCAGGACGTGCCAGCTTATCCGGCTTTCCTGCCTTGGTGCGGTGGCGCGCGAATTACCGCGCAAACGACCGCTTCGATGGATGCCGCCATCGATATTGCATTCAAAGGCATACGCCAAACCTTCGCCACCCATAACGTTTTCGAACGGCCGCTTCGTATCGACATGCAGTTTCGCGAAGGACCGTTTCGCAAGTTTCAAGGGCAGTGGCGTTTCACGGCTTTACGCGCCGATGCTTCTAAGATCGATTTCACGTTGGAGTACGAGTTTTCCAGTGGCATGCTGACGGCGGTGATCGGGCCGGTATTCAACTACATCGCCAACACCTTCGTCGATGGCTTCGTCAAGCGCGCCGAGGCCTTGTTTGCCACGCCGCCGGGCTTGCTTTGAGCGCCGCACCCGGCGCCCCTTGAACATGCGCATCACTGTCATTCGCTTAGATCCGCAGGACGGTGGCATGCTGATGCGTTTGCCGCAGAGCTTCGATCTTCCAGAGGTTTGCTCGGTCGTGGAGGCCTTGCGCCTCATTGGATTGACAGAAAATGAAGCGCAGTCCCTGCTGCAGTCCAAGTCCGTCGCGGTTTTTGGTAATGTTGCCCATGCGGAACAAGTACTTCGGCCGGGCGACCGCATCGAAATTCTCGACGAGTTGCGGTTCGACCCGAAGGAGAGCCGGCGGCGGCGGGTGAACCGATCACGGTTGCAAAAATGAACTAATCGAAACAATTCCCTCACTCATAACAAGAAGCCGTGCTGTTGCCGTGAAGCGGTTTGCTGTGCTGTGCATAAAAATCAGTTCGCTAAAAAGGAAATCCTACAACGCGAGTTGCTTATCACCATTTCCTTTGTGCACGGCAAGTTTATTTATTTGGCGGAAAATTTTTAAATTTCGCTATAAGTTTTTTAGTTTAATAAATTTTAAAAACGAGGCCTGCTATGACCCATCTCATGACTGACGAAGAAAATAAGACGTTTTTGTATAGACCCGAGCGCGAGGAGCATTTTTCGGCACCTTCTCTGGAAAATTTTCAGGCTCATTTAGCAATTGTGGTGCCGGTCAAAGATAACCAGGAAGGTATAGAAAAGCTATTAGAAAGTTTTCTCGATAATTGTATCCTGAATCCGTGGACCCGGGTCACTCGTTTGATCCAAGCCATTGATTTTAATATAATAATCTGGCTTTCTACTCATCACCCATTTCGCCATGCCGCGTTTTGAACTGAAGCAATCGAGCAAGCTGCAACTGACCTCATACTCTGGGCTGGCCTTGATCGGTCAATGCT
>JBKCTV010000033.1:0-4416 GCA_046318595.1 Burkholderiaceae bacterium | reverse complement strand
TGTCAATCAGCATCCAAAACTTTCCACCAATCAGCGTCCAATATTTTCCACTTTGGCATTGTTCGAAGCGCGGCCTTTGCGTTGCTTGAATCGGTATGAATCATTGCCGGTTTCCAGAATTTCGCAGTGATGCGTGATTCGGTCCAGCAAAGCAGTGGTCATTTTTGCATCACCAAACACCTGAACCCATTCGCCAAAGGACAGGTTGGTGGTGATTATCAGCGAGGTCTTCTCATAAAGCTGGCTGATCAGGTGAAACAGCAGTGCGCCGCTGGATGCAGGAAACGGCAAATAGCCCAGCTCATCTAAAATAACCGCATCGACCAGGCAAAGCTGTTTGGCCAGATTACCCACCTTGCCCAGCGCTTTTTCCCTCTCCAACATGTTGACCAAGTCCACCGTGTTGAAGAAACGCACACGTTTGGATTGATGAATCGCCGCCACCCCGATTGCCGTGGCCAGGTGTGTTTTACCGGTTCCCGTTCCACCCACCAGAATCAGGTTGTGGGCTGTGTCCATGAATGCACCCGTTGCCAACTGTTCAATCACTGTTTGCAACAGCGAAGTTTCGGCCCAGTCAATTCCAGATAAATCCCGATGAATCGGAAATTTGGCGGATTTAAGTTGATAGCGCAAACTCCTGAGCTGGCGATCCGTTTGCTCAGCATTGATCAACTGCTGCATCCAGACTTCCGGGCGATGTACCTGCCTTGGCTGTTCGGCTTGTAACTCAGCCCATGCAGTGGCCATGCCATGCAATTGCAGGGCTTTCAGATTTGCAAGGTGATCAATGGACATTGGCAGACCCCAGCAAGAAGTCATAGCGTTGGCAATTGGCCAGCGGCTCCATCCTCAGTGCAATACGGCTGGGTACATCAATGGCAGGCACAGGCAAGTGGGGGGCAATAAGCCTGCGCAATTCATTCATCACAACCGAGCCACTGACCACCCCGGTTTCCAGCGCCAGTTCGCAAGCAACTGTCAAAGCATCCATGCCCGCCTTGCCCGCAAGCATCAACAGTTCAACAAAGGCGCGGTCGCCTTTGGGTTGTTTGAGAATCCTGTCGCGTACAATTTGCACTGGCTTGGGCAACTCCCATGTCACAAAGGGGGCGCCGTTGCGCAACGCGCCGGGCTTTTTCTCTAGCACGGGCAGGTAGTGCCAGGGATCGCACACCAATTGGTCTCGACCAAACAGTCGAGGGTGTGCTGCGATCACCTCACCATGGGCGACTACCCGAATCTGATCAGCTGTTTTACGCACCGAGACCGCAGTGCCTGCGGCACTGGCGGGCACGCTGTAGCGGTTGCGATCAACCCGCACCAGGCAGGTCGAGGACACGCGCATCATGTCCTCAACATAGCCATCAAAGCAGGCTGTAATGGGGCGCAGCAATTCCCGTTCTTCAGCAAAGCCAGCGGCAATGGTGCGCCCGGTTTGTGTGGGGTGATTGCGCTGGGCCAACTGTGTGCAACGTACAGCAAGCCAGTCGTTCAGTTCAGCAAACGAGCCAAACCGTGCAAGCGGTGTGAACAGCCATTCACGAATGTTGCCCACCTGATTCTCGACTTGTCCTTTCTCCCAGCCCGAGGCTGGGGTGCAGGCCACGGGTTCAAACAGGTAGTGATTGGCCAGACACAGAAAGCGCCGGTTGAATTTGCGATCCTTGCCGGTAAACACTGCATCCACAACGCACTTCAGATTGTCGTAAATCATGCGTGCGGGGACACCACCGAAGAAAGCGAAGGCCCGATTGTGGGCATCAAACACCATTTCCTGGGTTTCACGCGGATAAGCAATCACAAACATTTGTCGACTGTAGGCCAAACGAAAATGGGCCACCTTCACGGTTTGCAATACACCGCCCAATTCAACCTGTTCATGGCTCCAGTCAAACTGGCAGGCATCGCCTGCCACAAACAACAGGGGTACAAACGCTTGGGTCAGTTTGGGGCCATGGTGATTTGACTTCCAGCCTTTGACAAAACGCTGAACGCTGTCGTAAGCGCCGTTGTATCCAATTTCTTGCAGGCCCTCAAACAACCGCTGTGCTGTGCGACGGCGTGGCCTTGCAAGTTCAGCCTCTTGTTCCAGCCATCGCTCAAGCCGGGATTGAAATTCTCCAAGCTTCGGAGAAGCTGGCTGATTGCGTACGTATTTGGGCTCCTCCACCGTGTTCAGGTGCTTGCGTACCGTGGGCCGCGATAAACCCATTTCACGTGCGATGGCAGAAATCGATTGCTTCTGCACTGCGTGGCGTCGACGTATTTCGTAAATAATGTCCATGTAAAACACTCCAGACAACCCCCGGCAAAAATACCGGATAGTTACACACTGGGGTGGAAACTATTGGACGCTGTTTCCACCCCAAAACTGGAAAGTTTTGCATGCTGATTGACACCATCGCTCCCAGATCGACAAAGCCCGCCGCCGCCGGCGCGAGTTCATGCCCAGCACCCGATGACGCGAGCAGGCCTCGCCAGCGGTAGAAACTCGCCTCGCTGATCGATTCGCACGCGCAAAAGGCCGCCACGCTTAAAGCGGCCGACTCGTAACGCGCAAGCAACGCCTGCCACTGATCACTGCTACGCCGCTGCCGCTTGCTTGCCCTACTCTTGATCTTCGACATCCGTCCTGCTCCCTCGTCATTGACTGGGGAGAATTGTGGACGCCCGCATTGACGCCCGAAAGAATGCCGCTCAGTTACCGGTTACATTATGCCAGCGATTCCTGAGAGTTTTAGGGGACGGAAAATTGACGCTTGGCCAGCGGCTGTAAGGGTTTCAGGAGTTTTGCAGGGACGACTTATTAGCAATCAAAAGTGTAGCCTTATCTTTCAAATAATCCGCTAGCCTTTTGATTTCTTGCAATCTGAAGCCTTCAATTGAAGTGCTGTAACAATCTCCTCGACGGTTGGCTCGAAAAGCCTCAACCCGCTGCTCAAGCGTTTCGACATCGGAACCCATTCTTTCTTTATTCACTATCGTAAGCGCATGAGCCTTTATTGAGCTACGCGAGTGGGCATGCTTAAGGAAAACTGCCGGCAATCGATCTACTGTTGGACTGTAGTGCATTTTTTGATGAATTTTATTTGCAAACACTTCATAAGTTTTATAAGACTTCAATGCATTATTTAAAGAGAATGTCGTGCAATCCCACTCTGAATGCTGAATGGTATTATTTACAATATGAACACGCGAGTTTTCTATGTTTTCTTTTATAAAGTCGGCGAAAATGTCAACAAGATGCACTAATGTCGACTCGTAAAATATAATTGAAATAGGTTTGCGCGGATCAATTTTTATATCTAACGCAGCATAATGATTTGACATACCTGAAGATGGCGAGTATAGAGCCCTGAAACTGTACAGTTTACCCCTGGATTGCTTTTCTGCAACCATTTCGTAAAATTTTTGAGCATCATCGAAAACATGCAAATTAAGACCGGGATTTCTTTTATTTTCCATCTCTGCGATGAGCGGCAGGTGTAATCTCTCAAGTTTTGCTGTTTTGAACCCAGCCTGCCACCCTTTTAAGATACCAGTTACGACTTCTTTGGCATATTCAAAAAAGTCATTATTAGAGGAAAAAACTTCATCATTCAAGTCGATCAAGTCAATTTTTTCTTGAAGCCTGCTTGGCACCAGCCGGTAATCGTTTTCTGACTCTGCATCTCGACTGCAAGAGCTTTCTTGTAAAACGGCATCTGTTAAGCCATCAGATTTGCGCCTTAATTTCATTGGTTGATCAAGGGAGGGTTTTTCAGGAAAATTAAGCTCGCCCATCTGAATGGTGCATGTGTGTGGTAACCTGGCTGTGCTTTCCGGCAGATTCTCAAGCATACGGCACCCTGACAAATCTAACTCTTGCAGGGTTTTTAGCTCGACAATTTCGGAAGGAAGCGTTTTGATTTGATTCAATCCATCGAAAGACAATTTTGTTGCATCTCGGCTATTTGGACTGAGCCGCCCCGCATGGAAGCAGACATACATTCTATCGGCCGCTTTGTTATATTGTGCTTTTGCGTCCTCGGGCGCCTCTTCGCACCACCGGTTCAGTGCTGCCCCGAAGTCTTCTGGGCTCATGCCTGGTTCGCGTTGGACCGGATGGGCTGATACCATGTCGTTGTCAGAGGTATCCGGTAGATTGCGGCTGCACGTCAGATGTTGAACCAAAGCCCGAAACATAGCTTTTCCCTTAAACAGTGTTCTCCTACATCAGTGCTACAAAGCAGCCAAATAGTTCCACCTGAATCCGTGGACCCGGGTCACTCATTTGATCCAAGCCATTGATTTTAATATAATAATCTGGCTTTCTACTCATCACCCATTTCGCCATGCCGCGTTTTGAACTGAAGCAATCGAGCAAGCTGCAACTGACCTCATACTCTGGGCTGGCCTTGATCGGTCAATGCT